>NZ_JAKSYO010000104.1 GCF_022829635.1 Methylobacterium sp. E-066
TGTCAAACAGCGTTGAACATTGACCCTGGATCGGCGTCGAACTTTGACCCCCCGGATGGGGCTGACGGGACGTCCCTAGTCAGTCCGGCGAAGCGGGTCGGGGTGGCGCAGCCGGGCTGATCAGGGGTCCAGCAGGCGCGACCTGTGTGCCGGCCTCAGGCACGGTTCTTGAAGCGCCAACTCTCGTTGCCGGTCTCGACGATCTCGCAATGGTGGGTGAGCCGGTCGAGCAGCGCCGTGGTCATCTTGGCGTCGCCGGCGAACACGCTCGGCCATTCCCCGAAGGCGAGGTTGGTGGTGACCACGATCGAGGTGGTCTCGTAAAGCTTGCTGATCAAGTGGAACAGGAGCTGGCCGCCCGACTGCGCGAACGGCAGGTAGCCGAGCTCGTCGAGCACCACGAGGTCGAGCCGGGCGAGGTGGTCGGCGATGCGGCCCTGCCGGCCGGCGCGTGCCTCGGCTTCGAGCCGGTTGACGAGGTCGACGACGTTGTAGAACCGGCCCCGCGCCCCGTCTCGTATGCAGGCTCGCGCGATGGCGATGGCGAGGTGGGTCTTGCCGGTGCCGGTGCCGCCGACGAGCACGACGTTGCGCTGATGCGCCAGGAACTCCCCGCTGGAGAGCGCGCGTACCAAACCCTCGTTGATCGGTGTGCCGTCGAAGGCGAACTCGGCGATGTCCTTGGCCAGGGGCAGCTTGGCGATGGTCATCTGGTAGCGGATCGAGCGTGCCTGCTTCTCGGAGATCTCGGCCTGGAGCAGGTCACCGACGATCTGCTGCGGCTCGTAGGTGCGCTTGACCGCGATCTTGATGATCTCGTCGTAGGCGGCCTTCATCCCGAACAGCTTGAGCTCGCCCATGGTGGCGAGGATGTTCTGGCGTTCCATCATGGGGGGCTCCTCAGGCTGTCGTAGCGGGCGCAATCCGCGACCGGCTCGTGGCGCAGCCGCAGGCTCTCAGGCGTCAGGATGGTGACGGGCGCGGTCGGCTCGCGCTGCCGGGCGAGGATGTTGAGGACGATGTCGGCCGAGTGCACGCCCTCGCGCAGGGCCTCGGCACAGGCCGCCTCGACCGCCGGCAACCCATCGCCGAGCACGGCGGTGAGGATCTCCACCATCTGCCGGTCACCTCCGGCACTGCCGGCGAGCTTGCGTCGGACCCGGTCGAGGGCGGGAGGCAGCACCCAGTCCTTGAACGGTGCGCCGTTCCGGAGCGCGCCGGGCTTGCGGGCCAGCACGGGGACGTAGTGCCAGGGATCGAACACGGTCTGATCCCGCCCGAAGGCGCGCTCGTGCTCGGCGACGACGAGCCCGTCCTGCCGGATCTCGACGCGCTCGGCGTAGGCCCGCACCTCGACCGGCCGGCCGATGGCGGAGGCCATGACCGAGTATCGGTTGTTGTCGAAGCGCACGAGGCAGGTCGTGGACACCGAGGCGGTGATGGCGTGGAAGCCGTCGAAGCGGCCGGCATAGGGAACGAGGGCTGCCTGCTCGGCCTCGAACCGCTCCCAGACGGTGCGCTCGCGCTCCTCGGGATGGGGATGGGCCTTGGCGTAGGCGATCACCTGATCGAGCAGGAGCGCGTTCAGCTCCTCGTAGCTCTTCACCCGGACACGCGGGGTGAAGAAGCGCTCGCGCACCAGCCCGACTTGGTTCTCGACCTGGCCCTTCTCCCAGCCCGAGGCCGGCGTGCAGGCGACTGGATCGACGAGGTAGTGCGAGCACATCTGCAGGAAGCGGCGGTTGTAGGCACGCTCGCGTCCGACGAAGATCGTCTCGACCGCGGTCTTCATGTTGTCGTAGATGCCGCGCTGGCAGGTGCCGCGGAAGAACGCGAACGCCCGGTCGTGGGCGTCGAACACCATCTCTTGGCTCTCGCGCGGATAGGCCCGCACGAACAGCATGCGCGAGTGGCAGAGTCGGACGTGGGCGACCTTGACCGTGACGGTCGTGCCGCCGATCAGCACGATCTCGTGGCTCCAGTCGAACTGGTAGGCCTCGCCCGGAGCGAAGGTGAGCGGCACGAACGCCTGCGCCGTGACCGAGGCCCGCTCGCGCTTCCAGGTTTTGGCATAGCGCCGAACGGCATCGTAGCCGCCCTCGTAGCCGAGCCCGCGTAGCGCCTCGTAGATCCGGATCAGCGTCAGCCGCTCGCGGGAAGACTTGCCGGCGTTGGTGCTCAGCATCCGATCGAGATCGTCGCGCCACGGCCCGAGCTTGGGCAGCGGCTGCACCTCACGCTCGTAGGCGAAGGCGGTGGCCCCCGACCGGATGACCTTCCGGACCGTGTTGCGGGAGACGTGCAGGTCGCGGACGATGTCCTTGATCGCGCGGCCGCGGGTGAAGAACTCGCGCCGGATGCGCGCAATCGTGTCCACGCCCTTCATCCCCCTACACCACCCTTCCGGCCGTACCGGAGGGCAGTCTGCGAGAACGAGGTTAGGGGGTCAGAATTGGACGCCGATCCCCCGCCTCACGGGGTCAAAGTTGCACGCCGAAACACA
>NZ_JAKSYO010000117.1 GCF_022829635.1 Methylobacterium sp. E-066
CACCCAGAAGGGCAAGGGCTACGCCCCGGCCGAGGCCTCGGCCGACCGCTATCACGGCGTGGTCAAGTTCGACGTGGTCTCGGGCGTCCAGGCCAAGGCCAAGCCCAACGCCCCGGCCTATACCCGGGTGTTCGGCGAGAGTCTGATCAAGGCGGCCGACGCCGACGACAAGGTCGTGGCGATCACCGCGGCGATGCCCGGCGGCACCGGCATCGATCTCTTTGGGAAAGCCCACCCCGACAAGACCTTCGACGTCGGCATCGCCGAGCAGCACGCGGTGACGTTCGCCGGCGGCCTAGCGACGGAAGGCTACCGGCCGTTCGTGGCGATCTACTCGACCTTCCTGCAGCGGGCCTACGACCAGGTCGTGCACGACGTGGCGTTGCAGAACCTGCCGGTGCGGTTCTGCCTGGACCGGGCTGGCTTGGTCGGCGCCGACGGGGCGACGCATGCCGGGGCCTTCGATCTGGCGTATCTGTGCTGCCTGCCGAACATGACTGTGATGGCGGCGTCCGACGAGGCCGAGCTGGTGCACATGGTGGCGACCGCGCACGCGCATGACAGCGGCCCGATCGCCCTGCGCTATCCGCGCGGCGAGGGCGTCGGCGTCGAGCTGCCGGAGCGGGGCGATGTGCTTGCGATCGGCAAGGGCCGGGTGGTCCGCCGGGACCCGGAGGCGCGGGTGGCGATCCTCAGCCTCGGCACGCGGCTGTCCGAGGCCCTGAAGGCAGCGGATGCGCTGGCGGACCAGGGCGTGGCGGTGAGCGTGGCGGATGCGCGCTTCGCCAAGCCGTTGGACGAGGCGCTGATCCTGGACCTGGCGCAGAGCCATGAGGTGCTGATCACCATCGAGGAGGGCTCGCGCGGCGGGTTCGGGGCGATGGTGCTGCACCTCTTGTCCGAGCAGGGCGCGCTGGATGCGGGCCGGGTGCGTGTACGGACGCTGACGCTGCCGGATCTGTACCAGGACCACGACAGCCCGGAGAAGATGTACGCCGAGGCCGGCCTCGACGCCGCCACCATCGTCAAGACCGCGCTCGCCACGTTGCCGGAGCGCAAGGAAGGCCGTTCGCGCCTGCGCCTGGCCTGATCCTGGCCCAAAGCGGCGGGGGATGCGGTCTCGCCCCTCGCTTGCCGCCCAGGCGGTTCGATGACACAAGCGCGGCGCGGCGGGGTCCCCCGCCCGCGCCGGCATTCCGCAACGCTTTAGACATGTGATGGTAGAGGCCACTTCCTCCGGCCCGTCCGAGGTCGGCCCCGTGCTGATCACCGGCGCAAGCGGATTCCTCGGTTCCGCCCTGGTCGACGTGTTCCGCCGGGCCGGCTTCCCGGTGCGCATCCTCGTGCGCGCCACGAGCCCGCGCCGGAACCTGACCTGGACCGATGTCGAGATCGCCGAAGGCGACATGCGCGACCCGGCGGCCGTTGCCGCCGCCCTACGCGGCCAGCGCTATCTGATCCACGCCGCCGCCGATTACCGGCTTTGGGCGCCGGATATGGAGGAGATCGTCCGCACCAACCGCGACGGCACCCGCCTGATGATGCGCGCGGCCCTCGATGCGGGCGTCGAGCGGGTGGTCTACACGTCGAGCGTTGCCACCATCAAACCGCCGGCCGACGGGGTCACGCCCTCCGACGAGACCATGCCGCTGACGCCCGAGACCGCCATCGGCGCCTACAAGCGCAGCAAGGTCGTGGCCGAGCGCGTGGTCGAGGAGATGATCGCCCGGGACGGCTTGCAGGCGGTGATCGTCAACCCGTCGACGCCGATCGGCCCCCGGGACGTCAAGCCGACCCCCACCGGCCGGATCATCCAGGAGGCGGCGCTGGGCAAGATGCCGGCCTTCGTGGATACCGGGCTCAACCTCGCCCATGTGGACGATGTGGCCCAGGGCCATCTGCTGGCGCTCCGCAAGGGCCGGATCGGCGAGCGCTACATCCTCGGCGGCGAGGACGTGTTCCTGTCGCAGATGCTCGCCGACATCGCCGGGATGGTCGGGCGCAAGCCCCCGACCGTCAACCTGCCGCGGGCCGCGGTCTATCCGGTGGCGTTCTTCGCCCAGCTCGCCGCCCGGGTCACCGGCCGTCAGCCGTTCGCCACCATCGACGGCATCCGCATGTCCCGCTACCGGATGTTCTTTTCCGACAAGAAGGCCCGGGCGGAGCTGGGCTATACGGCGCGCCCCTATCGCGAAGGCCTGTCCGACGCGATCGCGTGGTTCCGCCAAGCCGGGTATCTCGGATGAGCAAGCTCGACACCGCGACCGCGGCGCGCTCCGGCAAGGGCCACCGCGACGAGAATTTTCCAGTCGCCTCGCACCTGATCCACCCGCGCCATCGCGGTGCGATCCTGGCCTTCTACAACTTCGTCCGCGCCGGCGACGACGTGGCCGACCACACGGAGCTGTCGTCCGAGCGCAAGCTCGCGCTGCTCGACCGGCTGGCCGATGCGCTCACCGGGGCCGGCCCGTCCGATCCCGAGGCGGAGCCGCTCAAGCGCGAACTGGCCGCACGAGGCCTGCCGCCCCGCCACGCGCTGGAACTGCTCGACGCGTTCCGGATGGACGCGCGCAAGAACCGTACGGCGAACTGGGACGAGCTGATCCACTATTGCCGCTACTCGGCGATGCCGGTCGGGCGCTTCGTCCTCGACGTGCACGGTGAGGATCCGGCCCGGGTCTATAAGGCCTCCGATGCGATCTGCGCGGCGCTCCAGATCATCAATCACCTCCAGGATTGCGGCAAGGATTTCTCGGGGCTCGACCGGGTCTACATCCCGCAAGACACTCTGGATCGACATGGCGCGAGCATCGCCATGCTGGGTGCCCCGAAGGCGAGCCCGCAGCTCCGGGCCGTGATCGCCGAACTGGCGCAGCGCTGCCTCGACCTCCTCGACGAGGGCGCTGTCCTGCCGGACCTGATCGACGATCTGCGGCTGTCCCTCGAGATCGCCGCGATCCACCGCCTCGCCGTGGTGCTCGCCAAGGGGCTGACCACGCGCGATCCACTCTCGGAAAAAGTCCATCACGGCAAGGCCGCCTTCGCCCTCACGGCGCTCGGCGGTGTCGCCGCCACCCTGGCGCGCCGGCCCTTCCGGGGCCGGACCGTGCGGGCCGCGGCTCAGGGAATCCGCTCGTGAGCGCCACCGCGACCACTGCCCCCGCCGAGGGGACCGCCGCCCCGGCCCTGCCGGCCGCCGGCTCCTCGTTCTACACCGCCATGCGCCTGCTCCCGAAGGAGCGGCGCGAGGCGATGTACGCCGTCTACGCCTTCTGCCGCTCCGTCGATGACGTCGCCGACGACGGCGGCACGCGGGTGGTGCGGCAGGTCGAGCTCGACCGCTGGCGCGCCGATATCGACGCCCTCTATGCCGGGCGGCCGGCTGCGCGGGTGCGTGACCTCGTCGAGCCGGTGCGCCGCTACGACCTCAAGCGCGAGGATTTCCAGGCGGTCATCGACGGCATGGCCATGGATGCGGTCGAGGATATCGTCGCCCCCGATGCCGAGACCCTGGACCTCTACTGCGACCGGGTCGCGAGCGCGGTCGGCCGCCTGTCGGTGCGGATCTTCGGCATGCCCGAGGCGGACGGCATCCGGCTCGCCTGGCACCAGGGCCGGGCGCTCCAGCTCACCAACATCCTCCGGGACATCGACGAGGATGCCGAGCGCGGCCGCCTCTACCTGCCCCGTGAGAAGCTGGCCGCCATCGGCCTGAGCGATCCGACCCCCCTGGAGGCGATCGGCCATCCGCGCATCGGCGAAGTCTGCCTGTCGGTGGCCCGGGAGGCCGAGGAGCATTACCAGGCGACCTGGGAGATCATCCGGCGCAGCCCCCGCAAGGCGACCAAGGCCGCCCGGCTGATGGCGGCGGCCTACCATCTCTACCTCAAGGCGGTGATCGCCCGCGGCTGGGCGATGCCCCGCGCCCGGGTCAAGCCCGGCAAGCTGGCGTTGCTCGCCGTCGTCCTCCGGCACGGCCTGATCTGATGGGACGCATCCACGTCGTCGGGGCCGGCTTGGCCGGCCTCTCCGCGGCCGTCGCGCTCGCCGAGACCGGTGCCCAGGTGGTGCTGCACGAGGCCGCCAAGCAGGCTGGCGGGCGCTGCCGCTCCTATTACGATCCGTCGCTGGGCCTCACGATCGACAACGGCAACCATCTGCTGCTGTCGGGCAATGCCGACGCGCTCGGTTTCCTCAAGACCGTCGGCGCCCCCGCCGACGCGCTCACCGGCCCCGACGAGGCGGCGTTCGACTTCGCCGACCTCAAGACCGGCGACCGCTGGTGCCTGCGTCCCAATGCCGGGCGGCTGCCCTGGTGGGTGATGAGCCCGTCGCGCCGTGTCCCCGGCACCCGCGCCCGCGATTATCTCGCTCCGCTCGGGATCCTGCGTGCGGCCTCCGGCAAGCCGGAAGGCGCGGGCGGCACGATCGGCGACAGCATGGCCTGCGAGGGCGATCTCTACGCCAAGCTCTGGCATCCGGTGCTGCTGGCCGCGCTCAACACCGAGCCCCGGGACAGCGATGTCGGGCTGGCGGCCAAGATCCTGCGCGAGACCCTGGGCGCCGGCGGCAAGGCCTGCCGTCCCCTGGTGGCGGTGGAGGGCTTGTCCTACGCCTTCGTGGACCCGGCCCTGCGCTACCTGACGGCGCACGGCTGCGAGATCCGACTCGGCCGGCGCCTGCGCGGCCTCGACATCGCCGACGGCCGAGTCGGGCAGCTCCTGTTCTCGGACGGCCCCGAGGCGATCGGCCCCGAGGATGGAATCGTTCTGGCGCTGCCGCCCTGGGTCGCCCGGGAGGTGTTGCCCGGTCTCCTCGCCCCGGTGGAATTCCGCTCCATCGTGAACGCGCATTTTGCGCTTGCGCCAAAGCCCGGCAGCCCGCTGATCCTCGGCGTCGTGAACTCGCTCACAGAGTGGCTTTTCGCTTATCCCGACCGGTACTCGGTGACGATCAGCGGTGCAGACCGGCTCCTCGATGTGCCTCGGGAAGACCTCGCCCGACAGATCTGGGGGGAGATCGCAGCCTTGTGCAATCTTGCCCCGGAACTGCCTAGCTGGCAGATCGTAAAGGAGAAGCGTGCGACGTTCGCTGCGACGCCGGCCGAGGCCGCGCGTCGCTCGGGCGCCGAAAGCGCCTACACGAATCTCGTCCTGGCAGGCGATTGGACCGCGACCGGTCTGCCATCGACGATCGAGGGAGCGATCCGCTCTGGCAAGACGGCCGCGCGTGCGCTGCGGCACGGATCCTCCGTGCGCGACGAGCTACGCGCGCCAGGTTCGGGCGCATTGGGCGCCGCTTGAGGCATGGCGGCCGCGACGCAGCGGCCGTTCGAGGCGAGGACTATGAGAGAGGCCGTAAGCAAGGTCGAGCCGCTTCAGCGCTCGAAGACCCAGGGGATCTCGCTCGACGACGTCGAGCGCGGCGTGGCGCAGGCGACGCGCTCGTTGATCAACCTGGCGCACGATGACGGGCATATCTGCTTCGAGCTCGAGGCGGATGCCACGATCCCGTCCGAATACGTCCTGTTCCATCATTTCCGCGGCACGCCGGTTCCAGACGGCCTCGAGGCCAAGATCGGCAACTACCTGCGCCGCACCCAAGGCCGGCATGGCGGCTGGGCCCTCGTCCACGAGGGGCCGTTCGACATGAGCTGCACGGTCAAGGCGTATTTCGCCCTCAAGATGATCGGCGACGACATCGAGGCGCCGCATATGCGCCGGGCCCGCGAGGCGATCCTGTCCCGCGGCGGCGCCGCCAACGCCAACGTCTTCACCCGCTTCATGCTGGCCCTCTACGGCGAGGTGCCGTGGCGCGCCGTGCCGGTGATGCCCGTTGAAGTGATGTTCCTGCCGAAGTGGTTCCCGTTCCACCTCGACAAGATCAGCTACTGGGCCCGCACCACCGTGGTGCCGCTGTTCGTGCTCCAGGCGACCAAGCCGCGCGCCCGCAACCCGCGCGGGATCAGCGTCCAAGAGCTGTTCATCACGCCGCCCGAGAGCGTCCGCACCTGGCCGGGCTCGCCGCACGCCACCTGGCCGTGGACGCCGATCTTCGGCTTCATCGACCGGATGCTGCAGCTGGTCGAGGATCGCCTGCCGCGCAAGAGTCGCCAGCGCGCCATGGAGAAGGCCCGCGCCTGGGTCAGCGAGCGCCTGAACGGCGAGGATGGCCTGGGGGCGATCTTCCCCGCCATGGTCAACTCGGTGCTGATGTACGAGGTGATGGGCTACCGGGCCGATCACCCGCAGGTCCGGGTGGCCTGCGACGCCATCGAGAAGCTGGTGGTCGAGAAGGCCGACGAGGCCTACGTGCAGCCCTGCGTCTCGCCGGTCTGGGATACGGCGCTGGCCGCCCATGCCCTGCTGGAGGCCGGCAGCCCCGAGGCCGAGGCCCAGGCCCGCGCCGGTCTCGACTGGCTGAAGCCCCGTCAGGTGCTCGACATCGTCGGCGACTGGGCCGCGCGCAAGCCGAAGGTCCGTCCGGGCGGCTGGGCCTTCCAGTACGCCAACGCCCATTACCCCGACCTCGACGACACCGCCGTCGTGGTGATGGCCATGGACCGGGCCATGCACCAGCACGGGCTGGTCGCCGGCATGCCGGACTACAAGGCCTCGATCGCCCGGGCGCGGGAATGGGTCGAGGGGCTGCAGTCGCAGGATGGCGGCTGGGCGGCGTTCGACGCCGACAACAACCACATGTACCTCAACCACATCCCGTTCTCGGACCACGGCGCGCTGCTCGACCCGCCGACCGCGGACGTGACCGCCCGGGTGGTCGGGATGCTGGCCCAGCTCGGCGAGACCCGGGAGACCTCCCGCGCCCTCGACCGCGGCGTGAACTACCTCTTGAACGACCAGGAGGAGGACGGCTCCTGGTACGGCCGCTGGGGCATGAACTTCATCTACGGCACGTGGTCGGTGCTGTGCGCGCTGAACGCCGCCGGGGTGGATTCCGCCGATCCGCGGATCCAGCGCGCGGTCTCCTGGCTGATCCGGATCCAGAACCCGGATGGCGGCTGGGGCGAGGATGCCAATTCGTACAAGATCGATCCGGCCTTCGAGGCGGGCTCGTCCACGGCCTCGCAGACCGCCTGGGCGCTGCTGGCCCTGATGGCGGCGGGCGCGGTCGACGACCCGGCGGTGACCCGCGGGATCAACTTCCTGACCCGCACGCAGGGCGCGGATGGGTTCTGGAACGAGGAGCGCTACACCGCCACGGGCTTCCCCCGGGTGTTCTACCTGCGGTACCATGGCTACCCGAAGTTCTTCCCGCTCTGGGCGATGGCGCGCTACCGCAACCTGAAGCGGACCAACAGCCGGCGCGTGCAGTTCGGCATGTGAGGTTTTGGGAGGCCGGCCCGCTGGGCCGGCTCCTCAGCCGGGTCGCGAACTTCGACCGCCCGCGAACCCCGGTATCCTGCACGTGGCCTCCTCCGAAGACGATCCCGCGACACCGGCTCCCCGGCGCTCGCGGCTCCTTGCGGAGCTCGCCGGACTGGTCCACCAGCGCGCCATGATCGATCCCGCCGCCCCCGTCCTCGCCGTCACCGGTCTCGCCCGCGAGCGCCGCCTCGCAGCCGGGGAGGGGGTCGAGGCGGTCGGCGCCGGCGGCAACCCGCACCGCCTGCGCCAGCTCCTCGACGCCCGTCCGCAGCCCGGCTGCCGGGCGGTGATCAGCTTCGGCATCGCGGGCGGCCTCGACCCGTCCCTGAAGCCCGGCGACGTGGTGGTCGGCACCGGCATCGTCGGCGAGGACGGACGGCGCGCCGCCGATCTCGACCTCTCGGCCACGCTCCTCAACGCCCTCGCTGGCATCGGCCCCCGGGTGATCCCGGCCGATCTCGCTGGGGTCGACACGGCCGTGCTTGGGGTTGACGGCAAGGCGGAGCTGCGTGCCCAGACGGGGGCGGCCGCCGTCGACATGGAATCCCACGTCGCCGCCGTCTACGCGGGCCGCCACGGCCTGCCCTTCGCGGCCCTGCGGGTGATCTGCGACCCCGCCAACCAAGCGCTCCCGGCCTTCGCCGCCCAGGCGCTCACGCCGGACGGCGAGCCCGACATCGCGGCGGTGTTTTTTGCTTTTGCCCGGGGCCGAGCGCGGTTGGGTGACTTGATGCGTTTGGCGCGCGACTCGAACGCGGCTTTCGCTGCGCTGGGTAAATGCCGGACTCGATTGGGGCCGGGATTGGGAATTCCGATTGTCGAATGTGAAATCAAGTAGAGGCCGTTGCAATATTCAACGGCTTTCCTCGAGCCATGCCAAAACAATATGTTATGCACTCGCTCCGTCTGCAATCTGCATCGGAGCGAGTTTCTAGGAACAACACAGATTATCTTCTGCCGATGCTATTTTAGTTTTTGTCGCCAGGTAAAGGCTTTCTGCAGAATCGATAAGGCTTGCCTGGTTGGTCCCAAAAGGGAGACAAGTACGCCATCGTAGGTGATCAAATTCTCTGCTAAAACAGAAAAACCAGAATATTGCATGCCATGTAGAGATCCGTCGAGCGCAATTTTGTAAAATTTTGTCGAGAGCGCAATTGTTAACAGATCAAGTATCGAGTCTGCGTTCCTACGAAAAAGAGGGGCAAAAGATCTGTTTAAATGAATCGGGTTCCCATCATCTGGCAGGCTTGAAAAAAATTTAACGTTGTTTCGGCCAAAGACAGAAACGCAATAATTTCGACATTCAGAATTGTCAGTAGCTATGAACACAGGGAAAAATATCGATTCTTTTAACGCATTGATTGCAGTTTTATAATCTGTTTTGTAATCAGTGTTGCGAATATGTATAGCACTAAACGGCGCCCCGATCGCGTCTATGCGTTCGGCGAGTGAGTTGATTATTTCATCGGCCACAATAATCTTTGTAAGCGCAAACAGCGCGTTTTGATTTCCACCACATTGATGATGAATTAGAAGCTGTTCGTCGTATTTTCTTCTCATATCAAAAGTCAGCTGGACGTTACTGTCTGTATCAACCCAGTTGCCAAGCATATCGCTCCACAAAGGCTTGTAGGAGCTCGCGCGGCCGAATAAGGCGGCTGGGAATGTAGTCAGCTCGTCAATCGGTTGTTTGATATGGCTTACATCCAGAGCTAATCTCGCATCTTTGCTGATAAAATACTTGGAAAAACTATCTTGGAAGAAAAACCCGTGCTTGTATCCAGCATCGACCACGACTATGCGATCAGCAAGCTCAGCATATCGATGCATAATCTCAATTTGGGTCAACATATCGTTCAGACCAGCATCGGGTCTGCAAAGAATGTATTTTTCCGACATCTTCATTATAGCCGCAATTTTTAAATAACGATTACGTTCAACTGATTCTTCCCATGATTCTTATCACGGATCATTCAAACGCAAAATGTTTTGAAGAAGTGACATAAAACATTAAAATACAAATCGTTAATAATAATACCTAATGTACATAGTTCTATGAATGCTGAGAAAGTCGATCGAATGTCCTAAGTAAACAAAACATAGCTTAAAAAAATGGACAAGCCCTCGCTTGCTCTGCGAGGGCTTGTCAGAAAGTCACGGCGAGGCGGCGTGAGGAGGGCTCCCCGCGCCGGGTAGAAGCCGGAATCAGCCAGCGTTCTTGCTGAGCGACACCGCCACGAAGCGGGTCTGGCCCTTGCTGCTCTTCACCCGCATCAGCACGGCCTTGCGGCCACTCGATTCCGCCGTGCGGATCTGGGCGGCGACGTCGGAGGGACGGGTCACGCTCTGGCCGCCGACATCCAGGATCACGTCGCCGGCCTCGATGCCCTTGGCGGCGGCCGGACCATCGGGATCGACCTGGACCACCGCGACGCCCTGCTCGGACAGGCCGACATCGGCGGCCGGGGCGAGGTTCAGGCCGAGCCGCGGCTGGCCGTTGCCGGAATCATCCTCCCGGGCGGCGACCTTGGTGCCGTCGGTCGGCATGGCGCCGAGCGTCACCGTCGCGGTGTCGGCCTTGCCGCCGCGCAGGTAGCTCAGCTCGACCTTGGCACCGGGCTTCATGCCGGCGATGCGGCGCGAAAGCTCGCGGGCGCTGTCGACCGTGTCGCCGTTGACCTTCTCGATCACGTCGCCGGCCTTGAGCCCGGCCTTGGCCGCCGGGGTCCCGGTCTCGGCATGGTCGACCAGGGCGCCCTTCGCCTTGTCGAGGCCGAGCCCGTCGGCGATGTCCTGCGTCACCGGCTGGATCTGAACGCCCAGATAGCCGCGGGCGACCTTGCCGTCGGTGCGGAGCTGCTCGACCACCGCCTGCACGGTCTCGGCCGGGATCGCGAAGGCCAGGCCGACGCTGCCGCCGGACGGGGAGGCGATGGCGGTGTTCACGCCGACCACCTCGCCGTTGACGTTGAAGGTCGGACCGCCGGAATTGCCCTTGTTGATCGGGGCATCGATCTGCAGGAAGTCGTCGTAGGGGCCGGCACCGATGTCGCGGCCGCGGGCCGAGACGATGCCGGCCGTGACGGTGCCGCCAAGGCCGAACGGGTTGCCGATCGCCACCACCCAGTCGCCGACCTGCGGGGCGCTCTTGCCGAACTGCACGTAGGGGAAGTTCGAGCCCTCGTTGATCTTCAGGAGCGCGACGTCGGTCTTGGAGTCCTTGCCGATGACCTTCGCGTCGAGGGTGCGACCGTCGTCCAGGGTCACCTGCACGGTCTTGGCGTGGTCGACCACGTGGTTGTTGGTCACGACGTAGCCGTCGGCCGAGATGATGAAGCCGGAGCCGACCGCTCCGCGCGAGCCCTGGCGCTGCTGCGGCTGGGGCTGGCCGCCGCCCGGACCGTTCTGGCCGAATCGGCGGAAGAACTCGCGCAGCTGCGGCGGCACGTTCTGGAGGTTCTGGCCCTGGCCGGAGCCCTGGCCCGGACCGTCCTCGTCGTCGCTGCTCGCCGAATCATCGAGCTTGACCTTCACCGAGACGACGCCCGGCTTCACCTTGTTGACGATGCCGGCGAACGAGCCCGGGGGATGCTCGGGAGCCTCGATCGGAGTCTTCGGCAGGGCCTGGGCGTAGGCCGGGGTGACGGAGGGCAGGGTGGTGCCGATGGCACCGCCGGCGATCAGCGCCGCGGCGGCCACCGAGGCGAGGGCGCGGCGCGAGGTGCGGCCTGAGATCGGGTTCTGGGGGCTGGTCTCGGTCATGGGGATCGCAACCTCTTGCAAGGGATCGGGACGACGCCGGGGACGCGGCGGTCGATGCGATCGGTCTAGAGGGCGGCGCCTGACCTCGGCGTGGCGGTCGAATTACGGTTTGGACATGTGCGGGCGCTCGGTCGCGTCGCGTCGCGCCGGCGCTGGAAAATTCGGCGGCCTGTGCCGCTTGTCACCTGCGCGCCTGAAAAGACGACGTAGATTCTTACGAGCCCCGGCAGGTCGCCATCAACATCGATCCTGTAGATGGCCGTGGCGCGAGACGCGTGAGGGGGCAGCCATGAAGACGCTGTTGGCGGCGGCCATAGTCTTGGGATCGACGGCCGGATCGATGGCCGCCGAAGACTATTCGGCGTACCGGGATTATTTCGACGCCAAGCCTGCTTCCGGCGATCGAACGAAACTGAATGCGTCCAAGAAGAAGGATCTTTCGATCGAAAGCATCGACGCTCGGCGTTACGACGATGGCGCCGGCTCCAAGAACCCGGATAACCTGAAAGCCGGTTACAGGAACCGGGCCGGGATCTATGTGCCGCCCGATTACTCCACGCATCCGCGCGGCCCGTCCGGCGACGGCTTCGGCAGTTCGATCGATGAATCGTATGGAAGCGTCAGCGCGCCCAATCCCTTCGTCGGTCCTCTCGGTACCCGCCGATGAAGTGAGGGTTGGCTATCCGGCGGTCCGCTCCCACCCTCGACCTCATCCTGAGGCGCGAGCGCAGCGAGCCTCGAAGGAGCCCTCCAGGGATCGCGCGGGTTCTGGAGGGCTCCTTCGAGGCCTCCGCTGTGCTCCGGCGCCTCAGGATGAGGGGAGGAGGTGGGATAAACGTCGCGTGGGCAGAGCGATCCGGCTTGAAGCTGCTATCGCGCCGCTTGCCTAATCCCCGCTCAGCCGCGCCAGCGCCTCCTCGATCTTCACGAGCCGCGCGGTCTCGGCCTCCCGGCGCTCGCGGTTCTCCTCGATGATCTCCTCGGGGGCGCGGGCGACGAAATCGGCGTTGCCGAGCTTGGCGTCGATCTTCTTGATCTCGCCCTGGGCCTTGCCCTGCTCCTTCATCAGGCGCGCGACTTCGGCGGCGAGGTCGACAATGCCTTCGAGCGGCAGCGCCGCGACGCTGCCGCGCACGAGGAGCTGCACCGAATTCTTCGGCGGCGTCTCCGAAAAGGTGATCTCGGAAAGCCGGGCCAGCCGCAGCAGCGTGTCCCGCCAAGCCTCGACCCGGGTGCGAACCTCCGGGGACGCCCCGACCATCGCCAGGGGAATCTGCGCCGCGGCCGGGACGCTGGTCTCGGAGCGGGCCGAGCGAATCTGGCTAACGAGATCGACCACGAAGCCCACCTCACCCTCGGCGCCGGCATCCGCGAGCCCGGCGAGATCCGGCCAGGCGGCGAGCGCCAGGAGGCCACGCTCGGGGAGCGCCGCGCCCTTGATCGCCCAGAGCTCTTCCGTGAGGAATGGCATGAACGGGTGCAGCAGCTTGGCGACCTGATCGATCAGGAACGCCACCGTCGCCTGAGTCTCGGCCCGGACCGCCGGATCGACGCCCTCGCCCTGGAGCACGGGCTTCGCCAGCTCCAGGTACCAATCACAGAAAATATTCCAGACGAACCGGTAGGCGGCGCCCGCCGCGTCGTTGAACCGGTAGGCGTCGAGAGCGGCCGTCACCTCGTCCACCGCGCGGGCGGCCTCGGTCAGCGCCCATCGGTTGATCGCCCCGGTGATCGCCCGCGGGTCGTAGGCGGGGTCGAGCTGGCAGCCGTTCAGCTCGGCGAAGCGGGCGGCGTTCCAGAGCTTGGTCGCGAAGTTGCGGTAGCTCTGGACCCGGTCGGCCGAGAGCTTGATGTCGCGACCCTGGACCGCGAGCGCGCACAGGGTGAAGCGGAGGGCGTCGGCCCCGACCTGATCGATCAGCTCGAGGGGATCGACGACGTTGCCCTTCGACTTCGACATCTTGGCGCCGGAGGCGTCGCGCACCAGCGTGTGCAGGTAGACCGTCTCGAACGGCGCCTGGTCGGTGAGGTGCAGGCCCATCATCATCATGCGGGCGACCCAGAAGAACAGGATATCCTTGCCGGTCACCAGGGCGTTGGTGGGGTAGTAGCGGGCGAATTCCGGGGTCGAATCCGGCCAGCCCAGCGTCGAGAACGGCCAGAGCGCGGAGGAAAACCACGTGTCGAGGACGTCTTCGTCGCGGGTCAGAGCCGCCGGCTTGCCGTGCTTCGCCTCGGCCTGGGCCAGGGCCTCGGCCTCGCTTTCGGCCACGAAGATTCCGCCGTCGTCATCGTACCAGACCGGGATCTGATGGCCCCACCAGAGCTGGCGCGAGATGCACCAGGGCTCGATGTTGGTGAGCCACTGGAAGAAGGTCTTCTCGTAGGTCTCGGGCACGAACTTGGTCTGTCCGTCGCGCACGGCCTGGAGCGCGCGCTCGGCGAGCGGCTTGACGTTCACGTACCATTGGTCGGTGAGATACGGCTCGATCACCACGCCCGAACGGTCGCCATGCGGGACCGCATGGGTGTTCGGCTCGATGGCGCGCAGGCGCCCGCGGGCTTCCATCAGGGCGACGACGGCCTTGCGCGCTTGCGCCCGGTCGAGGCCGTGGAGCGCCAGAGCCTCGGGCTCGGGGTTCGCGTCGGCGAGGAAGGCCGCGTTGCCGGCGAGCAGCATCCGGCCCTCGGGATCGAGGATGTTGATCACGCGCAGGCCCCGGCGGCGCCCGACCTCGAAATCGTTGAAGTCGTGCGCGGGCGTGATCTTGACCGCGCCGGTGCCCTTCTCCGGGTCGGAATACGCGTCGGCGACGATCGGGATCAGGCGGCCGACCAGCGGCAGGCGGACCTGCTTGCCGACCAGCGCGGTGTAGCGCGCATCCTCCGGGTGGACCGCGATGCCGGTATCGCCCAGCATCGTCTCGGGCCGGGTGGTGGCGACCGTGATGATCTCGCCGGTCTCGGCGCCCGCGTCGTCGACCACCGGGTAGTCGAAGTGCCAGAGATGGCCCTTCATCTCGATCTGCTGGACCTCAAGGTCCGAGATCGCGCTCTGGAACTTCGGGTCCCAGTTCACCAGCCGCTTGTCGCGGTAGATCAGGCCCTGGCGGTGCAGGTCTACGAAGGTCTTGAGCACGGCGCGGCTCAGGCCCTCGTCCATGGTGAAGCGCTCCCGCGACCAGTCGCAGGAGGCGCCGAGCCGCTTGAGCTGGTTGACGATCGCGCCGCCGGATTCCGCCTTCCAGGCCCAGACCTTCTCGACGAAGGCGGCGCGGCCGATCTCCCGGCGGCCCGGCTCCTGGCGCTCCATCATCCGGCGCTCGACCACCATCTGGGTGGCGATGCCGGCGTGATCCGTGCCGGGCTGCCAGAGCACGTCTTTGCCGCGCATGCGCTCGAAGCGGCACAGCACGTCCTGAAGCGTGTTGTTGAGAGCGTGGCCCATATGCAGCGAGCCCGTCACGTTCGGCGGCGGGATCACGATGCAATAGGGCGGCGCGCCGGCGCGCTCGGGCCGGCCGGCGCGGAAGGCATCCGCCTCAGCCCAGGCGGCGGAGATCCGCGCCTCGACGGAGGCGGGCTCGAAGGTCTTGTCCATCATCGCGGTTATGGGCCGAACGCTTGTCCAACGGGGTTGGACCCGCTTTCGACCGTCGGGCCGCGTCCGTCAACACGCGTCCGGCATCGGTCAGACCCGATACCGGAGGGGCGCCTGCTCAGCGGCCGCGCGAGACCCGCTCGATCTCGGCGCGCACCAGCCGCTCGACCACGGCCGGCAGATTGTCGTCAAGCCAGGACTTGAGCATCGGCCGGAGCATGTCCTTGACCAGATCCTCCAGCGTGCGAGCGTTCTGGGTCAGCACCGTATGGGCCAGCAGGTTGAAGGCACCGTTCACGCTGGCGTCGGTCGCCGGCGAGACCAGGGCCTCGGCCTCCGGCGCCGGCTGGGGAGCCTGCGCGACCGGCTGCGGCTGCGGTGGCGGCGCGCTTGGGCGGGCCGGCGGCGGCTCCGGTTCGGGCTCCGGCTCGGCGAACGCCTCGTCCTCGAAATCGATCGCGTCGAAATCGAGGGGGGCCGGCGTCGGCTCCGGGGGTGGCACGGCGCGGGGCCGCATCACCGGCTCGGCGACCTCGGCGAGGTCGAGCACGTCGTCGGGTTCGGGCACCGGGGCGATCTCGGCGGGCTTGGCCGCCTGATCGTCCGCGATGATCCGCCTGATCGAGGCGAGGATCTCTTCCATCGAAGGCTCGGACGCCTTCTCGGCAGCCTTATCCTGGAATTTCGAGTCCGGGATCTTGGGGCTCGCTGCACTCATCAACAGGCGCGCTCGGGCAGGGGATGTTCGGAAGATGACCCGATCGGGCCGCTCGTCAAACAGTATTCCATGCCAATTCGTCGCGGCAAGCGCGCCTGCACCACACTCCCCGTGGAAAAGACCTCAGCGCCCGTCCGGCGTGCGCAGGCCGAACCACAGATCCTTGACCTGGTCGTAATGGATCTTGGCGCTGTAGTACTCCACCGGCAGCGCGGTGAAGCGGGCGGTGAGCTGTCCGATCGCCTGGACGACACCGTAGGAGAAGATCACCCGGTCGCGCTGGGCCAGGATCAGGTTCACCCGCGAGTTCAGCAGTTCCTGTTGCGCGTTGAGCACGTCCAGGGTGGTGCGCTGGCCGACGCGGGCCTCCTCGCGCACGCCGTTCAGCGCCACCTCGTTGGCCTGGACCTGCGCCTGGGCGGCGATCACCTGCGCCTTGGCGGCCTCAAGCCGGCCCCAGAAATCGACGATCTGCGCCCGGACCTGGTCGCGGACCTGATCGACCTGGATGCGGGTCTGACCGACGGTCTCCTTCGCCTGCCGGATCTGCGCGTAGGTCTGGCCGCCCTCGTAGATCGGGATGTTGAGCCGGCCGCCCACGAACCCGACGAAGAAGCTCGTATTCGGGCCGTTCTGATCGTAGAGCTGGCTGAGCGAACCCTGCAGGCTGAGCTGCGGCGCGAGCTGGCCTTCCAGGATCTTGACCTGGGCTTCCGCGGCATCGACGGCGTGAATGGCCGAGACGATCTGGGGATGCTCACGCAGGCCGATGGCAATGGCCGCATCGAGGCTCACCGGCACGTAGCGGTCCAACGGCCGGCCCGGTGCCAGCTGGCGCGGCTCGACACCGATATTCTGCCGGTAGATGCCGATGCTGGTGCGCAGGGTCGACTCGGCGGCGCTGACCTGGGAGCGCGCGCCGGCGAGCCGGGCTTCCGCCTGGGCCACGTCGGTGCGGGTGACCTCGCCGACGTTGAACCGGTCGCGGGTCTGGCGCAGCTGCTCCTCCAGGACCTCGACGTTGTTGCGGTTGAGCTCCAGCGTCGCGGTGTTGCTGAGCACGTTCATATACGCCTGGACGGCGTTGTAGAGCACCGTGAGTTCGGTGAACCGCAGGGTCTCGCGCTGGCCGTAGACGGTGGATTCGGCCCGGCGGACGGTGTTGTCGGTCTGGAAGCCGTTGAAGATCGTCTGCGTTATGTTCAAGCTCGCGCTGCTCGGCAGGTAGGTCGTGCGCGTGGTCCGGTTCGACGACGTCAGCACCTGCGAGGTCACGTCGGTCGTCGTCCCGATGCTGCCGGCCGACTGGCCGCCCGCGCCGGACGCCAATCCGGAGGTCCCAGTACCGGTGCCGATACCCGTTGTCGTGCCGCCCGCCGTCGATGTTCCGAGGGCAGAGCCCGCGGCGCCGGCCGCGCCAGTCGTTCCGCCGAGGGACGACCCGCCGAGGGACGACCCGCCAAGCGACGAGCCGGTGCTGGCCGACGATGCGCTCGACCCGGCCGCGCCGCCCCCGACGGAAGCGACCGCGCTCGCACTCCTGGTCTGCAGATACTGCACGCCGATCGAAGCCGCGACATTCACCTGCGGCCGGTAGCCGGCCTGCGCGATCGCGACGTTCTCGTCGATCGCGCGGACGCCGGCCCGGCCGGCATTCAGGGACGGATTGCCCTGATAGGCTTTCGCGAGCGCGCTCTCCAAAGTTTCGGCGAGAGAAGGATTGGTCGCCAAGAGTGCAAGTCCGGACGCTATTCCGATGGCTCGGAGCGCGGGGCAACTCGCTGGTGGACGTATTGTCACGATTAACAAGCCCTTGCGGTCTCTTAACGGTCCGGATGTCCGCCACGAAAACGGCCAAGGTACGGCGTTACGCAGGGATCCGATCAAGCCCGCCCCACCGTCACGCTTAGCGCAAATCCGCCGGCTTGGCTCGGGCTTGCCTGGCATTGGCGTCGAAATCTGGCGCGTTGGGGCATTAAGGTGACACATGCGTGAGCCCCTCCGCGGGGGCTCGCCGGAGCAAATTCGCCCATGATTCGAGGCGGATACCGAAAGGATGCCGCTGCCGGGTCGGCCCGACGCGGTCGGATGGACGCCTCCCGGCTTTTCGCGTCGCTCGCGCCTCGGGAAGAGGTCGAGGACGGGAGATAGCAGTCGAGCCGGTCTTAATAGCGGTCCTCCGCCGTGCTTCCCGCCCCGGGGGCGAGCGGCGCGGCATCATCGAAGGCTGGTTCCGGTTCGCGCTGGGGCCGCGCCGAACGTGGTCTGGTCACGGAGCCCGTCAGAACCGGTGATGGTTTGGCCTTGAGCGCGACGCTCGGGGGCGCCGCCTTCCCGGCCGGCCCGGGCACGCCCTGGGGACCGCGCGGTCCCGGCGCTCCCGCGGGACCGGCGCTGCCGACCGGCCCGGCGGGACCCGTCGGGCCGCGCTCGCCGTGTGGGCCGACGGCTCCATCCTCACCCGGAGGGCCGGGCGGCCCCATCGCGCCGCGTGATCCGGGTTCTCCCCGGGCGCCGGCCTCGCCGCGCGGTCCAGGCGGTCCGACGAGGCTCGAACCCTGCTGACCGCAATCGCCCACGACGATGCTGCGCGCCTGTTTGGGTGTCCGCAGCGTCGCGATACAGGTCGCCGGGTGATAGACGACGTGAAACTCGAAATAACCTCGGTTGTCGGTCCGCTGCGAGAACTGGCCGTCGAGGGTGATGTCGGTATCCGGCTCGCCGGCATTACCGAGAACCCACAGGTCGCCGGCTGTAATTTTCGCGGCCTCTATACGCATGTCGGCTTTCGCGGGGGTGATGCAGAAAATCGCACTCGCGAATATTTGCAAACCTATGCATTTCTGCCGCAATAGACGCATGGCGGGCCCCGAGATTTTCATGTCGGCAAGATGCCACTCATTTTCGGATTCGCAACAACGCGTGAAAAGTTTGATGTGAAAAGCGACGGTTTAGGCGGTTCATCACCCGAATGCGGTATTCGCATGACTGGAATGGGCAATAGGGCCGATGCGAAGCCGATGTCATCATCCGAGCGCGGGATGGAGAGGGCGTCGTCGGACCAAAGGTGCCGTTTCGATCAGCCTCCGCCGCCGAGGCCTCCCAGTGCCTCTGGACGGGCGGGCCGCAACGGACGTGCAGAGGCCGATTTTCCGATGCAACGGTTTCGGGATCCTGTTCGTTTGGGGTTCGGCAGTGCAGCAAATGTACGGAGCGACCCGCCGCAGCCCATCGGCGCGTCCCGTGAGGTTCACCGGTCGCGCCTGTGCGGTGCACAATCGAACGTCGCGTAAGTTGTTGTTCTGGCCGTTGTTTCGGCCGGACTGCCCCGGAGACTCGGTAGCAACTACTGAACGTGAGGTTTGAGCGACAATCCTGCGCAGGGCGGATTAATTTCCGATCGATCTGCAGGTTTTTACCAAACTAACCTGTTTATGAGCTCCAAATAAAATTTTGGCGGATTGTCATCCCTGTCATTGCCCCTTATAAGCCCGGTGGTAACTAAACATTAACCACCCGCCATTGGCCTCAACCGAGGAGCTGAGACCATGCAGGGTCATGCCGAATCCCGCACATCCACGGGCGCTTCTGCGCCGCACCATAGGGTTGAGATGTCCGATGTGGCCGATCAGATTGCGGGTCAGGTGAGCGAGGCGGCCGAGGCGGTCGTCGAGGCGGTGCTGCCGGAGACGCCGTTCGTGGCCCGGGGGCTGCGGCTCGACTGGGCGGCCAAGCGTGGGCTCGACATCGGGGTCGCGGCCACCGCCCTGTTCCTGCTGCTGCCGCTGATGCTGGTGATCGCCGTCCTGGTCTGGGCCGGCGACCGCAAGGCGCCGATCTTCCGCCACACACGGCTCGGCCGCGACGGGCGCAGCTTCGGCTGCCTGAAGTTCCGCTCGATGGTCGCCGACGGCGAGGCGGTGCTGGCCGCCCACCTCGCCGCCAGCCCACGCGCCCGGGCCGAGTGGGCCGCCACGCACAAGCTCAGCGACGATCCGCGCATCACCGCCATCGGCCAGGTGCTGCGCAAGACCTCGCTGGACGAGCTGCCCCAGCTCTGGAACGTCTTGCGCGGCGAGATGAGCCTGGTCGGGCCGCGCCCGATCGTCCAGGCCGAGGTCGCCCGCTACGGCCGGGCGTTCTCGACCTGCTTCGCGGTGCCGCCCGGGGTCACCGGCCTGTGGCAGGTCTCGGGCCGCTCGGACACGACCTATGCCGAGCGCGTGGCGCTCGACCTGGACTATGCCAGCCGCTGGAGCCTGCGCCGGGACCTCGCGATCATGCTGCGCACAGTGCCTGCGGTGCTGGCCCAGCGCGGCAGCAAGTAGCGGCTTCGGCCGAGACGCGGGGCGACTGCAGAGCGTCGCCCGCGGACGAGCACCGGACCATCCGGGCCGGGATCGGTCCGGCGCCGGGGCCGGTGCGGGGACGGGATCGCCGACGGGATCGTCATGAAGGGTCTGCTGCTGAACGCGCTGCTCGGGGTGGGTCTGGGGCGGTTC
>NZ_JAKSYO010000183.1 GCF_022829635.1 Methylobacterium sp. E-066
TGCGCTTCCCGCACGGACGACGGGGTCCGTGCGGGCCTCTCCCCGCAAGCGGGGCGAGGGGACCCGCGCTTCGTCCGCAGATGTGTGAGCATTGTAGCCCGTGCGGGAGAGGGACAGGGTGAGGGGTGCAACCTGTCCGGAAAAACCTGGTCCCTCACCCCAACCCTCTCCCGCATGGGCTACGGGTTACACAGGTTAGAATTTTCATCTCTCCGCGGCCCAGAAAACTCAGTCTTGTTCTTCAAGCGAAAGCTCGACCGATGCTGCCACGCACCGTCATCCCGGGGCCGCGCAGCGGAACCCGGGATCCAGAGCCGCCGACGTGCCAAGCTCTTGCACCCACGATGTTTCTGGATTCCGGGCTCGCCTGCGGCGCCCCGGAATGACGGCGCGGGTTATCGGGTATGGGTTATCGATCCTCGGGAGATGAATCTTCCAACCTGTTTAGCCCCTAACCCGCACGGGAGAGGGGGCACGTCGCGGCTGGCAAGAGTGCCTGTGCTTCAAGACCCGCCTGGTTCGTAGCCCGAACAGGAAAGCGAGCCCGATGCTCCAAGAGCAGCGCGGCCAAACCTATCCGGCCGTGTAACCCCGACCTCGGCTCTCAATCCGTCAGCGGGCGTGCCTCTTCCGGCAGCATGATCGGGATGCCGTCGCGGATCGGGTAGGCGAGCTTGGCGGAGCGGCTGATCAGCTCCTGGCGGGCGGCATCGTAGTCCAGCGTGCCCTTGGTCAAGGGACAGACCAGGATCTCCAGGAGCTTCGGGTCCACGCGCGTCGCCTCGACGGGGTTGGTGAGGTCGTTGGTCATGACAGCCGTGCAGCCTATTGCATCGTCGGCTCGGGGCCGGAGCCGCGAACCAGTTCCATCTGCGTGACCGCGATCAGGATCTCGGCCCGGGTCTTGAGGTCCGGGGCCTCCAGCATCGCCTGCTTCTCGCGCACGCCGAACGGGCTCATCATGCAGAGGGCGTTGACCAGCGCCTCGTCGGGCGCCTCGTCGATCCCGGCCCAATCCACCTTCAGGTCGTTCGAGTCCACGAAGTCGCGCAGCGCCTTGAGCACGCCGTCGCGGTCGACCTGTTCCTCGCCTGCGCGCGGCTCGAAGTCCACCGCGAAGTCGTCGTAGGAGACGTGGCAGCGGCGGTAGGTGCTGGCGGAGGCCAACTCGCTCTCGACCCGAAACCGGCTGATCCCGGTGAGCGAGACAAGGTAGCGGCCGTCACCGGTCTCGGCGTATTGCGTGATCCGTCCGGCGCAGCCGACCCGGAAGAGTTTTGGGTTGGCCGCGCCCGAGCCCTCGGGATCGGGCTGGATCATCCCGATGATCCGGTCCGTGCGCATCGCGTCGTCGATCATCGACACATAGCGCGGCTCGAAGATGTTGAGGGGCATCTGGCCGCGCGGCAGCAGCAGCGCCCCGGGCAGCGGAAAGACCGGGATGACGGCGGGGCAATCCGCCGGGCCCTTGTAGCTCGCTTGGGTGCTCATGGCGCCTCCCCGATGGGCCCGAAGCCGGGCCGGATAATCCGCCCCGGTGCGAGCCGAAGCGTCACGAGAACAGGAGCGCCGAGAGCTTGCGCCGTCCGCGGATCGTGTCGGGATCCATCACGCCCCAGGCCTCGAAGAACTGCAGGAGCTGCTTGCGCGCCGCATCCTCGTTCCAGTCCTTGTCGCGCTTGCGCAGCTCGATGAGGTGATCGACCGCCTGGCCGCGCTCGCCCGCGGCGGCGAGTCCGAGCGCGAGGTCGAACCGCGCCTGGTGGGCGTCCGGGTTGGCCTCGACCTCCCGCTGCAAGCCCGCGAGGTCGCCGAGCGAGGCCGCCTGCTCGGCGAGTTCGAGGGCCGCGCGGATGCCAGTGAGCGCCGGGTCGGCGGCCTTCGCCTCCGGCACCATCGCCAGCACACGCTTGGCGTTCTCGATCTCACCCGCGTCGAGCTGCATCTTCGCCAGGCCGGCGAGCGCCGTGACGTTGTCGGGCTGCTGCTCCAGCACCGCCGCGTAGATCTCGGAGGCGCCCGCGAGGTCGCCCTCCTCGATCAGGGCGGCGGCGTCGGCGAGCGCCAGCTCGACCGGATCCTGAGCGGGGCCGGCGACGCGGTCGATCAGCTCCTTGATCTGGCTCTCCGGCACCGCGCCCATGAAGCCGTCGACGGGCTGGCCCTTCTGGAAGACGATCACGGCCGGGATCGACTGGATGCCGAGCTGGCCGGCGATCGAGGGATGGTCGTCGATGTTCATCTTGACCAGGGCGACCGCGCCCTTGGCCGCCTTGACCGCCCTCTCCAGGACCGGCGTGAGCTGCTTGCAGGGGCCGCACCACGGCGCCCAGAAATCGACCAGGACTGGCCGGTGCATCGACTCGGCGATGACATCCTGCCGGAAGCCCGCGGTGGTCGTGTCCTTGATCAGGGCATCGGTATCGCCGGCCGGGGCAGCGCCCCCGGCGAAGGTGTCATTCAGCATTGGCCTGGCTTCGGAACTTTTTCGTGGAGCGCCTTAGATGGGGCTTCGAACCGGCTCTGACCAGCCCAGACTCAGCGCGCCGGCGTCCCGGGGGGCGCCTTCTCTGCAGCTTTGGCGGCGGTCACGAAGGTCCCCGCATAGGCGTGGCCGTCCGCGGTGCTCGCCTCGCAGGTGATCGCGGTGCGGCCGGGTTCCGGTGTGGAAAACCGGCAGGCGCCGATCGCGAGCGTCGGCGCCCCGTCCTTGCCGACCATCACGAGGTTGATCGGTTGCAGCGGGTCGGTCTCCTCGGTGGCCTCCTGCTGGGCGCCGTTGCCGCTGAAGCTCAGCGCCTGGCCGTCCGCCGCGGAGAAATCGAAGCTCGTGCGGTTGCGGCTCACCGCGTTCATCAGCACGTTGCCGCAGGAGGCGCTGAGGTCGCGTCCGTCGACGACCAGCTTCTCGCAAGCCCCTTCGAGCCGCAGTGTGGCCTGCGCGTGCGCCGCATAGGGCAATCCGAGAAGGGCGCAGAGCAGCGCGAGGCTGAGGCGGGTTTTCATGGCGGGGTTCGTACGGATGCCAACGGAACTTGCGACGCCATACACCACGAACTTTCTAGAGAGAAATGTTTCAACACATCGGTTGGAATTTGAGCTCGCCAAACGCCGTCGCCATGGGCTTGCGACCAACCCCTGCTACCAAGCCGTACGCCACGGGGGGGCGGCCAACAAACAAAGATTGTACGTGAATGCATTCCACGACTAACGAGGATAATTGTACTTGATCGCGAGTTTGTCTACCCAAGCGCCATGATCTTCCGTATCAAGTGTATTGGAAAAATCGATTACATCTTTCTCGGAAACCGATTGCATGGCGTGTTCTTGGAGGCAGTTTTCGGGCAAGTACCATTTTGCGAATGACTGTGCTGCTCCAGGCAAAATTCGATCATAAAAAGCTAATTTTCTTTGGCGGAGTGATTTTGAGTGAACCAGCCAGTCAAAATGGTAAACTGGAAATTCACGAGGGATCATTTTTTGGCGCTGTGGGTCTATGTCGAAACCACCCGTATGCACGATGGGACGAAAAAACACGTCTTTATGGCGAATCAAACGGGGCTGATAATCGTCGCCGATAAAGGGCGCCGTACTGTGCTTAAGATCACCTCCGGGTTCTCTATAAACCCACCGCCGAGCAAATGCTGCGCAATTCACGTCTTTACTCAAGCCGTCTATTAATTCAGCCGTCGCAATCAACATTTCAGTTGTCGGAATCTCATCGCTGGTTAATATAAGCAGCCATTCATTTGATGTATTGGCGGCAACTTTGCCGTATAATCCTTCGACAAAGTCATGATCGTTATTTAAGAACGTAAAATCAATTTCCGCAGCGTTTAATGCCTCTATTTCTTGAGCGTCGGTGCGGTCGTCAAGATACAATTTTGCCTTACAGTTGATTTTATCCAAATAGCGAAAACTTTAATTATAAGCGAGGAATCATTTAGTGCTAGATATGCGACAGAAAAATTTCGGTTGATAAAATTTCCGTCGCGAATCTCTATTCGTCGGCCCTGCGTCCGATCAAGCGACTCAATATTTCCAATTTTCGACGACGGCATCTGTGATATCTTTCTAAAGCAAAATTATTAGTCGACACGTGCAGCGGGGTTGCGCCGGAATTCTGCGGTGATAAGCATCACTCATGTGGCAGCGTAATTCTACCCGTAAGGAAAATCTTTGCAACGCTGTGGTAAGAGCGTAAATTTGCGAGGAACGAGAATATTTTATAAGTTTATTTCGAGCTAGTCTAAATATTATTTTGTGAGAGCTATCGAACTGAAATTCTCTTTGAAGTTTTGCCGGAGATCGTAAGGTGATCGAAAATCAACACGCCTCTGTGAGAAGGAATCCGGCGCTGTCTCGGATTATGTTGATCGGGGCCGCGGGTTATATTGGGAGCCGACTTTCGCTCGAGTTATCGAGACGGGGATTCGCGATTGTAGGTTGCGACATTCGTCCCAGCCTTAACCCCGAAAACTTCGTTGAGTACCATGAGCACAGATATCAAGATTTGGATGACCAATC
The DNA here is from genome assembly GCF_022829635.1 of Methylobacterium sp. E-066. Lineage (GTDB taxonomy): Bacteria > Pseudomonadota > Alphaproteobacteria > Rhizobiales > Beijerinckiaceae > Methylobacterium. Next base: position 4,528 of record NZ_JAKSYO010000183.1, read on the forward strand.
ACTGATGCGGTGTGATGCTTTTCTTTGGTTCGCTGGGCACAGTTCAGTAAAAATGGCCCAACAGCAACCTTACGAGGCTATAGAGAATAATGTTTTCGATTTATCTAGATTATTTCATAGGGTTGGTAAGCTTGGAAAATGGATTATTTATGCCTCTTCGGCCTCAGTGCTCTCTTCCTCGGACGATCAATATTCTCATGTTGCGACTGAAGTTAGTTCTAACTCATACGACGCAAGCAAATTGGCATTTGATATCGTAACTCCGCACCTCGGGGTTCATTGCGTCGGGCTAAGAATGGCGACGGTAAGTGGCTGGTCTCCCAATATGAGATGGGATCTTGTCTTTAATGCTATGAATGCGTCTGCCAGAAAAAACGGTGTTGTGGTTGTACAGAATAATTCTGCGTTCAGAAGTGTTCTGTTTATCGAAGACTTATGTGCATATCTTGTAGATAAATTGCAAGACCACGTATCGCCCGGTATTTATTCCGCTGCCTCTCAGATTGGTCTAGCAAGTTGGTCCGGTACGATTGGTACACTAGGGGCTGAAATTTCAGATTACTGGAATGTGCCCCTTGAATTTGAGGCCAATTCTGGAACGTACTCTTTTTTCTTGAGTGATCGTGAATTGAGCCGATTGCCTGCGCTCGGTAATAGTGTGTATTCAAGTATCAGACGTCGGTGTGAGCTGTTCGCAAGTCAAATGGGTTGGGGGATTGAAAAAGATGCCGACATGCTTAGCGTGTTTAAGTGAGAATACCAAAATTATACTCGATTTCGGGCTTCAGCCCGCAGCGAACCTTTTGCCTGATAGCCCAAACGCATTCGTAAAGCGCGTTCCGTTGGCATTGCGAATTTGTGAAAATTGCGGGCATGCGCAACAAGATCAATTCTATCCCCCAGAAGAACTTTTCGGTAACTACCTATATCAAAGCGGAACGACTCGAACATTGAATAAATACTTTGAGTGGCTGGCAGGAAAGATCTCTCAAAACTGCGAACCATCAGATCATGTGTTTGAAATTGCTTCCAATGATGGTTCTTTCCTGTCAGCCTTAAAGCTTCATGGCCTGGATTGCAGCGGCGTGGAACCCGCTAGCAACTTAGTTTCAATCAGCCGTGACCGTGGGTTGGATGTGCATCACGCATTTTGGCCAGATTTGCAATTGAACAAAAAAATTTCACGTATTGTTGCAATGAATGTCCTAGCGCACGTTCCCGACCCCCATAGGTTTCTATCGGCTGTAAAAGACTGCATGAGCGCAAACGGCATCGCATATATTCAAGTTTCTCAGGCTGATATGTTTGTTAATTATGAATTTGATACCTTGTACCATGAGCATTTTTCATTCTTTTGTCCCAGTTCGCTCGCGGAATTAGGCAGGCGATGCGGTTTTACGAAGATACAATTTTGCAAAACGGCAGTTCATGGAAATTCAATATTGGCGTTGTTTGGTTTTGACGACAGTCCGATTGAAGACGCTTTGTCGAACTTGGTAGATGGTGAGTTTGCACTTGGTTCTCTAAGCTCGAGTGATCGTCCTACGCGATTGGAGGCCGAGTGTTTTCAAAACTTTGCTCGACAAACTTGTGCCTCCATTCTTTCCTTCGAAAAATTAGCTCGTCAAAGCGGACGCAAATTTGTACTCGTCGGTGCTGCTGCGAAGGCGATTACAGTTTGTCAAGTTTCAGGGGCCAAGTTTGACGACGTAATCGATGAGGCACCGTTGAAAGTTGGGCGCTACGTGCCGGGCGGTGATGTGAAGATTTCTTCTTTTGTTGACGCTTCTAAAGAGACAGTGCCATGTCTCTTCGTTATAGGTGCCTGGAACTTTCGCAAAGAGATAGAAAATAAACTACGGTGTCTTCGGAGAAATCATACCGAAGATCTGGTAGTCGTTTATTTTCCAACTCTTAGTGTTGGAAGCCTGCATGGGATGGAAACATTTTAAATTTGTTGTTTAGCGACCAATGAAATATTCATTGGTTCGCCTTTCAAGCAAAGATGTAGTTGATATCATCGACTTTATTCGTCAGAACCCTGGTAAATAATTCGACGGAATCTCCGAAAGACAGTGTTTGATTAGCCGAACCGAAGGGCGCGGTCGTTCGGCGCCGAGAAATCCAGGTCCGGACCGAGCGGCACGATCCGGGTCGGATTGATGGTCGGGTGGCTCTCGTAATAGTGGCGCTTGATGTGGGTGAGATTCACGGTCGGGGCGACGCCGGGCAGCGCGTAGAGGTCGCGCAGGTAGTTCGACAGGTTCGGATAATCGGCGATCCGGCGGCGGTTGCACTTGAAGTGCCCGACATAGACTGCATCGAACCGCACCAGCGTGGTGAACAGCCGGATGTCGGCCTCGGTCAGGCGGTCGCCGCAGAGGTAGCGGCCCCGGTCGAGGCACTCTTCCAGGGCGTCGAGCTCGGCGAACAGGGCCTCGAACGCGGCCGCGTAGGCGTCCTGCGCGGTGGCGAAGCCGGCCTTGTAGACGCCGTTGTTCACCCGGTCGTAGACCCGCGCGTTGATCGCATCGATCGCGGCGCGCAGATCCTCCGGGTACAGGTCCGGCCCGGTCCCACCGAAGGCGCCGTTGAACATCCGCAGGATCTCGGCGGATTCGTTCGACACGATGGTGCCGCGCTGCCGGTCCCACAGCACCGGCACCGTGACGCGGCCGGTATAGGACGGGTCCGCCGCCCGGTAGACCTCGTAGAGGCGGGTCGCCTGGTGGATCGGATCCGGCGTCGCCCCCGGCGTGTCGCCGAACACCCAGCCCTCTTCGCCCATATGCGGATCGACCACCGAGACGGTGATCGCCTCCTCCAACCCCTTCAGGGCGCGCCCGATCAGGGTGCGGTGGGCCCAGGGGCAGGCCAACGAGACGTAGAGGTGGTAGCGCCCCGGCTCGGCCTTGAAGCCGCCCTCCCCCGAGGGGCCGGGCGCGCCGTCCGCGGTCACCCAGTTGCGGAAGGACGAGGCCTTCCGCTCGAACCGGCCGCCGGTCGAGGCGGTGTCGTACCATTGGTCGCGCCAGACGCCGTCGACGAGGAGGCCCATGGGTGATGTCCCGTTGCGAGAGGTGATCCAGGCGAGATGGGAGCCGGGCGTCGCGCGGAAAGGGCCATGCGCCGGACGATCCGTCCCGGTTGCGATTCGCTTAAGAGCCGCGTGCAACGCAGGCCTGCGCCCACGCTTCTGTTGCAGTGCAGCATAATCGGCCATTGACACGACACCCGCCCGCCGCTGCGTGCCCGCAGCGACCCCGGCCCGGCGGGAGACTGGATGGAGCTGGAAGATGTCGTTCGCGCTGGTGCCCGTCGCAGAGGCGGCCCTGTTCACCCTGGGGTGCCTGATCATCCACACCCTCAGGCGGCACGCGGACCTCGTCACGGCGACGCTGGCCTGCGTGGCGACGCTGCTGGTCCTGATGATCGGCATCGCCTGCGCGCCGGAATCCTTCGCCAAGTATCAGGCGGCGAGCATCACCGAGTACGCTCGCCTGGATCCGGCGATCTACTGAGCCGCGGCGGCTTTCATCTGCGCCACGCGCCCGCCGGTGCCGCGCTGGCCCGAGACCGTCACATCGAAATCGTCCTTCGGGAGCCGGGCCAGGAAGCGCTCGGCCAGCTCGAACAGCAGGATGTCGGGACGCACGCGCTCGATGTAGTGCCAGTCCAGGCTCGCCGACCAGACGAAGTGGACCTCGCGAAAGCTCTCGGCTAGCAGCCCGGTCAGCAGGAACGGGTCGAAATGCGCGCAGGAATCGCCGAACAGGACGAGGCGGCGCGGATCGGCGGCCTCCGCCTCGTTCCGGTATACGACATGGGCGCCGACATGCGCCTCCCGGTCCCGCCCCTGCGCCTCGTAGGCGGCGAGCATCGGGCCGACCTCGACCCGCTTGGCGTCGCGCTGCAGCATGAGCCGGTCCAGCCGCTCCCGGGGGCTATCGCGCAGCTTCTCGCCGAGATCCATGACCTCCTCCGAGACCACCTGCGGCCGCGCCCCGATATCGGCCGGCGGGATCGCCCCGAGGGCGCGCATGATCTCGCGATAGGCGAGCAGGCAGCCCTGGATGGTCCAGTGCGTATCGGTGCGCAGGTACAGCGGCACCGGGCCGTCGCGACCCGCCCGCAGCGGGGCCAGGAGATCGAGATAGGCCGGGTGCCGGGCTAGGCGCCGGGCCAGGCGCCGGGTCGAGGCCTTAGCCGGGGCGTAGCGCAGCCCCTCGACCTTGTCGTCGTAGACCGACAGCTTCTCCGGCACGATCACGTGCAGGCAGCGGATCCCGAGGCTTTCGGCCCGCCGCGCTCTCGTCTCGATCAGCCGCGCCCAGCCGCGCAGCAGCAGCCAGTGCCGCAGGCCACCCCGGTAGCGGTCCATGACGCGGTTGCTGCCGCCGGTGAGGAACAGCCATCCGTCGCGGCCGACATGTACGCTCTCCCTGCCTGAAGCCATGGCCGTGCTTTAGAGCCGTTCCCGATCGGCTTGCAATCGGGAACGGCTCGGCCCTCCTGGCGATAAGGACTCGCGGACGAGCCGGCTGCCCCTTCGGCGGCGAGCGCTTCGGCCGCACCGCGCTCGGGCGCCCGGGCCGGACCCGGCGCCGCGGGCGCGCGTTCGACAACTATGTCGTCCCCCTCGCTCCTGATGCCCGCCCCGGCGATCGAAAGCCCCGTTCCGGCCCGCCCCCGTCCGGCCCGGCTCTGGCGCCCGCGCCGGGTCCTGGTGACGCCGGCCGCGCTCGATTTCGCCCATGGCCGGGCCATGGCCGAGCGGGCCGAGGCGATGGGGTTGCCGGTGGAACGGCTCGCTTCCAACCGCCTCACCGGCCTGCGCGATGCCGATCCGCGCAAGGCCTACACCTCGGCCAAGGCGACCCTCGCGATCACGGTGGCGCCACCGACCAAGCTGCGGCTCCAGCCGATTCCACCCTCGGCCGACTGGCGCTTCGACCTGGCAGAGGGCTGCCCGGCCCATTGCCAGTATTGCTACCTCGCCGGCTCGCTCCAGGGGCCGCCGGTGACCCGGGCCTACGCCAATCTCGACGCCATCCTCGACAACCTCGCGGCCTATGCCGGCCAGGGCGCCGTCACCTCGGCCTCGGCCGAGCGGGCGCATGAGGGCACGACCTTCGAGGCCTCCTGCTACACGGATCCGCTCGGCATCGAGCATCTTACCGGCTCGCTCTCGGCCGCGATCCGTCATTTCGGCGCCTGGGATGCGCCGGTGCAGCTGCGCTTCACCACGAAATTCGCCGCCGTCGCGCCGCTCCTCGACCTGCCGCACAACCGGCGCACGCGCATCCGCTTCTCGGTCAATGCCCGGCCTGCCTCGCGCTACGAGGGCGGCACCGACCCGCTCGACGCGCGGCTCTCCGCGATGGGTGCCATGGCCATGGCCGGCTATCCCGTGGGCCTGACCATCGCGCCGATCATCCCGGTGGAGGGTTGGGAGGACGCCTATGCCGGCCTGATCCGCGACGCCGCCAACGCGCTCGCCGGCATCCCCGATCTCGACCTGACCGCCGAGCTGATCACCCACCGGTTCACGCCGATCTCGAAGGCGGTCCTGCGCGGCTGGTATCCGGGGTCGGACCTGCCCCTCGACGAGGCCGACCGGGTCGAGAAGCGCACCAAGTTCGGCACGGTGAAGCACGTCTTCCCGAAGCCGCTGATGCAGGCGATGCGGGCGCATCTCACGGAGCGACTGGCCCGCGACCTGCCGGCCGCGCGGATGCTGTACTGGACCTGAGCGGGTTCAGGCGCCATGTCGCCCCGCATGCATGACGCGGCCCCCCTGATCCTGACCCTCGCCTTCGACGAGCCGACCTTCGCGCGCTTCGACGGCGAGCGGCGGCGGAATTTCCCCGAGGCCCTGAACCTCATCCCAGCCCACGCGACGCTGTTCCACCACCTGCCGGGGGATAAGGAGCGCGGCGTGATCGAAGCAGTAACGACCCTGGCCCGCACGGTGCCGGCCCCGGAGGTCGCCGTCACCGGCCTGCGCTTCACCGGGCGGGGCGTGGCCTACGTGCTCGAATCCGAATCGCTGTCGAACTTCCGGGCCCGGCTCGCCAAGACCTTCGAGCCCCATCTCACCGCGCAGGATCGCCAGGGCTGGCGCCCGCACGTGACCGTGCAGAACAAGGTCGCCCCCGACAAGGCGCGTGCGCTCCATGCCGATCTGGCTGCCGGGTTCGCGCCGTTCCACTTCACGGCGCCTGCAACCCGGCTGTGGCGCTATCTCGGCGGCCCCTGGGAGGCGGTCGCCGTCCTGGCCTTCGGAGAGAATGCCTGATGGTCCGCATGCGCATCGGGGAGAGCGCGCCATGAGGGCGCCGAGTCGTCTGCAGCACAATCCGCTCACCGGGCGGGCGATGGCGGTCTGGCTGCGCCTGCGGCTCAACGAGGTCGGCCCGCTGGTCGCCCTGCTGGGCGTCAGCATCCTCGGCTACGGGTTCTTCTACCTCGCCCACGAGGTCGGAGAGGGCTCGACCGCGGCGCTCGACCGCAAGATCCTGCTCGCCCTGCGCAACCCGGCCGACCTCTCCGACCCGATCGGGCCGCCCTGGCTCGAGGAGACGATGCGCGACATCACCGGGCTCGGCAGCGTCTTCACGGTGCTGTTCCTGACCTGCGCGGTGGCGGCCTATCTGGCAGTGTCCGGGCGGCGCCGGATCGGCGTGTTCGTGCTCGCCGCGGTTGGCGGCGGCGAACTGGTCTCGACGGTGCTGAAGCTGTTCTACCAGCGGCCGCGGCCGGACCTCGTGCCCCACGGCATGGAGGTGTTCACCGCGAGCTTCCCCAGCGGCCACGCCACCATGTCGGCCATCGCCTACCTGACCCTCGCGACCCTGGTCGCGCGGGTCGATCGCAACCGGAGCGCGAAGGCCCTGGTGCTCGGGCTCGGGGTCGGCCTGACGCTGCTCGTCGGACTCAGCCGGATCTATCTCGGCGTCCACTGGCCGAGCGACGTGCTGGCCGGCTGGTGCATCGGGGCGGCCTGGGCCTGCCTGTGCTGGTTCATCGCCCTCCAGCTGCAGCGGCGTGGAGAGGTCGAGGCGCCGGACCCGCCACCGCCGTAACCGGGCGATTAAGGTAAACCGGAGGTTAAGGTGGACCTCAGGGTGCCATCCGGGCTCGATTGAGGTTGTCGGAACGACCGATAACCTGAGGACAGCGATCGTGATCGAGCGTCGCCAAACCGCCCGCCGCCGTGTCTGCCTGGGCGGACGCGTTCGGACCGCCGCCTTCCTGCCGGAAATCGACTGCGTCGTGCGCGACGTCTCACTCGGCGGTGCCAGGATCGGCGTCCCGGCCGAGGCCACGCTGCCGGATTGTTTCGACCTGTTCATCCCCTGCCGGAACGAGACCCGGCGGGCCTTCGTGGCGTGGCGCTCGGGCGCGACGATCGGCATCGGCTTTGCCGAGACGCGGGCGGCCTCCGAACCAGCGGCGCTCGCCCGCCGCCTCGCCGACAGCGAGGCCGAGGTCACGCGTCTGCGCGCCGCGCTGCTCGGCGGAAACGACCGGGCACCAGCTTGCGTTCACTGATGGGACAGCAGCGATAGCGGACGCTCGCCCCATGGCGCGGCGATTCGGTGCCGTGACGCGAATTCAGTGAAACGGCGAGGCTCATGGCGGACGACACCCGGCTCTCACGACGCACCCTCCTGGCCGCGGGGAGTGCCCTGGCGGGCGCCAGCCTCGGCGGTGCGGCTCAGGCGGCGCAGCCCGGCCCGACGGTTCCAGCCGATACCGGCGCGGTCCAGGGCGGGCGCGTGATGTTCCCGAACTGGCGCGGCCAGGCCGACCGTCCGCCGGCGCCGAGCCCGGCGCCCCAGCCTCCGGGACAGCGGATCGGCTATTGCGTCGTCGGCCTCGGGCGGCTGAGCCTCGATGAGATCCTCCCGGCCTTCGGGGCGACCAAGCGCTCGCGGCTCGCCGCGGTGATGTCGGGAACGCCCGACAAGGCCAAGCTCGTGGCCCGGCAATACGGGCTGCCGGACGATGCCGTCTACGGTTACGACGAGTGGGACCGGCTCAAGGCCAATCCCGCGATCCAGGCGGTCTACATCGTGACGCCCAACGGCGTGCACCGGGACAACGTCCTGGCCGCGGCGGCGGCCGGCAAGCAGGTGCTGTGCGAGAAGCCGATGGCGGTGGCGTCGCAGGAATGCCGCGACATGATCGCGGCCTGCAACCAGGCCAACGTCAAGCTGATGATCGCCTATCGTTGCCAGTACGAGCCGCATAACCGCGCCGTCATCAAGCTCGCCCGGTCGGGCGAGTTCGGCCGTCCCCGGATGATCCAGGCGTTCAACGGCCAGACCACCGGGCTGCCCGAGCAATGGCGTCTGAAGAAGGCACTGGCGGGCGGCGGCTCGCTGCCGGATATCGGATTGTACTGCCTCAACACCACCCGGGCGGTGCTCGGCGAGGAGCCGGATCTGATCCAGGCCCAGATCCATTCGCCGCCCGACGATCCGAAGTTCCGCGAGGTCGAGGAGACGGTGAGCTTCACGCTGCACTTCCCGTCCGGCGTGATCGCGCAATGCACATCGAGCTACGGCGTCTACGAGGCGCGCAGCCTGACGCTGCACACCGGCAACGCCGCGGTCGATCTGCAGAACGCCTTCGCGTACGAGGGTCAGCGCCTGTTCGTGTCCCACCGCGACGGCAAGTCCGGTGCGCGCGACGAGAAGGTTCTGAGCCCGAAGAACCAGTTCGCCCTGGAGATCGACCATTTCTCCCGGTGCATCCAGGAGAACCTGCGCCCCCGCACCCCCGGCGAGGAGGGGCTGCAGGATCAGGTGCTGATGGAGGCGATCTACGAATCCGCCCGGACCGGCGCCCCGGTCAAGGTCGGCCCGCCCGCGGGCGCCGGCACAGGCCTCGACGTGACCCGGGGACCGGAGCCGGAGGAGCCGAACTGAGGTCTTTCAGAACGGCACCGGGATTCAGGCTACACGCTTGCGAGGGGCGCTTTTCTTCTTCTGATCGGGGGGGATCGGCGCCGCGTCCGACGCGCGCCGATCGAGGGCGAGGTGGAAGAAGAACGCCTTGTCGATGTCGACATGGTTCAATCGGAAGCTCCAAATCTCCCGAACCCCCTCCGTCAGCGTTTTCGGCAGCGACGCGAGATCGTCGAGAGCCTGCTTCGACGTATTGAAGTAGAACAAATCGTCTCTTCCGATCCGATCGGAAAAGCCATTCTCAAGGACCGCGCTCGCTAGCCTTACGACCGAGAGAGGACCGTACACTTGGACGTTGGGACTCGCGATCCCCAACGTCCAAGTGTCGTATGTCGGTCGCTTGAACCACATCGCCGCGGCGACCGGCAATCCGGCCTGCTCCAGCGCTGCGACGAACCGGCGGCCGACCTCGATATCTTCGTCTACCAGTGACGTCTTATCCATGGCATCACACCAGAACGCCGCCGCGCGATAGCGTCGAGCATATCGGATGCCTCCTCCTCTGACCATTCGGCATACCGGGACTCGATCGTCCACTTCGCCACGATATCCCAGGCATCGAGAAACGAAGGGTCGCGCTTCTCATCGATCTGCCGCTGGTCGCGCAAGTCAGCGAGGATGACGAGCTTCGACAGGTCGTGGGTGTGGATGTCGATGGCGAATTGCCGGAGCGGCCATGTCCCGCTCCGGAACGAGCGCGCGATCCGAGCCTTGAGGGCGCATTCGACCGCCAATCCGGCCAGATGATAGGCGACGCTGTACTGGCCCGCCGCCAGAAGCGTTTGAGCGGCGCGGAGTTGATTCCTGGATCGCTTCTTCCACGCCTGCCGGTTCATGCCGTGCCCGAATCGCCACCTCAGAACGGCAGCAGGATATCCACGATCTGCTGGCCGTAACGGGGTTGCTGCACGTCGGTGATCTGGCCGCGGCCGCCATAGGCGATGCGGGCCTGGGCGATCTTGGTCGAGTCGATGGTGTTGTCGGATTCGATGTCCTCCGGCCGGACGACGCCGGCCACCACCATCTCACGGACCTCGAAGTTCACCCGGATCTCCTGCTTGCCCTCGACCACGAGGTTGCCGTTGGGCAGGACCTGGGTGACCACCGCGGCGACGTTCGTGGTCACGGTCTCGGCCCGCTGGACCGAGCCGGCGCCGTCATTGGCGGTGGCCGAGGTGGCGGACAGGAGCGCGCTGCCGCCGACACCGAAGGACTTGCCGACGGCGTTGTTCTCCAGCCCGAGGGCGTTCGGCAGGCCAAAACTCTCGGTGTTGGCCCGGGACCGCTTGGTCTCGTTGCTGATGTTGGCCTGGTCGGTGACGTTGACCTTTACGGTCAGCAGGTCGCCGAGCCGGGCCGCGCGCTGGTCCTTAAAGAACGCCCGGGAGCCGGTCCGCCACAGCGAGTTCGGTGCGTAGGAGACCGGCTGCACGTCGGGCATCGGCATCCGCACCGGTTTGTAGCCGGGCTGCGTCGTGGGATCCTCGATCGCCGACAGGGCCGGCGTGGCGCCGACCTGGGACAGCCGGTCGGCGGTGTTGCAGGCGCCGAGCGCGCCGGCGATCAGCGCGGCGGCGAGCGGGTTGAGGACAAGGCGGCTGGCCATCGGGGGAACTCGTTGACGCATCGATAAGGGCGATCAGCGCAGGGACGCGGTCGCCTGGACTGGCTGGGTGCCGGCGCTCTGCTGGGCGACCGGGCCGGGGCCGACCGAGACGCGGCCTGGGCCGATCACGGTGGCCTGGAGGACTTTCTTCGAGGCGACGTTCACGACGTTGACGACCGCGCCCATGCGGCCGGCCTCGTTGGAGAGGCCGCGCATCGACAGGCTGACGCTGGCGGTCTCGTACACGATGGTCACGCTCTCGCCCCTTGCCACGAGTTCGGGCAGCGCGGTGTCGGAGACCCGCAGCACCGTGCCGGCCGGGAGCGCGTGCTGGGCGACCTCGCCCGCGACCGTGCTGACGCCGAGCTGCGCATCGGTCGCGACGGCTTCCCGGGGACGGCGCTCGACGACGAGGTCGCCCTCCCGCACCGGATCGCCCCGGTTGAGCGCCCGGGTCAGCACCGCCACCTCGCGCAGCTCGATCACGACGCCCGAGACCCGCAGCGACGCCTGCCGCTCGCCCAGGCTCACAAGGCCCGAGACTCGGCGCGAGCGCGGATCGTAGGTCAGGTCGAGGGCGGCGGCCTGGCCGGCAAGGTCAACCGGTGCCAGCAGCGTCGGGCCGTCGCCGTCGAAGCGCACCGCGACGCTGCGCGGATCGAGGCCGTAGCCGGATTCCAGGCCGCGCTTGAGCGCCGCCTCGATATCCGGCGGCCCCAGGCGCCGGGCGGCGCGCTGCACGGCGATCTGCATCCGGCCCCCGGTCTCCAGGCCGGTGACGCCCAGGGCGGCGGCGGCCTCGACGATGCGGCGGGTCTGGATCGTCCCGGTGGCGCCCAAAGCCGGCGAGCGGAACAGCGGACGGGCGGCGAGGAAGTCCGGCGCGCCCTCGACGAGGTCGGCGAGCGCCAGGACGTCGCCCCGCGCGGTCACGTCGCCGCGCAGCCGCGGCTGGGTCTTCTGCGTCTCGCCCGGCTGCATCCCGGGCTCGGCCATGGCGGGGATCGCCAGGGCGCCGATGGCCGCGAAGGTCATGAAGGCGAGCGCCGCGCGCAGCAGCACCGCGGCGCCGGGGGTGGGCACCCGCGGCCGGGCCCGGCGCACGATCGGGCTGAGGTCGCTCTCGTCCGCCGCCGTGCTGAGGAGGGGCAGATCGGCGAGAACCGTGTCGGGGTGGAAGCCGGCATACATGAGCGGAGACCTGAAGTGATGGCAGGACGCGCGGTCAGCTGCGGAACATCTGCGAGGTGGTGGAGAGCATCTGGTCGGCGGCGGTGACGACCTTCGAGTTCATCTCGTAGGCCCGCTGCGCGGCGATCAGCGACGAGATCTCGGTGACGGCGTTGACGTTCGCTTCTTCCAGGTAGCTCTGCTGAAGGTTACCGAACCCTTCCGCCCCCGGCAGGCCGCTGATCGCCGGCCCGGAGGCCGCGGTCTCGATGAACAGGTTGTCGCCGATCGATTCGAGGCCGACCTTGTTGATGAAGCGCGACAGCTGGAACTGGCCAAGCGCCTGTGGCGCGGTCTGCCCGGGGAGCGTCGCCTGGACGGCGCCGGTGGCGCTGATCGTCACCGCGGTCGCCGTCTGCGGCACGGTGATCGCCGGGTCGAGCAGGTAGCCGTCCCGGGTGACGAGCTGGCCGGTGGCCGACAGGTCGAACGAGCCGTCCCGGGAATAGGCGGTGCGGCCGTCCGGCATCGTCACCCGGAAGAAGCCCTCGCCGCGGACCGCGACGTCGTAATCCTTTTCGGTCGAACTCAGGGTGCCCTGCGACATGACGCGGGCCGTGGAGGTCGTCTTCACGCCCGAGCCGAGGGCGAGGCCGGCGGGGAGCTGGGTGTTCTGCTCGGAGGTCGAGGAGCCGGCCCGGCGCAGGTTTTGGTAGAGCAGATCCTGGAAGTGCACCTGCTGGCGCTTGTAGCCGGTGGTGCGCAGGTTCGCGATGTTGTTGGAGATGACCTGGACGTTGAGTTCCTGGGCCGCCATGCCGGTGGCGGCTGAGTAGAGGGCGCGCATCGGTCAGGCCCCCTTAGGCGACGTCGGCGAGGCGGCGGATCGCCGTGCCCCGCAGGTCGTCGAGGCGGGTGATCATGCTCGACACCATGGCGTAGGACCGGTTCACGTCCATCAGCCGGGTCATCTCGATGACGGGCCGCACGTTCGAGCGCTCGAGCGCACCGGATTCCACGCGGCCCTCGAGCCCGGCCGGGCGCGCGGGCTCCGGCGAGGCGTAGAGGTTGCCGCCCTCGTTGGTGAGCCGCTGCGGGTTGGCGAAGGTGACGAGCTTGATCTTGCCGCGGATGCCGAGATTGGTCGACACGGTGCCGTCGGTCCCGATCGTCAGCCCGGTCTCCTGCGGGTTAATGGTGATCGGGCCGCCATCGCCCGCCACCTTGTAGCCGTCGCTGGTCACGAGGGCGCCGGTCGGGTCGATCTCGAAGGCGCCGTTGCGGGTGTAGCGCTCGCCCTGCGGCGACTGGACCGCGATGAAGGCCGAGCCCTTGACGGCGACGTTGAGCGGGTTGCCGGTCTGCTCGATCGGCCCCTGGCCCAGGTCCAGCGTGGTGCCCTGGTCGATGACGTAGGAGAGCCGCCGGTCGGGCCGGGCGAAGGAATCCGCGCTCGCCACCGGCATCAGGTATTCCTGGAAACGCGTGCTCCGGCCCTTGAAGCCGGAGGTCGACACGTTCGCCATGTTGTTGGAGATCACGTCCAGCTCGCGCTGGAGCGCCATCTGGCTCGACACGCCGACGAAGAGGGCATTCTGCATCGTGGACTCTGACACTCGCGTGCCGCGGTGGCGGCAACGATCCATTCAGCATCCGCTGTGCCAACACCCGAAAAACCGATTTTGCGTGCAAGTGTAAGGATTTGCGCGCGGGTCCGGTAACCCTTCTGACAGGCCGGAGCTGCGCGGCGGCAATCCTGGCCCGGCAGGATTTGCCCGCTTAACGACACGTTAACCGTAATGCTTCGATATCCGAGGATACCTGGCACGCGGATATCCGCGATAGAGCATTATTTCCCATGGCCAAGAAGCCCAAGAAGGCCGCCGAAGACGGTGAGGCCGGCGCCGATGCCGCCCCCAAGAGCAAGAAGAAGCTCATCATTATCGCTGCCGCCGCCGCTCTGCTGGTGGTCGGCGGCGGGGGCGCCTTCATGATGATGGGCCAAGGCGGCAACGCCGAAGGCAGGGAGGCGGCCGCCGGGGGCGGCGGTCATGGCGGGGGGCATGGTGGCGGCGGGCATGGCGGGGATGCCGCCAAGGGCGTCGGCCCCGACGGCAAGAAGCCGATCGTGTTCGTCGAGCTGCGCGAGATGCTGCTGAACCTCAGCCCGGACATGCCGCAGGAGAAAGCCAAGTACGCCAAGCTGCGGCTCGCCCTCGAACTCAAGGATTCCGGGGTCGAGGACGAGGTAAAGCCCCTGATGCCGCGCATCGAGGACACCCTCCAGGTCTACATGCGCGAGCTGCGCGTGAGCGACCTCACCGGCTCGGTCGGCCTCTATCGGCTGCGCGAGGAGCTGCTGCGGCGGGTCAATGTCGCCGTCTACCCCGCCAAGGTCGAGGCGGTGCTGTTCAAGGACGTGATCGTCCAGTGACTCAACCGATGACCCTGTCGGTCGCCACCAACCAGGCCTTGAGCGGACGCGCCTGATGGAACCCGAGGACGAACTTCCCGAAGACGATTGGTCGGCCGCCCTTCTGGAGCAGGGCGCCGAGGGCGGCGACACGTCGCTCGCCGAGGAATGGGGCGCGGCGCTCGCCGAGCAGGGCACCACGCGCAACGCCGGAGACGTCGCCGCCGAATGGGCGACGATGATCGAGGACGGGGAGAGCGACAACCTCCCCGAGCTCGCCGGCAACGACCGGGTGCTGAACCAGGACGAGATTGACGGCGTCCTCGGCTTCTCCATGCGCGAACTCTCGGCCTCTGGGGCCGGGGGCGTTCAGGCCATCGTCGACTCGGGCGTCGTCCAGTACGAACGCCTGCCGATGCTGGAGATCGTCTTCGACCGGATGATCCGGTTGCTGTCGACCTCCCTGCGCAACCTGTTCCAGGACAACGTCGAGGTGACGCTGGACAACATCACCTCGGTGCGGTTCGGCGACTATCTCAACGCGATCCCGCTGCCGACCCTGCTGGGCGTGTTCCGCGCGGAGCAATGGGAGAATTCCGGCCTCGTCACGGTCGATTCCAACCTCGCCTACGCGACCTTCGACCTCCTGCTCGGGGGCAAGCGCGGCGGCTCGTCGAGCCGCCTCGACGGCCGGCCGTTCACGTCGATCGAGATGACGCTGGTGCGCCGGCTGGTGGAGATCATCCTGGGCGACCTGGAGCAGTCGTTCCAGCCGCTCTCGCCCGTGACCTTCGACATCGACCGGATCGAGACCAACCCGCGCTTCGCCACCATCACGCGGCCCGGCAATGCCGCGATCCTGATCAGCCTGCGCCTCGACGTCGACGGGCGCGGCGGCATGCTGCAGATCCTGTTTCCCTACGCGACCATCGAGCCGATCCGGGAGCTGCTGACCCAGAGCTTCATGGGCGAGAAGCTCGGCCGCGACCACGTCTGGGAGGGCCACCTCGCCACCGAGATCTGGCAGGCCGATGTGACCATGCAGGCGGTGCTGCACGAGATGATGCTGCCGCTCAAGCAGGTGATGCGCCTCAAGGTCGGCGACACCCTGATGTTCGATGCCAAGCCCTCCGACCTGATCGCCGTGCGCTGCGGCGACTGGGCGCTGACCCAGGGGCGGATCGGCCAGGTCGATGGCAACATCGCCGTCCAGGTCACGCGGCCCCTGCGCCGCTCGCGCACGACCATCCAGGCCTACGAGGCCTCGATGAACAGCCATTCCGATGTTTAGCGTGCGGTCCCGATCATGAGTCTCTTCGTCACGCTCGCCGCCGACATTCTGGTCGCGGTCCTGCTCGCGGCCACGATCGTCACGTGCCTGCGCCTGTCGCGGCGGATCAGCCAGCTCAAGGGTGACGAGGCGGCGTTGCGCCAGACCATCGGCGACCTGATGGTCGCCACCGGCACGGCCGAGCGCGCCATCGCGGGTCTCCGTTCGGCGATCGACGACGGCGACCGCACCCTCACCACCCGGATCGAGGCGGCCACCGCCCGCTCCGCCGAGCTGGCCGCGCAGGTCGAGGCCGGGGAAACCGTGGTGATGCGCATCGGCGCGATCGTCGCGCAGATGCGGGCCGTGCCGGTCCGGGCCGAGCCGCCGCCGGCCCCGCGGCCTGCGCCAGAGCCCGAGCTACCCGCCGTCCGCTCCGAGCCCACGAGCCCGAACGGTGAACGCCTCGGTGCCGCCGCAGCGGCCGCCCTGGCGATGAGCGAGCGCGCCCTGGCCCGCGTGCGGGCGCGCGCCGCGTGACCGGCGTCCCAGCCCCAAAAATCCCGCCGGCGCCCAAAGCCGTCCCGAAGGCACCGCGCCCGGCCGCCACGGCCCTGCGCCGCTCGCGCCTGAAGCCGGTGCGGCCGGTGCGGCTGCGCCTGATCGATGCCGTGGCGATCGCGGCCGGCGGCCTGCTGCTGCTCAAGCTGCTCACCCTGGCGCAGGTCGGCATGCCGGGGGTCGGAACCCTGCCCGAATACGGCCGGGCGGTGGCCCGGGCGCGCACCGGCTACGAGCCGCCCGACCCCGTCACCACCGGCTCGGTCGGGGCCAAGGAGGAGGCGCCCGCGGCGCCGGCGGAAAAACCGCCGGAGATGCCCGCCCCCGATCCGGCCAAGGCGGCCTCCGGCTCGCCCACCGAGCGCGCGCTCCTGGAAAAGCTCGGCGCCCGGCGCGACGCGCTGCGCCAGAAGAACGACGAGCTGGAACTGCGCGAGAAGATGCTCAACGAGGCCGAGCGCAAGCTCGAGACCGGGCTGGGCGACCTCAAGCAGGCGGAGGAGAAAGTCGATACGGCCGCCAAGGCCCGCGAGGAGGCCGAGAAGCAGGGGCTGAAGAACATCGTCACGATGTACGAGTCGATGAAGCCGAAGGATGCCGCCCGGGTGTTCGACCGCCTGGGCCAGGACGTGCTGGTGCCGATCGTCCTGGCCATGAACCCCCGCAAGATGTCCGAGATCCTGGCGGTGATGCAGCCCGATACGGCCGAACGCCTGACCGTGACGCTCGCCAACCGCGCCCGCGGCGTCGGCGCTGTCCAGGCGCAGGCCGGTGCGGGCCTGCCGGCGAACGAATTGCCGGCGATCGATCCGGGTCCGGTAGGCCGGTAAGGGGGCGACGCCCGGTCCCGCTCAGGCCGCGCCCTCCGCGGCCGTGCCGGCGCCGATCCGCCAGCCGAGGGTCGATCCCGCGGCGGCCAGCAGGATCGCGGCGATGCCGAGCCACTGCATGAATGCCAGGTGATGATCGAAGGCGAGGCGATCGACCAGAATCGCGACGATCGGATAGATGAACGACAGCGCGCCGGTCAGGCTCGTGGGTAGCTTCTGGATGGCGCCGTACAGGAGGCTATACATCACGCCGGTATGGACCACGCCGATCGCGACGAGCCAGAGCCAGTCGATGGCCGTACCGGGCAGCGCCGCGACATCCGCCCATGGGGCCAGCATGACGATGCCGACCGCGACCTGGATCAGCGCGATCAGATGCGGCGGCACGCCGTTCAGCGCCTTCGCGACGATCGCGGCGAGCGCATAGAGGAACGCGGCCGTGAGCGCGAAGACGATGCCGAGCGTGTAGTTGCCGGCCTCGCCTCCGGATTCGGGGTGTGCCTCGACGATGGCGAGCATGCCGGCGAAGGCGAGGACGAGCCATGCCAGCTTCGCGATGCTCGGACGCTCCTTGATCACCACGATGCCCAGAGCCACCAGCATGAACGGCTGGGTGTTGTAGACGGCGGTCGCGATCGCGATCGAGGCGAGCGGATAGGCGGCGAACAGGAAGAGCCAGTTGGCGACGATCGCCACGCCTCCGAGGGCCGCGAGCGCGAACTGGCGCCCCGTGATGAGCCCGGGCCTTAGAAAGCCGAAGGCTGCGCAGATGAGCAGGAGCGTCACGGCGCCGAACGCGCAGCGCCAGAATACGACAGTCGCGAGCGGCTGTTTCGACATCACGACGAACAGGCCGATCGTCCCTGAAATCGCCATGGCGGCGCTCATCTCCACGACGCCGCGTGTTCTGGTCTCGATCATGCCGCCCTCGCCTGCCTGGATCCGACGGTTCCATTGTCGGGTGGCGGACGACGGCGATCCATGTGTAGTGTGAGGCGCTAACGGCTATTCTCCTCCGCATGTTCGGCAAAAGCGCCGTCCTGCCTCATGGCGTCTGACATGCTCGATGACATCGACCGGCGCATCCTCACGGTTCTGGCCGGCGATGCGCGCCAATCGCTGAAGGATCTGGCCGCTCGGGTCGGCTTGTCCTCACCCAGCACATCGGAACGGCTGAAGCGCCTGGAAGAACGCGGGGTCATTCGCGGCTTCACCCTGGACATCGATCCGGCCGCGCTCGGCTATTCGCTTCAGGCGTTGGTGCGCATCCGTCCGCTGCCCGGAAAGCTCCACGTGGTTCAGCGGCTGATCGAGGACCTGCCCGAAATCGTGGAATGCGATAAGGTGACGGGCGAAGATTGTTTCTTCGCGCGGCTCCACGTGCGCACGATCGGCGATCTCGACGGGATACTGGACCGCATCGCCGACAAAGCTGAAACCAACACCGCCATCGTGAAGGCCCAACCAGTCCGCCGGCGTCTGCTGCCGTTGGATCGCTAGAGCGCTCGCCGCCGAAGCGGTATCCACTTCGTCGGCGGGCGAGCGCTCTAAGCGGAGGCGCGCATCACAGCCTCATGTCCGCTCTTCGCTCGAAGAGCGGATCTCAGCCCACTCAGAAGTCTCAAGAATGGCCGCTCCAGCCACCTTTCGATGGCGTAGGCCACAATGATCATGAGGACACTGAAGAGTGCGAGCGCAAAGGAAAACAGGATCGGTCTTCCAGACAAGGTAAGGTAAAGATCGGCAACGAGCGTGCATAAAAGCGGCACGTGAATGAGATAGAGCGGGAACGAGATCGCACCGAGAAATTCTCCGGTCCGCCCTGAAAGGGCAGCGGCAATCGGACCTGAGCGCATGCAGCCGTAGACCACGAGCACAGCCGCAATCGGGTAGAGCAGCCCGCCGCGGAATTGGGGTGTGAAGGCGGTCGGCAGCCAATCGAGACCGAGCAATTTCATCGACGCAATACTTTGCGAGCCGAGGATCAGTCCCACGATCAGTGCGGAGATGGGGAACACAGTCGGGAGGCGGCCTGAAGCCCAAGCTTCGCGTAAGACGATGCCCAGGACAAAGCATTCATATTCGTACTTTCCAGCAATGATGACGACTAATGCAAGAAAGAACGTGAAACATAGCCTGACATGGGCGGTTTTGAATAGGCATACTGCGAAGCATGCGAACGAGCCGAGTAATTCCGGCCGCATGGTCCAGAGGGCATTGTTGAAGAACGAGCCTCCGGACAGAAAGATATCGAGCAAGCCATCGTAGACGGCAGAAATCGGCCCTGGAATGACGTCTTGATATGTCCATCGCAGCCATGGGCTCATCGAAAGGGATGACGCTTCCGTAGCCGAGGTCGGGTACAAGCTGAGCAGCAACCAGCCTATAAGCGCGCTGACCGTTGCCGGGATGGCAAGCCGCAAATACCGAATGCCCGCATCGATCCAGAGAGGATCGGATTTTCGCAGCGTGGCATGGGTCACCACGAACCCGCTCAAGACAAAGAAAATCGAAACGGCGAACGTTCCGTTCCAGAAGACGGAGAGGGGCGTGTATGCGATCCAGGCGGTGTTTTGTTCCTGTTCCGCGACCAGCTCCGGGCTAAAAGCCGACAGGATGTGAAAGGCGACGACGCTGATGGCCGCGACGCCTCGTAGGCCATCCAGTTGCTGAAGTCTCTGTCCCAATAGTGTACTCTCGCCGAGTCTGATCGGGCTCATTGTACGGAAATGTCTTACCCTGCGTCAAACTTTGAACTGGAATGCCAAAGCTTGCCGGGATCTGCAGCATGATGCTGAATTCATAAAATCAACTTAAAATAGGCCTCGCTTGAAGCCAGCAGTCTGCTTTGTATGTTTCAGGTTAAGAATTTCCCCGCCGCGCAATCTCACATCTGTCCGATCCCGGCGACCACCTCTCCCAAGCCCGGTCGCCCCTCGGGATCGGCCTGCAGGCACGCCTCCACCAAAACCCGCAATCCGTCCGGCGCCGCGTCGCAGCGGTCGAGCAACTCGCCGAGCAGGATCCCGACGGCCCGTACCTCGATCCGCCGCAGCGCTGCGCCCTCGTCACCGGCAGGCAGCGCCGAGGCGGCGCCGAAATCGCTGAGCACGGCTGCGCCGGTCTCGGCATCCCACAGCGTGTTGTGGGCGTAGACATCGCCGTGCAGCAGGCCGCGCCCGTGCAGATGGGCCACGGCTTCCGCCACGGCGCGGGCGATCCGCAGGGCCTTTTCTGCGTCGAGCTTGAGCGCGGGGTGGTAGACATCGCGGCTGCAGCTCGCGAGGCTCGGCGGGCCGGCCAGCACGCGCCACTGCGCCGGCAGCAGCCGGAGCAGCAGCCCCTGCGCGCCGTCGGGATGGTCCACGAGCCGGCCGAGGGCGCCGGTGAGGGCCGGATGGGTGCCGGCGGCGAGGCAGGCTTCCATCTCGCGCTCCGGCAGGCCGTCGCTGGTCATCGCGCCCTTGAACAGCTTGAGCGCCACCGCCTGCGGGCCGGACGGTCCGCGCCAGAGCGCCCGGTGGACCCGGCCCGAGGCCCCCTCCCCGAGCAGGTCGCCGACCTCCAGCGCCGACCATGGCACGGGCGTCGACGGGGTAGGCTCCGTGACGGGCTCGGCGGGATTACCCGCATAGGAAATCCAGGCGAGGCGCGGCAGGCGCGCCAGCCAGGGCGGCAGGGCGTCGAGCCGGTTGCAGGACAGGCGGATCAGCTCGAGATTGTTCGCACCGGCGAGGCTCTGGGGCAGGCGCGCGATCCGGTTGCCCGCCAGCATCAGCTTCTGCAGCAGCGGGCGCTCGCCGAGGGCGTCCGGCAGGGTCTCGATCGCGTTGTCGGTGAGGGTGAGCCAGCGCAGGTCGCGCGGCAGCGCCTCCCCCGGCACCTCCTGGATGCCGCAGCCGCGGAAGCCGAGCTGGCTGAGCGTCGGGCAATCGCCCAGGACCGGCGGCAGGCGCTCGAACCGGTTACCGGAGGCGAACAGCACCCGCAGGTGGTTCAGGCGGCCGAGATCATCCGGCAGGTCGGTGAAGCCGCCCCGGCCGAGATCCAGCACCTCCAGGGTGTCGGCGAGGCCAAAGATCGCGCGGGGAAATTCGGCGAGCCCGTCGGGCAGCCGCAGCTCCCGTGCGCCCACAAGATCGCCGCGCCGCAGGGCGGCGAGGGTTTTGGTTCGGTCCAAGGTGTCAGCCCCGCTTGAAGAAGGCGTCGGCCGCGCCCTGCGCCGCTTGCTTGGCCGCCCGCGCCGCCTCGATGCGGGCGATCTCCTCCCGCAGCAGCGCGATGCGCGCGTCGAGGTCGGAGAGCGACAGCGTATCGAGGGGCTGCCCGATCTCGTGGGCGACAGCCTTGCGCGGCCGGTCGTCGTCGTCTCGCATGGCGCGGCTCCTTACAGGAATACGCGGCCGGCGCCGTCCCAGGGGAGCCCGAGATGGCCCGCCAGGGTGGCGCCGATATCGGCGAACGTGTCCCGCCGGCCGATCGCCCCGGGGGCGATTCCGGGGCCGAAGGCCAGGACCGGCACCTGCTCGCGGGTATGGTCGGTCCCCGTCCAGGTCGGATCGTTGCCGTGGTCGGCGGTGATCACCGCGAGGTCGCCGGGCTTGAGTGCCGCCAGGATCGCGGGAACGCGTGTGTCGAACGCCTCCAGCTCGGCAGCGTAGCCCGGCACGTCCCGGCGATGGCCGTGCTCCGTGTCGAAATCCACCAGGTTGACGAAGACCAAGCCGCCCTCGGGCAGGTCGGCCAAAGCGTCGAGCCCGGCCTGCAGGCAGGCGGCGTTGGCGCCGGGCTTGATCTCGTGGCCGGTGGCGCGATGGGCGAAGATGTCGCCGATCTTGCCGACGCTGACCACCGCCCGGCCCTCGGCCTCGGCCCGGTCGAGCAGGGTGCGGCCGGGGGGCGCCACCGCAAAATCCTTGCGGTTGCCGGTGCGGCGGAAGCCCGCCTCCGCCGAGCCCAGGAACGGTCGGGCGATGACCCGGCAGACCCGGTAGGGGTCGCAGAGCCGGCGCGCCACGCGGCACAGGTCGTAGAGCCGCTCCAGCCCGAACGTCTCCTCGTGGGCGGCGATCTGAAAGACGCTGTCGGCTGAAGTGTAGCAGATCGGCTTGGCCGTCCGGACGTGCTCGGCGCCGAGTTCGTCGATGATGGCGACGCCCGGCGCGTGCCGATCCCCCAGAATACCGGGCAGGCCGCCCTCGGCGATCAGCGCTTCGACCAGGGCGGGCGGGAAAGCCGGCTGCGTGTCCGGAAAATGGCCCCAGGGCTCGGGCAGCGGCAGGCCGGCAATCTCCCAATGGCCGGACGGTGTGTCCTTGCCGGCGGCCATCTCCACGGCATGGCCGTAGGCGCCGCGGGGATCCCCCTGAGGCGCGAGGTTCGGCGGGATCCGGCCGGAGGCCCCGGCGGCGGCGAGGCCGAGCCCGAGCTCGGCCAGATGGGGCAGGCGCAGGGGGCCGGCACGCAGGCCGGCCCGGTCGCCACGCCCGATCGCGCAGGCCTCGGCGATGTGGCCCAGCGTGTCGGACCCGGCATCGCCGTAGGCGGCGGCATCCGGGGCGCCGCCGATGCCGACGGAATCGAGCACGATGAGGAGGGCGCGGGCCACGATCAGGCGGGCTCCAGCTCGGCGGCGACATCGCTGTCGAGGGCGAAGGCGGCCTTGAACAGCGCCTTTGTATAGGGTGTCTGCGGATCGGAAAAAATCGTCTCGGCGGGGCCTTCCTCGACCACCCGGCCGTTCTGCATCACCACCACGTAGTTCGCGAGCGCCCGGACCACCTTCAGGTCGTGGCTGATGAACAGGTAGGCGAGGCCGCGCGTGCGCTGCAGGTCGCGCAGAAGCGTCACGATCTGCGCCTGCACCGAGCGGTCCAGCGCCGAGGTCGGCTCGTCGAGCACGACGAAGCGGGGGTCGAGCACCATGGCCCGGGCGATGGCGATGCGCTGGCGCTGGCCGCCGGAGAATTCGTGCGGGTAGCGGTCCATGGCGGCCGGGTCGAGGCCGACATCGGTGAGCGCCTTCGACACCACTGCCCGGCGCTCCGCCCGGGAGCGCGCCGCGCCCTGCACGATCAACCCTTCGGCGACGATATCG
This sequence comes from Methylobacterium sp. E-066, assembly GCF_022829635.1. Taxonomy (GTDB): domain Bacteria; phylum Pseudomonadota; class Alphaproteobacteria; order Rhizobiales; family Beijerinckiaceae; genus Methylobacterium. Next base: position 27,450 of record NZ_JAKSYO010000183.1, read on the forward strand.
GCCACCGACATGCGCGGCGAGAGCGAGCCGTAGGGGTCCTGGAAGACCACCTGCATGTCCCGGCGAAGCGGCCGCATCTGCGCCACGGTGAAGCCGTCGATGGGTTTTCCGAGGAACACGATCGGTCCCTCCGAGCCGGTGAGCCGCAGCAGGGCGAGGCCGAGCGTGGTCTTGCCCGATCCGGATTCGCCAACGACGCCAACGGTTTCGCCGGCCCGTACCTTGAGCGAGACCCCGTCCACCGCCTTGACGTGGCCGGTGACGCGCCGGAGCGCTCCCGATTTTAGCGGAAACCAGACCTTGAGCGGCCCGGCCTCCACCAGCGTCGGCGCATCGGCCGGGACCGGGTTGGCCCGGCCCTTCGGCTCCGAGGCGATCAGGCGGCGGGTGTAGGCGTGCTGCGGGTTGGCGAAGACCGACCGGGTCTCGCCGGCCTCGACGATCTTGCCTTTCAGCATCACGCAGACCCGATCGGCGATCCGCTCGACGATGCCGAGATCGTGGGTGATGAACAGCAGCGCCATGCCGAGCCGCTTCTGCAGGTCGGCCAGCAGCGCCAGGATCTGCGCCTGCACCGTCACATCGAGGGCGGTGGTCGGCTCGTCGGCGACCAGCAGGTCCGGTTCGCAGGCGAGCGCCATGGCGATCATCACCCGCTGGCGCTGGCCGCCGGAGAGCTCGTGCGGGTAGGCGCCCATCCGGCGCTCGGCGTCGCGCAGGCCAACCAGGTCCAGCAGCTCGAGAATTCGCTTGCGCGCGGCCTTGCCGGACAGGCCCCGGTGCAGGCCCAGCACTTCGCCGATCTGCCGCTCGATCGTGTGGAGCGGGTTGAGCGAGGTCATCGGCTCCTGGAAAACCATGGTGATGTCGGCGCCGCGCACATCGCGCATCTGGCGCTCCGGCAGGCTCGCCAAGTCCCTGCCCTTGAACAGGATTTTTCCACTCTGGCGGGCCGCGCCGTCGAGCAGTCTCAGGATCGCCAGGGCGGTCACCGACTTGCCGGAGCCCGATTCACCGACCAGCGCCACCGTCTCGCCCCGGCGGATGGTGAAGCCGATCGAATCGACCGCCGCCGTCTCGCCCTCCCGGGATCGGAAGGCGATGGACAGGCCCTCGACGGACAGGAGCGGCGGGGTTTCGGCCTCGGACATGGGACCCTTATAGCGCGGCCGGGACCCTAGCCTACCCGGACCGGGATGCGCGATGATGCGCGCCACCCGCAACCCGGGGATTCGCCATGCCCGATCTCGTCGAAGAATTGGCCGCGCAGACCCGGCTTCCCGTCGAAGACTCTTCGCGGGCGTCCCCGTCTCTTCGCATCACCGGCACCGGCGCCCTCCCCTCCTGTTTCCAGGTCACCGACCTCGCCGCGGCCTCGATTGCAGTGGCGGGCTTGGCTCTTGCGGAAGTTGCGGGCGGCGACGGGCCGATCACGGTGGACCGGCGACTCGCCTCGGTCTGGTTCGCGACCTCGCTGCGGCCGGTCGGGTGGCGGGTGCCGGCGCCCTGGGATCCGGTGGCCGGCGATTACCGGACTCGGGACGGATGGATCCGGCTCCACACCAACGCCCCGCACCACCGGGCGGCGGCCGAGCGGGTGCTCGGCGCGCAAGGCGACCGGGCCGGCATGGCGCAAGCCGTGGCCGGCTGGGACAAGGCGGGGCTGGAGGCGGCAATCCTGGCCGAGGGCGGTTGCGCCGCCGAGATGCGCGGGCTCGACGCCTGGGCGGCCCATCCCCAGGGCCGGGCGGTGGCCGAAGAACCCCTGGTCGCGTTCACCCCCACTTCTGAGCGGACCGCGTCGCGCTGGCACCCCCGGCCGGAGCGGCCGCTCGCCGGCCTACGGGTGCTCGACCTGACCCGGGTTCTGGCCGGCCCCGTGGCGACCCGGTTCCTCGCCGGGTTCGGGGCGGACGTGCTGCGGATCGATTCACCCGACTGGACCGAGCCGGCCATCGAGCCCGAGGTGACGCTGGGAAAAACCTGTTCCCGCCTCGACCTCCGCCGGGTGGCCGACCGCGCGACCTTCGAGGCTCTGCTGGCGGGGGCGGACGTGCTGGTCCACGGCTACCGCCCCGGCGCCCTCGACGGGCTCGGCTACGGCCCGGAGGCGCGCCGCGCCCTGGCCCCGGGCCTGATCGACGTGTCGCTCGACGCCTATGGCTGGACCGGCCCCTGGGCCGGCCGGCGCGGCTTCGACAGCCTGGTGCAGATGAGCTGCGGCCTCGCCGAGGCCGGCCAGGCCTGGCGGCAGGCCGAGGTGCCGGTACCGCTCCCGGTCCAGGCCCTCGACCACGCCACCGGCTACCTCATGGCGGCGGCCGTGCTCCGGCTGCTGGCCCGGCGGCTCCGGGACGGCACCGGCGGCCAAGCGCGCCTGTCGCTCGCCCGGACAGCAGCGCTCCTGATCGCCGCCGGCCCGGCCGAGCCGGAGCCTGCGCTCACCCCCGAGACCCCGGAGGATCTCGCCCCGGAGGTCGAGGCGACCTCCTGGGGGCCGGCTCGGCGCCTGCGACCGCCGCTCACGGTGGCCGGGACCGCGATGCGCTGGGACCGGGCTGCGCGCCGTCTCGGGGACGATGCGCCGGCCTGGGCGGTGCAGCCAGGGGTCGGCCCGCGGTAGGATTCGGGTTTGAAAGGTAACCAGATTGGGCGGACGGCGCAGGCGGGTTGCCGGTCGGTGCCGTCTGCTCTCGACCCGTTGCAGTCGTCACGACAGCCGTCGGCGCTTCTCCAAACCGGTCATTCGTTGGCGGTCCTGCGGCTTCAGATCGAGGTGATGTCAGAGGTCGTCACCACGGCTGACCGTCACCGAACGACCAATCCTCCTTGTCGACAAAGACCATGTTGATCATGATATCGTCTGGGCGGACGCCTATTTTCGATTTCAGCTCGTCGGCAACGAAGCGATAGAAAGCGAACTTGGTGTCCTTTTTATTGCCGACGGTGCTGGTCACCTGGATCAAGATGAAATCTGGTGACCGGCTGAAGCCAAGAAATTGTGGATCATATATAAGATTGTCGGGTGTGTGCTCGCCAACCACTACAAAGCGGTCGCCATCGGGCGCTTCGAGGACGTCGACTATGCCCCGATAGACGATGTCCGCCACGGCGGCGCGGTACTCGGGCGGCTTCCCCTGGATCAGATCGATACGTGCAAAAGGCATGATGATCTCCTCGGGCAGGATTGCGGTTAGACGGCCGGCGGGACAGTCCGCTGGACGCTCAGGTGCGGTTGTCGATCTCCGGTACGCCACTGCTCCGGTCGGCATAGGCAGCGATAAAGGTTGGCCGGGTCTGCCAGCGCTGCCAAAATGCGTCGAGATGTTCGAAGCGCTCGTCGAGCGGAGTGGCGTTGACCGGGAACTTGGAGAAGGCGATCGCCGTCGCCAACGTGATGTCCGAGAACGTCGGCATCTCGCCGCCCAGCAGCCACTCGCGGCCGTCGGCGAGATGCCGGTCGACGAGACCGGCATGCGCCAGTGCCACCTTGCGGGAATGCTCGCCCCAAGCCGGATTGCTGGTCAGTTCGAGCTTCGGGCCCAGACCCTGATGCAGCACATGGAAGGCGGTGACGATGGGATAGAGGATGTGCACCCACACTCGGTTGTCCCACATCTGATCGAGGCCGCGCTCGTGCGCCGTCCCGCCCATGATCTTGCGGCCTTCGAACGCGTCGTCGAGGTAGCGGGCGATGGCAGAGGTCTCACTGAGATAAGAGCCCTCGCCGAGCGCGAGGGTCGGTGTCTCGCCCCAAGCGTTCATCTTCAGGTGCTTCCATCCTCGCTGCTCGCCCACCGGTGACATGTCGTAGACCGTCTCGTCGAAGTGATCGGCGATGCCCTTCTCGTGCATGAAGATCCGCAGGCGCTGCGGGTTCGGGAAGGCCGAGGGAGAGGTGAAGAGCTTGAGCTTGTCGGACATCGTCATCTCGATTTCGTAGAGCGCTGCCTGTCTGTCATATGACAGACACCAAGCTAAGGAGGACATCTTGTCCCGTCAACCCCTGTCTGCCATATGACAGGTGGAGGTTGAGAATGGCGGCGACGTTGAAGAGGGATGTGCGGGAGGCGATCCTCGCGGCTGCGAGGGAAGCCGCGATGGCCTATGGCTACGGTGGCATCAATTTCCGCGACCTTGCGGAGGCCGTCGGCATCAAGGCCGCAAGCATCAACTACTACTTCGCCAACAAGGCCCTCCTCGGTGAAGCAGTTGCGCGCCGCTATTGGGAGGACATCGCTCGCGATCTTGAAGCCCTTTCGACCAGGACTGAAAGCCCGACGGAAGCTTTGCGGCAGTACCCCGGCATCTTCCGCCTATCCCTGGAACGCAACAACCGCATGTGCCTCAGCAGCTTCATGGCGGCAGAATATGACGCGTTGCCCGAGCAGGTCTTGAAGGAGGTTCAGGCCTTCGCCGACGTGAACACGGCTTGGCTTCGCGAGCAGTTGGTTGCAGCAAAGCTGGTTCAGCCAAAAGACAGCGAGACGAGAGCTCGTGCCATCTATGCTGCTGTAGCCGGAGCTCAGATCATCGCTCGAAGCCGTTCGGACATAAACCTGTTCGACTCGTTGATCAGGAGCTATCAAGAGGCGGGACTGCTGCCGAACTAATGAAAAGCGCGTCCGTAGACGAGGTCCGCTTCCATGCAGGGCCGACCATAAGCGGACCGGCAGAAATCCACCCTTCGCGGATCGCGCCAATGGCCCGGTTTAGACCACCTACCTCCGACCAGCGGTGTACCAGCTGCCGGGTAAGCCACATCGACAGGGGACGCGCTAAGCCCCCCCAAAAAACCGAGCGGCACGGGATAGGACCGGCCGCCGGCGACGGAAGCTGTGCCGTTCGGCGTCGTGATCCAACCTGAGCCGGCATGCGGCTCTCCCACCCACCCCGTCATCTGAGGTGGCGGCGGGCAGCGGGGGCCTCGAAGGAGCCCCCCAGGGAGCGCGCGGCCGGCTGGAGGGCGCCTTCGAGGCTCGCTGCGCTCACGTCTTAGGATGAGGACGTGGGTCGGACGGCTCAGGCGCCAGGGCGCCAAAGGGTTTGGGGTCTCTTAAATTTGTTCCGAACGAACGCTTCAGGGCGCCCGACAGCGTCATTGCGAGCGGAGCGAAGCAAACCAGGGCGGCGCGCGATCTCAGACCATGGCGTGTCCCTGGGTCGCTTCGCTGCGCTCGCGATGACGGAGCGGGCCGAGCGGACGCGTGATCCGGCCCGAAACGGTGTCATCCCAGGCATCGCTGCGCGGCCCCGGGATGACGTGGTGCTTGTTCGCAGGTCCGCGCAGCCCCCGGTCACGGCCGCACGGCGGTGACCTCGATCTCCACCAGCCAGCCGGGATTGGCGAGCGCCGCGACCTGGACGGCCGAGCGGGTCGGCAGGTTCGGTTGGGCCGCGGTGCCGAACTGTTCGCGGTAGGCCTCCATCAGGCCGGCGAAGTCCAGGCGGCCGCCCTTGGCCGGATCGCCGACCAGAAACACCGTCATCTTCACCACGTCGCGCAGCGACAGGTTCCGACGCTTCAAGGCCGCCTCGATGGAGGCCAGGGTCGAGGCGGTCTGGGCGCGGGTATCGCCAAAGGAGGCCAAAGAATTTTTTTCTGCGTTGGGGTTGGTCACCGAAGGCCCGAAGCCGCTGAGATAGACGGTCGCGTGCCCGGCCGGCACCTCGACCGCCTCCGAGATCGGGAAGTCCGAGCCCGGGATCGGATGCCGGGTGATGTCCTCGGCGAGCGCCGGGCCGGCCGCCAGCGCCAGCGCGAGGGTTGCGGAAATCCAGGTTCGTCCGATCATGGCCGTGCCGCCTTCACATCCTCGGGGGCGACCGCGTCGCCGTACGGGTTGTCGAAATGGGTGCGGACGTAGTTCACCACCTCCGCCACCTGGGTGTCGCTCATCATGCGCCCGAGCGGGGGCATGCCGCGCAGGCCGTACAGCAGCACCGTGACGGGATAGCCGGCGCTGGCGAGTTTTTCGTTGTGCCTGAGCGCCGGATAGGCGGCCGCGCCGACCGCGCCCTCCCCGCCCGCCTGATGGCAGGCGGCGCAGACCTGGGCGTAGAGCGCCTCGCCCCCGGCCTCGGTGAAGGTTTTGCCCTCGCTCATCGCGGGGCCGGCCGACGGCAGGGCCGCATGGATGGCGTGCTCCTGCGCGGCGGCGCCGACGCCCGTGGCGAGGAACAGCGCGAGGGTTCGGGTGATCGCAAAAACAGTCATGCCGCCAGGACCCTCTTGTGAAGCCGCGTGACCGCGTCGAGCGCCGAGAGGATCGCGCCCTCCTGCCAGGCCGGGATGTACGAGGCGTGCTCACCGGCCAGCATGATCCGCCCGTCGATCGCACAGAGGTTGTCGTAGTGTTCGGCCCGGGCCTCGTCGGTCCAGTCGCCGGCGCAGCCCAGCGTGAACGGCACCCGGTGCCAGGCCACCGCGATCCCGGTCTCGAACTCGGTGCGGTATTGCGGGTGGATCTGGCTGCCGTAGGCCACCGCCCGGCGCACCCGCTCGGCGGGGCTGAGCGCCGTGAATTCGTAGGAGTTCGGCCCGTTCCAGGTATAGGCGCCGAGCAGCACGCCCTTGCCGCCGGCATTGTAGCCGGTCGCGGGATAGGCGATCTGGCGGATCGGCAGGTCGGTGTAGGAGATGCCGCCGAAGATGTGCTCGTCCTCCTCCCAGAACCGCCGCTTGAACTGCAGGCCGATCTTCACCGAGGAGGCGTAGGGCACGGCGTCGATGGCGGCCTTCATCTTGGGGCCGACCTGGGTGGAGATCTGGCTCAGCACCGTCAGCGGCAGGGCGCAGACGCACCAATCCGCATGGGCCTGCCGCACCGCGCCGCCCTGGCCGAGGTCCTGGTAGGTCGCCGTGACGCCGTGGGCATCCTGGGCGATGTCCGTGACCTTGGCGCCGTACCGGATCGTGTCCGGCGGCAGGGCGCGGGCGAAGGCCTCGCCGATCCGGCCCATGCCGCCGACCGGCTGGAACATCGTGGTCTGGAACTCGTACAGCAGAAAATTCTCCAGGCCGCGCCAGAGCCGCGAGGTCAGGATGTCGTGCAGCGCCATCGGCTCGCCGTCGACCGGGCGCGCCGAGAGCCCGCCGCCGGGATCGTGGGCGAAGCCACGGAACTCCGAGGCGGTCGGTCCGGCGCGATAGGCGAGGTCCTTGTCGAGACCGCCGAGCGCGCGCAGCGCCTCGATCAGGATCTCCTGATCCTCCTTGGAGACCTGCGCGTCCAGCGCGCCCTTGCGGGTCGCCTTCGCCAGCAGTTCGGCGGTGGCGCCGTCGAAATCGGTCTTGACCGTGCGGATCCGCTGCGGCTTGCCGCCGAAGCCCGTCGTGCTGTGCACGAAGGCGTTGTGGTTGAGCTGGATGAACGGCTCCAGGGCGACCCCGAGCCGGCGGCAGTAATCGAGCACGCCGTGGTGGTGGTAGGGAATCCGCCAGGGGCCGGGATTGAGGTAGAGCCCGGCGTCGAATTCGCACCGCTGCGTGGCGCCGCCCAGCTCCGTGTAGGTGTCGCCGCCGCGCAGCGACCAATTCCGGCCGCCGGCGCGGGTGTTGTACTCGAGGATCTGCACCCGGTACCCGGCCCGGTGCAGCTCCAGCGCCGCGGTCATGCCGGCAAGCCCGGCCCCCAGGATCAGCACCGAGGCGCCCTTCGGGTCGCCGTCGAGCCGGATCGGCCCGCGGTAGGGCGATTCCTCGGCGAACCCGAGGCTGGTCATGACCTGATAGGCGGCCGCGCTCCCGGCCGCGGCGCCGACCATGGCGATCAGTTTGCGCCGACTGAACCCCGGTTCTTTTGTCATCTCGCGTCCCGTCTCCCGATCCGGATGCATCAAGGATCTTGCTGTCAAAGCAAGTCCAAGGCCAAGCGTGAGGTCGTGCCGATGAAGCGCTGTTGTCGAACGATCGAGACGCGGGAATGCGCTCGCAATTTTGCAACTTAGACGGACATAAGGCTTTACGACATCATCTTTGTCGGCGGACTTGCTTCGGATTCTCTGAGCGCTGTCCGAGCTCGTCTTTCCCATCTGCGCCCTCATCCTGAGGCGCCGAAGCGTAGCGGAAGCCTCGAAGGAGGCCTCCAGCCAGACGCGCGATCCCTGGAGGGCTCCTTCGAGGCTCGCTGCGCTCACGCCTCAGGATGAGGCGAGAGATTGGGACAGGCTTCGGGCTCACGACGCGGGCCGGCGGTGCCCGGCGCGACATCACCCCCCAACCGTACGGATTGATCCCCCGGTGCGCCCCGCTACAAGCGGTTGCGTGATCGCCCCCCGCCTGCGCCTCGGCGCCCTCCTCGCCCTCCTCCCGCTCCTCCTCGCCAGACCGGCCGCCGCGGCCCCGTCCGAGGGCGCGACCGAGACCGTCGAGCAGGCGCTCTGCCGCCTCATCGACGACTCCGCCAAGGCGCGGGGGCTGCCGGTGCCGTTCCTGACCCGGCTGATCTGGCGCGAGAGCAGTTTTCGCGTCGGCGTGGTGAGCTCGGCCGGCGCGCAGGGCGTCGCGCAGTTCATGCCCGGTACGGCGCGGGAGCGTGGCCTGCTCGATCCGTTCGATCCCGAGCAGGCGATCCCGCACGCCGCCCACCTGCTGGCCGACCTCAAGACCCAGTTCGGCAATCTCGGGCTCGCGGCCGCCGCCTATAACGGCGGGGCCGCCCGGGTGAGCAAATGGCTTTCCGGCGATGGCGGCCTGCCCGCCGAGACCCGCGCCTACGTCGCCGCCATCACGGGGGCGCCGGCCGAGGATTGGCGGGGCGGCAATGCGGCCGCGATCACCTATCCCGAGGGCGGGGCGCCGGAGGCCAAAGCCAAGCCCGAGGCCAAGCCCGATGCCAAGCCGGAGGCGCCGGTGACCTGCCTGCAGGTCACCGCCAGCCTGCGCATCCCGTCCCGCGGCGACCGGTTCGCCATCGGGCCCAACGAGGGGCCGGCGGCGCCCTGGGGCATCCAGCTCGCCGGGAACTTCTCCAAGGCGCTGGCCCTGCAGAGCTTCAACCGGACCCGGACCGCCTATGCCGGGGTGATCGGCGAGGCGCGGCCGATGATCATCGGCACCCGCCTGCGCAACCGCGGCACCCGCGCCTTCTACCGGATCCGCCTCCCCGCCCAGAGCCGGCAGGCCGCCGACGACCTGTGCGGCCGGATCCGCAAGGTCGGGGGCGCCTGCATCGTGCTGAGGACCTGATTTTTTACCTGTCGCCCCGCTCCCGTCATCAATCCGCCCCGAGCGGCGCCTTGAATGGGCCAATCAGGGCAACCGGACGGGATATGACACGGCTCCTCATCGCGTTTGCCAGCCTTCTCGGCCTTGGGCTCGCGGCTTTCGGCTTCAGCGCCGCCTCGCCGCTGACCCTGTTCGACGCGATCGGCCCGCGGGATGCCGGCGGCCGCCTGGCAGTGCGCGACCAGGCCTTCGGCGAGGGGAAGCGGCGGCGGCTCGATGTCTACGTCCCCACCGTGGCGGCCGAGCGGGCGCCGGTGCTGGTGTTCTTCTACGGCGGCTCCTGGCAGAGCGGCTCCAAGGACGACTACGCCTTCGTCGGCCACGCGCTCGCCGCCCAGGGCTTCGTGACGGTGCTGCCGGATTACCGGCTCTTCCCGGAGACGGCCTTCCCGGGCTTCCTCGAGGACGGCGCCGCGGCGCTGGCCTGGGTGCGCGACAACATCGCGACCTATGGCGGCGACCCGCGCCGGATCGTCCTGGCCGGCCATTCGGCCGGGGCCTACAACGCCGTGATGCTCGGGCTCGACCCGCGCTACCTCAACGCCGCCGGGGTCGATCCCAAAGTGATCAAGGCGGTGGCCGGCCTGTCCGGCCCCTACGACTTCCTGCCCCTCGACCAGGACACCACGACCAAGGTGTTCGGGCAGGCCCCCGACCTGCCGCTCACCCAGCCGATGACCTTCGCGGGCCCGCTCTCGCCCCCGACCTTCCTGGCCACCGGCGAGGCCGACACGGTGGTGAAGCCCCGGCACACGGTGAGCCTCGCCGCCAAGCTGCGCGCCGCCCACGTGCCGGTGCAGGAGCGGGTCTATGCCGGGCTCGACCACAAGGACACGCTGCTCGCCCTCTCGGTGACCTTCCGCTCCAAGGCTCCTGAACTCGCCGAGATGGCCTCGTTCCTGATGCGCCAGGCCGCCGGGCGGTCGCAGTACACGATGCGGCGGTAAGAGACCCCTCAGATCTGGATGCAGATCTTGCCGAAATGGCGGTTGCTCTCCTGGTGCCGGAAGGCGTCCACGATCTCGGCCAGCGGGTAGATCCTGTCGACGACCGGACGCAGGCCGCAGGCCTCGATGCCGCGGATCATCGCGATCTGATGGCGGCGGCTGCCGACCAGCACGCCCTGGAGTCGGATCTGGCGGATCAGCGCCGGGACCAGCGGCAGCGGACCGGCCACGCCCGTCAGGATCCCGATCACCGAGATGTGGCCGGCGACGCGCACCGCTTCCATCGACTGTTCCAGCGTGCCCGGGCCGCCGACATCGAGCACGTGGTCGACCCCGCGCCCGTCGGTCAGCCGCCTTGCGGTCGCGCCCCAGGCCGGATCGGCGCGGTAGTTGATCAGGTGGTCGGCCCCGAGGCCGCGCATGCGCTCGAGCTTCGCGTCGCTCGATGAGGTCGCGATCACCGTCGCGCCCGCCGCCTTGGCGAATTGCAGCGCGAACAGCGACACGCCGCCGGTGCCCTGCACAAGCACCACGTCGCCGCTCTTGAGCCCGGCATCGGCGTGGAGCGCGCGCCACGCGGTCAGCGCTGCCGTGGTCAAGGTCGCGGCCTCGGCGTGGTCCCAGCCCCGGGGGGCGTGGGTGAAGGCGGTGGCCGGCGCCGTAACCCGCTCGCGGGCGTAGCCGTCGACCCCGTCGCCCGGCACCGTGGCGAAGCCCTCGACCAGCGGCACACCTTCCAGCCACGTGGGGAAGAACGTGCTGACGACCCGGTCGCCCACCGCGAACCCGTCCACTCCCGGACCCAGCGCCTCGACCTCGCCGGCGCCGTCGGACATCGGCACCCGCGGCTCGCTCGGCCCCCACAGGCCGCTGACCACGGCGTAATCGTGATAGTTCAGCGAGCTCGCGCGCAGGCGCACGGTGATTTCGCCGGGTCCCGGCTCCGCGACGGGGCGCTCGCCGAACCCCACCTTGTCGAAACCGCCGCCGGGCTGGACGATGACCGCCCGGGATGCCGATTGGGTCATGGTGCACCTGTTTTTCTTTTTGCGCGTGGCTGGGCGTGCCGCAACGGGAGCCGGCCCGCTCGGGAGCGTCTGTAGACGCGATGCCGCCGTGTTGGTTGCAGGATCGGCGGTGGCTGCGCTTCGCAGTGACGGCGGCGCGGAAACGAGCTTAGGTTATCAGGCCAAAGGGTCGCGGCAATCGCGCGAGTGAGTTCGTTTTCGGAAAACGGCGGTTGCTTGGAGCTATTTTTCGGTCAGCGAAGGGACGCCAGCCGAATAAACCGCTCTGTCATTCCGGGGCCGCGAAGCGGAGCCCGGAATCCAGAACCATAGGTCGAACAAGATCTTGCACCGTCGGCGGCTCTGGATTCCGGGCTCGCCTGCGGCGCCCCGGAATGACAGGGAGGGAGCTTGGGCGTTCGTGACACGCTCCGATCCTCGGGATGCGTGATCCGCTCCGAAGCGCCAGGGCCGTACCACCCCGCTAAGGTTATCGCCAAATCCACCCGTGCAACCGTCGGTCGACCCATCGCCCCGGCGACCACACCCGCTACAATGATCAACGCCGCATCACGCGGCCCCTGCGGTGGAACGGCATGGCTTCGGCGGACGCGGCGATCGGGATCCCGGCTGAAAACGCCCGGCATGGCGCGGCCGGGCGCGACGTGCCGGATGTCCTGCGTGTGCTCCTGAACGGGGCGGTGTTCGTCCTGCTGTGGAACCACGTCTGGCTCAAGGACCTGTCCGACCGGTCGTCGCTGGCGGCCTCCGAGGATGGCAGCCTGCTGACCCAGGTGCTGTTCGTGGCGGCCGGGCTCGGCATGGCGGCGGCGCTCCACCGGATCGGCTTTCGCCACCTGCGCCCGCTCGCGACTTGGCCGCTGATGCTCTGCGCTGCCTGGCTCGGGGTCACCGCGCTCCTGTCGGTCGAGCCCAGCCTGTCGCTGCGGCGGCTCGCCCTGTTCGCCATCGCGGCGATGCTGTCCGCCGGCGTCCTGCTGGTCGCCCGGTCGCCCCGGCAGCTGGCGTTGACGATGGCCTGGTCGGCCCTGGTGATCCTGGTGTCGTCCTACCTCGCCGTGGCCCTGGTGCCGGATCTGGCGATCCACTCGGCCTTCGACGTGAATTCCGATCCGAGCCATCCGGGCCTGTGGCGGGGCATTTTCCCGCAGAAGAACGAGGCCGGGGCCGCCATGGTGATCCTGGTGATCGTCGGCCTCTACGTGGCCTCCGCGGCGAGCCGCGTGCTCGGCTGGAGCATCGTGCTCCTGGCCGTCGGCCTCTTGGTGGCGAGCGGCTCCAAGACCGCGATCCTGTTGCTGCCGGTGATCCTCGCCGTCACCGGCCTGTGCCGGATCTTCACCGGCGGCGCCCTGCGCGGCCTGCTGCTGCTCGGGCCGATCGTCGGGTTCTCGCTGATCTCGATCGGCTCGATCCTGGTCCCGGCGATCCAGGACGCGATCGGCGCGCTGCTCACCGACGCGACCTTCACGGGCCGCAGCGAGATCTGGCAATTCGCCCTCGACAACATCCTGGTCCGCCCCTGGCGGGGCTGGGGCATCGGCGCCTTCTGGATGACCGAGCGGACCATGTATGGCGGCTCCGAGGAGCTGACCTGGGTCAACACCGCCAACCACTCGCACAACGCCTATCTCGACACGGCGCTGATCGGCGGCTTCCCGTTCCTGGTGCTTACCATCTGGGTCTTCGTGCTGGCCCCGGTGCGCGACCTGCAGCGCGTCGCCGGCGGCCGGGGGCTCGACGCGGAGACGCTGCTGTTCCTGCGCCTGTGGTTTTTGGGGCTCGTCTCGGCCTCGTTCGAGACCGTCCTCTACAACGGCAACAACGCCACCTGCTGCATGTTCATGATGGCGGTGTTCGGGCTGCGGTTGCGGACGCGGTATGCGATCGCACGGGGGTGAGGCGGGCGGTTCGCTCGGTTCCGTGCCGTCTGATTCTAATCCATCTGGGCGTGTTGATGTCGCCAGAACGCCCCCGAGGCGCTGACAGGCCCGGTCTCGGGACAGTCAGGGCGTTGCCGCTTCCGCGGATGCCAGCAGTCGAGAACAGAATGACCGATCAAAGACCAGCCTGACGGTCGTAGTCTTCCGTCCAATCCTGCGTATCGCCACGGCCGTCATCGAGAACAGAAAGCAGCAGCGGCATCGCCGAATCCACCTGAGCCTCGGTCTCCGCCTCGGCCGGGCGCGGGAGCCGGTGTCCCGCATCGGCCATCGCGATGATCAGGTCGCGAAACCCGTTCAAGCCGAGCGACGAGATCGCAACGTCCGAGCTGATCTTGGCCTGGGCGTAGGCTGACAGGACATCGTGAGGAGTGACCAGATTCATTTGCCGCTCCTGACCGAACCCGATGGTAGCACGACACCATCGACGATGCCCGCCCCGTGATGTCCGATGCGACGCGTCCGCCCTTCGAGAGCAGACTGACACACACCGTGCGTAGCAGACCACCAAGATGGGGAACGCTGATCAGACGCACGCCGACAGGCTCGCACCTGATCTGACGCGGCGCCTACGTTGACGGCTTCTCGATGCGCGCAAGGCCGCCGCTCACATCCCGCCGCCCGCCTCCGGCGGCACCGGCCGCGGGCGGCGGTCCTCGCCGATCGCCACGAAGGTGAAGGTCGCCTCGGTGACCTTCATGGTGGTCTCGCTCGCCCGCTCCCGCCGCCAGACCTCGACCTGGATGCGCAGGGACGAGCGCCCGACCTTGATCAGCCAGGCATAGAGGCTGACCTCGTCGCCCACGAAGACCGGGTGGTGGAAGGTGATCGCGTCCACCGCGATCGTGGCGCAGCGCCCGCGCGAGCGCCGGGCCGCGACGTTGCCGGCCGCGAGGTCCATCTGGGCCATCAGCCAGCCGCCAAAAATGTCGCCGGCCGGGTTGGTATCGGCCGGCATCGCGATGGTGCGGATCACCGGCGCCCCGCGGTGGGTCGGCTGCGCGTCCGCAGCCGCGCCGTCCCTGCCCTGTTCCTGCGTCATGGTCCGGACGAATCCCCGCCGCCAAAGGCTGGAACTCCTCCAGTCAAGCTCGGCGGGCGTCAATCGGGCAGCGCGAAGACCAGCAGTGCGTCGCCGGTGCCGAACCCGGCCGCCTTGGTGAAGGATGCGCCGCCCGCGGCCACCGCCAGGTACTGCTTGCCGTCGAGCGCGTAGGTCATGGCCGGGCCGCTGATGCCGGCGCCGCACTGGAAGCGCCAGAGCAGCGTGCCGTCGCGGGAATCGTGGGCGTCGAGATGGCCATCCTCCTCGCCGGAGAAGACGAGGCCACTTGCCGTCGCCAGGGTGCCGCCGGAGAGCCGGCTGCCCGAGCGCATCGTCCAGGCGATCTTGCCGCCGTCCGTGAGGTCGACCGCGGTGAGGGTGCTGAAGGACGGCTCGCCCTTCGCCTCGCCGGTCTCGGTGTAGCGGATCTCCGGCCGGTCTCCAGCGGCCGGCACGGTCTTGACCGTGTAGGTCGTCGCCCCGTGGCGGACCTGCACGTAGGCGAGGCGCCCGTCATAGGCGGTGGGCGGCCACGAGACGGCGCCGAGCGGCCCCGGCGCCACCACGGTGCCCTGCGGGGTCGGCGGCGCGAACAGGTTCTTTTGCTCGATCAGCGGGGCCGAGCGTTCGAGCAGCTTCCCCGTCGCGCGGTCGTGGACGTAGATCCAGCCGGTCTTGCTGGCCGAGGCCACCGCCTTGGTGCCGTTCGGCCCGTCGAGCAGGAACGGCGGCGCGGCGACGTCGTAGCCCCACTCGTCATGCGGCACCTGCTGGGAATACCAGCGCAACTGCCCGGTGCGGACGTCGAGCGCCACGAGGCACATCGTGTAGAGGTTGTCCCCCGGGCGCGAGAGGCCGAAATTCTGCGGCGCTGGGTTGCCGGTGCCGAGGAAGATCAGGCCGAGATCCGGGTCGTAGGCCGGGGTCATCCAGAGCGAGCCGCCGCCGACCCGCCACGCCTCGCGATTGGCCGGCGCCGCCGCCTTCTCGGCGGCGATGTCCCGCTGGAGCGGCACGCCGTCCACGGTCTGCGCGACGAAGCCGCCCTCCCAGCCCTCCGACGGGGTGACGTACCAGCGCCAGCGCTCCGCGCCGGTCTTGGCATCGTAGGCCGCGAGCCAGCCGCGCCGTCCGTAGCCGCCTTCGATCCCGACTACGGCGCCACCATCGAGCCCGCCGGCCTCGTCCTCGACATGCAGGCCGTAGCCCGCGCCCGTGACGCCGACGATCACCAGCCCTTCGGCCACCAGAGGCGGCATCTTGAAGCCGAGCCGGCTCGACCCCTGCACCGCCTTGCCGCCGAGCTTGGCGGTGAGGTCCGAGGCGGTCTCGCTCTCGCCCTCCTCTGGGCGCACCGCCTCCTTGTCCCAGACCACCCGGCCGGTCTTGGCGTCCAGCGCGATCAGCCGCCCGTCCATGGTCGCCTCGAACACGAGGCCCTCCGACACCGCGAGCCCACGGTTCGAGGGCGGCCCGAAGATCTTTTCCGTGCGGGCCTTGTGCACGTAGGTCCAGAGCGGCCGGCCGGTGCGGGCCTCGAGCGCCGCGACGTTGTTCTGGGTCGTCGAAATGTAGAGCGTGCCGTCGACCATCACGGGCTGCGCTTGGAAATAGCCCGTCACCCCGGTCTGGAACATCCAGGCCGGCCGCAGCCGGCCGACGCTGGCGCGGTCGATCTCAGTGAGGTCGGAGAAGTTGCGGTTGCTGTGGTCGTGCCCGAAGGCCGGCCAAGGGGTCTCGGCGGCGATGGCCGGGAGTGGCAGGAGGGTCGCGAGGGCGATCAGCGCGGGGCGAAATCCGGTCATGGGCGGTATGGCGTTTCCTCTTGTTGGTTGGTTCTCTGTTCACTCATATGCACCGCTCGCGAACACAACGCGCTGCCTCCGGCGCTGCATGGCCGTGGCGAACTCAGCAGGAATTGCCGCCACCTGCGGTTTCAGCTCGCCTTGGGGTTGCCACCGCCGTCTCGATTCGGCTCGTTGAGATCTCCTTGAAAGCTTCGGATAAGTGACCGGCTCATGATCCGGGCACATCATCCCATTCGCAAAAGAGATCGACAGCCCGCACCAAGGGTCTATGCTGAGTTCATCTTCGGCCCGATGTCTGCTTCGAACGTAGATCGTCCTCAGGCGCGGTAGGGCACGGACATGATCGGCACCGAAATCTCCCCGGCGCTTCAGGCCGCGATCGAAGCCGTCGTTCGGCAGGAACTCGGCCGCTTCGGTGTCAGCGAGGTCGAGGTCATCGATTCCGAGGACGCCGATGGGGATCCCCTCATCCTCGTCAACGTCCATTATCGGGCTTCCGAAGCCGAGCCCGATTTCAAGGTGGCATCCAAGACGCTCACGAAGCTCAACGACAAGCTGTTCGAACTGAAGGAGCCGCGCTTCGCCTACATAAGGCACAAGGTACCGGAAGCCACGCCCGAGCCGCGCGGCCGGCGGTGAGCCGAGAGCTTCTTGGGACTGCTCAGCGGTTGGCGCGGGCGAATCCCGGCAAGCCGCGGCAGTCGGATCTCAAGCGCGTGATGAAGATTGCTGAAAACATCGTTCTTGCAAGGCCTCTTAAGGGGCCTGGAATTCTAGCATCCACCTCGTCATTCCGGGGCGCCGGAGGCGAGCCCGGAATCCAGAGCCGCCGACGGCGCAAGATCTTGAAATGTCGGTGTTTCTGGATTCCGGGCTCCGCTGCGCGGTCCCGGAATGACAGGGTAATTGGTCTTGTTGCCGTCGCCTAATCAAACGAAGAAGAAAACCGAGACATCGCGATCGTCCTAAGGGCGTCGTCTCCTGCAACCCCGGCCGAAACTCTCTGACCCCTGACCCCTCACCCCGCCTTCCGCGCCGCCGCGTCGAGCTGGCCAGGGGTCGCCTGGGCGCCCATGGCCCGGGCCATGTCGGCGGCGCTCTGGCCGGCGGCATCGCGAAAATCCGGGTCGGCGCCGTGCTCGAGGAGCAGCGACACCATCTCGGTGCGGTCGAACATCGCCGCGGTCATCAGGGCCGTGCGGGTGCCCCCCCCGGTGCCGTCCACCGCAGCGCCGTGCTGGAGCAGCAGCCGGGCGACGGCGAGGTCGTTCTTGAAGGCGGCGCCGGCCAGCGGGGTCTGGCCGCGGTCGTTGGCGAGTTCCGGGTCGCCGCCGGCCTCCAGGATCGCCCGGGTCGTCTCCGCCTGGCCGTTATAGGCGGCGAGCATCAGCAGGCTGTCGCCCTTGTCGTTGCGCAGGTTCGCCGGAAGGCCCTGGCCGAACAGCTCGGCCAGCTCCTCGGCATGGCCCATCCGGGCGTACTGGAAGACCCGGCCGGCAAAGGCCAGGGTCTCGTCGTCGAGGACCGGGGGCGTGTTCGTCTCGGGGTTCATCGTCACTCGCCTGCTGCAACCACGTGCAGATCTGGGACGGCAAGCCGGCCCTGTCCAGCACGGCGCGGAGCGCTGTCTCGGAGATTGTCGGTGCGGGACACAAACCGATGTCACACCGGGCCGGGCTTCCTTGTCATGTCGTCCGGGACTGGACCGACAGGGGGGATCATGGTCGACAACATCGTGCAGGCGCTTCGTGAGGACCGGGCGACGGAGCCCGAACCGATGCGCATCGCCATCGTGTTTCACACCGGCTACGGCCATACCGGTCGCCAGGCCGAAGCCGTGGCGGAGGGTGTGCGGCTGGTCGACGGCGCCGACGCCCTGCTTGTGCCCGTCGCGGAAGTGGAGCGGTCCTGGGCCGTCCTCGAGGCCGCCCCGGCGATCGTCTTCGGCGCGCCGACCTACGTGGCAGGGGCGTCCGCGGCGTTCAAAACGTTCCAGGAATCGACCTCGAACCTCGTGATGGCCAAGGGCTATCTGTGGAAGGACAAGATCGCCGCCGGGTTCACCAATTCCGGCGCGATGGCCGGCGACAAGCTCGCCACCCTCATCCAGATGGCCCTGTTCGCGGCACAACATGGCATGCATTGGGTCAGCCTCGACCTCCCGCCCGCGAATTGTTCGACCACGGGGTCGGAGCAGGATCTGAACCGGCTCGGCTGCTGGCTCGGCGCGGCGGCACAATCGAATACGGACGAGGGTCCCGACCGCGCGCCGCCGGAGGCCGACCTCGCGACCGCGCGCCATCTCGGCCGGCGCGTCGCGCAGATCACGCGGCAGTTCGTGCGCGGCCGGGAGGCGCTGAGTCTGTGAGCGCGTCGTCCAACGGGGCGGCCCCCGCAACAGGCTTCCAGGCGTCGCGTCCGGGCCTGATCCGGCTCGCCTACCGCATGCTCGGATCGATGGCCGACGCGGAAGACGTGGTTCAGGACGCCTATGCACGCTGGCTGGCCGCCGATCGGGCGGCGGTGCGGGAGCCGGCCGCGTTCCTGCGGGTTGTGGTCACGCGCCTCTGTCTCAACCAGCTCAAATCGGCCCGCCATCGGCGGGAAACCTATCTCGGGCCGTGGCTGCCCGAGCCGATCATCGATCCCGACGAGCCGGACGATCTCGACGACATCACCCTGCCGCTGATGATCGCGCTGGAACGCCTGTCGCCGCTGGAGCGGGCGGCCTTCCTCCTGCACGACGTGTTCGGCATGGCGTTCCCGGATGTGGCCGAGGCGATCGGGCGGGAAGAAGCGGCGTGCCGTAAGCTCACCAGCCGTGCTCGCGTGCATCTCCGGGAGACCCGGCCGCGCTTTGCCGTGCCTCGGGAGGACGGTTTGAAGATCGCCGCCGCGTTCTTCGCCGCCTCGCGCAGCGGCGACATGGCCGCGCTGCGCGCCCTCCTGGCCGACGATGTGGTCGCCACGGCCGATGGCGGCGGCAAGGTTCCCGCATCGCCGCAGCCGCTCGTCGGGCAGCACGCGGTGCTCGTGCGCCACGCGGCCATGGCCCGCGACTTCATCCAGACTCCGTCCCGGCTCGTGCGCTACGCCGTCATCGACGGGTTGCCGGGCTTCGTCACCGTCGAGGCGCCCAGCATCGTGCAGACGACGGCCCTGCACGTTCAGGAGGGCAAGGTCGTCGCCATCTACGTGGTGCGCAATCCGGACAAGACGCGGCGGGTTTCTCGCAATTGGGTGCCTGGGAGCGCGTAAGGTTCCAAGCAGGTCGATCCGGCCGGCTGGCGGGAACGCTTTCTGCCGGACGGCCGTTGCAGCCGCCACGCGGGCCGTGACGGCCCGATGCCGCCGGAGCGACGACCATGCCGCGCCCCTATGAGCCCTTCGCCGACGCGCTGCGCGTCGCCCGCGAGATCGTCCGAGACCGGGTCGGTGCGGTCACCCGCGCTGCCGTCCAGGCGGATCCGCATGCCTATGACGAGGCCTGCAACGCCCTCGCCCTCCGGATCGCCGAGGCGCTGGTCGACGAGGGCGAGGCGGTGGCAAGCCGCTTCGCCGGCCGGGACGACCGGGCCGCCTAAAGTCTGCGGGCTGCACGGGTTTGAGGCGCAGGTGCTTTTGCAGGGCTCAACGCGCCCCCTCCCTCGTGCGGGCTAGCAGATTCACCCATCGCGGCCAGCAGGATACGCCGGAGACACCGCGGCTCTCCCTCCCCCCTCTGCGGGGGAGGGTGGCCCCCGGAGGGGGTCGGGAGAGGGGAGCGACGGTGCATAATATGGCTGCGGCCTTCATGCCCGCTCTGCTTCATCCGGAAGCCGGGCTCCCCTCTCCCGACCCCCGCTGACGCAGGGGCCACCCTCCCCCGCAGAGGGGGGAGGGAGACGCGCTTGGGGTTGCCTTGGCTCACATCCGGCAGCGATGTGTGAATCCGCTAACCCGAGCGGAAGAGGGGACCAGCGCCTTCTGCGCCCACGGCATCATCGCTGCGACAACCAAAATCGGTGTAGCCCATAGGGCCTGACCGAAGCGGTCACCCCCGCTTCCGCCCGCCCCCGCCCTTGTATTTCGGCTTCTGGCCGCCGAGGCCCTGGGTCGAGCGCGGCTTGGGCCGCTCCTGCCACGGCACGGCGTTCGCCGGCATCTCCCGGTCGGTGCCCGGGCCCATATTGTCGAGGTCGGGCTTCGAGATGCGGGTAGAGCCCGTGCCCCGGGGGGCCTTGCGGCCGTACTTGCCGGCCTCGCGCTCCACGTCCCCCTGCCGGGCCATGGGATCGTCCGAGACCAGCAGCTCCGTGGCCTGGAGCCGCTTGAGCTCGTCGCGCAGGCGCGCCGCCTCCTCGAAGTCGAGATCCGCGGCGGCCGCGCGCATCCGCTTCTCCAGGTCGGCCAGCACCGCCTTGAGATTGTGGCCCACCGTGATCGCGTCCTTGGCCAGGCCGGTATCGACCTGGACGTGGTCGCGCTCGTAGACGCTGTTGAGGATGTCGCTGATCCCGCGCTTCACGCTCTGGGGCGTGATGCCGTGCTCCTCGTTGTAGGCGAGCTGCTTGGTCCGCCGCCGCTCGGTCTCGGCCATCGCCCGCTCCATCGAGCCGGTGATGGAATCGGCGTACAGGATGCAGCGCGCGTCGGCGTTCCGGGCCGCCCGTCCGATGGTCTGGACCAGGGAGGTCTCGGAGCGCAGGAAGCCCTCCTTGTCGGCGTCGAGGATCGCCACCAGGGCGCATTCCGGGATGTCGAGACCTTCCCGGAGAAGGTTGATGCCGATCAGCACGTCGAAGGCGCCGAGCCGCAGATCGCGAATAATCTCGATGCGCTCCAGGGTGTCGATGTCGGAGTGCATGTAGCGCACCCGCACGCCGTTCTCGTGCAGGTACTCGGTGAGGTCCTCGGCCATGCGCTTGGTCAGCGTGGTCACCAGCGTCCGGTAGCCGGCCAGGGCGACCGCCTTGACCTCGCCCAGCAGGTCGTCGACCTGCGCGCGCGCCGGGCGGATCTCGATCACCGGATCGACCAGGCCGGTGGGGCGGATCACCTGCTCGGCGAAGACGCCGCCGGTGCGCTCCATCTCCCACTTGCCGGGGGTGGCCGAGACGTGGACCGTCTGGGGCCGCATCGCGTCCCATTCCTCGAACCGCAGCGGCCGGTTGTCCAGGCAGGACGGCAGGCGGAAGCCGTACTCGGCCAAGGTCGCCTTGCGACGAAAATCGCCCCGGTACATGCCGCCGATCTGGGGCACGGTGACGTGGCTCTCGTCGGTGAAGACCAGGGCGTTGTCGGGCAGGTACTCGAACAGGGTCGGGGGCGGCTCGCCGGGCCGGCGGCCGGTGAGGTAGCGCGAATAGTTCTCGATGCCGTTGCAGGCGCCGGTGGCCTCGATCATCTCGATGTCGAAGGTGCAGCGCTGGTCGATGCGCTGGGCCTCGATCAGCCGGCCCATCTTGGTCAGCTCCTCGATCCGGCCATTCAGCTCATTCTTGATGCCCTTGATCGCCTGCTGCAGCGTCGGCCGCGGCGTGACGTAGTGGGAATTGGCGTAGACCTTCACGAACTTCAGCTCGGCGATCTTCTTGCCGGTGAGCGGGTCGAACTCGACGATCGACTCGATCTCGTCGCCGAACATGCCGATTCGCCAGCCGCGATCCTCCAAGTGGGCCGGCCACAGCTCGATCGAATCGCCGCGCACCCGGAAGGTGCCGCGGGCGAAATCCGCCTGGATCCGCTTGTACTGGAGGGCCACGAGGTCGGCCACGAGCTGGCGCTGCTCGATCTTCTCGCCGAGGCTCACGGTGAACGACATCGCCGTGTAGGTCTCGACCGAGCCGATGCCGTAGATGCACGACACCGAGGCCACGATGATCACGTCGTCCCGCTCCAGCAGGGCGCGGGTGGCGGAGTGGCGCATCCGGTCGATCTGCTCGTTGATCGACGATTCCTTCTCGATGAACGTGTCCGAGCGCGGGACGTAGGCCTCCGGCTGATAGTAGTCGTAATACGAAACGAAATACTCGACCGCGTTGTCGGGAAAGAACGACTTGAACTCGCCGTAGAGCTGCGCCGCCAGGGTCTTGTTCGGGGCGAGGATCAGCGCCGGGCGCTGGGTCTGCTCGATGATCTTGGCCATCGTGAAGGTCTTGCCCGAGCCGGTGACCCCGAGCAGGACTTGGTCACGCTCCAGCGCGCTGATGCCGCCGACCAGTTCGGCGATGGCGGTGGGCTGGTCGCCGGCCGGCTCGAAGTCGGATTTCAGGGTGAACCGGAGGCCGCCCTCGGATTTCTGCGGCCGGTCCGGCCGGTGCGGCACCCAGGTTTGGCCGTCCTTGAACAGCGGGTTACCCTCAATGAGCAGCCGCTCCAGCGCCGTCACGGTCGCGGAGGCGCCGCCGTCGCCCGCCGGATCCGGCAGCTCGGCGCCCTCGGGCACAGGCCCGTCCTCGGGCGGAATCAGCCCGAGGGCTTGGGCGAGGCGCGGATCGACCTCGGCCGCGTCGCCGAGCGCGTAGCCGGCCTGGGGCGCCTCGGCGAAACCGTCGCGGGCGATCTCGGCGCGGCGGGTGGCGGCCTTGCTGATCGGCTCCTTGGCGGGGCGCCCCTTGGGTTTGCCCGGGCGCGGCTTCTCCGGCTCCGGCGCGATCGGCGGCGGCCGGTTGCGGTTCAGCGCCGGGTTCAGCAACGCGGCCAGATAGGTATCGAGCGGCTTCAGCTCGGGCTTCGACGCCTTGGCGGAGGTGGCCGAGACGGACGCGGCGCGCGGTTTCTTCGGAGCAGGCATGGGATCAATATGGGCCGCGCACACGCCGCGAGAAACCCTATGCGGCGCGGAGTTTTTCGGCATCTACGGGAGAGCCTCATCGATGAGCGAACCGATCCATCCCGAGACCCGCATCGGGCACGTGCATCTCAAGGTCGCCGACCTGGACCGGGCGCTCGGCTTCTATTGCGGTGTCCTCGGCCTCGGCCTGACCCAGCGCTACGGTGAGCGCGCCGCCTTCGTCGCGGCCGGCGGCTACCACCACCATATCGGGCTCAACACCTGGGAGAGCCTCGGCGGATCACCGCCGGCCCCGGGCACCACCGGACTGTACCATCTCGCCCTGCTCTACCCGAATCGGGCCGCCCTGGCCGATGCCCTGCGCCGGGTCGAGGCCGCCGGCATCCCCCTGGACGGCGCCAGCGACCACGGCGTCAGCGAAGCCCTGTACCTGCGCGATCCGGACGGGAACGGCGTCGAGCTGTACCGGGACCGCCCGGAGGCGGAATGGCCCCGCGACCCGGACGGCGCCCTGCGGATGGTCACAGTGCGGCTCGATCTGGACAATCTCCGCCGCGAAGATGGGTAATTTCAACGTGTAGGTAGAATTCGCCGTGCATTGGCCTGGACCAACCGGGCCGATGCTGAGAAAATTTGCCATCATCACCCGGCGAATTGGCTTGCGGCGGCCGAGGCCCGCCGGTACTTTGCAGTGCAAAGCATGATGCAGCGCGGGGGCTGAAGCTCATGCAGGATCTGGACAAGGCCTTGGCCGACATCGTGGCGATCCGTTCGCAGATCGCCCGCGACACGGCGTTCCGCGGCTTGGGCGCGGCCACCGTCGCCGGCACGGGCGGCCTGGCACTGGCCTGCGCGATCGGCCAGGCCCTCTGGCTCGGCGATCCGGCCGCCCGGCCGGTCCTGTTCTTCGGCCTCTGGATCGCTGCCGCCCTGGTGGCCTTCGCGCTGATCGGCGTCGAGGCGGTGCGGCGCAGCCGCCGGCTTCATTCCGGCCTCGCCGACGCCATGGTCTGGAACGCCATCGAGGTGTTTTTGCCGGCCGCCGGCACCGGGGCCTGCCTCGCCCTGGTCATCGCCCGCTTCGCCCCGGCCGAGATCTGGATGCTGCCCGGCCTCTGGCAGGTACTGGTCGGCCTCGGTCTGTTCGCCTCGGCGCGGATCCTGCCCCGGGCGGTCCAGGGGGTCGGCGCCTGGTATCTGCTCAGCGGCCTCGCCGTGCTCGCCATCTCGGCCGAGAGCCACGCCCTGTCGCCCTGGGCCATGGGGCTCCCCTTCCTGGTCGGCCAGAGCTGGCTGGCCGGCATCATCCATCGCGGCGCCCGGGCCTTCGATGATGACCTCTGACCGCGACGACGGACGCTTCTCCTACGAGGGGCTCGACCGGATCATCCACGAGCGGGCACGCCTGAGCGTGCTCACCTCCCTGGTGGCGCATCCCAAGGGCCTGCCGTTCCCGGACCTCAAACGCCTGTGCGGGCTGACCGACGGCAACCTGAGCCGGCACTTGACCGTTCTCAGTGAGGCCGAGCTGGTGAGCCTCGAGAAGGGCTTCGCCTTCAACCGCACACAGACAATCTGCCGCATGACGCCGACCGGGCGCAGGCGTTTCATCGGCTATCTCGGGGTGCTCGAGCAGGTGGTGCGCGACGCGGCCTCGGCGGCGGAGCGAAGTCCCGAGGGCGGGGTGCGCGGCCTCGATCCGGCCACGAAACCGGCCTGAGACCGCCGAATCGCGCAGAGATTGTCAACGCAAACCGCATAAACCTCAACGCTACGCCCATGCCGGGAGACTTTACGATGCAAAGCGAAGCGGGGCCGGGGGGGCTGCACGCCGCGATCATCATGGACGGCAACGGGCGCTGGGCGACGCAGCGCGGCCTGCCGCGGCTCGCCGGCCATCATCGCGGCGTCGAGGCGATCCGGCGCACCGCCGAGGCCTGCCCGGATCTCGGCATCGGCACGCTCACGCTCTACGCCTTCTCGGCCGACAACTGGCAGCGGCCGGAGGACGAGGTCGGCGGCCTGATGCGGCTGCTGCGCTCCTACCTGCGCAACGAGACCCAGCGGCTCGCCCGCACCGGCACCCGGCTCAGCGTCGTCGGCCGGCGCGACCGCCTGCCCCGGGGCATCCCGGAGGCGATCGCCGCCGCCGAGGAGGCCACCGCCGCGGGCCGCCGCCTGCACCTGCGCATCTGCGTCGATTATTCCGCCCGGGACGCGATCATCGCGGCGGCGCAGGCCCTCCAGGGCGCCGACGCCACCCGCGAGAGTTTTGGCGCGCTGGTCGCCGGACAGATGCACGGCTCGCCGGTGGACGTCGATCTCGTGATCCGCACCGGCGGCGAGCAGCGGCTCTCGGATTTCCTGCTCTGGGAGGCGGCCTATGCCGAACTCCACTTCACCGACCGGATGTGGCCCGATTTCGGCCCGGACGATCTCGCCGCGGCGGTGGCCGAGTTCGCCCGCCGGGACCGCCGCTTCGGCGGCCTGAAGACGGCGGTCCCGGCGGCGGCCTGAACGCACGCGCCCGCTTGACGGGCGCGCCGCCTCAGGCAGAGGCTTCCACCATGACCGAGACTCTCGCCAGCCGCCGCGTCCTGCTCGTCATCGGCGGCGGCATCGCGGCCTACAAGGCCCTCGACCTGATCCGGCGCCTGCGCGAACGCGGCGCCAGCGTCTGCCCGGTCCTGACCGCGGGCGCGCAGGAATTTGTGACGCCGCTCGCCGCCGCGGCGCTCGCCGGTGAGCGGGCCCATACCGACCTGTTCGACCGGGCCGAAGAGGCCGATATCGGCCATATCAAGCTGGCCCGGCAGGCGGATGCCGTCGTGGTGGCACCGGCCACCGCCAACCTGATGGCCCGCATGGCCGGGGGCCACGCCGCCGACCTCGCCACCACGATCCTGCTGGCCACCACCCTGCCGATCCTGATCGCCCCGGCCATGAACGTGCAGATGTGGGCGCATCCGGCGACCCGGCGCAACCGCGCCACCCTGGAGGCCGACGGCGTGCGCCTCGTCGGGCCCAATGCCGGCAAGATGGCCGAGGCGGAAACCGGTCCCGGCCGCATGGCCGAGCCCAACGAGATCGCCGATGCCGTTGAGCGGATGCTAACCGAGGCCGGTGCCGGGGCTCCCGGCCTCGGCTTCCTGTCGGGCCGCCAGAGCCCGCCCGCCCGCCCCCTCGCCGGAAGGCGGGTCGTGGTGACCTCCGGGCCGACCCATGAGCCGATCGACCCGGTGCGCTACCTCGCCAACCGCTCCTCCGGCCGCCAGGGCCACGCCATCGCGGCCGCCGCCGCCGCGGCCGGTGCCGCCGTGACGTTGATCTCCGGGCCGGTCTCGATCCCGGACCCCGCGGGCGTCACCGTGGTGCGGGTCGAGACCGCCCGGGAGATGCTCGCCGCCGTCGAGGCGGCCCTGCCCGCCGAGATCGCGATCTTCGCGGCCGCCGTCGCTGATTGGCGTCCGGAAACCGAGGCCGGCTCGAAGAAGATCAAGAAGGACGGCAGCGGCCCGGCGCCGCTGACCCTCGTGGAGAATCCCGACATCCTCGCCACCGTGTCGCGGATGGAGGTTGGGCGCCCGCCCCTGGTGGTCGGCTTCGCCGCCGAGACCGACACGGTTCTGGACCACGCCCGGGCCAAGATCGCCCGCAAGGGCTGCGACCTGATCGTCGCCAACGACGTCTCGGTCGCGGGCGGCGTCATGGGCGGCACCGACAACACGGTCCACCTGATCCACCGCGACGGCACGCTGGAGACCTGGCCGCGCCTCGGCAAGGACGAGGTTGCCCGCCGGCTGGTCACGCATCTGGCCGGCGTGTTGGGACGCTGAGCCGGCTTCGCACACGCAAAACGGACCGATCCGAGTGGATTCCACCGTGGGTGTTGCGGCGAAGCCTCGGCCGTCGCGATGCTGTTCGCAATGTGCGAAGCCGGCTGCCGACCGGGATAGGGCGGGCGGTAATCGCCATGAATGCGGTTACCGTGCGCATTGCCGTACGAGAAAGATCTCCTCGTCTCTCTATCGGTTCCAAGTGTTTCGGTATTGAGCGCAGAAATCGTATTAAAAACTGCTCATCTTTGGGTTTTATTCACTGTTCGGTTCAAATAAGATCTGATTGGCGAATTATAATTTCCGATTTATTGAAGATCAATCGCCTGTGTAAGCTTGCAATCTGCGGTTTTACGATGCTGTAAGCCCATGGCGCCGAACGAAAAACCGTCGGCTGAGGGCGTTATGGATCATGAAATCTAGATTTCTTTCGAGATGTGCAGTTGCGTTGCTGGTCATCGGTGCGGGTTCATTTATCGGACTTGCGCAGGCACAACCTTCGGCGCCTCAAGACACGGAAGAATCAACGATCATACCGGATCCGAATGCGCCGCAACGGTTGCCGCTCGATCGGCCGTCGACGCCGGCGCCGAACACGCGTCCCGCCGTCGGCTCGGTGGATCCACGGACCGTGAGCCCGAAATTCGGCCTGCTCGGGAATCTCGGCGGCGTCCGCGACACGCTCTGGGAGCACGGCATCCTGCTCAATCTTGGTTACGTCTACGAGGGCGCTACGAACGCGGCCGGCGGGGATCGCACGCTGGCGCGTGGGGCCGCCCAATTCACCGCCAAGGGCCTGTTCGATTTCGAGAAGATGTTCGGTCTGGAGGGCGGCTCGGGCGTGGTCACGCTCAGCCACCGGCACGGCCGTGACCTGACTTCCGACGCGCATCTCGGCACGCAGTCGAGTGTCGAGGAGATCTTCGGCCGCGGCCGGATCTGGCGGTTGAGCCAGTTCTGGTACGACCAGAAATTTGGCCCCTGGGTCGATCTGAAGATCGGCCGCATGCCGTCCGGCGACGACTTTGCCGGCTTCGCCTGCGAGTTCCAGTTGAACGTGCTGTGTGGCGCCCCGACTGGCAAGCTCGCCGGCTACTACCTCTACAACTTCCCGGTCAGCCAGTGGGCGACGCGCCTGCGCGTCGGTACGGCGGACACCGCCTACGTCCAGGTCGGGGCCTACCAAGTCAATCCGGACAACCTCGTCGACGGCTTCAGCTTCAATTTCAGCAAGGGGACCGGCGCGATCATCATGTCCGAGGCGGGCTGGTTCCCGAAGATCGGCGGCTCGAGCTATGCCGGCAGCTACAAGATCGGCGGCTGGTATGAGACCGGCGGCGGTAACGACGTCTACCTGAACGACCGGCGCCTCCCCCTGGCCCTGTACAGGGGGCAGCCGCTGCACCGCGGCGGCCGCGAGGGCTTTTATTTCGTCGGCGTCCAAGAGGTCTACCGCCCGGATCCCGCCAATACCGCGCGTAACATCTCGGCCTTCGTCCGGGCGGTCACCATCGATCGGGAGACCTCCGTGTATTCCGCCGCGGTGACGGGCGGGTTCGTCTACAAGGGCTGGTGCGCGGAGCGCCCGAACGATTGGATCGGGTTGGGCGCCGGCCAGACGACCCCGAATCCGCGAGCGGTCGAGGCCTTGGAGCTGCGCAACCTCGTCAACCGGACCAACCGGCGACTCCCGGCGCAGGACCGCTATCTGGAAGCGTTCTACAGCATCGCCGTGACCGACAACATCGTCGTGCGGCCGAACATCCAGTACATCACCCGGCGGGCGACGCCAGAACAGAAGCCCGACGTGGTGGTGTTCGGCCTGACCTCGCTGATCACTTTCTGACGCGGCACCCCGAGGGTCTTTGCCGGCTTTCGGGACACTGCACGTTCGAGGGCTCGGTGCATCGTCGCGGATCCGAGATCCGCGCCGATGTCTTTGAGGGCGCGCTGCCGCATCCCGGAGCGGCGCGCGATTTCGCCGTTTCAAAAAGAACGGTTGAACAGGGTGTTGCCGATTCCGCGCCGCCCCTTTCCCGAGCGCCTGGACCGGAAGCGGAATGCGACACGCGACCCAGCACAGGAAAACGCGACGCGTCTCCGGTTCGCGTCGCCCGCCTCCGGTTCGGCACTGGCATGAGATGCCTTCCTTCGCGATGAAATCAATATCAATATCGATTGAAATCGTAAAATTGAGATTAAAGAGGTCTTTTTCTAAACAAAGCCGGCAAAGTTTTTGGACCGATGTAAAATAGTTACGGCAATAATCCGAGTATTGGGAAAATTTGCTGCGCGGAATAAGTCTGAATCGGGCGTAACTAACGCAAAATTGATCGACAAATGCGGTCATATAAGACATTACAACGCGATCATCAGGTCGCTGGAGCTGTGCGATGATCCGCCTGCAGAATATTTCGATCCGAACGATGATGGGCCTGGTATTCTTCGTCTTGGGCCTGATCATCTTCATCTATGCATCGAATGCGCTCATCGGTGCACGACAGCAGGCGGTTCAATCGGAGGCCGGCATCTCCCTGGTGCGGGCGAGCCGGGCGCTGCTCCAGACCCTGTACGCGACGCGGCTGGAGCGCGGCGCCACCCTGCAGTTCCTCGCCGCCGACCAGCCTATGGATGCGGAGACGCTGTCCTCGCTCTACGCGGAACGGCAGCGGGCGGTGGCCGGCATCGCCGAGGCGACGGCTCTGGTGGGCGATCTGGACTTAGCCGCCGTCAAGGCGACGCTCGGCCCGCTTCAGGCGGCACGCGAGCGCGTCGAACGGCTCCGGCCCCGGGTCGATGCGGCCCTGAAGGTGTCCAAGGCCCAGCGGGACGGGTCGGTCACCCCGGAGGCGCAGGCAGCGTTCCTTGCCATGCTCGACACCCTGACGGCGACGACGGATGCGGTCGATGCCGCGATCCCACGCTCCGACACGATCCTGGAGCGCGACCTCGCCCTCAAGCGGGCGGCCTGGGCCACCCGCATGTCGGTCGGTGCCGTCGCCCTGCGGATCCAGACCTCCCTGTCGGCCGGCACGCCCTGGTCTCCGGCCGAGACGGTGGCCGCCGCCGAGGAGCGCGGCCGTCTCGACGCCACCTGGAAGGCGGCGATGGATAATACGAACGACCTCTCGGACAAGGTTCGCGCGGCGTTCGAGAAGGCGCGGGCCAACAATTTCGAGGGCGCGCCGCTGGCCCGGCGCTTGGCTGTCTCGACCGCGCTGGCCCAGCACGAGCCGCCGAAGATCACGCTCCAGGAAGCGCGCAAGCTCGACACGCCGGAACAGGCCACCATCGTCGATCTCGCCTATGCCGCCCTCGACGAGATGATCGCCCGCGCCGAAAACCTGGCCCAGGAGGCGCGCAGCGGCCTGATCCGCAACGTCGCGGCTCTCCTGGGTTCCACGCTGCTCGTCGTGCTCGGCCTCTACGCCCTGGTCCGCTACGTGCTCCGGCCGATCCGGACCATGACCGGCACCATGCAGGCTCTGGCGGACGGCGACGCATCGGTGGCGGTCCCCCTGCGCGACTGGGGCAACGAGATCGGCGCGATGGCGCGGACGGTTCAGGTGTTCAAGGACAACCTGATCCGCACCCGCGCCCTGGAAGCGGAGACCGCGCAGGCGCGCGCGGCCGCCGAGGCGCAGCGCAAGGCCGGCATGCGCCAGATGGCCGAAAGCTTCGAGACCGCGATCGGCGGCATCATCGGCATGGTCTCGGCCTCGGCCACCGAGTTGCAGGCCACCGCCCAGACCATGACCGCCACCGCCACGCAGACGGCGAGCCAGTCCACCACCGTGGCCGCTGCCGCCGAGCAGGCCGCCAGCAACGTCAACACGGTCGCGGCCGCCGCCGAAGAACTCGGCTCGTCGGTCCAGGAGATCGGCCGGCAGGTCGACGGCTCGGCCAAGCTCGCCCTCGGCGCGGCCGCCGAGGCCGGGCAGACTGCGAGTCTGGTGCAGGAGCTGAGCAGCGCCGTCGGCCGGATCGGCGACGTGGTCGGGCTGATTTCCTCCATCGCCGGCCAGACCAACCTGCTGGCCCTGAACGCGACCATCGAGGCGGCCCGGGCCGGCGATGCCGGCCGCGGTTTCGCCGTCGTCGCCTCCGAGGTGAAGGCGCTCGCCGAACAGACCGCCAAGGCGACGGAGGAGATTTCCGGCCAGATCGCCCGGATCCAGGCCTCCACCGGCGGCGCGGTGACGGCGATCGGCTCGATCACCGCCCGCATCCAGGAGATCAGCGGCGTCGCCACGACCATCGCGGCGGCGGTCGAGGAGCAGGGCGCGGCGACGCAAGAGATCGTCCGCAATGTCGGGCAGGCGGCAGCCGGCACCGGCGAGGTCACCGGCAACATCGCCGGCGTCGCCAATGCCGCCGACGAGACCGGCAAGGCGGCGAGCCAGGTCCTGAGCGCGGCGACGGAACTGTCCCGCCAGTCGGAGACCCTCACCGCCGAGGTGGCGCGGTTCCTCGACACGGTGCGGGCGGCCTGAGCCGTCGATCGCCCGCCTCCCTGGCCTGGACGGACCCAAGTCGATAGAAGGCCCCCCGACGGCCGGCGCGGACGGCGCCGGCTCCAGGGAGAAACCATGCCTCGCCTGTCCCTCATTGCCGGAGCCGCGTTGATCGCCATGACAGCAGCCGCGAATGCCGAGATCGTCACCCTGCCCTCGGGCCTGAAGTATCAGGACGAGGTCGTGGGCACCGGGCCGGAGCCGAAGGCCGGCCAGCAGGTCACCGTGCAGTACACGGGCTGGCTCGATGAGGGCGGCAAGAAGGGCAAGAAGTTCGATTCCTCGCGGGATCGCAACCAGCCCTTCAGCTTCCCGCTCGGCGCCGGCCAGGTGATCCAGGGCTGGGATCTCGGCGTCGCCACGATGAAGACCGGGGGCAAGCGCACCCTGATCATCCCGCCGGAGCTCGGTTACGGCGCCCGCGGCGCCGGCGGCGTGATCCCGCCGAACGCCACGCTGATCTTCGACGTCGAACTCCTCGGCGCGAAGTAAGGTTTTCGGCTGCGCGACAGCGAAAGTCCCAAAAGAATGCTGTTCGCGCAGCTGCCCGACGAGCTGTTCAAGCCCCTGGCCTCCCCGAGCCGGGGCTTCAACGCGGCCCTGCTGCTGCACCTGCACCGGCGCGTCCTCGGGGCCGAGCCGGTGCGCAAGGCCGAATTGCTGGCCGAGATCGGCGATTTCGCCGCCGGCTGGAGCGATCCGGAGATTTTGGGCGACGAGCCGATCTCCGCCGATCCGGCCGAGCGCCGCAACGCGCTCTACCGCCGCCTCCTCGAGACCGGCTGGCTGATCGAGCGCCGCGAGCGCTACGTGCCGGTGGTCGAGTTCGACCCGGAGGCGCGTCTCCTCCTCGAAGAGCTGTCGCGCCTGGAGCGCGGTGAGACCCGCTCCTATGGCGGCGCGGTGCTGGAGGTGCTGGGCGGCCTGGAGAGCGCCGTGTCCGATCCGGGCAGCCGGTCCGAGGCGCTGTCCAACGCCGCCCGAGCGTCCGCCGCCTTCCTGGCGCATGTGCGTGGCCTCGCTGCCGGCATGCGCAAGGTCGAGGAGCGGATCCTGCGCGAGCCCGACCGGGCCAAGACCTTCCGGCTGTTCTTCGAGGATTTTGTCGAGCGCCACCTGATCAGCGACTACCGGACGCTGCACACCCGCTTCAACCCGTTCCGGTTCCGCGCCAGCGTGGTCCGGGAGGCCGGCCGGGCCCTGCGCGACGCCCTCACGGTGCGGGCCCTGGCCGAGGGCCTGATCCGCGAGGGCCGAAGCCCCGATCTCGACACCGCCCAGCGGGCGGTCCGGGCGGATCTCGCCCAGATCCTCTCGGTGTTCGAGGGGCTCGACAACCATCTCGACGCGGTCGACGCCGTCGTGGCGCGCCTGGAGCGGCGGATCGGCGCCGCGCTCCACGCCATGGACCGGCCGGACCCGACCGGGATCGAGCGCACGGCCGCGATGCTGCGGGCCGTCGGCGCCGCCGAGGTGGCGCCCGACGTGCCGCCGGTGGTGTCGCTGCTGCGGCCGCCGATCGGACAGGCCCACCTGCAGACGCCCCGCGCCCGCCGCAGCGCCATCGATGTCGAGCCGCTGCCGGATGTCGATGACGACCCCGCGGTCGATGCCTTCGCGGCCGCCAAAGCCGAGTTCCGCCGACGGACAACCGTGACGCCGGAGACCATGACCGCCTTCGTCGAAGCGCGGCTCGGTAAGGCCGTGTCGCTGCGCGGCTCGCAGATCAGGATCGAGGGGGTGGACGACTTCGTGGTGTTCCAGCGCCTGCGCGAGATCGACGTGCTGTTCGATGCGCGGCTGCGCGACCGCTACGCCGTGGTCCGGCTGCCCGAGCGGCTCGCCAATGGCTGGCTGGACTGCCCGGATTTTTTGCTGGAGCGTCGCGTCGGTGCTTGAGGGATTTCGCGCGATCATCGACGGCGACGAGCCGCCGCCGCCCGGCGCCCGCGCGCCCGACGCCGAGGAGCTGTGCCGCGCCCTCCAGGTGATGCTCAAGGGGCAGGTGATCTACGCCGACACGCCCGGCATCGGCCGCTCCTACGAGCTCGCCCGGCACTACGCGCCGTTCTTCACCGACTATTTCGCCTGCCTCGGCTATGCGCTCACGGTCTCGCATCGCGACCAGATGGTGTCGCTGAGCCCGGCCGCGGACGCGCCTCGGCACGACATCGCCTCCGAGCGCCTGCGCAAGGACGAGACCCTGGTGCTGCTGGCGCTCCGGCTGCTCTACGAGGAAGGCCTGCGCGACAACCGCGCCGGCACGGACGGGATCGTCGAGTGCACCACCGACGAGATCGTGGAAAAGATCCGCGCGGTGGCGCGCAACGATCCGCCCGAGGAGGGCCGCCTCGCCGACATCCTGCGCCTCTACGCCCGCCGCGGCGGCCTCCGGATGGGCGAGCGCGACCGGGTCGAGCGGGTGACGCCGCTGTCGCTGCTGCCGGGCTTGGCGGTGCTGGCCTCCGACGCCTGGCTGGAGCGCCTGCGGGCGTGGTCGGAAGCCGGGGAACTCTGAAACCAGCCCTTTCCGTCATTGCGAGCGCAGCGAAGCAACCCAGAAAAGCGCCACCCTCGGGGACCGCGCGCCGCCTTGGGTTGCTTCGCTGCGCTCGCAATGACGGCGCGGCACCTCAAGCCGCCCGCACCGTCGCCAGAAAGTGCTCCACCTCCTCGCCGAGCTGCGCCGCTTGCCGCGCCATCTCGGAGGCCGAATCCAGCACCTGGCCTGCCGCGTTCCCGGTAGCCTCGGCGGCGCCGGCCACGCCGGTGACGTTGGCGGTCACCGCCTCGGTGCCGGTGGCGGCCTGGGTGACGTTGCGGACGATCTCCTGGGTCGCGGCGCCCTGCTCTTCCACCGCGGCGGCGATCGCGGTCGCCATGCCGCTGATCTCGCGGATGCGGGACGCGATGCCGTCGATCGCGCGCACCGCCTCGCCGGTGGAGCCCTGGATCTGGGCGATCTGCGCTGAAATCTCGGCGGTCGCCCGGGCGGTCTGGGCGGCCAGCGCCTTGACCTCGGTGGCGACCACCGCGAAGCCGCGCCCCGCCTCCCCGGCCCGCGCCGCCTCGATGGTGGCGTTCAGCGCCAGCAGGTTGGTCTGGTCGGCGATCGACGCGATCAGGGAGACGACCTCGCCGACCCGGTTCGCTCCGGCGCTCAGCGCCTGGACCAGCTGCACGGTCGCGGCCGCCTCGCGGACGGCGGTCTGGGCCAGATCCGCCGAGGATCCGACCTGCCGCCCGATCTCGTCCACGGTCGAACCCAGCTCCTCGGCTGCCACCGCCACGGTGGTCACGTTGGTGGAGGCCTGCTCGGCTGCCGCGGCCGCACTGGTCGACTGGCCGGCTGTCTGCGTCGCCGTCGCGCTCAGGCTTTCAGCCGTTACTTGCAACCGGGTCGCCGCCGCAGTGACCGAGCCGACGATGCCGCCGACGGCGCCCTCGAACCGGTCGGCGAGCGTCCGCGTCGCCGCCCGGCGCTGGGTCTCGGCTTCGGCGCGAGCCCGGATAGCCTCGGCCTCGAGGGCGCGGGTATGCAGCAGGTTCTGCTTGAACACCGCCACGGTGGCCGACATGGCGCCAATCTCGTCCCGCCTGGCCGCATAGGGGATCTCTGCCTGCGTGTCGCCGTCGGCGAGGCGGCGCATGGCCTGGGTCATGACGGTGATCGGCCGCGACACGCCCACGAAGCTGTACAGAGTCGCGCCCAGCGCGAGCAGCAGCGTGACGCCGAGCATGATCACGGTCGAGCGGACCGCCTCCGCCTGGCTCTGACGCGCGCTCCGTCCGGCCTCGTCGCCGGCCTTGATGTTCATCTCGGCGAGCGCGTGCGCGGCCCCGGCGGCGGCGACGTAATGGCCGTTCATGCTGCCGCGGAAATACGCCATTGCCGGTTCGCGCTGGTCGAGGGTGAAGCCGCGCAGGCGCTCCCAGTCGTAGTGCTGCACCTTGAGCTTGGCGAGCAGGTCGTCGAACCGCGCCTTCTCGTCGGGCGAGGCGATCAGCGCCCGGTAGGCTTCGACCTTGGCGTTCCGCTCCCGGATCAGCCCGTCGACCTCCTTCACGGTGAGCTGCCGCTCGGTCTCGGCCGTCGCGGTGACGAAGCGGACCTGGGCGAGCCGCGTCCGGATCACCAGAGCCTCGATGGCCTGCGCCTCGTTCATCGAGAGGACCGCGTGGTCGAGCAGCGCTTCGAGCTGCCGGTCGAGGGCGACCATCTTATGGATCGCGAATCCCCCCTGAAGCGCTGCGGCCAGGAGGAGCAAAGCGAATAGGCCGCTCAATTTGAGCTTCAGGCTGGCGCGCATGGTTTTTATCAATCCCCCCGGGCGGGGACGATACAGGTGCGAAATTGTCTGACAAGTCGTGAATCTTGGTCGCGGTGACAACGCAGCGCTGCGAAGGCCGAAGCTTGCATGCGCGGCCGAACCCGGCCAACTGGGCCGCGCGTTTTCCTGCAGCGGCCCGGCCTTCCGACATCGTGTACGTCCTCACCGATATCGCCATCTCGAACTGGTACCTGATCCGGCGGGAGCAGATCCGCCTGCGGGGCGCTGCCGCCCTGGTCGGGCCGACGGGGGCCGGCAAGTCCACGATCTTCGACGGGGTCGGCACGGTGCTGGCCGGCAACAATGCCAGCCGGCTGGCGCTGAACGCCTCGGCCTCCGGGCGCAGCGCCCGCACGGTGCGCGACTATTGCCTCGGCTGGATCAGCGACCCGGCCGAGGGCGGCCGGCCGACGCGGGAATCCTGCGAGACCGTGCTGGCCCTGGTGTTCGAGAACCCGGCCTCCGGCCGCACCGTCACGGTCGGGCTGGCGCTCGCCGCCCGGGCCGTGGAGCCGCGCGAGACCGTGCTGTCGCGCTTCATCGCGGTCGGGCACCGGTTCGAGATCGCCGATTACGCCCGCACCGCCCCGGGGGGCAGCTTCACGGCGCCGTGGAGCGAGATCGCCGCGGATCTGCGCGCCCGGGCGGCGAGCTTCACCGAGTACCGCACCTCCGGCGAGCGCTTCACCGCGGACATCCTGGCGACCCTGCGGGAGGGCGCGCCCTCCCCCGAGCCCCGGCACTTCCTGCGCAGCTTCGCCAACGCGGTGGCGTTCAAGCCGATCTTCGACACCAGCGCCTTCGTGCGCGCCTTCGTGCTCGATCCGGAACCGCTGGATGTGGAGCGGGTGCGGCTCTCCATCGCCAATTGGCGCCGGCTGCTGGAGACGATCGGCGAGCTGGAGAGCCGGCTCACCCGCCTGCGCCGCCTGCGCGACCGCTACGACGCCTGGAGCGAGGCGGTGCTGGCCGCCGCCAACCACGAATTCCGCGCCGCCTGCGCCGAGCTGCGCCGCCGCAGCCTCGACCTCACCGCGGTCCGGCTGCGCCTCAATGAGGGTGCCGACATCCTGCGGATCGCCCGGGAGCGGGTCGCGGCGAGCCGCGGGCATGTGCGCGAGATCGACGGCGAGATCGCCGAGAAGAAGGCCCTGCTCGCCGGCAGCGCCGCGGAAGGGCGACTGGCGGCCTCGACGCTGGGCCTGTCGATGCTGGAGCGCGACCGGAAAGAGCTGGTCGCGCGGATTTCCGACCTCGTCGGCCTCGTCGGCCAGATGGGCAAGCTCCAGCCGGTCGCCCCGATCCTGCGTCAGGCCTGCCCGCCGGCGGCGCGGCTCGCCGAATCCTGCGCCCGGGCGGGCCTGCGCCGGGAATCCTCCCCTGAAGAAATCCTGCGGCCCGACGGTCCCCTGGCCGAGCTGATCGACGGGCTGGCACGCCTGCCGGAGTTCGACGAGGCCCTGGAGCGAGCCGCCGAGGATGCGGCGCTCAAGGCCCGCGCCCAGGAGAGCGAGGCCGAGCGCACCGCGCCGCGCACCGGAGCCGGCCCGGCGGCGCGCCTGTCCTCCGACACGGTGGCGTTCCGCGGCGAGCTGGAGCGGCGCGGCATCGACGCGCTGCCGATCTGCGAATTGGCCGAGATCGTCGATCCGACCTGGGGTCCGGCGCTGGAAGGCCTGCTCGGCCGCGCCCGCGAAGCCCTGGTGGTTTCCCCCGACCGGCTGAGCGAGGCGCTCGGCGTTCTCCAGTCGGGCCGCGACCGGTTCCACCGCTGCATCCTGGTCAAGACCACCGACACCGCCAAGCAGCGCCCGCGCCGCTACGATGACGGGCCGCTCACCGTGATCGAGACCAGCGACCCGCACGCCGAGGCGTTTTTGGGGGTGCGGCTCGGGGGCTACGACCTCGCTCGGGACGATGCCGAGCTGGCCCGCCTGTCCCGCGCCGTGGCGCCGAGCGGCCGGACCACCGCCGGCATGGCCTATTCGGTCACCCGCAACGTCGATCTGCTGATGACCCGCGGCCATCGCGGCCCCACGGTCGACAGCCGCCGGGCGCACGAGGCCGCGGTCGCCGAGGCCCGCCGGCTGCGCGGCGAGGCCGCCGTCCTGCGCGAGGCGGCCCGCACCGCCGCGGCGGTCCGTGCCCGCATCGCGCGCGGCCTCGACGATATCGACGCCCTGCGGGGCGAACTCGACGGGCTCGAAGGACGGCGGCGCACCCTCCAGACCGAGCGCGAGGGCATCGAGAAACGCGACAATGCCGGCTTGACCGCCGAGATCGCCGCGCTGACCACCGAGCGGATGGGTTACCTGCGGGAATTGTCGGAAGAGCTGGAGCCGAAGCTCGACCGCCTGCTCGCCGACGAGGCCGCGTTGCGGGCGCGGCTCGGGACCGTGCGCGAGGCGGCCCGGGCTGCGCTCTCGGCCAGGCGCTCGGCCCTGCGGCAGCTCATGGGTGGCGACGCGGCGCGGGTGCGCCTCGCCCGCTCCGAGCCGTTCAGCGTCGCGGTGATCGCCGAGGCGCGGCACGCGCTCACGGGCCTCGACGCCAAGGCCGCCGGCACGCGGGCCACTACCGAGCGCGGGCTCGCCCGGGAAGCCGCCGAGGCGGCGCGCTCCCACGGCCGTGTCGCCGAGCGCGAGCTGACCGAGGCCTGCTCGGCTTGGCGGGTGGAGAACCCGCTGAACGCCGGCGACGCCCCGGCGATCGACGGCTACGCCTGGGTCCGCAAGGAATACGAGGCCGTCGAGAGCCACGAGCTGCGCCGCTACCGCGCCCAGGCCGAGCGGGCCGAGGTCGAGATGCGCCGCCTCATGACCGAGGACCTGCTGACCCGCCTGGCCGACCGGTTCGAGCGGGTCCATGCCCGGCTCGCCGCCCTGAACGAGCGGCTCTCGGCGCGCAGCTTCACCGGCCAGACCTACGCGTTCGAGGCGGCGGTGGACCGCCGCTACGCCGCCGTTCACGCGCTCGCCACCGAGACCGCCCGCTCGCCGGAGGCCGCGCAGGCGCTGCTGGCGGGCGAGACCGAGGGGCCGATGGCGGCGGCGCTCGAAGAGATCACGGCCCTGATCGCCGGTCAGGAGGATGCGGCCCGGCTCGCCGATTACCGCAACTACTTCGTCTACGAGATCGGCATGAAGGACGCGGCCGGCAACCGCACGACGATGTCGGCACGGGCGCTGCGCGGCTCCGGCGGCGAGGCGCAGGCGCCGTTCTACGTGGCGATCGCAGCCTCGCTCGCCAGCGCCTATTATCCGGGCGACCGGCCCGGCGATGAGAATCCGGGGCTGGGTCTCTGCCTGCTCGACGAGGCGTTCTCGAAGCTCGACGTGCGCAACAGCCAGGCGCTGGTCGATCTCTACCGCGCCTGGGGGCTGCAGCTGCTGATCGCCGCTCCCGAGGACAAGCGCACGACGTTGACCGAGGTGATGGACACCATCGTCACCGTCTACAAGAGCCCGGATCTGACGTCGGTGCGGATCGAGGCCGAGCACCCCCTCGAGGCGGCCCGGCGGGCGCTGCACGCGATCAACCCGGACCAGATCGGGATCGAGGGCTTCCGCCGCTCCGACGCGGCGGAGTGAGCCGGCGGGGCAGCCGGACGAGGCGGGCCGCGATCCCCGGTATCCCCGCTGTTCCGAAGATGCGAACGGGTTCGCTCAGTGCAGTCCCCGCGCCAGGGCTACGATGCCGCCGACGATCACGAGCGCCTGGAACCCAATCGTGCCGATCATCCACTTGATGATCTCGGCCTTCGTGTCGGCGAGGTCGGCCCTGTTGGCGAGCCGCATCGCCTCGATGTCCGTCCGGACCGCGGCGATGTCGGTCTTGGTCGCCAGATCGTTCTGGATCGCCTCGGCGATGGCGTCGGCTAGACCCTCGGCCTGCTCCGAGGACATCTTGGCCTTGTCGCGGAGCGTGCGGACGAACCGCAAGGTGTCGAAGGCAACGGCGGTCACGGACGCGGCTCGCGCTCTCAAGACGAGGCTTGCCCAAAGCGCAGCTTCAGGCCCCTTTCGTCTAGCATAGGAACGGCCTTGGCGCACGGGCGACGTGACCTTGGCACCTCGGTCGACCGCATCGCCGTCATGCGATGCGCGTGGCACGACCGTTCGGCAATTCGTCACGGCGCCGCCGATCGGCGGGGCTCTGCGCTGCGAGGACCCCCGCAGGTCGATCCTCTTCGCGCAACGCCACTTCAGAATCCGCTGAAACCGCTCAGTTCAGGTAGGTACGGATCCAGTTCGGGGAGAGGATCTCGCCCTCCTCGGTGATGATCCAGGGCTGCTTGGCCGGATCGGTCAGGGCACCGGCGGCGGCGGCGATCGCCTCGCGCAGGGTGCCGTACCGCTCGGGCTGCGCGAGCGGGGTGCTCGCCGGGGCCGTGCGCCAGATCGTGAGATCGGCCGGGCGTTCCAGAGCTTCGGTTTCCATGATGTCGTGTCCTTCCGAACCGTTTGGGACCGTTCAGAGTCCCGCAGCCCGGGCCAGCCGGCCTGCTGCGGGAACTGAAAGGCTGAGCGTCAATGCAAGCATCTCTGCGGCAGCTTTGCGATCAATTTGGGCATCTCAGGCACCAGCATTGAGTCCTAGTACGTAGGATAAGACGCAGTACCGTGTTCCATGCTCAAACCGGCCGTGACTGATCCGCCCTGAACTTGCGAGAATTGTGGCCATCGATTGATGACCATTCCGTTAGCCAAGTGCGCCAGTCTCCGACGTGCGCCAGAACACGTCTGGGGCCAGTCGGCGACGGCGCTCCGTCTGTGTTGACGCCCTGATCCTGAACGCGCACTTAAGGCCCGCGCCCGCGTCCGGGCCCCGATTGGAGACAGACCCTTGCCGGATCGTACCGTGCGCTTCGTGCTCGCCGCGGTCCTGGTCCTGCTGGCGCTCTACGTCGCCCAGCCCTACCTGCAGCCCCTGCTCTATTCGGCCGAGGCGCCCCGGGTGGTGGCTGCCCGCGGCGATCTGGCCCAGTCTGAGACGACCACGATCGCGCTGTTCGAGCGGGCGAGCCCCTCCGTGGTCCACGTCTTCGCGCAGAGTGCCGCCACCGGGCGCGACCTGCTCGACCCGGATGACGAGGGCGGGGAGCAGAGCGGTACCCAGACCGGCACCGGCTTTGTCTGGGACGGCGCCGGCCACGTCGTCACCAACACGCATGTGGTGCAGAACGCCGCGCAGTCCGGCGGCTCGGTCTCGGTCCGGATGAGCGACGGCGAGGTGGTCTCGGCGACCCTGGTCGGGCTGGCGCCGTCCTACGATCTCGCCGTGCTGCGGCTTGGACGTGTGACCAAGATGCCACCACCGCTGGCGATCGGATCCTCGGCGGACCTCAAGGTTGGGCAATCGACCTTCGCCATCGGCAATCCGTTCGGCCTCGACCATACCCTAACCACCGGCGTGATCAGCGCGGTGCGCCGACGGATGCCGACCAGCGCCGGCCGCGAACTCTCCGGAGTCATCCAGACCGATGCGGCGATCAACCCCGGCAATTCCGGCGGCCCGTTGCTCGACTCCGCCGGGCGGCTGATCGGGGTCAACACCGCCATCGTGTCGCCCTCGGGGGCTAGCGCCGGGATCGGGTTCGCGATCCCCGTGGACGTGGTCAACCGCGTCGTCCCGGAGCTGATCCGGGTCGGCCGGGTGCGCAATCCCGGCATCGGCATCATCGCCGCCCAGGAGGCCGCCGCCGCCCGGCTCGGGATCGACGGCGTCGTGGTGCTGCGGGTCCTGCCCGGCTCCCCGGCGGCCCAGGCCGGCCTGCGCGGCGTCGATCCGCAGACCGGCGACATCGGCGACGTGATCGTGGCGGCCAACGACCAGCCAGTCCATCGCCTGGCCGACCTAACGGCGGCGATCGAGGAGGCCGGCCTCGGCGCGCCCGTGACCCTGAAGGTCGAGCGCGACGGCCGGATCCGTCAGATCCGCATCACCACCGCGGATGTCGCGGAGAACCGCCGGTGACGCGCCTGTCCGTCCTTGCGTCCCTGTTCCTGATTGCCGCCGGCGCCGCGGCGTCCGCCGAGCAGCCGGTGCGCTCCCGCCTCTGCCCGGAGGACCTGCCCGAGGGCGTCCGCCTGCCGCCGCGACCCGGATGCGACGTTCCGGCCCACAAGCCGACGACGCCCCGGCGTGGTTTCTACGATCTCGGGGACGGGACGACGGTACAGATCGGCGGCCGCGTCGGTGCCGAGTTCGGCACGCGGCGATAAATGATGGCGTTGTTTGCGGCCCTTCTGGCCTGCCTGACGCTCTGGTGGCTCTCGAAGAACGGCGACGGCTTCGGCGGCCGGCTCGGGCGCGCCTTCGGCAAGAGCGTGACCGCGATGGTGGGCGCGATCCGGCCTGAAAAGATCGGCGGCGTCCTGGCCCTCGGGGCGGCCGGGTTCCTGCTGCTGCACGGCAACTTCGTGCTGGCGGCCCTGCTCGGCCTCGGCGGTGTCTGGATGATCGAGGGGCAGGCGGCGATGAATGCGCGCCTCACCCCGATCCTCAAGCCCTGGGCCGATCGCGGGCGCCGGCACCGGACGGCGCTGATCGAGATCCGCCGCCGCTCGGACGGCAGCCTCAGCGAAGGCCGGGTGATCGCCGGACCCCGCGCAGGGGCCTGGCTCGATGCCCTGCCGGTGGCGGTCGTGGCCGAGCTGCTCGCCACCTGCCGCCAGAGCGATCCCGAGGGCGCGGCCCTGCTAGAGCCGTATCTCGACCGCCGGGCGCCCGGCTGGCGTGTAGACGCTGAGCGCGATCGTGACCCGCGGCCGGGACGCCCGACGCATCCAGGGTCGATGACGCAGGAGGAGGCGTACCAGATCCTGGGGCTTCAGCGCGGGGCGTCCGCTGAGCAGGTCCGGACGGCCCACAGGTCTCTGATGAAGCTCACCCACCCCGACCAGGGCGGAAGTGCCGAGCGGGCGGCGCGGGTCAACGCGGCCCGAGACAGGCTTTTGAACCGACATCGCTGAACTCCACGCGCGTTGTCAGATACTTACTGATTCGCAGCCGCGGGCAAACACAGCCGCAGCTCCGCCGTATCGGCGCACCTTGTGGGCGCGACGCTGGTTGTCGAGGTCGCTCAGCTGCGGGTTGCGAAGCAGCTGAAGCCGCTGCGCTTCAGAGATGTGCAGGCATCCTGCGCCGCATCCTGCTCCGAAAAACCTGAGAAGCGGGCGCGGTAGAGCGTGGTCCCGCCATGCTCGACCTTGACCGTGTAGGGCGCCGCCTTCGACAGGCTGCCCCCGGCCTTGGCGCGGGCCTCCGAGAGCATCGCGCGGGCCTTGGTCTCGTCGTCCATGGCGCCGAGCTGGATCACCCAGGCGGTGGGGACGACGCGGCTTCCGGTGACGGCCTTGGGCGGCTCGTCGCGCTCCGAAGAGGCCATCCGGGCCACGGTCTTGGACGCACCCGGGAACGGCGCCTGGGCGCTGCTGGTGCCGGCGTAGGCCTGGGCCGCCTTCGGCAGCGATTGTGAAACGCCCTGGGGACCAGGCTTCCAGGTGCCGCCCGGCGTCGTGGTCGCCCGGGAGGGCGTGATGTCCAGCGGCTCGCCGGTGGTGCCGGTGGTCTCGACATCCTCGTCGTCGGCCGAGGCGACCTGCGTGCGGGTGCGCGAGACCGCATCCGCCACCACGGCGGGCCGGGCCCGCTCGGCCACCTCGGTGACCGGCGGCGCCTGGCGGACGCCGGCATAGGCCCGGGGCAGGCTGGAGCGGACGAGGTCGGCCATGATCCGGTCGCGGCTGCCGCCCGACTTGCCGCCGAGCACGATCGCCACGATCTGGCGGCCCTCGGACTTCGCCGCCGTCATCAGGTTGAAGCCGGAATCCCGGGTGTAGCCGGTCTTGATCCCGTCCACGCCCTGGACGTTGCCGAGCAGGTGGTTGTGGTTGCCGATCACCCGGCCGCGGAACGCGAAGGACCGGGTCTGGAAGTAGCGGTAATAGTGCGGGAACCGGTCCTGGATGGCCCGGGCCAGCACGGTCAGGTCGCGGGCGGTGGTGAGCTGG
This sequence comes from Methylobacterium sp. E-066, assembly GCF_022829635.1. Lineage (GTDB taxonomy): Bacteria > Pseudomonadota > Alphaproteobacteria > Rhizobiales > Beijerinckiaceae > Methylobacterium. Next base: position 70,921 of record NZ_JAKSYO010000183.1, read on the forward strand.
TCGGGATCCGGCAGGCCCGACGCGTTGGCGTAGCGGGTCCGGCTCATGCCCAGCGCATGCGCCTTGGCGGTCATCATCTGGGCGAAGCGCTCTTCGGAGCCGGCGATGTTCTCGCCGATGGCGCAGGCCACGTCGTTGGCGGACTTGGTGACGATCGCCTTGATGGCGTCCTCGACCGAGATGGTCTGTCCGGGGCGCAGGCCGAGCTTCGACGGCGCCTGGGCGGCGGCGTGGGCCGAGATGGTCAGGTCGGAATCGAGGGCGAACTTGCCGCGCTCCATCTGCTCGAACAGCATGTAGAGCGTCATGACCTTGGTGATCGAGGCCGGGTGGCGCAGCGCGTCCTCGTTGACCGCGTGCAGCGTCTTCCCGCTCTTCACGTCCACCACCATGGCGGCGTAGGGTGGGTTGTACCCGCCCCCGGACGCGTGGTGATGGTGATGCCGGCCCCGCCGGGCCTCGGCCGGTGCCGCCAGGGCGGTCAGAACCGCGGCGGCTGCCAGGGCGGCCGGAATGGCGGCCGGCAGCGCGGGGGTCGTCCGAAAGCGGCCTACAACGCTACGCATCACGCCTGATTGCCTCGCGGGACCGGCAACAACCGGTCGTCTCTCTGGTGTGGGCCGGCGCTGATCGCGTGGCCCCGCTGCATCGTTTGAGAATTAGGCGGGTGCAGTTACAGGCCCGTTAATGCGATGCCCGCGACTTCCGAATCCTGTCGGTCCGGGCGCCGCTTGACGATGGCGGAGGCGGCGCACAATCTCTGGACAAACCCGGTTTCGCCATCCGCGTCGGTCGCGTCAGGCCGGCCCGGCGGCGCCAAGGAGGCCGGCCATGCAGCGATCCCCCGCCCGCCCCGCGGCCCACGCAATCGCCATATTGGGCCCCATGTCGGGGGTCGGATTTTTGGCGCGGCAGCCGTCATCCCCCATCTGCACGATGCCGGATGTGGCGCGGGTCCCCTCTCCCGTGCGGGAGAGGGACAGGGTGAGGGGTGCGACCTCTCCGGAGAAACCTGATCCCTCACCCCAACCCTCTCCCGCACGGGAGAGGGAGCACGTCGCGGCCTGCCCAAGGCGAGGTCTGACTATCGGAAGCCGGCACGGCGAGGAGTGTCCCGCCGCCCTCTCGGCCGAGTCGTGCGATGCGTGACGCCCGCATCCCCTCCGGTCAGGCGAGCCCATCGCCCTGCCCGCCCCCCGGCCGAAGAAGCCGGGCGACAGCGATGCGCCGGGCACAAGCTTTGCGGGGCGGACAAGTGCGCGCAGGCGTCTGGCGAAGTCGCCTCACGGTCTGTAGATTAATGTCCGCTGACCCAGACGCCGCTCCCGGCAGGGTCATGACAGGATCGGATTGGGGGACGGCGACGCCCGCTCCAATCGAGGGATCGGTTCGACGCACATGACACAGGTTCCCCTGCAGGGCACCGCCACGATGACGTTCCACCAGCCGGCGCAGCCCGCGGTCACGGCCTCCGGGTCGCGCGCGCCGGGCGGCGACGACCGGTCCAACACCGCGATCATCACCCGGACCAAGCCGAAGACGAAGAAGCCCAGCCTCTACCGGGTACTGCTTCTGAACGATGACTATACGCCGATGGAATTCGTCGTGCTGGTCGTCGAGCGCTTCTTCAACAAGAGCCATGAGGACGCCTACCACATCATGATGCACGTGCATCAGAACGGGGTCGGCGAGTGTGGGGTCTTCACCTACGAGGTGGCGGAGACCAAGGTGACGCAGGTCATGGACTTCGCGCGCAAACACCAACATCCTCTCCAGTGCGTTATGGAAAAGAAATAGGCGCCGTTCGCGGTAGGCACCCACACAGAGGCCAGCTTTGCCAAGCTTCTCACGCAGCCTAGAACAAGCCCTCCATCGAGCCCTGGCGCTCGCCGGCGAGCGACGGCACGAATACGCGACGCTGGAGCACCTCCTGCTCGCCCTCGTGGACGACCAAGACGCGGCCGCGGTCATGCGCGCCTGCAACGTCGAGATCGACACGCTCAAGCGCAGCCTGGTCGATTATGTCGACACGGAATTGTCGAACCTGACCGGCGACGGACGCCAGGATGCCAAGCCGACGGCGGGCTTCCAGCGGGTGATCCAGCGGGCGGTGATCCACGTCCAGTCCTCGGGCCGCGAGGAGGTGACGGGCGCCAACGTGCTGGTGGCGATCTTCGCCGAGCGCGAGAGCCACGCCGCCTACTTCCTGCAAGAGCAGGACATGACCCGCTACGACGCGGTGAACTACATCAGCCACGGCATCGCCAAGCGCCCCGGCGCCTCCGAGGCGAAGCCGGTGCGCGGCGCCGAGGAGGAAGGCACCCCCGAGCGTCCGAGCGACGAGGGCGATCCCCGCGGCGGCGCCAAGAAGAAGGGCGACGCGCTCGACGCCTACTGCGTCAACCTCAACAAGAAGGCCCGGGACGGCAAGATCGACCCGCTGATCGGCCGTCACTCCGAGGTCGAGCGCACGATCCAGGTGCTCTGCCGTCGCCAGAAGAACAACCCGCTGCTGGTGGGCGACCCCGGCGTTGGCAAGACCGCGATCGCCGAGGGCCTGGCCCGCAAGATCATCCAGCACGAGGTGCCGGAGGTCCTGGCGGATGCCACCGTGTTCTCCCTGGACATGGGCACGCTGCTCGCCGGCACCCGCTACCGGGGTGACTTCGAGGAGCGTCTCAAGCAGGTGATGAAGGAGATCGAGGCGCACCCGAACGCGATCATGTTCATCGACGAGATCCACACGGTGATCGGCGCCGGTGCGACCTCGGGCGGCGCCATGGACGCGTCGAACCTGCTGAAGCCGGCGCTGGCCTCCGGCACGCTCCGCTGCATCGGCTCGACCACCTACAAGGAGTACCGCCAGTACTTCGAGAAGGACCGCGCCCTGGTGCGCCGGTTCCAGAAGATCGACGTCAACGAGCCGTCGATCCCGGACACGATCGAGATCGTGAAGGGCCTGCGCCCGTATTTCGAGGAGTTCCACAAGCTCAAGTACACGACCGAGGCCGTGAAGGCCGCGGTGGAGCTGTCAGCCCGCTATATCAACGACCGCAAGCTGCCCGATAAGGCGATCGACGTGATCGACGAGACCGGCGCCTCGCAGATGCTGGTGCCGGAGGCGCGCCGCAAGCGCACCATCGGGATCAAGGAGATCGAGGCGACCATCGCCACGATGGCCCGCATCCCACCGAAGACCGTCTCGAAGGACGACGCGGTGGTGCTCCAGCACCTCACCGAAAACCTGAAGCGGGTGGTCTACGGCCAGCCGAGCGCCATCGAGGCGCTGACCTCGGCGATCAAGCTCGCCCGGGCGGGTCTGCGCGATCCGGACAAGCCGATCGGCTCGTACCTGTTCGCGGGTCCGACCGGCGTCGGCAAGACCGAGGCGGCCAAGCAGCTCGCGTCCTCTCTGGGCGTCGAGATGCTGCGGTTCGACATGTCGGAATACATGGAGCGCCACACGGTCAGCCGCCTGATCGGCGCGCCCCCCGGCTATGTCGGCTTCGACCAGGGCGGGTTGCTCACCGATGGGATCGACCAGCACCCGCATTGCGTGCTGCTGCTCGACGAGATCGAGAAGGCCCACCCGGACCTGTTCAACATCCTGTTGCAGGTGATGGACCACGGCAAGCTGACCGACCACAACGGCAAGCAGGTCGATTTCCGTAACGTCATCATCATCATGACGTCGAACGCGGGCGCCTCGGACCTGGCGAAGTCGGCCTACGGCTTCACCCAGTCCAAGCGGACGGGGGACGATGTCGAGGCGATCAACCGGCTGTTCGCGCCGGAATTCCGCAACCGTCTCGACGCGATCATCTCGTTCGGCCACCTGCCCAAGGAGGTCGTGGCCAAGGTCGTCGACAAGTTCGTCCTCCAGCTCGAGGCGCAGCTCGCCGACCGCAACGTCACCATCGAGCTGTCGGACGAGGCCCGGGAGTGGCTGGTCGAGCACGGCTACGACGACGCGATGGGCGCCCGCCCGATGGCGCGCCTGATCCAGTCGACCATCAAGACGCCGCTCGCCGACGAGGTCCTGTTCGGCAAGCTCAAGGATGGCGGCGCCGTCAAGGTCGTGGTGCGCAAGCCCGAGGACGAGGAAGCCAAGGCCGGCGCCAAGGACAGCCTCGGCTTCGAGTTCCCGGCAGGGCCGGTCACGCCCAAGCCGGAGGCGGATGTCACCAACGCGGCCAAGCGGCACAAGCGGGCCAAGCCCCGTACGGCCACGCGCAAGAAGGCCCCGAAGGACGACAAGGGTGGCGGCGGTGAGGGCGGCGGTTCCGGCGGTGGGATCCGCACCGTGCCGAAGGTGCCACTCGTGCGCGCATAAGGCGCGCGGGCCGGCCGGCAGGCTTCCGGACACAGCCCTGCCGGTCTATGACCGCCGCGACGCGAACGCGCCGCGGCGAGGAGGCGCCTGATGACAGAAGACTTGCACGAGGGGCCTCTATCCCCCGTTGCGCATCCTGCGCCCCCCCAGAAATTGACCCGGCGCGAGGAGCGCCGCCGTCGTCGGCAGCGCCGCCGCCGGGGCGAGGAGGTACTGGCCTGGGTGCTGGTGCCGCTGATCTGCTTCGGCCTCTATTGGGGCGTCTACGCGACCTTCGACTTCTTCGGGACCTCGCCGGGTGTGGTCTGGGACCAGATGATGCAGGTCAAGACGATGATGGAGAAGCGCTCCAACAGCCAGGGCGCCCGCGGCTAGCGATCAGCCGACGGATCGCTGAAGGGGGCGGGCATCGTCCAACGACGGACCACGGGACCTGGGCGGGACGTGATGACACCGACCCGACGAGCGATCCTGGCTTCCGCGCTCCTGACGGCCCCCGCCCTGCGTGCAACAGCGCGCGACGGAACGGTGGTCGTCGTCGGCGCCGGTGCCGCCGGCTTGGCGGCGGCCGCGACGCTTCGGGCGGCCGGCCGGAGCTTCACCCTCATTGAGGCGCGGGACCGGATCGGCGGCCGCGCCTTCACCGACCGGGCGCTCGGCCCGGATTGCCGCTTCGACGCCGGCGCCGAGTATATTCACTGGGCCGAGCGTAACCCTTGGGCGCCCATCGCCCGGGCGGCGGGCGTGCGCTTCGCCCAAGAAGGTGGCTGGGCGCGCACGCTGACGATCGACGGCCGGCCGGCGACCGAGGCCGAGAACGCGAACCGGCGTGCCGGCTTCTCCGGGCTCGACGCCCTGCTGGCACCGAAGGGGGGCGACCTCTCGCTGGCTGAGGCGGCCCGGTCCGGCGGCCCGAATGCCGAGCTGGCCGCGGCCGGACTGAGCCGGCTGTCGCTGGGCGAGGATCCCGAACGGGTCTCGGCGGTCGATTACGACCGGCTCTGGTCCGGTACCGACCTCTGGGTCGACGGCTATGGCGACCTCGTGGCGCGTCGCTTCGCTGACCTTCCGGTACGGCTGAGCTGTCCGGTGCGGGCGATCGACTGGTCCCAAAAAACCGTCCGGGTCGAGACCGAGGGCGGCACCCTCGCGGCGGCGGCGGTCATCGTCACGGTACCGGTGGGCGTGCTCAAATCCGGCGCCATCCGGTTCACGCCGCGCCTGCTCAATCCCGCCGAGGCGGCCCTCGATGGCCTCCATATGGGCGCCTACACCAAGATCGGTCTGCGCCTCGACCCTGCGAAGGTCGATCCGGCGGCGCTGGGCGACGCGGTGTCGGTGATCACCGGCGGCCCGACCGTCTATTTCGAGATGGGGCCGTTCGGCCGCCCCCTCGCGGTGGCCAATCTCGGCGGCGACCTCGCCCGGGACCTGTGCCGCGCGGGCGAGCCGGCAGCCGTGGCGCTGGCCACTGAGCGGCTCGGTGCGATCCTGGGATCGAAGGCGAAAGGTGCGGTCCAGGCCGGGCGTCTCGCCGGCTGGTGGACCGATCCGCATGCCTGCGGCTCGTACTCGATCGTCGCCCCCGGCCATGCAGAGGCCCGGGACCGCCTGCGCGAGCCGGTGGGCGAGCGCGTGTTCTTCGCCGGCGAAGCCTTGGCCGGCGGCGGCGCCATGACGGTGGGCGGCGCCACCCTCGATGGCGAGCGCGCCGCCCGGGACGTGCTGAAGGTGCTGGGCGCCTAGAGCATCGCCCCGAAAGGTGGCCGCCGGCTTTCGCAAAAAGACGACACCAATCAAAAAGTTAGCGCGTCGTGCCGGTTCCGATATCCGGCACGACGCGTTGGAGGCGTTTTCGGATCGCCGCCACCGCCAAGGGCGCGTCGCGACCCCGCAGGGCATGGGCGCCGAGATCCTCAGCCACGAGATCGGGCGGCAACGGGCCGATCCGGTCCAGAAGGTCGGCCGAGACCAGCACATGCACGCCGAGGCTCTTGGACAGGCTCTCCAGCCGGGCGGTGGTGTTCACGACGTCGCCGAAATACGCGATCTTGTGCCGTTCCAGCCCGACCTCGGCCGTGACCACCGGGCCGCAATGCAGGGCGGCGCGGAATTCCGGAATCTGGCCGAACCGCTGCGTCCAGGCCTCGGACTCTTCGGCGAGCCGTGCGGCGAAGTCGAAGACGCAACGCAGGCAGGCCGCGTCCCGGATCCCCCGCTCGATCGTCCAGGTGACGAGCGCCATGTCGCCGATATAATCGTCGATCGCGCCGCGCGAGCGCGAGACCGGCAGGGCCAGGGCGTTGAACACCTGCCCGAGATAGGCCTGCGCCGCCCGGTCGCCGTGGCGGTCGGCGAAGCGGGTCGAACCGGTCACGTCGAGGAACAGAAAGATCCGCTCCTCGCTGATCGGACGATGGTAGCGGCCGATCAGCAGGTTGGCGAAGACACCCGGGCCGATCAGGTCCCGCACCCGGAACACGAACACCGTAAAAGCCGAGATGCCGAGGGCGTAGAGCACGCCGGATTGCGACATCAGCATCGCGTTCCGCTCGCTGTACATGAAGTGGAACAGGCGGTTCAGCACCGTGCTGGCGGCGGCGTTGCCGACCACGATCATGAAAATGTAGAGCGCCATGGTGGCGAGCAGGAACAGCGGCGTCGCCATCTGGCGCACCCGCAGGCGCATCCGCGGGAGCAGGAGACGGCGCTCGTAGAGCAGGATCGGCGTGCCGATGATCGCGCCGCGGATCGCCGAGCCGAGCAGCGGACCGACCGCGAAGATCGATCCGTAGAGCAGGCCGGCCAGGGCGCCGAGCCCGGGGGCGACAAGGTAGAACCAGCGTGGGTTGAAACGCATCCGGGCGTCCTCACCCCACGCGCCGATCCGCGGCGCCGCTCTCAGTCCTGCCGCAGCGCGTGGACGGAGAACAGCCCCTCCGGATCGGTCCAGACCTGGATCCAGGTCCAGCCGGCCCGCTCCACGAGGGCTCGGAACGTCTCGACCGTGTACTTGTAGCTGCTCTCGGTGTGGATCGTCTCGCCGTCCGCGAAGGCGACCGTGTCGGAGCCGATGCCGACGTCCTGCGCGCCCTCCGAGACGAGGTGCATCTCGATCCGCGAGGCTTTCGGGTTGAACACGGCCCGATGGGAGAAGGCGCCGAGGTCGAAGCGGCCCGCGAGCTCCCGGTTGATCCGGGTCAGCAGGTTGAGGTTGAACGCCGCGGTGACGCCGGCGGCATCGTCGTAGGCCCGCTCGAGGATCGCGGCGTCCTTCACGAGGTCGACGCCCACGATCATGTGGGCGCCTTTCCCGAGGATCCGCCCGAACCGCCGCAGCAGCTCCTCGGCCTCACTCGGCTCGAAATTGCCGATGGTCGAGCCCGGGAAGAAGCCGGCGCGGGGCATGCCAGCAAGGCTCTCGGGCAGGTCGAAGTCGCGGGTGAAGTCTGCGACCACCGGCTCGACCCGAAGATGCGGGAAGTCGCCGCTCAGGACCTCCGCCTGCGCGCGCAGGAATTCGCCGGAGACGTCCACCGGCACGTAGGCGGCGAGTTTGTCGAGGTGGCGCAGCAGGCGGCGCAGCTTGTTGGTCGAACCGCTGCCGAACTCGACCAGCGCGGCCTTGGCGGGCAGCAGGGCGGCCATCTCCGGCCCGCTGCGGTCGAGAATGCCGACTTCGGTGCGGGTGGGGTAATATTCCGGCAGCCGCGTGATCGCCTCGAACAGGTCGGAGCCGGCGGAATCGTAGAAGTATTTCGGCGAGAGCGCCTTCTGCGGCCGGGAGAGGCCGTCCCGCACATCGGCGAGGAAGGCCAGTTCGGGTGTGTCCAGGGCGACCGGGGTCGCGTCGGTAAAGCTGGGCTTGACGGTCAAGGGAGGCTCCGGGGCGCGTCAGGCGGCGTCGGCGAGGCGCAGGCCGGTGAACTGCCAGCGCTGGTGCGGATAGAAGAAGTTGCGGTACGGCAGTCGGGCATGGCCCTCGGGCGTGGCGACCGACGAGCCGCGCAGCACGAACTGGCTAACCATGAACTTGCCGTTGTATTCGCCCAGGGCCCCCGGCAACGGCCGGTAGCCCGGATAGGCGACGTAGGCGCTGCGGGTCCATTGCCAGACGAGGCCGAACGCGTCCGGCAGGGCACCGTCCCGGGCCGCGACCTCCCACTCGAACTCGGTCGGCAGGGTGCGGCCGGCCCAGCGGGCGTAGGCGTCGGCCTCGTAGTAGCTGATATGGGTGACCGGCGCGTCGAGCTCCACGGGGCGGATGCCGCCGAGCGTCATCGTCGCCCAGCCGTCCCCGTCCCGGCGCCAGTAGCCCGGCGCCTCCCAGCCCTCGGCCTGGCCGGCATACCAGCCGTCCGAGAGCCACAGCTCGGGCTTGGCGTAGCCGCCGGCCTCCATGAAGCCGAGCCATTCGCGGTTGGTCACCAGCGCCTTGTCGATCCGGCCCGGCAGGATCAGCGCTTCGTGGCGGGGCGATTCGTTGTCGAACGAGAAACCGTCGCCCGCGTGCCCGATCCAGGCGATGCCCCGGGCGAGCTGGGCTTGTCCCCCCTGCCCCGCGGCGGCCGGGAAGCGCCACGCGGCGTCGTAGACCGGCCCGAGCGGGTTCTGGGCGAAGGCGTGCAGGATGTCGGTGAGCAAAAGCTCCTGATGCTGCTGCTCATGGTAGAGCCCGATCTCTAGGATCGGCAGCACGGCCTCCAGGGCACCCTCCGCGGCCTGGCCGAGCAGCGACTCGACCGCTCGATCGATATGCGCCCGGTAGGCTGTCACCTCGTCCATGGTCGGCCGGGTTATCATGCCGCGCTGGATGCGCGGCTGCCGCGGGCCGGCCGCCACGTAATACGAGTTGAACAGGTAATGCAGCCGCTCGTCGTAGATGGCGTAGCCCGGCAGGTGCTCGCGCAGCAGGAACTGCTCGAAGAACCACGACACGTGCGCCCGGTGCCACTTGGTCGGGCTGGCATCGGCCATCGACTGGACCTGCTGGTCCTCGGCCGAGAGCGGCGCGGCGCGGCGCTCGGTCTCGCCGCGCACGAAGCGGAATGCGGCGATCCAGGCGGCGCGGTCGATCGGCCGTGCCGTTACGGGCGGCGGCGGGAAAGCCGCTGCCGTATGCGCGCGCGTGTCGCCGGAGCGGAGTGCCGCCGTGGCTGCCATGCGGATCTTCCCTTATTCGCATCTCTCCTGGGATCGTCTTATCGACGCCCAGCTTGGTCGCAGAAGATATGTCCCCGCGGTGGTCAGACAACCTCCGCTAGTGATTCTGCCGCCGCCCAGTCCGATCCGCTCATTCGCCGGTGCAGCCGGCGCGGTTAATGGTGAGAACTGGAATGGGCGGGTCTTTTTTGCGCCGCAGTGAGGAGCTTTTAACCCTCGGCATCGAGACTCGAGGCGCTGAGTGCGGAGTCCAGAATTTCCATGCGGATCGATCTGATGGCCGGGGCCAGCTTGTCCGCCGCGGCGTTCCGTGTGTCGCCGGAGCCGACCATCCTGGTGTTCGACTCAGGCCTGGGCGGCCTCACCGTCCTCGATGCGGTGCGCCGCGCCCGCCCCGACGGGCGCTACGTCTATGCCGGCGACGATGCCGCCTTCCCGTATGGCCGGCTCGGCGAGGCGGCCCTGGTCGCCCGGGTGCTCGCCGTGATGGAGCAGCTCGTCGCGACGCATCGGCCCGATCTGGTCGTGATCGCCTGCAACACCGCCTCGACCCTGGTCCTGCCGGCCCTGCGCCAGCGCTTCGCGACCCCGTTCATCGGCGTGGTGCCACCGATCAAGCCGGCCGCCGCGGCGACGCGCTCGGGCCTGATCTCCCTGCTGGCCACCCCCGGCACGGTGGCGCGCTCCTACACGCACGACCTGATTGCGACCTATGCCGGCGCGTGCGCGGTCACCCTGGTCGGCTCGCCGAACCTCGCAGGCTTCGCCGAGGCCGAACTCGCCGGGACGCCGATCGACGACGCGGCCCTGGCCGCCGAGATCGCGCCCTGCTTCGTCGCGGATGCGGACGGTCGGCGCACCGACGTGGTCTGCCTCGCCTGCACGCATTATCCGCTGCTGCTCCCGCGCCTCGAAGCCCTCGCGCCGTGGCCGGTGACTTGGATCGATCCGGCCCCGGCCATCGCCCGGCGGGTGGTCCAGCTGATCGGCCCGGCCCGGCGCGATGCCGACCATGACGGGGCCGTGCACGGCGCCTTCACGGCCGGGACCTGCCTGACCGCGCCGCTGCGCGCCTCGCTCGCCGCCCGCGGGATCGGCGAGATCGCCGTCGAGGCGCTGCCGCTTCCGATGCAGTAGGCCGCCCGGACCCGGTCGCGGGTCCGGCGCTCCATTCAATTGCGCCTCGCCCGGCGCTGCGTCGTGGCCTGTCCGGTCCGCGGCGACAATAATGCGCGCTTGCATAATCAATCGATCCGGTTTTCTATCCCCGTTATCGAAGTGACTATATTGATTTCGGGGGCGTCGCATGGCTCTGCGGGCAGCGCTGCTGGCAGCATCACTGATGTGCGCCGTGCAGCCGGGTACGGTCGCCCTGGCTTGCGGCGACGGTGAGGCTCCGACCTCCTGCGACGATCCGAGCCCGAATGGCTTCGCCTCCTGGATGCTCGGGCGCGTCGGCCGGGCTCTTCAAGCCGATTCCGCCAAGGCGCTGACCGAATTCACCACGGGGACGAACGGCTTCCGCACCGCCGACACCTACGTGTTCTGCGTCGCGCCGGACGGCGTCATGAGCGCCCATCCCAACCCGATCCTGAAGGGGCACGACGTTCGCGACCTGCACGACAAGACCGGCAACCACTTCATCCAGACGATGCTGGATACGGCCAAGCCCGGGCAGATCGCGGTGATCCACTATCTGTTCCCGAAGCCCGGCAGCACGATCGAGGAACCCAAGACCACGTACTATACGAAGGCCGGCGACCAGATGTGCGCGGTCGGCGTCTACGACACCGACCAATCCGCGCCGTCCGCCGCCACCCCGGATGGCCGGGTCGCGCAGCTCCGGCAGAAGCTCGACGGGGAGATCCCGAGCCAGGTGCGGGCGGATTGGATCGCCTTCTTGGAGGCGCTGAACGCGCAGGGCGACGCGAAGGCGGCGGCGATCGCGCAGGCCCGGCGCGATATGCGGGCCGCCACGACCGCCCTGGACTCGGCCGGCCTCAGACAGGCGGGGACCGAGTAGGCCGCGTCGTCTGGCATGGGGCCGGTGCCGATCCTGTCGCTGACCGAGGCCGCGACCTTCACGATCGGGTGTGCCGTGCTGCAATCGGCACGGATCGATCCCGAGCGCGTGGCGATCGTCCTGGTCCTGGCCGCCGCGATCCTCGCGGCCGCCGTGCTGATCGGTCTGACGCCGGCGGATATCGCCGGGGATGTCTCATCCTTGGACCCGGCGAACCTCTGGCCCAGGCTTCCCTGATTGGCCGAGCGAGCCGACTACCGGACGATTGTGACGGCGCTCGCGGGCTCGCCGGAGGCTTCGGCCTCTTCCGGCACGACCAGGTGAACGAACAGCATCCCGGCGGCGACGATCAGCGCGAGGGCTAGGATCCGCCAGAGCTCCATGATCGGTTCTTGGGTCGTGGCTTGGATCGGCTCTTGGGTCGTCGTCTCGGTCTCGCGCGGCATCGCTTCCGGTTCCCTGTTTCGCATGCTGTCCTGCGGATGGGGACCTCGCCCATCGTGAAAGTCCTGTTCCGCCGGAGGCCTGGATCGGCGTCCGGCTGGGACCAGGGGACACCTAGAGGATGAACGAGTCGTAAATCGCACACCCCAAGGCGGCCCATGCAGCCGGTCTGCGGCGTCCGGGATGCACTGGCCTGCCTGCGGGGCGGCTTTATGGCTGCGATCGAAAGATCCGTCCCAAGTCGCCGCATTCGGGGTCGCGATCCGGGTGAGGTGCGCCGACACATCACCCGTCGTCTTTTCCGCTCGTGCCAGCCGATCTATGTTACATGTAACGAGATCGGAAGGATGACGTCATGCCCGCACCCATCCGCCAGCGCGTCCAGAAGCGCCGCGATGCACTTCGCGCCGCCGGCCTGCGACCGATCCAGATCTGGGTTCCCGATACCCGCCGGCCCGGATTTGCCGAAGAATGCCGGCGCCAAGCGCGGGCGGTCGCCGCGGCCGACGCGGCCGATCAGGATCTGAGCGCCGTCCTGGACGCGGCCCTCGATGATCTCGACCCCGAGGGCGAGGCGTGAAGCGCGGGGATCTGGTCACGATCGCGCTGACTGGCGACTTCGGCAAGCCGCGCCCAGCCCTCGTCATCCAGTCCGACCTGTTCGATCAGACCGGGACGGTCACGGTCCTGCTGATATCCGGGACCCAGGTGGACGCGCCCCTGATCCGGACCGATATCGCGCCGACGCCGTCCAACGGATTGCGCAAGCCGTCTCAGGTCATGATCGACAAGGCGATGTCCGTGAAGCGCGACCGGATCGGCCCGACGATCGGCCATCTCGAAGCGGAAGCCATGCTGGCCGTGACCCGAGCCTTGGCGGTGTTTCTCGGTATCGCCTGACCCGGAATCACGGCGCCCAATTCTGTCCGAACACGACTCTCGGACCGTGGGCGCAATCAGCGAAGACTGATCGTCCGTGGCGATGACGGTTGTCGAAATCGCTGTTCTCGCGCAGGCTATCCCGGCGGATACTGATAAGTGTGCAAAATAACTGGCATAGTCTAGATTCCGCCGCAATTTCGATCAGACTTCACGCCTATGTGAGGACTTGCCGATCGGAAGGACCAGATGTTCGAGAGCCTGTTCTGGGGCGCCGCGATCGTCGCGTTGGTCGGATCGGCGGCCCTGGTCGCGATCGGAGCCGCCGTGCAGCCCCGGATCATCCAGAAGGATGACCTCGCCGCCGGGATCATCGATCCGCGTCGGACCTTCGGGCGCAAGCGGCGGTGGCGCCGATCGTTTCGCGCCACGCGCCGCCTCGGCTCGCTCCCGGTGCGGTAGGGCTCGGGATTTACTACATCGGACAGTAAATCTGTCTGTACCAAAGACGTACATCTCCTGCTGCAAACCCGGATGCTAGGATCCGACGACTGCAAGACGGCAGTCAAACGGTTGCGCGAGAGGGCTCAGAACTGATGAGCGTGCGTCAGATTTGCGATCAGGTGCGGGTCACCGAACAGGCCTTCACGGCGGCGCTCGGCGCCATGAAGGCGGCGGGGCTGCGCGAGGAACTGACCCGGGAGCTTCAGGAGATGGAAGCCGCGGAGATCGAGGCCGGCCAGGACGAGGCCTCGGCCCGTTCGGCCTCGTGGAAGCGGGTCAAGATGCTTCACGGCCTCGGGTATCCCGTGGATTTCGGCTGGCTCCACCTCGCTAGCCGCGCGACCGCGGTTCGATCCGCCTGAGCGGTTCGAACCGGAGCCGATCCCGGGCCTCACTCCAAGGAAGCGAGACCCGGGATCGTGGCGGCTCAGGGGGCCAGATCGTGGACCGGCGCCGGGACGGTGGTGTTGCTGCTGTTCAGCACCGTGCTGCTGGTCGGGACGGCCTTGAGCGCCGCCTTGTCGATCCGCGGCGGGGCCGGTAGCTGCAGCTGCTCGCTGGTATAGGCCCATTCCTCGGCGACCCGATCCGGATCGTCGTTGAGCTTGGTGCCGTAGCTCGGGACGATCTGCTTGATCTTGGCCTGCCACTCGGGCGTGGCGACGTTCTTGGCGAACACCTTCTCCAGGACCTGCAGCATGATCGGCGCCGCCGTCGAGGCGCCCGGGGAGGCCCCGAGCAGGGCGGCGATGCTGCCGTCCTTGGCGTTGACGATCTCGGTGCCGAGCTTCAGCACGCCGCCCTTGTCCTTATCGCGCTTGATGATCTGCACGCGCTGACCCGCCTGCCAGAGGCGCCACTCCTCCTTCTTGGCCTTCGGGAAGTACTCGCGCAGGGCCGCGATCCGGTCGTCATCCGACAGCATGAGCTGGCCGGCCAGGTACTCGACCAGGGGATACTCGTCGATTCCGACCCGGACCATCGGCCAGATGTTGCTGGTGGTGGTCGAGCTGAGGAGGTCGAGATACGAGCCCTCCTTCAGGAACTTGGTCGAGAAGGTCGCGAACGGTCCGAACAGGATCACGCGCTTGCCGCCGAGCACTCGGGTGTCCAGGTGCGGCACCGACATCGGCGGGGAGCCAACCGATGCCTTGCCGTAAGCCTTGGCGAGGTGGAGCGTCGCCACGTCCGGGTTCTCGTTGATCAGGAACGAGCCGCCGACCGGGAAGCCGGCGTAATCCTCGCCCTCCGGGATGCCCGACTTCTGCAGCAGGTGCAGGGCGCCGCCGCCGGCGCCGATGAACACGAACTTGGCGTCGACGCTGCGCCGCGACCCGTCCTTGGTGTTGCGGGAGGTGACCCGCCAGGAGCCGTCCGCGTTCTTGGTGATGCCCTCGACCTCGGTCGAGAGGTTCAGCTTGAAGGTCGGCTGGCCCTGCAGGTGGGCGACGTACTGGCGGGTGACCTCGCCCCACTCGACGTCGGTGCCGAGCGGCGTCCAGGTGGCGGCGACCTTCTGCTTCGGGTCGCGCCCGTCCATCATCAGGGGCACCCAGGTCTTGAGCTGCTCCGGATCGGTCGAGTATTCCATGCCGGCAAAGAGCGGGCTGGCCTTTAGGGCCTCCCAGCGCTTCTTCAGGTAGGTGATGTTGTCGTCACCCCAGACGAAGCTCATGTGCGGGGTGTAGTTGATGAACGAATGGGGGTTCTTCAGCACCCCGGTCTTGACCAGGGAGGCCAGGAACTGGCGCGTCACTTGGAAGGCCTCGTTGATCTCCACCGCCTTGGCGATCTCGACCTGGCCGTTCTTCTTCTCGGGGGTGTAGTTCAGCTCGGCCAGCGCCGAGTGGCCGGTGCCGGCATTGTTCCAGCCGTTGGAGCTTTCCAACGCGACCTGGTCCAGGCGCTCGACCATCTGGATCGACCAGGTCGGCTCGAGCTGGTTGAGCCACACGCCGAGCGTGGCGCTCATGATGCCGCCGCCGATCAGCAGCACGTCGACCTTGCCGTCGGCGCTATCCGCGAAGGCCAGCGAGCTCGGCAGCGAGGCCGCCGCGAGCCCGGTGGCCGCCGTTCCAAGCAGTTGCCGGCGGCTGAAGGCAAGCCTGTCCTGCGCGGAGAGCCCGGACTGGGGCTTGTTGGTGTCGTCGGCACGCATCGCCACATCTCATCGTTTGCGGACCGGGACTGCGCGGCTGGCACGCTCCGGTCCTGAAGGCGTCGGATCGACACGATCGGGAGACCCGCGCGTCCAGCCTTCCAGAACGTTCCCCCCGCAGGTGATGCGGTACATTGTGCGTGATCGATCGTTCTTATGCGATCGCGTTTTTGTCTATCGGTCGGAGCGGTTTGAGGGCCGCCGACGAAAGTAGTTTCCAGAACTCGAATTCCGGATCGGAGCGTCTATTATCAACCAACGGCCGGGTTCGGAATGGCAACGCCGAATAGAGCCAGGGTCGGATTTGGAGGCCGCACGGAGTTCGGCGACCGCCGAAGGCGAAAACACGCTGGCCGACTTGGCCCAGCGGGTCGATGCCCGCGTCTTAGAGGATGAGGTCTGAAAGAACAATCTACGGTGTTGGACAATCGGACGCCCCACCGGGGACAGACCGCTATCGGGCGCGGCGGAAGCGGATGATGCTGCGCGAGAGCCGGCCGGCATCCCAGTTCGGCATGATACGCCAGGGCGTCATCACGTCCGCCTCGTCGCCGTGGAGCTTGATCGAGCGCCGCTGCTCGGTGTTGACCCATTCCGGCGCCCAGGCGGTCTGGACCTGGGTGATCCACTGGTCGCCCTCGATCCGGTAGCGGCCGATATAGGCGACCAGCGTCTTCATCAGGGCCGCGCGGTCGGCATCGGTCTCGGCCGGCTTGCGGTCGGTGCCCTCGAGATTGAACGCGACCCAGCCGTCCTGGGTGAAGATCACCCGGCCTCGCGGCGCGCTGCCCATCGCGTCGATCAGCGCCCCGGTCGCCTTGTCCTCGACTTGGTAGGAGACGAGCTCCCAGGTCCCGACGATTTTTTCGGCGAGATCGCCCTCATCCGCGTGCGCCTGGGCTTGAGCCTCCGCGGTCTGGCCGGGAGACGCCGCCATGAGCAGGGCGGCCGCGAGCGTCGTGGAGAACTTCGTCATCCCGTGATCCACCTTCCGGCGTGCTGCGACACCTGATCCAAGCGGGGTAAGGGTCTCTCCAGGGTGCGGTCGTTCCCCCGTACGACGGGCTGCCGACCCCGGATAGACGGCGGGCGGCGATCCCATGACAGGTCTCGGTGGCGCGAAGCTGGAATGGGAGTGGGACTGCGCCGTATCGGCCGACACGGACCCGATGGCGACTTCGATCGGCGGCCGAGGGGGGGCGACGGGACCAACGCGAGTGATCGCGACCGATGCGTCCCAAAAAAAGGGCGGGGCTCTCACCCCGCCTTCCGTCTATCGGATCGTCTGCGTCACGGCCTCAGAAGCACGACGGCGGAGCCAAGGGCCGTCGCCAGGAGGCTGCAGGCGAAGACCACGATCATCGCGTAGGAAAACAGCCTGAGCTGCACGGTCTCGACCGGACCCGCGATCAGCAGCGGTTGCCGCCCGCGGTCTGGCCGTACTGCTTGACCGGGAAATTCTGCTGGTTGGCGTTGCCTTCGGCCGCAGAGCTCTGGGAGCAGGTGATCGGGTTCCGGTCATAGCGGCTGCCGAAGGGAGCACCGAGCGAACCCGTGGTCTCGACCTCGTCGGGCGCGTAGCCCCACTGGGCGGAGCCGTCGAAGGCCATAGCGGACGAGATCGGAGCGATGCCGAGGACGAGAGCGGTGGCGACGGCGGCAATACGGATTTTCATAACGTCGTTCATACCCTTTAACGCAGTACAGTCCGGATTGTCCGGCCCATTTTTTCTTGCGTAAGTCAGATATGGGGAGGGGTATCACGCTATGACGTGCCGTCGCGCACGTGGCGCCGCGGAATAAATCTATGCCGTTGCGGAACGGAGTGACGGAGCGCGCGCCGCGCTCCAAAGGCTTGCGGCCGGACTGCTCGCTGGGTCCTGCCCGGCGCCGCGCGCCAAGCCGGCCCGCCTGATCGGCGCGCAAATTCCGCTCCGGACGCGACCGAGCATCAGATCAGGGCGATGTCGCGTTAGAGAACGTCCAAGATGCCTAAGCGCGAGATCCGCACAGATCGGCGAAAGCAACTCGGCTGCGGTGCCATGCACTGGATCGATTGGGAACGTCGGGGGTCAGGTAAAGTCCCACTGTTCAAGGCTCTGTGAGCCGATGGGACTTTTAGGGGAAAACCGCTGTGAAATCAGTTCTGATCTCAGCGATTGGTGCCCAGGAAAGGACTCGAACCTTCACCTCTTGCAAGACTGGTACCTGAAACCAGCGCGTCTACCAATTCCGCCACCTGGGCTTGCCGCCGACCCTGCGGTCGGCGACGGCTTCGTTTATTCGGACGAACCGGGTCCGTCAATCGGGATTTCTGGCTTTCTGGCCTCAGCCCTGCGGCCAGTCCCGGATGTCGACGAAGCGGCCGGCGACCGCCGCTGCCGCCGCCATGGCCGGCGAGACCAGGTGCGTGCGTCCGCGATGGCCCTGGCGGCCCTCGAAGTTCCGGTTGGACGTCGAGGCGCAGCGCTCCAGCGGGTTGAGCCGGTCGGCGTTCATCCCGAGGCACATGGAGCAGCCCGGTTCGCGCCAGTCGAAGCCCGCGGCCTTCAGCACCCGGTCGATGCCCTCGGCCTCGGCCTGCGCCTTCACGAGGCCGGAGCCCGGCACAACCATGGCCGAGACGCTCTCGTGCACCTTGCGGCCCTCGACCATCTGGGCGACGACCCGCAGGTCCTCGATCCGGCCGTTGGTGCAGGAGCCGATGAACACCCGGTCCAGGGTGATGTCGGTGATCGGGGTGCCGGGCGTCAGGCCCATATAGGCCAGCGCCTTCTCCTTCGACTGCCGCTTGTTCTCGTCGGCGATCGCCGCCGGATCCGGCACGCGTCCCTGCACCGAGATCACGTCCTCCGGGCTCGTGCCCCAGCTGACGATCGGCGGCAGGCTCGCGGCATCGAGGCGGACCTCGCGGTCGAAGAACGCGCCCTCGTCGGTGAGCAGGCTCTCCCAATAGGCGCGCGCCTTGTCGAAGGCCGCGCCCTTGGGGGCCTTCGGGCGGTCCTTGACGTAGGCGTAGGTGGTGGCGTCCGGCGCCACCAAGCCGGCGCGGGCGCCGCCCTCGATCGACATGTTGCAGATCGTCATCCGGCCCTCCATCGAAAGGGCGCGGATCGCTTCGCCGGCATATTCGATCACGTGGCCGGTGCCGCCCGCGGTCCCGATCTCGCCGATGATCGCCAGGATGATGTCCTTGGCGCCCACGCCGGCCGGCAGCGCGCCGTCCACCGTGACGCGCATGTTCTTGGCCTTCTTCTGCACCAGCGTCTGCGTGGCGAGCACATGCTCGACCTCCGAGGTGCCGATGCCGTGGGCCAGCGCCCCGAAGGCGCCGTGCGTCGAGGTGTGCGAGTCGCCGCACACGATCGTCTGGCCGGGGAGCGTAAAACCCTGCTCCGGCCCGATGATGTGGACGATGCCCTGGCGCCGGTCGAGGGCGTCGTAGAACTCGATGCCGAAGTCGCGCACGTTCTCGGCCAAAGCCTCGAGCTGGGTCCGGCTCTCGGGATCGTCTATGCCCTTCGAGCGGTCGGAGGTCTGGACGTTGTGGTCCACCACCGCCAGCGTCTTCTCCGGATGCCGCACCTTGCGGCCGGCCACGCGTAGACCCTCGAACGCCTGCGGGCTCGTGACTTCGTGAACGAGGTGCCGGTCGATGTAGAGGAGGCTGGTGCCATCCGGCTGGACATCGACGACGTGGTCGTCCCAGATCTTGTCGTAGAGGGTGCGCGGGCTGGTCATCGGTTTTCGTCTTTGGATGGGATCGGTGCAGAGCTCTCGCGATAATGCGGGTTCCTTAGTAGGCATCGCGCGCGGTTTTCGGAAGAGGCAAGTCTTCGCCCTGTCAATTGGCCGCTCGGCGCTTGGCCCCCGATGTCACGGCCGGAGGCAGAGCGTGGCTGGCGCCACACCGGGCACTGGCCCTATGCCGAAGCGAGCGTGACCGGCCGCATCGGCGGTCGTTCAAAAATAAGGGAGTGTGGGATGTCCGAAGCGCCGCCCGAGATCCTGTTCCTCAAGAAGATGCACCCGCTGGTCGAGGCCGCCTTCGAGGGGCGCTTCACCGTGCACCGGCTCGCGGGCGCCGCGGACCCGGAGGCGCTGCTCGCCGAGGTCGGCCCGCGGATCCGCGGCCTCTGCGTCGGCGGCCAGGTCGACGCCGCCCTGATGGACAAGCTGCCGAAGCTCGAACTGATCGCGAATTTCGGCGTGGGCTACGACGCCGTCGACGCCGTCGAGGCGCATCGGCGCGGGATCGTCGTCACCAACACCCCGGACGTGCTCACCGACGAGGTCGCCGACCTCGCCGTCGGCCTGGTTCTGGCGACCGTCCGGCGGCTGCCGCAGGCCGACCGCTACCTGCGCGAAGGCCATTGGCCGAAGGCGCCGTTCCCGTTGACCGCCTCCCTGCGCGGGCGGCGGGTCGGCATCCTGGGCCTCGGCCGGATCGGGAAGGCGATCGCCCATCGCCTGGAGAGCTTCGGTGTCGCGATCGACTATCACGGCCGCAGCCGGAAGGCCGACGTGACCTACACCTTCCACGACAGCCTGCTCGGTATGGCGCGGGCGGTCCATATCCTGATCGTGGTCGCGCCCGGGGGCGACGACACCCGCGGCCTGGTGGATGCCGGAATCCTAGAGGCACTGGGGCCCGAGGGCATCCTGATCAACGTCGCCCGCGGCAGCCTCGTCGACGAGGCCGCTTTGATCGCGGCGCTTCGGGCGGGCACGATCCTGGGGGCCGGCCTCGACGTGTTCGAGAACGAGCCGCACGTGCCGGCGGAGCTCGCCGCCCTCGACAACACCGTGCTGCTGCCGCATGTCGGCTCCGCCTCCGAGCATACCCGCACGGCGATGGCGCAGCTCGTCGTCGACAACGTCCTGTCGTGGTTCGAGGGGCGCGGCCCGCTGACCCCCGTTTCCGAGACACCCTGGAGCCCGCCCGCGTGAAACCCGCACTGGCCGCGCTGCTCGTCGCCCTGGCCCTGATCCCGCGGCCGGTGGCGGCGCAGCAGGACTTCGCCGCCCCCGTGACGACGCCCGAGCCGAGCCTCCTGGACCCGGGGACGCTGGCCGCGCCTCCGACGCTGACTCCGGCGGCGCCCCCTGCCCCGCCGAGCCTGCCCGAACGGCTCACCGAGGTGCCCGGGACCTGGGACCTGTCGCGCGACGGCACCAACCGGCGCTGCGTGATGACCCTGCGGAGCGAGGTCGGTGAGGCCGGGCAGCGGATCAGCTTCCCGGCCGGCTGCCGGCGCGCCCTGCCGATCGTCGGCGGGGTCGCCGGCTGGCTGTTCAGCGACCGGGGCGTGCGCCTGGTCGACCGGAACGTTCGCCCGATCCTCGAATTCGTCCGGCGGCCGGACCAGCGCAGCCTCGTCGCCAAGACCGAGGGCGGCGAGACCTACAGCCTGGTGCCCCTCGACATCGCGGCGATGCGTCCGGCCGCGTCCGCCGCGCCCGACATCGCCGGGATCGAGACCGCACCCGCGCCGTCCGCGTTCCAGACGGCGCCGGCGGTGCCGGCCGAGTTGCAGCGCAGCCCGACCGCGACCGCCACGGTAGCGCCCGGTCCCGCCCCGGGGGTCTACGCCCTCGACCGGTTCCAGGAGCGCGACACCTGCCGGATCACCCTCGACGGGGCCGGCGGCGGCGTCCACGTTGTCCCGGGCTGCCACGATGGCGGCCTGGAGGTGTTCGATCCGGTCCGCTGGCGCTACGCCAACGGCCGCATGACGCTCACCGCCAAGCGCGGCCACACCATCGACCTCGTGCCCACCGATGACGGGCGCTGGCGGCGCGAGCCGGAGGTCGGCACCACCTTCGTGCTGCGCCGGGTCGACTGAGCTACCGGGAGCCGCGGCCGTCCTGGACCGGGAGCATCCGCTCCAGCAGGCCGTCCCGGCGGATCACGAGGTGCCAGACCGTCCCGGCGATGTGCAGCAGCACCAGGGCGTAGACGAACCATTGCCCGACGAGGTGGATCGACTCAGCGATCTTCTGCGCGCCCTCGTCCTTGGTCAGGCCCGGGACGGTGAACAGCCAAAAATACGGGGTGTCCCGTCCCGACAGCGCGCTGAGCAGGTAGCCGCTGATCGGCATGATCAGGAAGACCGCGTAGAGCAGCCAGTGGTTGACCCGGCCGATCAGGGTCAGCAGCCGCGGCGCCTGGGGATCGGGCGGCGCCGGCCGGATCATCCGCCAGACGATCCGCAGGACCACGATCGCCAGGATCGTCAGCCCGACCGACTTGTGCAGCACGAAGATGTTGCCCTTGAGGGGCGCCGGCGGCAGGCTCACTGCCACCCAGGCCAGCGGCAGCACCGCCAGCGCCAGGGCGGCCGTCACCCAATGCAGCGCCTGCGAGACCGGATGGTAACGCGGCAGGCCCGAGGCCGTGACGTAGGTGGCGGGCAGCGGCGTTCCCGCCTGCTTGCCGGCCGTGACGGTTGAGCCTGCCATGATCCCTCGCGGATGGGCGTCGTTCACCGTGGATCTAAGCAGACCGCGGGTGCCGGACCAATCCCACGTTAGATCAAGTTTTAGAACAATCCCATTTTATCGTCGTCGGACACATCAAACTTACTGCAAGCGCCGATTGCACCCCCCTCACGCGGCAGCGCCGGCGTCGATCGCCCGGGCCACGTCGAGCAAGGCGGCCAGCTCCACCGCCACGGTGGCGAGCCGGGCGGCCACGGTGGCGTCGGTGATGCGGCCATCGGCCATGTCCTCGGGGCCGGCATAGACCGAGGTCGGCGCCACATGGGCCGCGAAGAAGCCGAACAGGGGCCGCAACCCGTGCTCGACCACCAGAGCGTGGCGCAGGCCGCCGCCCGTGGCGGTGAGCGCCACCGGCATGCCCGCCATCCGCGCCGGATCGACGAAGTCGAACACGTGCTTGAACAGCCCGGCATAACCGCCCTGGTAGACCGGCGTCCCGACGATCAGGGCGTCCGCCCCCTCGATCGCCTCGATCAAGTGCGCGGCCGGCAGGGGCAGATCCTCGCGCAGCGCCACGCCGATGCCCGGCCCGGCATCGATCAGGTCGTAGACCGTGAGGTCGATCCGGCGCAGGCGCCCCAGCTCGGCGCCGACCGCCTCCACGAGATCGCGGGTCCGCGAGGGGCGCTTGGCGCTCCCGGAGAAGGCGACGACACGGGGCAGGCTCGGGTTGACGCTCACGACTTGACGCTCACTGGAATGACTCCGCCGCTGCCTGCGCCCGGCGGGACGCGCAAAAATTCGAGCCTGCCGAGCGCCGGAGGGCGACTCGCAACGATGTGCCCCCGTACATCACGGTCCGGCTGCAACGTAACGCATTCCGGCCGCGGATGAAGCCTCGCAGCACCGCCCGGAGCGATTGGACGCGTCACGGCCGGGCCATTCTCTCAGCCGTGCAACCGCCAGACGTGGCTCTGCTTGATCTCGGCATCCTCCAGCGCGCGGGAGACCGGCACCGCGTAGCTCGCCAGGCATTCGAGACGAGTCCGCGGCAGGTAGGTGCGCCCGGGATCGCCGATCAGCACCGTGCGCCCGCTTGCCTGCAGGTCGGTGAGCCAGGCGGTGACCGCCTCGGCGAGGTCGCGCTCGTAGAACACGTCGGCGGCGAAGACGAGATCGGCCTCCGGGACGCTGCCGAGGAGGTCGGTGGAGACCGGTTGGATCAGGCCGCCGACGCCGTTGGCGGCGGCGTTGAGGCCGATCGCCGCCACCGCGAACGCGTCGAGATCGCTGGCGACGACGTGTTGCGCGCCCGCCCGGGCTGCGGCGATCGCCACGAGGCCCGAGCCCGAGGCGAAATCCACCGCCCGGTGCCCGCGCGCGATCTCGGGATGATCAAGGATGTAGCGGGCCAGCGCCTGCCCGCCGGCCCAGGCGAAGGCCCAGAACGGCGGCGGCAGCCCGATTTCCTGCAATTCATCCTCGGTCTTCTGCCAGAGCGCGGTCGCTTCGTCGGCGACATGGAGCTGGATCTCCGGCGCGTAGGGAACCGGCAGCAGCCGGGTATGGGCCGCGATGAAGCCGCGCGGATCGTCCGGGGCGCGCATGGTCAGGCGTCCAGCAGGTCGCGCCAGACGGCGCAGACCTGATCAGTCACCGCCGCTTCTGTGAAGCCGCCCGCCTCGATCCGCGTCCGGGCGGCGGCGCCGAGGCTCGCCACCAGGGCGGGATCGCCGCTCAGGCGGACCAGCGCGTCGGCCAGGGCCGGGGCTTCGCCGGGGGGCACGAGCAGGCCCTCGATCCTGTCGCGCACGAGGCTGCGGCAGCCCGGGACGTCGGTGGTGACCAGCGCCCGGCCGCAGGCGCCGGCTTCGAGCAAGCTGCGCGGAAGCCCCTCCCCGCCCCGGGACGGCAGGCAGGCGACGTGCTGGCCCGCCCAGACGGCGGCCACGTCCTCGGTCGGGCCGTGCCAGGCGACGCCGTCCCGGCTCCAGTCGCGCAGGGTCGCGGCGTCGATGGAGCGGCGGTTCGATGGGTCCGGTGCGCCGAACAGGGCGAGCTCCACGGCCGCACCCCGGGCCCTGGCCAGGCGGGTCGCCTCGACGGCCACGTCGATGCCTTTCGACCAGAGCATGCGCGCCACCACGGCGACCTTGAGCGGCGGCATCTCTGGCAGCGGCTGCGGCTGGAACGCAGCGCAATCGACCCCCGCCCCGCCGATCACCGTGACGGATTGCTCGGACGGGTCGAGGCCGAGCGCCAGGGCGTCGTCCGGGTTCTCGAACAGGAAGCGGGTGCGCCCCGAGGCCAGCGGCCCGCGGATCAGCGCTTTCAGCCCGAGCCGGGCCGCGCGCCCGATCCGGTCGCTGCGGGCGCCGACGAGGCCCAGCCCAGTCAGCGCGTAGACCCGCGCCGGGATCCCGGCCATGGCGGCGGCGGTCCCGCCGACCAGGATGCTGCGCAAGGCGATGCAGTGGACGATGTCTGCGTTCAGCGCCTTCAGGATCCCGGCGAGCTGCCCGGCGGCGTAGCCCGCTGCCATCGGGTTGAGGCTCGCCCGCTCCGCCTCCAGCGGCACGACGCGCGCGCCCGTCGCCTCGATGATGGCGCGGTGCGCCCGGACCCGGGTGACGACAGTGACCGCGAGCCCCATGCCGATCGCGGCCCGGGCCATCGGCAGGAAATGCGAGGCGAAGAACCAATCCTCGGTGACGACGAAGACGAGGCTTCGCATGGGCGTCGGACGGGTTTCGCGGGCGGGTTCGGAATCCATGCCGTCCCTCTAGCACGCTCCGCGTTCGCCTGCGGCGGATGCGCAGATCCGGAACGGCGGTCGGCCGCCGCCGGTTGATCAGCGCCTTCTCGCCGGGCGGTACCCCGGCGGCGTATCCGGGAGGGGCGGCGATGGCGGAAGTCGAGACGGATCAGAACGGCGGAAGCCTGCGTGCGGCGGCCGAGGAGGCGGGGCTCGTCTATGTCGACGACAGCCGGCCGGGCCTGACCCGCAAGCGCAGCGGCACGGGTTTTCGCTACCTCGACGCGAAGGGGGCGCCGGTGCGCGACAAGCGGATCCTCGCCCGCATCCGCGCCCTGGCGATCCCGCCGGCCTACACCGATGTCTGGATCTGCGCCCGCAGCAGCGGCCATATCCAGGCCACCGGCCGAGACGCCAAGGGCCGCAAGCAGTACCGTTACCATCCCGATTTCCGGCAGGCGCGCGAGGCCAACAAGTTCTCGCGGATCATGGCCTTCGCGGACGCCCTGCCGGGCATCCGCCAGCGTGTCGATGCCGACATGAAGCGGCCGGGCCTGTGCCGGGAGAAGGTGCTGGCCACCGTGGTCCACCTGCTCGAGACCACGCTGATCCGCGTCGGCAACGACGATTACGCCCGCACCAACAAGAGCTACGGCCTGACCACCCTGCGCGATCCCCATGTCCGGATCGCGGGCGCGGAACTGTCGTTCCGGTTCAAGGGCAAGAGCGGCAAGACCTGGGACGTGTCGCTCAAGGACCGGCGCGTCGCCCGGATCGTGAAGGCCTGCCAGGACCTGCCCGGCCAGGAGCTGTTCCAGTATATCGACGCCGATGGCGTCCAGCGCGACGTGACCTCGTCCGACGTGAACGCGTATCTGCGCGAGATCACCGGCGAGGATTTCACCGCCAAGGATTTTCGGACCTGGGCCGGCACGGTCCTGGCGGCCCTGGCCCTGCGGGAGTTCGAGAGCTTCGACAGCGAGGCCGGTGCCAAGCGCAACGTCCGGACGGCGATCGAGAGCGTCGCTGGCCGGCTCGGCAACACGCCGACGATCTGCCGCAAGTGCTACATCCACCCCCAAATCCTCGACTGCTACCTGGAGGGCGATCTCCTGCTGCAGGTGAAGGACGCGGTGGAGACCGAGCTGAGCCAGGATCTCGGAAAGCTTCGCTCCGAGGAAGCCGCGGTGCTCGGGCTGCTCCAGGCGCGGCTGGCCGCGTCGGAGGGCGACGCCCTCGCCGGCAAAAAGGTCAAGCCCGCTGCGTCTCAGGCCCGCAAACGGAGTACGGCGAAGAAAGGGGTAGCGTCCCGGGCCAAGGCGGTGGCCAAGTCGTTGGCGAGCGGGAAAAAACCGTCCGGGCGTTCGCGGTCCCGCACCGGGGCGCAGGTCGGCGTCGCGTGATACGGTTTTTGGGTTGAACGGCTCGCGATGACCCCGCTGAGCGAAAGTCAGACCGATCCAATCGGAAGTCGCATGCGTTGCGATCGGCTTCGCTTCCTCAACGTATGAAGCACGCCCCTTTCCCGGACACCTGGAACGTCAGTGGAAGGTGATCCGGGACCCAGCAGAGAAAGCGCCGCGCAGTGGCACCTTTCGAAACCGCACGGACGCTACGCGTCGTCTCGTGCTGGGTCCCGGGTCGCATTCCGCTGACGCTGCATGCGCCTGGGAAAGGGCGGGGCGGAAAACGGCAACGCTCGGCTCCGTCGGTTTCTATCTTAGGGGGGCAGCCCCGCCGGGGCTGCCCGGTATCCCGGTCAGTGCCGGGACTGATTGCCGGAGCCGCCGCCACGCCGGTTCTGGTCGCTGTCGACCACCGGGGCCAGGCCGAGCTGGCGCGCCAGCGAGACCAGGTCCTTCAGCCGCCCGGTCTGGGTCTTGCGGCGCAGGTTGAGCCGGTGGGTCTCCACCGTCCGGACGCTGAGCGCCAGGCGGCGGGCAACTTCCTTGTTGCTGAAACCGGAGCTGAGGAAGCGCAGCACCTCCGCTTCGCGCGGCGTGAGTCCGAGCGCGTCGCCCTGTTCCGCCGGCACCACGGCCTGCTGCTCCGGGGGGACGAGGCAATCCGATCCCTCGGCGAGCGCCAGCAGCGCCGCGCCCAATTCCCGCGGCGACTTCGAGCGTGCCACGAAGGCATCGGCGCCCGCCGCCAGCAGCGCCCGGAGGTCGTCGGCGGTGAGCGCCCCGAAGGCCACGAGCGTGCGCAGGTTTGGCTGCCGCTCCTTCAGGCCGACGAGACGTGCGATCCCATCCGCCAGCCGGATCTCGTCGAGGAAGATCAACGCGACCGCGGATCCGGCATCGGCCCGGTCCAAGTCTTCGACGCCGATCGTGTGAAACTCCGGCATATGCTCCAGAGTGGCGCGAACAGTCGCGCTCAGGTCCTGCGGTTCATCCAGGATCAGGACGCCAACGGCCGTACTCATGACCTCGCACCTTTCGTCTCCCGGCGATACAAAGGGGCCGGGATCGGATGCGTAGTTCCAAGATCCATTCCACGAGTTTTGGGCGAATATTAAGCTTTATATTCGCGGATTCGGTCGATTTCTGTCTTCATCGCACGGATTGATGTGCCAATATGGAGCGCGGTCTTTAACCATGCTGCGCTCGCGCGTCCCACGCTGGGGCGGCTTGGCCGTCTCAGCTTGCGACGGCCAAAGCGGCGCCGCCCCGGTACGGCACGACACGGTTACGCCCGCCATCCTTGGCGGCATAGAGCGCGAGGTCGGCCCGCTTGATCAGGGCGTTGACGTCGTCGGCCTCGATCCAAGTGCTGACGCCGAAGCTGCAGGTCAGGCCGATCGCATGTTTGCTGCCGCGGATCCGCAGAGCCTGGACACGCGCCCGCAGACGCTCGGCTTGGGCGGTCGCCTCATCGAGGCTGCAGCCCGGCAGCACGATGCCGAACTCCTCGCCGCCCAGGCGGCCGCCGATGCCGTCGCTGGCGATCAGCTCGGCCACGGCCTTGATGGCGACATCGCCGATATCGTGACCGTGCTCGTCGTTGATCCGCTTGAAGTGGTCGATGTCGGCCAGGATCGCCGAGATCCGGCCCGGGCGGCCGCCCTGCTCCGCGGCGAGACGCGCCCGGTCGAAGAAGGCGCGCCGGTTGTAGACCCCGGTGAGAGGATCGGTCTCGGCCAGCCGGATCAATGCCTCCTGCATGGTGATCAGGCGTTCGGCCGCGCGCAGCCGGGCGTTCAGCTCCTCGGCGCTCGGCGGCTTCTCGATGAAGTCGTCGGCGCCGCTGTCGAGGGCCTCGGCGAGGCTGCGGACATTGCGGGCGGACGACATGGTGATGACGTGCAGCGGCCGGCGTTCTTCCGCGAGGAGGCGGGCGGACCAGCAGAGCTCGAGCCCGCAGAGCGGCCGGACCTCGACGCTGGTGATCAGGACGCGGACCGACGGGGTGGCGGCGAGGTATTGCAGCGCCTGGGCGGAATCCGTGAACGCGTGCACCGTGTGACCGCGCGGCTCGATCAGGGAGGCGATGATCTGGAGGACGACGCGGCTCGAATCGACGACGACGATCTGCATGGCATGACCCGGACCCGATATCTGGGGTCTAAGGGACAAGACTTAACTTCGACCCAACAGCGGAGCCGAATTCCAGCATGAGCGAGGTCATCACCACGCCCGACTTGCGCTATATCGTGGTCCGTAAGCGCTTGTGGCGGCGCGCCAATCCTCACCTGTCGCCGAAGCATCGCGCGACGCTGGTGGCCCGGCTGATGGATGGGCGCCGGGCCGTGAAGGCGGCCAAGGCCGCCGAGCGGGCGGGCGAGCCGGAGGCCGCCGTCGCGATGAAGGCCGCCCGGGGCGAGGTCGATGCGGCCAAGACGGCGCTCGGCGAGCGCGGCCCGGTCTGGTGGGATGACGGCGCGCCGGACCTGAACCGCCGCCTCGTCCGGAATACGCCCTACGCCGACTGGTTCGCCGCGCTCAGCGGCGGGGAACCTGGACCGTGATGACCTGCGCGCCGGCGACGCGGCTGTCCGAGGCCCGCTCGGTCCGCCGCTCGCGCTTGGGCCGGGGCTCCGGACCGGTGGCGTTGATGACCGTGATGCTCGGCAGCTGGGCCGGCGGCGCGGCGATGCCCGTGACGGTCGGGATCCCGTAGGTCCCGTAGCTCCAGGCCGAGGGCACGATCTCCGTCGGCCGCGGCACGCGGGTCAGGGGCGCGCCGATATAGGTGCCGCGCACGAACGGGCTGGCGAAGTCGGCCTCGCTCGTCGTCACCGGCCCATAGGGATAGATGCCCTGCGCAGAGGCCGGTGCCGCCAGGAGGATGGCGGAGATCGTGAGCAATGTCCGGGAGATCATGCGGCCGGGCTCCGAGACTCGACGGGAGGAACGCGTCAGGAACGATCCTGGGCAACCGACACGATTACCGGCCGTTCCGGATCGCCAGCCGCGCGGACTGCGTATGGGCGCCCTCCCCTACACTTTCAGCGGCAGGTCGTGATCCGGCGCACCACCCAGCCCTCGCCCTCGATCCACAGCCGCCGCCGCGCGCGGCTGCAGCTGGCCTCGTCGTCGCGCTCGACCGCGGCGACCGGGTGGACCTGCGGCGGAGCGGCCTCGGCCACCTTGGTCTCGGTTGCGCCCGGCGCGGCCTGGGCATTTGCGAGGCTGGCGAGGAGCAAGAGGGCGCTGGCCGCGCCGGCTGCAGTCGATCGGATGGTCATGGTGGAAGCGTGCCCTGCGGCCGGGTTTGCGGAGTTGCCAGTGGAATGCGCGGTGCAGCAATTCGGTTTCATCGAATGTGGCGGTTCTCACCACGGGACCGGCGGCCGGCGGGCGTGACGGTGTGCTGCGGCACAGGCCGCGCGACCCGCTTAGACTTCGCAGCCGCCGCGTATTAGGAGAAGCGGCCCGGACGCGACGGCTCCCGTGGACCCATAAAACCAGCGGGCGAGCCGGTCCACGAGCGAAGGTTCATGAGCAAGCCGAAGCCCCCGACCAATGTGCTCCTGACGCCGGAGAAGCGCGCCGAGGACGTGGACCAGACGATCCGGCCGCTGAGCCTGGCCGAGTTCGTCGGCCAGAAGGCGGCGCGCGCCAACATGCAGATCTTCATCGAGGCGGCCAAGATGACCGGCCAGGCCCTCGACCACGTGCTGTTCGTGGGGCCGCCGGGCCTGGGCAAGACCACGCTGGCCCAGATCGTGGCGCGTGAGCTCGGTGTGAACTTTCGTTCGACCTCCGGCCCGGTCATCGCCAAGGCCGGCGATCTCGCCGCGCAGCTGACCAACCTCGAAGAGCGCGACGTGCTCTTCATCGACGAGATCCACCGCCTCAATCCGGCGGTCGAGGAAATCCTCTACCCGGCCATGGAGGATTACCAGCTCGACCTGATCATCGGTGAGGGGCCGGCGGCGCGCTCGGTGAAGATCGAGCTGCCGAAATTCACCCTGGTGGGGGCGACCACCCGGGCGGGCCTGCTGACGACGCCGCTGCGCGACCGGTTCGGCATCCCGATCCGGCTCGAATTCTACGAGATCGACGAGCTTGAGAAGATCGTGGCCCGCGGCGCCCGGGTGCTTGGGATCGGCATGTCCGACGAGGGCGCCAACGAGATCGCCCGGCGGGCGCGCGGCACGCCGCGCATCGCCGGCCGGCTGCTGCGACGGGTGCGGGACTTCGCCATCGTGGCCGAGGCCGAGACGGTGACGCGCGCCATCGCCGACCGGGCGCTGAAGCTGCTCGACGTGGATTCGGTCGGCCTCGACGTGATGGACCGCAAGTACCTGACCCTGATCGCAACCTCGTTCGGCGGCGGACCGGTGGGGATCGAGACGATCGGGGCGGCGCTGTCCGAGCCGCGCGACGCCATCGAGGACATCATCGAGCCGTATCTGATCCAGCGCGGCTTCGTGCAGCGCACGCCCCGGGGCCGGGTGCTGACCAAGCACGCGTTCCGGCATATGGGCTTCGCGGAGCCGCGGCGCGAACGGGACGGCCTGTTCGACGACGGCGACGCCTCCTGAACGATCTCCGGCTAACCTCCATGCGGTCGAGACGGGGCTGGTTCACGCCTGGTTCATGGACGACTGCGCCCACCTCCGTAGCCGAACTCGCTCGACATGTGCGCTGCACAAGAGCCAAGCACCTCAGCACATTCGGGTTTCGGACCAGCCGCCCCCGGCACGAACGCCGAGCTTTTGCGTAGTCGCGTGCCGCAACCGCTCACGCAAACGCGATCATAGCGGCGGAACAGCCTCAAAACGCGGCAGTTGTGATGACGACCGCGCCAGATTACGTGGCGCTGGCAGGATTGCGGGACTGTGGTTCAGGCCACGAAATCCCGACACATCTTTGAGCCATCAATAAGAACACCAGGGACTATCTTCCAACATGAAGAACATCACACTCGCCGTCCTCGGCCTTTCCGCCGCTGCGCTCTCGGCGCCGGCTTTCGCCCAGGACGCGCTGCCGATCCGGATCCTGCCCTTCGCCAACCAGCAGCAGGGCGTCGGTGCCGCGGCGACCGAGACCCCCGCATTCCGCGCCGAGGCGCTGCGTTCTGATGCCACCAGCATCGAGGCGAGCCGCATCGCCCTCGAGCGTTCGCGCAACCCGCGGGTCCGGAACTACGCCAACCGCGTCCTGGTCGAGCGCAAGGCCACCACCGAGGCCCTCCTGCCGCCGAACACCTCCCTGTCGCGCAATGGCACGGTGGTCTCGGACAACCAGGGCATCAAGACGGACCTGAGCAACCCCGTCGGCTTCGTGCTGGCCCCGGTGACCATCGCGGCCAACCTCGGCACCAGCATCGTCGGCGGCGCGCTGGGCGCGGTCGGCATCGTCGACAACAGCCCGACCGAGCCGGGTCGTCGCGTGGCCCTCGGCGAGCGCGGCCAGGCCCGTCTGGCGCAGCTCCAGTCGGCCCCGAACGGCCGGTCCTTCGACCGCGCCTATATCGACCAGCAGGCCCGGTCCGACGCCCAGACCCTGTCGCTGTACGATGCCTACGCCAAGCAGGGCGACAGCGCCCAGGGCCGTCGCTTCGCCAGCGAGGCGCTGCCCTACATCGCCGATGAGCATGCCCACTCGGCGAGCCTGGCCGCCCGCATCGGCGGCTGATCCGTCAGCCCAGACCTGACCACGCGAGGGCCGCCCCAGGGCGGCCCTCGTCGTGTCGGTCACAGGCCGAGCGGCAAGCCGGCGCGACTGTTTCAGCGGTTAGATTTCCCGGCTTCCGCACGATGCCGTAGACGACGCCGATGAGCGGACCGAACCCTGCCGACAACGCGCCGAACGCCGATGGCATCGCGCCCCACCGCTTGGGCGTGCGGGTCTATTACGAGGACACCGACTTCTCGGGCTTCGTCTACCACGCGAGCTACCTGCGATTCCTGGAGCGCGGCCGGACCGAGCTGCTGCGCGGCTTGGCAGGCGACCAATCCGATCTGCACCGGGAGGCGCGCGGCCTGGTCTTCGTGGTCCGGCGCATGATGCTCGACTTCATCCGCCCCGCCCGCATGGACGACCAGCTCACCATCGTGACCCGCACGCAGCAGCTGCGCGGCGCCTCGATGCAGCTCGCCCAGGAGGTCCGCCGGGGCGACGAACTGCTCGTCGCCGCCGAGGTCACGGTCGCCTGCGTGCGCGACGGCCGCGCGATCCGCCTGCCGGAGGCCCTGCGGCGCCTGCTGGCGCCTGGTGAAACTTAGGCGACCCGCGTCGGGTCGGCGTCGCGCAGGAGCTTGGCGAAGGCGTTGACGATGGTCATCGCGTCGTACTCCACCGAGACCAGCTGGAAGCCCATCGCGACCATCTCCCGGGCCCGCAGCGGCGACGGTGAGAAGGCGCAGGGCAGCTTGCCGGCCGCCCGGGTCTTGCGCACGATCTCGCCGAGTGCGGCCGTGACCGCCGCGCCGGCCGGGTCGATGGCCGTCCCCTTGGACAGGGCGATCGACAGGTCGGCGGGCCCGACCAGAATGCCGTCGATGCCCGGCAGGGCCAGGATCGCCTCCAGCGCGTCGATCGCCTCCGATGTTTCGCACATCGCGATGGTCAAGGCCCGGGCGTTGGCGCCCGCAAGATACTCGGACGCGTCGCTCTGGCCCGACATCCACATGGCGCGGTCCGGCCCCCAGCTCCGCTGGCCGACCGGCGGGTACTTGGTGGCGGCGGCCAGCGCCCGCGCATCCGCCACGCTGTTGATCATCGGCGCGACGATACCCGAGGCGCCGGCATCCAGCATCCGCGACGCCATGGCGAAGTCGCCGACCGGGATCCGGACCAGGCTCGGCTTGCCGGCAAGCGCCACCTCGGTGATCGCCGCGCAGCATGAATGGTAATCGTGCGCGCCATGCTGCTGGTCGAGCAGCACGGCGTCGAAGCCCGAGCGCGCGAGGGCGCCGGCAATGGCTGGGTCGGCGATACAGGACCAGCCGAGGAAACGGGCCGGCTCGGCGGGCAGCAGGCCCTGGAGGCTCGGGACGGGCAGGGTCATGGCGCTTCCTGTACTGAGACTGGCGGTGCGCGCGGCACTCTGACGCCACGAGAATAAGGGCGTCGGTTTCGCGAGGTCCAGCCTCCCAAGCGACTCGCGCGGCCGATACTTTGGAATGCCTTGGGATCGCCCGGATCGAAACCGATCCTTAACCCTGCCGCGCCCTTAACGGAGTCGGTGCAAGCCGGCGTGTTTCGGCGCGAAGACGGCCCTTACTTTCGACAGATTCGCGGACGATAGCATTGATATCGCTCACGGATCCGGCGGACGCGGGCCTCGCCCGGCGCATCGCGATCCGGAGCAGGAGACCTCGACGGATGAACCCAGCCGACGCGATGCAGGCCGCGCCTGTTGCCGACATGACGCTGCTCGGGCTGTTCCTGCAAGCCCACTTCGTCGTGAAGATCGTGATGGTCGGGCTGCTCAGCGCGTCGATCTGGTGCTGGTCGATCATCGTCGACAAGACGCTGCTGTTCCGCCGCACCAAGGCCGAGATGGATGCGTTCGAGGACGCGTTCTGGTCCGGCCGCTCCCTGGAGGAGCTGTTCCGCTCGTTCAACGACCGCCCGGCCACCGGGCTCGCGGCGGTGTTCGTCGCCGCCATGCGCGAGTGGAAGCGCTCGTTCGAGGGCTCGGGCCGCCAGGTCCAGTCCCTGTCGCAGCGCATCGAGAAGCAGCTCGACGTCACCATCCAGCGCGAGGTCGAGCGGCTCGAATCGCGCCTGCTGTTCCTCGCCTCGATCGGCTCGGCCGGCCCGTATATCGGCCTGTTCGGCACGGTCTGGGGCATCATGACCGCCTTCACCTCGATCGCGGCCTCCAAGAACACCTCGCTCGCCGTCGTCGCCCCCGGCATCGCCGAGGCCCTGTTCGCCACCGCGATCGGCCTGTTCGCCGCGATCCCGGCGGTGCTCGCCTACAACAAGCTCCAGGCCGAGGTCTCGAAGTCGCAATCGCGGCTGGAGGGTTTCGCCGACGAGTTCTCCGCGATCCTCTCCCGCCAGATCGACGAGCGCCTCTCACTCGCCGCCTGACCGCGCCGATCCAGGAGATCATCCATGAGCATGGCGGCGGGGGCATCCCACGGCGGCAAGCGGCGGCGGCGCAGGGGCCGGCGCGGCGGTCCGATCAACGAGATCAACATGACGCCGTTCATCGACGTCGTGCTGGTGCTGCTGATCATCTTCATGGTCGCGGCGCCGATGATGACGGTGGGCGTGCCCCTCGACCTGCCGCAATCCAAGGCGTCGCCGCTCAATTCCGACGTGAAGCCGGTGACGATCTCGATCCGGCAGACCGGCCAGGTCTTCCTCGGCGAGGATGAGCTGACCGACGAGACGATCATCCCGAAGCTGCTCGAGACCGCCAAGACCGGGACCGAGGAGCGCGTGTTCGTGCGCGGCGACAAGCGGGTCGATTACGGCCGCGTCGCGCAGGTGATGGCGATCGTGACCGGCGGCGGCTTCAAGAAGGTCGCCCTCGTGACCGAGCCTGAGCATCAGTAGGGCCTGGACCGTGGAGTTCCACTTCGACCGCAAGGAACCGGGTGTCTGGATCTCCGCCGGCACCCACGTGGCGCTGCTGGCCTTCGCGCTGTTCAGCGTGGCGGCCCCGGCCCTGCCCGAGGCGCAGGAGGGCGTGCCCGTCGAGGTGATCACCGAGAACCAGTTCTCCGAGATCACCAAGGGCGAGCGCCAGGCCGACAAGCCGATGCCGAACGCCCAGCCGCGCGCCGACCGCCAGGCCGAGAAGGTCGAGGACCGCGAGCCCGAGAACGCCAAGACCGACGCGCCGACCGCACCCAAGCGCACGGCCGAGATGAAGCTCGCCAACGCGGAGGAGATGCCCCTGCGCGCCGAGCCGGATCCGCAGGAGGTGGCGAAAGCCGCCAAGGCCGCCGAGGAAAAGCGCGAGGCCGAGAAGGCTGCCGCCAAGGCCGCTGAGAAGGCCGCCGAGAAAGCCGCGGCCGACAAGGCGGCCGCCGCCGAGAAGGCTGCGGCGGCCAAGGCCGAGGCGAAGGCGGCCGCCAAGGCCGAAGCCGAGAAGCGCGAGCAGCTCGACAAGCTGATCGAGCGGCAGGAGGCCGAAGCCGCGGCTGCGGCCGCGAAAGCCGCCGCCGCGAAGGCCGAAGCCAAGGCCAAGGCGGATGCCGCCAAAGCCGAGGCTGCCCGCGAAGCCGCCCGGAAGGCCGCCGAAGCCAAGGCCGAGGCGGAAGCCGAGCGTCAGAAGGAGATGGCCGAGGCCAAGGCCGCGCACGAGAAGGCGGAGGCCGCTGCCAAGGCCGAGGCCGCCGCCAAGGCGAAGGCCAAGGCGATGGCGGACGCCAAGGCCAAGGCCGACGGCGAGGCCAAGGCGCGCAAGCAGGCCGAGCTCGCCGACAAGTTCAATGCCGGCGACATCCGCTCGGTGCTGGCCTCGAAGGCGCCGTCGCAATCCACCGGCGCCACCGGCCATACGGTGCAGAAGGTCGCGGCCCTGGGCGCCGCGACCGGCACCGCCCAGCGCCTGTCGCCGTCCCTGCGCGACGCGCTGGTCGGGCTGCTGCAGCAGCAGATCGAGCGCTGCTACTCGGCCCCGCCCGGCGCCGCCCAGGGGGTGGTGCTGCCGGTGCTCGACATCCGCCTGAACCCGAACGGCTCGCTCAGCACCGAGCCGCGGATCATGCGCGGCGGCACCAGCGGCGTCGACCAGTCGATCGCGCAAGCTGCGCTCCGGGCGGTGCGCCGCTGCGCGCCGTACAACATACCGGCCACCTACGCGCCGTATTACAATGACTGGAAGGCCATCAACGCGGAGTTCGAATTCACGGCGACCTGAGGTCGCTTTCCGCGCAGCCTGCCATCAACAGCCTCCCCGTCTGATCGCCACTTCGGATCCGACCCATGCATAACCTTCCCTCCGCCGGGCGCCTTCCGGCGCCCTCAGCCGCGCGCCTGATCGCGCCCCTCGTCGCGTTTCTTGCGCTGCTGACGGTCGCCCTCGGCTTCGCGGCGCCGGCCCAGGCGCAGCTGCAGCTGCGCATCGGCGGTGGCAACTTCCAGCCCTTGCCGATCGCGATCGCGGATTTCGGCGGCGATCCGAGCCTCGGCGGGCTCGTCTCCGGCGTGGTGACCAACAACCTGCGCCGCTCCGGCTATTTCACGCCCCTCGACCACGCCCGCTTCCCCGAGCAGCCGAATTTCGACGCTGCGCCGAACTTCGAGAAATGGCGCGCCACCGGTGTCCAGGGTCTGGTCACGGGCCGCGTCTCGCGCGACGCCTCGGGCAAGCTGAAGGTCGAGTTCCGGCTCTGGGACGTGACCTCCGGCCAGCAGATGACCGGCCAGCAATACGGCACCGACACCGCCAACGCCCGGCGCACCGGCCACCTGATCTCGGACGCGGTCTACACCAAGATCACCGGCCTCGGCCCCTGGTTCGACAGCCGCATCGCCTTCGTGGACGAGAGCGGCCCCAAGGAGAACCGGCGCAAGCGCCTGATGGTGATGGACCAGGACGGCGCCAACGTCCGGGCGATCACCAGCGGCGAGACCTCGATCGTCGCGCCGCGCTACTCGCCGGCCACGCAGGACATTGCGTTCATGTCCCAGGCCACCGGGCACCAGCCGCGGGTCCAGGTGATCAACCTCGAGACCGGCGCCCGCCAGGCGCTCGGAAACGTCGATTCGATGAGCGCCAGCCCGCGCTTCTCGCCGGACGGCCGCCGCCTGGTGATGAGCGTGCAGCAGGGCGGC
Source organism: Methylobacterium sp. E-066 (assembly GCF_022829635.1). Taxonomy (GTDB): domain Bacteria; phylum Pseudomonadota; class Alphaproteobacteria; order Rhizobiales; family Beijerinckiaceae; genus Methylobacterium. Next base: position 107,818 of record NZ_JAKSYO010000183.1, read on the forward strand.
AACGCCGATATCGTGACGATGGACATCGCCTCAAAAGCCCAGCACTCGGTCACCAACGGCATGGCGATCGACACCTCGCCGACCTACGCCCCGGATGGTTCGCAGATCGCGTTCGAATCGGATCGCGGCGGTTCGCAGCAGGTCTACGTGATGGGCGCGGACGGCTCGAACCCGCACCGCATCACCTTCGGCACCGGCTCGGCCTCGCAGCCGGCCTGGTCGCCGCGCGGTGACCTGATCGCCTATACCCGCCAGCGCAACGGCGGCTTCGCCATCTGCGTGTCGAAGCCCGACGGCACCGGCGAGCGCGTCCTGACCGAGGGCTACCACAACGAGGGGCCGACCTTCGCGCCGAACGGCCAGTACGTGCTGTTCTTCCGCGACCCGGGCGGCCAGGGCGGCGGCAAGCTGTTCATGGTCGACATCACCGGCAAGGTGGAGCAGCCGATCCCGACGCCGTCCTACGCCTCCGACCCGACCTGGTCGCCGCTGCTGGCGGGACGCTGATTTTTTTGGGATTTTGGAGCCCGGCTACCAGTCGGGCTCCAGGGCGTCGTTCGTTTCGTGGCCCGTGACGGCAGGGGTGAGCGTCGCGGCCTGATCCCGCAGTGCTTTCGGCAGAGCCCCGAGGACGGGATCGTCGAAACCGAGATGCGGTAGGTAGCGGGCGATGAGTCCGGCAATGAGCTTGGCCTGTGCTGCGTCGCGGCGGCGCTTCTCGGGATTCCGATCCGGTCTCTCCGACAGCCAGGCTTTGTGGAGCGCGAAGGCGCGCGGATCGGGCACAGTCATCTCGGCCGGGTAGCCGCGCAGATCGAGCACCGTGACCCGGACCTTCGGGCTGTTCACGAGCCAAGCCAGGCCGACGATCTCGACGGGGATGAGATCGTCGGGATCGCGCCCGATCGGCTTTACGTCGCTTGGCCGAATGGGGTCCTTCGCAGCGGGCGTGATCAGATCGACGATGTAGCCGTCGCGGTTCGCCGCACGAAACCCACGCTTGCCCATGACCTCGAAGGAATGATCGACCTTCCTGAGAAGGCCGACGATTCCGGAGGCTGCGACTTCAGGCACGATGAGTTTCAGGCTGGCCCGCGCGTCGTACAGCAGGTCGAAATCGGCTGTTTCGAGGACCGCTTGGTCGATCTGCACGCCGGCCATCCGCTCATAGGCGAACAGCGCATTGGTGCCGACCGTGGCGACCACCGGTTCCGTCAGACGGGCGTCGGACAAAGCCCGCAGGATCCGGGCGGCGATCACCGGCATCCGGCCAAGCCGCTGTGCTCGGTTAACGGCCGCGATCCTGTTCAGCCGTTCTGCGAGCGAAGTGCTGCGCATTTTCGCGTGCGACCGGCCATCGACGAAGCGTTGGTGAATGGCCTCCGTTTCCTCCGAGCGAGGACCGAGGGATTTCCAGACGCCATCCTTGAAACGATAGAGGTAACTGCGCCCCTCGACGGATTTCCAAGCCATCGAACCGGCAAACCGGCTCTGCAAGGTCGATCGCGCCGCGCGATAGGCATCGAAGACCTGCTCGGCGTTGATGAGTTGCCGGGCTTGTTCGTCGTCGAGTTCCCTGTAAGGCATGGTGCCCGTCCCCGCAGACGTTCAGGGCGCGATACATATCATCTAAGTCTATGATTGGAAATAAGTTATCCATTTTCCGATCGGCCTGAGGCGCAAAATGGATAATTGAACGCGCCTTCGCCGGACCCGCCCACGGGCCTGGAAAATCCTGCTGGATGCCGAGCCGGGCTTGAGACGTGATTGGCTGCCGCTATCCCTGCACCAGCAACCGGTCCCGCGCCCGCAGGGCCGGAAAGAACCGGCCCCAGAGCAGCGCGACCGCGATGGTCGCGGCGCCGCCGGCCACCACCGCCGGGACCGCCCCGATCGCGGCGGCGAGCACGCCGGACTCGAATTCGCCGAGCTCGTTCGAGGCGCCGATGAACACCGTGTTCACCGCCGAGACCCGGCCGCGCATGGCATCCGGGGTCTCGCCCTGCACGAAAGTCTGTCGGACATAGACCGAGATCATGTCGGCCGCGCCCGTGACGAACAGGCAGGCCATCGACAGCGGCAGCGAGGTCGAGAGGCCGAACGCCACCGTGGCCGCGCCGAACACGGCGCACGCCCGGAGCATCCGCACACCGGCATGACGCCGGAGCGGGCGATAGGCCAGCAGCACCGCCATGGTGACCGCCCCAAAGGCCGGCATGCTGCGGAGCGCACCGAGGCCGAGCGGGCCGACATGCAGCACCTCGCCGGCATAGATCGGCAGGAGCGCCGTGGCGCCGCCGAGCAGGACAGTGAACAGGTCGAGGCTGATGGCGCCCAGCACAACCGGCTGCGAGCGGATGTAGCCGATGCCCGCCGACAGCGCCGCCCAGGTGATCGGGGGCCGCTCGGTCACCGCCGCGGGCCGGAAGCGGATCAGCCCGGTCAGGAGGCTCGCCAGGGCGAAGCTCGCCGCCGCGCCGCCGAACACCACCGCGGGCCCGAGGGCGTAGAGCAGGCCGCCCAGCGCCGGACCCATCACCGAGGCGCTCTGCCAGAGCGAGGCGTTCCAGGCGATGGCCGAGCCGAATTGCGGCCCCGGCACCAGGGTCGGCAGCAGCGCCTGCAGGGCGGGGTTGGCGAAGGCCCGGGCCGTGCCGACGACGATCACGAGGGCGTAGATCGGCCAGACCGCCTGGAAGCCGGCGAGCGCGTAGGCGAGGAGGCCGAAGCTCGCGAGGCTCTGGAGTCCGAAAGCTGCTGCGCCGACGAGGCGGCGGTCATAGGCATCCGCCACATGGCCGGTGATCAGCGCGCAGATCACCGCGGGCAGAAAACCCGCCAGCCCGACGAGGCCCAGCGCCAGGGCGGAATGGGTCAGGTCGTAGACGAACCAGCCGATCGCCACCGCCTGCATCTGATAGGCGAGGCCCGTCAGAAAGCGGGCCGAGCCGAACAGGCGGAAATCGCCGATGCCGAAGACGGCCCAGCCGGAACGATCTTTTTGGGACATGCGCCCTGCTGAGCCCGGCCGGGGGATTAATCAAGCCCGGCGATGTTGCCGTCAGTGAAGCGCGAAGCCCGGCTTGCGCATCGCGGCCGCGGGCGGGGCGGTGAAGGGCCGGCTCACCTCGTGCTGATCGAGGCGCGGCCCCTCAGTAGGGAAAAGCGGGAAGATGCAGGTCACCTGGGTCCCGGCCCCGGGCGCGGTCTCCAGAAGGACCCGCCCGCCATGGAGCTCGACGAAGGACCGCACGATCGACAGGCCCAGCCCGACCCCGCGATGGCGGGTGCCCAGGGTGTGGCTCTCGAAGCGGTTGAAGACCGAATCAGCGATCTCCGGCGGCATGCCGCGGCCATGGTCGCGCACGCTCAGGATCAGGTCGTGCGCTTCCCGGCGGGCGCGGACCTCGACGCGCTGCCCGGCATCCGAGAAGCCGACCGCGTTGGAGAGCAGGTTGAACAGGATCTGGCGGACCCGCTTCCCGTCCGCATGGACGCTGCCGATATCCTCCGGCACGTCCAGGGCGAGGGTGATGTGGGATTCGGCCAGCCGGTCCTCGATGCCGCGCACGGCGGCCTCGATGGTGGACTGGACGTCGACCTCCTCCCGCTGAAGCTCCAGGGAGCCGGCATCGATCGAGGCGAGGTCGAGGATGTCGTTGATGATCACGAGCAGCGCCGCCGAGGAGCGCATGATGTGGTCGGAATACTCGCGCTGCCGGTCGTTGAGCGCCCCCACCGTCTCGTCGCCCAGCAGTTGGGTGAAGCCGATGATGTTGGTGAGCGGCGAGCGCAGCTCGTAGGAGACGTGGTGCACGAAGGTGTCGCGCAGCTGCGCGGCTTTCTCCAGCGCGTCGTTCTTCTCGGTGAGCGCGCGCTCGACGTTCACGCTGGCGGTGACGTCGATCAGGGTCAGCAGGGTCGCGCCCTCGGGCAGCGGCTGCGCGGCGCAATCGAGGACGGTGCCGTCCACCACCGCCAGGCGGCAGGACCGGGCGGTCCGGGATTCGAGGCCGACCACCGCGTCGCGAATGTCGAGCCACGGCTCCTCGGCCGGCGCCAGGTGTCGGCAGGCCTCGATGACGGCATCGACGTGGGGCCGCTCCTCCACGGTTGCCGGATCGAGTTGCCAGACGGTGCAGAAGGCCCGATTGGCGAGGGTCATGCGCCCGTCGGCGCCGAACACCGCCACCGGCTCGGCCAGGGTGTCGAGGGTCTCGGCCTGGAGGCGCCGCAGGGCGATGTAGCGGGTCTCTGCGTTCAGGCTGTCGGAGACGTCGTCGAACAGGTAGGTCAGGCCGCCCTGCGGGTTCGGGTCGGCGACCACCCGGAGCGTCCGTCCGTCCGGCAGATACCACCAGCTCTGGTTGGCCTCGGCGGCCCGGTAGGCGGCCAGAACCCCCTGCTTCCAGCCGCGGAAATCCGCGTGCTCCTCGAGCTTCCGCTCGGCCCGGAGGTGATCGAGGATCTCGCCGTCGGCGGGACGGCTGTCGAGGAAAGCCTGATCGAGGTCCCAGAGCTGGCGGTAGGCGGCGTTGTGGAAGATCAGCCGCTGCGACACGTCGAACATCGCCACGGCGGTCGGCAATTGGTCGAGGGTGCGGACGTTGGCGTTCATCTGGCGCTGAAGGTCGGCGCGGACGCTCTCCAGCTCGGACACGTCGATGGCGATCCCGACGCGGCCGCTATCCAGGGTGGTCTCGAACACGTCGAGCATGCGCCGGCTTCCGGCGACGACGGCCGAGAGACGCGGCACGCTCCGGGTCAGGCCGGCGGAGCGTGCCGCCTCGTCGCGGATGATCGCCTCGCGGGCCGGACGGTCGAACAGCTCGATGCCGCCATCCAGCGCCGCCTCGCGGGTCTCGGCCTCGACGGCCGCCACGTAGGCGGCATTGACCCAGCTCAGGCCGCCCTCGCGGTTGCGCCGCCAGACCGGTTGCGGGATCGCGTCGAGCAGGCCGGCCAGGGCCGACAGGCCGCGGCGGGTCTCGTCCAGGGTCGCGCGCAGGTCGGCGATCTCGCAGCGTTCCTGGCTGGTCTCGCGCAGGCGCAGGAGTGCGCGGCCGGCCACCGCTTGCCCGTGGGCGTCGATGCTGCGCCCGGTCTGGGTGCGCAGGCTGAGGGTGAAGCTCGTGCCGCGTGCCCGCAGGGTCTCGACCGCGGCCTCGACCGCGGCGGCATCCGAGGCGACCAGCCAGGTGCCGAAGGCCAGCACCCGCCGGGCATAGCCCGAGGTCGGCCGCTCGCCGTAGATCGCCAGGCTGATATCGCCCTCGACCACCGGCTCGCTGCGCCGGTCCCAGGTGACGATGATCTGGCGCTCGGCGTTGAGCAGCATCTCGGCGCGGTCATGGGCGCCGCGCAGCACGTCGAGGGCACCGGCGAGTTCGCGCTCCCGGCGGGTCCAGCGCCCGCGCTCGTAGAGGTGGAGCAGCGACAGGATCACCGCGAAGGCGACCAGGCCGCCGAAGATCGCCAGGGCGGCGACGCTGTGCATCTCGCGCGGCGCATGCGCGGCGGCAGTCTCGGGCAGTTCGGCGAGCGCGGCGCTCGCCGCGGTCAATGTGAGCGTACCCACGCAAATTCGAACGTGCGCGGCACGACCGACACCCATGATAGCCCTGCCCCCACCCTGACGATCCGAACGCGCGTGCAACCGCGCGGCGCAGAACGCACCGTTCCCGCAGCTGATTCTCTCGAACCGTCGCGGACCCACCGATCTAAGATTCGCCCGCACCTTACCGTGCGGCGGAATCGACCCGGAAGGGGAACGAAGCGTGGCTATACGCTTGCCGCTCACAATCATCCGTTAACGACACTTAGAAGACACAGTGCGGTTGCGCCAAACCGGCTTGACAAACGAAAGGGCCCGACGCAGTGCGCCGGGCCCTCTTGTCTAGGTCGTTGGCTAAGCCAGGACCGTACCGGTCGCAATCGCGCCGGTCGGGACTTCAACCCCCGGTTCGGCGTGGGCGCCGAACCGGAGCGGTTCCCGGCTCAGTAGCGGTAATGCTCGGACTTGAACGGTCCGGACTCGGAGACGCCGATATAGGCGGCCTGGTCGGGGCGCAGCTTCGAGAGCTTCACGCCGATCTTCTCCAGGTGCAGGGCCGCGACCTTCTCGTCGAGGGTCTTGGGCAGGGTGTAGACCTGCTTCTGGTACTTGCCCGGGTTGGTCCAGAGCTCGATCTGGGCCAGCGTCTGGTTGGTGAACGAGGCCGACATCACGAAGGACGGGTGGCCGGTGGCGTTGCCGAGGTTCACCAGGCGGCCCTCCGACAGGAGGATGATGCGGTGGCCGTCCGCGAAGGTGATCTCGTCCACCTGCGGCTTGATGTTCGACCACTTGAGGTTCTTCAGGCCGGCGACCTGAATCTCATTGTCGAAGTGGCCGATGTTGCAGACGATCGCCCGGTCCTTCATCGACCGCATGTGGTCGAGGGTGATGATGTCCTTGTTGCCCGTGGCGGTGACGAAGATGTCGGCGCGCGGGGCGGCATCCTCCATGGTCACGACCTCGTAGCCCTCCATGGCGGCCTGGAGCGCGCAGATCGGGTCGATCTCCGACACGAGCACGCGGCAACCGGCGTTGCGGAGCGACGCGGCCGAGCCCTTGCCGACATCGCCGAAGCCGGCGACCATGGCGACCTTGCCGGCCATCATCACGTCGGTGCCGCGGCGGATGCCGTCGACCAGCGACTCCTTGCAGCCGTAAAGGTTGTCGAACTTCGACTTGGTGACCGAGTCGTTCACGTTGATCGCCGGGAAGAGCAGCTTGCCCTCCTTGGCGAGCACGTACAGGCGGTGGACGCCCGTGGTGGTCTCCTCGGAGACGCCCTTGATGCTGTCGGCGAGGCCGGCGAACCAGCCCTTCGGCTTCTGGCTGAGCTTCTTCTTGAGCAGCGCGAAGAAGACCTCCTCCTCCTCGCTCTCGGGCTTGTCGAGGAAGGCGGTGTCGCCGTTCTCGGCGCGCAGGCCGAGATGAACGAACATGGTGGCGTCGCCGCCGTCGTCGAGGATCATGTTCGGCACGCCGCCGTCATGCCAGTCGAACAGGCGCGAGGTGTAGTCCCAGTACTCCTCCAGGGTCTCGCCCTTGACGGCGAAGACCGGGACGCCGGCGGCCGCGATGGCGGCGGCGGCGTGATCCTGGGTCGAGTAGATGTTGCAGGAGACCCAGCGGATATCGGCGCCGAGCGCCTTCAGGGTCTCGATCAGCACGGCGGTCTGGATCGTCATGTGGAGCGAGCCGGCGATCTTGGCGCCCTTCAGGGGCTGCGCGGCGCCGTACTCCTCGCGGACCGCCATCAGGCCCGGCATCTCCGTCTCGGCGATCGAGATCTCCTTGCGGCCGTAATCGGCCAGCCCGATGTCCTTGACGATATAATCCTTGGCCATGAGTCGGCGGCTCCGTGTGTTCGCGTTGCGGTTCGGGGCCAGCCCGTACCACTTCGCGGCATACGAAGCAATCAAGACATAAACATGTCTTTATGCGTTCCAAGCTGCGGGCCGGGCCCAGGCAGCGCCCCGCTCCCCTAGATTTCGATCTCCGTGCCGACCTCGACCACCTGCCGGGTTGGCACGCCGAAGAAGGCGCCGGTGCGCTCGGCGTTGCGCTGCATGAAGGCGAACAGGTTCTCCCGCCAGGGCGCCATGCCGCGCTTGTCGTTCTTGGGGATGATGGTCTCGTGGCCGACGAACACGGTCATGTCCTCGATCACGTGGGCCGGCAGGTGGCGGGAAGTCACCGCGCAGGCCAGCCCCTCCGGGATCGAGGCCTCCTCCATGAAGCCGTAGCGGAGGATCACCCGGTAGAAGTTCGGCGCCAGGATCGTCACGTGGGCGCGCTGCTCCACCGGGACCGTCGGGGTCTCCTCGTAGAGGGCGGTGATGATCAGGATCCGCTCCATCAGGGCATGGTTGCGCTCGACGAAGCGCGAGAGGTGCAGCGGGATCCCGTGCTCGGCCGCCGACAGGAACGCCGCGGTGCCGGGCAGGCGCAACAGGTCGCGGTGCTGGAGCCCGGCCAGGAAGGCGTCCTCCGGCAGACGCAGCGCGACCCGCGCCTCTTCGACCAGCTCGTTGCCCTTCTTCCAGGTCAGCATCATCAGCGCGACGAGGCCGGCGAGCACCAGGGGAAACCAGCCGCCCTCCAGGATCTTCACGCTGTTGGCCGCGAAGAACACCGTGTCGATGGCGAGGAACAGGCCGTTGACCGCGAAGACCAGGATCGGGTTGTAGCCCCAGCGCAGCGCGATCAGCGCCGCGAGCAGGGTGGTGATGGCCATCAGCATCGACACCGCGATGCCGTAGGCACCGGCGAGCGCGTCGGAGGAGCCGAACATCACCACCGCCACCAGGGTCGCGGCGGCGAGCAGCCAGTTCACCATCGGCACGTAGATCTGGCCGCGCTCCTCCTTGGCCGTCTGGACGATGCGCATGGCCGGCAGGAAGCCGAGCTGGACCGATTGCTGGGTCAGGGAGAACACGCCCGAGATGATCGCCTGCGAGGCGATGATCGTCGCGAGCGTCGCCAGCGCGATCAGCGGGTAATGGCCCCAATCCGGGCAGAGGCGGAAGAACGGGTTCTCGATCGCGTCGGGCGAGGCCAGCAGCAGGGCGCCCTGCCCGAAATAGTTGAGCACCAGCGCCGGCAGGACCAGGACGAACCACGCCACCCGGATCGGCATCGCGCCGAAATGGCCGAGATCGGCATACATCGCCTCGCCGCCGGTCACCGCCAGGAAGGCCGCGCCCAGCATCGCGAAGCTCACGTGCCAGCCGGCATGGAGCATGAACTCGACGGCGCGCAGCGGGTTCAGCGCCGCCAGGATCTCCGGCTTGTCGAGGATGCCCGCGACCCCGAGGGCCGCCAGCACCACGAACCACACCAGCATCACCGGGCCGAACACCCGGCCGATCGCCGCCACGCCCTTGTGCTGGACGGCGAACAGCGCGACCAGGATCGCGATGGTGATCGGCACGACGAAGTGCCCGAGAGTCGGCGCGTCGACCTTCAGCCCCTCGATGGCGGAGAGCACCGAGATCGCCGGGGTGATCGCGCCGTCGCCGTAGAGCAGGGCCGCGCCGATCAGCCCGACCACCAGCAGGGCCGCCTTCCAGGTGCCGTGCCGGGCCTGCCGGGCGCCGAGCAGGGCCAGCATGGCGACGATGCCGCCCTCGCCCTTGTTGTCGGCGCGCAGGATCAACACCGCGTATTTCAGCGACACGATCAGGATCAGCGACCACAGGATCAGCGACACCGCGCCGGTGGCAGCTTCGGGCACGGAGGCGCCGCCCGCGGTGGCGGCCTTCACGGCTTCCTTGAAGGCGTAGAGCGGGCTGGTGCCGATATCGCCGTAGACGACGCCGAGCGCGCCGAAGATCAGCGCCGGCTTGAGCCGGCCCTTCTCGGACGCGGCGTCGTCGCCGGCACCGGCCGGGGAACCCGAAGCCGCCGCGGGGGCAAGGGACTGACTCAACGCACGGCTCCCGCGGGATCGGACTCACCGCCCTGGCGGCACAGGTAGAGCGCCGTTCGTCTCAGTGGAAGCCGACGCGGCCGGATCCGCTTGTTATCGAAGGGTGCGCCATCGACCCTCACGTCATTGCGAGCGCAGCGAAGCAACCCAGTGCGGCGCGTGGTTTCCAGTCGTAGCGGATCCCTGGGTTGCTTCGCTGCGCTCGCAATGACGGTGTGGGGTATTGGGCGAATCGATCAGACCGACACCGTGTTGAGATCTGACCCGGTCACACCAGATCGGCCAACGCCTCCGGGCAGGCCGCGCCGCGTCGCAGGCCGAAGACCGGCACGCCGGCATGGCGGGCGATCGAGGCGGCCACGGTGGCGAGCGGCGCCGGCGCCCCCTCGCTCTCGCTCACGGCGATGGCGAGGAGCGGGATGCCGTGCAGGCGCAGGGTTTCGCGGGCGGTGAGCGCGTGACTGATCGCCCCGAGATAGCTGCCGGAGACGAGGAGCGTCGGCACGTCGAGCGCCTTGAGCCAGTCGAGCCCGGTCGCAGCCTCGGTAATCGGGCTCATAAGCCCGCCGACGCCCTCGATGATCAGGGTCCCCTCGGTGCAAGCAGCCTGCGTCCGGCACCAGCCGACGAGGTCGTCCAGCGCCAGGGACCGGCCTTCCAGCACGGCGGCCTGATCGGGGGCGAGCGGGGCCGCAAACCGCCAGGGCGAGCAGGCCTCCACGGTCTCGTCGTCGACCGCGAGGCCCTGGGCGTCGAGCAGCCGGGCGGTGTCGCTCTCCGCGAAGGCCGGGTCGCTCAGCGGCGGCACGCCGCTCGCGAGGGGCTTCAGCGTCCGCGCCGGCCGTCCCTGCCCCCGCAGGCGCCGGGTCAGCGCCGCGGTGACGTAGGTCTTGCCGATCTCGGTTCCGGCGCCGGCGACGAAGACCGTGCGGGCAGCCATCCCGAAGACCGCCTCAGGCCTGGAAGGTGCCGTGGCAGTGCTTGTACTTCTTGCCCGAGCCGCAGGGGCACGGCTCGTTGCGCCCGACCCGACCCCAGGTGGCGGAATCGTTGGGGTCGCGCTCCAGCACGGCGCCGTCCACCGACAGGCCCTGCGCGGCGTAGCCGTAGGCCGGACCGCCGCCGCCATCGCTGCCCGAGCCGCGCCCCTCGTAATCCATCTCGTTCTCGCCGGTGACCGGGTCGAGATGCTGGGCGAACATCTGCGGCAGCTCCGGCGGGCCGCCCGGGAAGGCCTGCTGCTGGTCGGGCTGCTGGTGGACGATCTCGACGCGGGAGAGCTGAGCCGTCACCTGCTCGCGCAGGGCCGTGACCAGGTTGTTGAACAGGTCGAACGCCTCGGACTTGTACTCGTTGAGCGGGTCGCGCTGGGCGAAGCCGCGCCAGCCGATCACCTGCCGCAGGTGGTCGAGGGTCACGAGGTGCTCGCGCCACAGGTGGTCCAGGGTCTGGAGCAGGACCTGCTTCTCGATATAGGCGGTGATCTCGGTGCCGTTCTTCTCGGCCCGCTCGGCATAGGCGGTCTCGGCGGCCTTGAGCAGGCGCTCGCGCATCTCCTCGTCGGCGATGCCCTCTTCCTTGGCCCAATCCTCCACTGGCGCGTCGAGGTTGAGCACCTCCCGGACCTGCTCGCGCAAGGCCGCAACGTCCCACTGCTCGGCATAGGCGTTCTGCGGGATGTAGCGGGCGACGAGGTCATCGATCACGCCCTCGCGCATCTCGTCCACGGTCTCGCGCACGCTCTCCTGGGCCATGAAGTCCCGGCGCTGCTCGAACACGACCTTGCGCTGGTCGTTCATGACGTTGTCGTACTTCAGCACGTTCTTGCGCATGTCGAAGTTGCGCGCTTCGACCTTCTGCTGCGCCTTCTCGATCGCCTTATTGATCCAGGGGTGGATGATCGCCTCGCCCTGCTCCAGGCCGAGCTTCTGCAGCATCCCGTCCATGCGGTCGGAGCCGAAGATCCGCATCAGGTCGTCCTGAAGCGACAGGTAGAACTTCGAGCGGCCGGGATCGCCCTGGCGGCCGGAGCGGCCGCGGAGCTGATTGTCGATGCGCCGGGATTCGTGGCGCTCGGTGCCGATGATGTAGAGGCCGCCCGGCAGGGCCTTCTTGCGGCCGGCTTCCGGGTCGGCCGGCTCGCCCGAGGCCAGGACCTTGGCGCGGTTGTCGGCGATCTCCGCCTTGATCGCCTCGATGGCGGCGTCGCGCTCCGGCCCGTCCGGGAGCTGGCTCAGCTCCTTCTCGATCCGCATCTCGAGATTGCCGCCGAGTTTGATGTCGGTGCCACGGCCGGCCATGTTGGTGGCGATGGTGATCGCGCCGGGTACTCCCGCCTCGGCGACGATGTAGGCCTCCTGCTCGTGGAAGCGGGCGTTCAGCACGGCGAAGCGCTTGGTGACCCGGCCCTCGCGGGCGGCCTTGTAGACGTCGGTGAGCGCGTTCGGATCGGAATAGTCGAGCAGGGTGTAGCCGGCCTTCTTCAGCATCTCGGCCAGGTGCTCGGATTTCTCGATCGAGCCGGTGCCGACCAGGATCGGCTGGTGGCGGCTATGCGCCTTGTCGATTTCCGCGATGATGCCGTCGTACTTCTCGCCGACGGTGCGGTAGACCTCGTCGTCCTCGTCGACGCGCTCGACCTCCTTGTTGGTCGGGATATCGACCACGTCGAGCTTGTAGATCTCGGCGAACTCGTCGGCCTCGGTGGAGGCCGTACCGGTCATACCCGCCAGTTTATTGTAAAGTCGAAAATAATTCTGGAAGGTGATCGAGGCGAGCGTCTGGTTCTCGGGCTGGATCGTCACCCGCTCCTTGGCCTCGAGGGCCTGGTGCAGGCCTTCCGAGTAGCGCCTTCCCTGCATCATACGGCCGGTGAACTCGTCGATGATCACCACCTCGTCGTTCTTGACGATGTAGTCCTTGTCCCGGGTGAACAGGGTGTGGGCGCGCAGGGCCTGGTTCACGTGGTGGACCAGGCTGACATTGTGGGCGTCGTAGAGGTCGCCGTCCTTGAGCAGGCCGACTTCGCGCAGGGTCTCCTCCACGAACTCGTTGCCGGACTCGGTGAGCGAGACCGTGCGCTGCTTCTCGTCGAGGTCGTAATGCTCGCGCACCAGCCGGGGCAGGATCGCGTCGACCGACACGTACAGCTCGGACCGGTCGTCCACCGGACCCGAGATGATCAGCGGCGTGCGCGCCTCGTCGATCAGGATCGAGTCGACCTCGTCGACGATCGCGAAGTTGTGTCCGCGCTGGGCGAGCTGCGACAGCTCGTACTTCATGTTGTCGCGCAGATAGTCGAACCCGTACTCGTTGTTGGTGCCGTAGGTGATGTCGCAGGCATAGGCCGCCTTGCGCTGCTCGTCGTCGAGCCCGTGCACGATGGTGCCGACGGAGAGCCCCAGGAACCGGTAGAGCTGGCCCATCCACTCCGCGTCGCGGGCGGCGAGGTAGTCGTTCACGGTCACGACGTGGACGCCCTTGCCCTCCAGGGCGTTCAGGTAGACCGGCAGCGTCGCCACCAGGGTCTTGCCTTCGCCGGTCTTCATCTCGGCGATGGCGCCCTCGTGCAGGACCATGCCGCCGATCAGCTGCACATCGAAATGGCGCTGGCCGAAGACCCGCTTGGCCGCCTCGCGCACCGTGGCGAAGGCCGGGACCAGGATGTCGTCGAGGCTCTTGCCGGCAGCGAGTTCCGCCTTCAGCATGTCGGTCCGCGCCCGCAGCGCGTCGTCCGACAGGGCCTGGATCTCCGGTTCCAGCGCGTTGATCAACGCCACGCGCGGGCGATAGCCCTTGACGCGCCGGTCGTTGGAGGAGCCGAAAATCTTCTTGGCGATGGAGCCGAGCATCGTTGACCTGCGGACGCGCGAGCCCGCCCACGGGTGAGCGTGGCGGGCCGGCCTTGGCGGAGTTGGCCGGGCTTATAGAGGTAAACATCGGCCGGCGCACCTGAAAGAGGCGGCCTCCGATCCATCGGGCTCCGGACCGGTGAAACGGCAGCGCTTGCCTTCTCGGGCGACCCGCGCCACCTGTGCCGCGGCCCGCCGCCCGGCCTCAACGGGGCGGCGCCGAGACGTCAGCCGAGGACCACGCCAGCATGCCGAACCCCGCCCTCCTCCGGCGCGCGAGCGCACTCGCCCTGATGCTCGCGATGCCCGGGATCGCGCTGGCGCAGGCCCCCCAGGCGGCGCCGGCCCCGGCCCAGACCGCGACACCGGCGGCGAACACCGCCCCCCCGAGCCCCGATACGGTGGTGGCGAGCGTCAACGGCAAGCCGATCACGCAGGGCGACCTGGCCATCGCGTCGGACGACCCGGCCCTGTCGCTGCCGGGGGTGGACGAGGCGCAGAAGAAATCCCTGCTGGTGGATTACATGGTCGACCTGCGGGTCGGCGCGCAGGCCGCCGAGGCCGCCAAGATCGGCGACTCGCCCGAGTTCAAGCGCAAGCTCGCCTATTTCCGCGATAAGCTCCTGCTCGACGACTACCTGGAGCAGGAGGCCAAGCGCGCGGTCACGCCCGAGGCCGAGCACGCGATCTTCGACCAGACCGTCAAGCTGATGAAGCCAGAAGAGGAGGTGCACGCGCGCCATATCCTCGTGGACAACGAGGGCGACGCGAAGAAGATCGCGGCCCGGATCAAGGGCGGCGAGGATTTCGCCAAGGTCGCGGCCGAGACTTCGAAGGATCCCGGCTCCAAGGCCGAGGGCGGCGATCTCGGCTGGTTCACCAAGGAGCGGATGGTCCCGGATTTCGCCAACGCCGCCTTCGCGATGAAGCCCGGCCAGGTCTCCGACCCGGTCAAGAGCCAGTTCGGCTGGCACGTGATCAAGGTCGAGGAGAAGCGCACCAAGCCGCAGCCGACCTTCGACGAGCTGAAGGAGCAGATCGACCAGCACCTCGTCCGCAAGGCCCAGCAGGACCTGATCCTGAAGCTGCGCGCCGAGGCCAAGATCGACCGCACCGACGCGGCGCCCGCTGCGGCTCAGCCGACGCCGGAGACGAAGAAGCCGTGATCGGGTAGGGACGAATTTCCCAACCGCGACCTCATCCTGAGGTGCGTTCGCGCAGCGGACGCCTCGAAGGAGCCCTCCAGATGTCTCAGCGACTTCTGGAAGCCTCCTTCGAGGCTGCTTCGCAGCACCTCAGGATGAGGGTGTGGGTTGGAAGAGGCGTCAAAATCCAAGGTTGTTCGACGTGAGCCTCGGGTCGGCCCGCTTCACGGCCCTTCTCAGCCTCTCAATACGGCCGGTCGGGATGCAGGTACGCCGAGCTTGCGGGGGCCGCCGGTGCGGTGACGCCGAGCGTGGCGAGTTCGGCCGTGCGGCGACCTTCGGCGATCCGGTCGAGCACCGCGATCAGCAGCCAGGGACACGCGATCCCGATGAAGAACGCCATGTGATCCTCCGACGCCGGATCTGAGAATTGTCCAGCTTCAGACGATGATAGGCCGGCCGGGGCCGTCCGCAAGCGGCGCGCCGGCGGTTTTGCGTCAGAGCCAGCCCTGAAGCTCGCGGCGCACCACGTGCTCGATGACTTTCATGCCGAGATCGGAATCGTTCAGGCACGGGATGTAGGCGAAGCGCTCGCCGCCGTTGCCCTCGAAATAGTGGCGGTTCTCGCCGTCGAGCTCTTCCAGCGTCTCCAGGCAATCGGCCGTGAAGCCCGGGGCGACGATCGCCATGCGCTTGACGCCGGATTTCGCCAGCTCCGTCACGGTCTCGTCGGTGTAGGGCTTGAGCCATTCCTCGTTGCCGAAGCGCGATTGGAAGGTCACCCGCATCCGCTCCGGCGACATCCCCAGCGCCTCACGGATCAGGCGTCCGGTCTTGTGGCACTGGCAATGGTAAGGATCGCCCTTGAGCAGGTAGCTGCGCGGCACGCCGTGGAACGAGGTCAGGATCACCTCGGGCTCGAAGTCGAGCTTGGCCAGGCCCTGGCGGATCGAATCGGCCATGGCGGCGATGTAGACCGGGTCGTCGTGATAGGGCGGCGACACGCGCACGGTCGGCTGCCAGCGCATGTCCATGAGCGCGCGGAACGCCTGGTCGCAGGCGGTGGCCGAGGTGGCCGCCGCGTATTGCGGATAGAGCGGCACCAGCAGGATCCGGTCGCAGCCCTGGTCGAGCAGCGCCTGGAGCCGGTCGGCGACCTCCGGCTTGCCGTAGCGCATCGCCCAGTCGACCACGACCGAATCGCCCATCGCCGCCTGCAGGCGCTCGCTCTGGCCGCGGGTGGTGGTCTTGAGCGGGCCTTCGTTGCGGTCGGTGTTCCAGACGCTGGCGTAGTCGCGGCCCTTCGGCCCCGGGCGCTTGGTCAGGATGATCAGGTTGAGCAACGGCCACCAGATCAGCCGGGGCACCTCGATGACCCGCCGGTCCGACAGGAATTCCTTGAGATAGCGCCGCATCGGCCAGTAGCTGGTGCCCTCGGGCGTGCCGAGGTTCATCAGCAGGACGCCGACACGGCCCCAGGCCACCTTCGGGTGGTCGGCCGGGAAGCCGCCCGCGGCGGGGACCAGAGTCGTGAGGGGCCGGCCTTCCGCCAGCGCGGCGGGTTCGACGCGTTCGTTCATGGCAGCGTTCCGGCGCCGCGCGCCGAGTCCTTCTTCTGGCTTCAGATACCCAGCAGCCGGCGCACGCGCTTGGGCCGGAGGCTTCCCGGTGTCAGGTGCAATCCCATGTAGGGTGCCGCGCCGCCCAGCGAAGGCCGGCTGCGACATGCTGCACCGGGCGGCCCATGCGTGGTCGACCGTTCCTCCCTAGCCACCGTGGCCCCGCCCCGCAACCGCGAGATCCGATGTCCGACACGCCCGTGGCCGCCGCGCTCGCCGCCTTCCGCGCCTCCGGATCCCCCTGGCTGGCGCTGCCGTTCTTCGCAGGCGGGGCGGCCGACGCGGTCGCGGCCCGAGTCGATGCCCGGATCGCCGCTGGCGCGCGGGTGCTGCCGGCGCCCGCCGACATCTTCCGGGCGCTCACCGACACGCCGCTGCCGGCTGTGCGCGCGGTCATCCTCGGGCAGGACCCCTACCCGACCCCGGGCGACGCCAACGGCCTCGCCTTCTCGTATGTGGGCGCGGGCCGGCTGCCGGCCTCCCTGCGGGTGATCCTGGCCGAGGCCGGATCCGAGCGATCCGCCGGGGGCGACCTGACACCCTGGGCGCGGCAGGGCGTGCTGCTGCTCAACAGCGCGCTGACCGTGGAGGCCGGCAAGGCTGGGGCGCATCTGCGCTACGGCTGGTCGGCGCTCACCGACGAGGCCGTCGCCGCCGTCTCGGCGCGGCTGGAGCCGGCCGTCTTCCTGCTCTGGGGCGCCCAGGCCCGCGCCCGGACGGCGCTGATCGATTCGGCGCGCCACGGCGTGTTCGAGAGCGGACACCCCTCCCCGCTCAACCGCGCCCGGGATTTCCCGGGCTCGGACCCGTTCGGCCGGGCCAATGGCTGGCTGGCCGAGCGCGGAGTTCCGCCGATCATGTGGCGTCTGGGCTAGAGGCTTACTGCGCCGGCTTGACAGTCTCTGCCGGCTTGGCGGGCTCCGCCGAGGGCGGTGCGCCGGTGGTCTGTCCGGCCGGCAGCAGGACGTTCTTGGCGACCGCACCCTCCGGCCCATACTCGCCGGCCACCGCCAGGCAGGCCTGGTCGCGGTTCTGGGCCATCTGATTCGACATCAGCGTGAACATGGTCTGCACCCGGTTGCCGAACGGCCCCCGCGGCTGGACGTCGTCCACCCGCACGTTCTGCTTCGCCAGAAGGCCCTCGAACGCCTCGTTGCCGATCCGGTAGCCGCAGACATTCGAGGCCGCGAAGATGTAGGCGGCGAATTCCAGGGCGCGGGGGGACGGGGCGTTCCGGATCTGCGCCTGCGCCGGCAGGGCCGCGAGGGTCAGGGCGAGGGCGGCGGGGGCGATCTGGCGCATGGGTCGGCGTTTCCTCGGTCGGCGCGACCTCTTCCGGGCCGCCCGTTTCACGCGGGACATAGGCCGGTCCGAGCCGAGGGCCAATGCGACCGAATTCGCTGCAAATTGCGGTCGGCCGTTCATCATCGATTCGGCATAGGCGCAGTCCCAGCCGTCCGGAGCCGTGAAAAGCGGCCAGTGTTCCGGTGATCTGCGAACGTGAGACAGAGTGTTAACCCGCCCGCGTCACGCCAAGGTCCACCGTTTATCCAGATCCAGGCGGTTCGCAGCGTATGTTTGGCGTGAACTCCACTGTCGCAGACATTCCCGTCCCCACGCCGGTCGCGCGTGATGCCGATCGGCGCCTCCGATCCGGGCTCGCCCTCGCCTCCGGCGACCGGCGCGCCGCCCCGGCGATCTGCCCCAACCGGGTCGCTCACTGGGCCTTCGGCGAAGGCCTGCGCCCTGGCGAGACCGTCGCCCTCCTGGTCCGCGACCTCGCTCAGGCGGAGGCGATGCGCCTCGGTCTGGCCCGGATCGGGGTCCGGGTGGTCGCGCTCGACGGCAGTCGCCGCGGCGAGGCGCTCGCCGACAGCCTGGCTTTCTCGGGTGCCACGCTGGCGATCGTCGATACCGCTCTTGCCGACGCCTATGCCGGCGTGATGGGCCGCCTCGCCTCCTATCCGAGCGTGTGGTGGAACGGCCCGGGGGCGGATTTCGCCAGCCTCGATCTGGCTCTGGCCGAGCAGGGCTGAGGTCGGCCTTCTGCACCACGCCACCGGCATGCTAGCCTTCCGGCCATAAACCGGCTCCGCACGATCAAGGGGCCGGAACCGGGAGACGTCGCCATGTCCGCAGCCCTCGCCGCGCCCAACCCCGCGGACGCCCCCGTCCTGCTGCGCCACGATGCCGACGGTGTCGCGACCCTGACGCTGAACCGTCCGCAGGCGCGCAACGCCCTGTCGATGGCGCTCATGAATGCGCTCCAGGATGCCCTCGACGCGATCCGGGAGGATTCGTCGGTGCGGGTCGTCATCCTGCGCGGGGCGGGGCCGGCCTTCTGCGCCGGCCACGACCTCAAGGAGATGCGCGCCGATCCCTCCCGGGCGGCGACCGAGGCGGTGTTCCGCACCTGCGCCCGGCTGATGCTGAGCCTCACGCGGATGCCGCAGCCGGTGATCGCCCAGGTCCACGGCATCGCCACCGCGGCCGGATGCCAGCTCGTCGCCACCTGCGACCTCGCGCTCTGTACCGAGGAGGCCCGGTTCGCCACGCCCGGCGTGCAGATCGGCCTGTTCTGCTCCACCCCGATGGTCGCCCTGTCGCGGGCGGTGTCGCGCAAGGCCGCCCTGGAGATGCTGCTGGTCGGCGAGCCGATCGACGCGCGGGAGGCGCTGCGGATCGGCCTCGTCAACCGCGTCGTGCCGGCCGCGGAACTGGAGGGCGCGGTGGCCGCGATGGCGCAAAAAATCGCCCGGAAGGCGCGGCGGGTCGTGGCGATCGGCAAGGCGGCGTTCAGCCGGCAGATCGAGATGGGCCTGGAGGAGGCCTACGGCTACGCCGCCGAGGTCATGACCCGGAACATGTTGATGGCCGACGCCCAGGAGGGCATCGACGCCTTCATCGGAAAACGCCCCCCGCGCTGGGAGGCCTGAGCGGGCCCCGCGCGATACGACGCAGGCCCCATGCGCCGGGATGCGTAGGTTCCGGGGCCGTCCTGCCCTAGGGTAACCGGATGTCCTGTCCTGCCGGGCTCGGCGCCTCCCCACGGAACGGCTGATGAGCAGCATCGACCTGTTCGGACTGACGCTGGCCTTCGTCGGCGCCATGCCGCCGCCCCGGCCGCCGCGTCCGCGGCCGGACCGGGCGACCTGGGCCGCCGCCCTGCTGTTCGGCGGCATCTGCCTCGGCACGGTCGGGCCGATGATCACGATCTGGAGCTTCCACCGCCCCTATGCCGAGGCCAAGGCCCGCTGCATCGCCGATGGCGGCCGGATCCTGTACGCGGCCCTCGACGGCAGCGGCCCCTATCGCTGTGCGCGGCCCGTGGGCGCCGCGGATGCCGGCGCGCAGACGGCCCTGCGGGCGTATTAAATCCGCGCTCCGGCGTTTCCATCGGCTATATCCGGCGCCGTCTGACGCGAACCGGATGCCGAGACCTTGGAAGACGCGCTGTATCGGTGGCTGCAATCCACCGCCCTGTTGCGGGCGGATGTCGCCGCGCTCATCGGCATTACCCTGGCGCTCGGCGTCACCCTGCACGCCCTCCTGCGCAAGCGCCGGGTCAGCGTCGCGGTCGGGTGGATCGGTCTCGCTTGGCTGTCGCCGATCTTCGGCACCGCGCTCTACCTGACCTTCGGCATCAACCGCGTCTCGCGCCGCGCCCGAAAGCTGCGCACAAAACCCTCCGACGCAACGCATCTTCCCGATACCGACGACGCCGTGGTGCCGGAGACCCTCTGGCCCCTCGACCGGGCGATCCGGCGGATCACCGGCCTGCCGGCGTTTGCGGGCAACGACGTGCAGATGTTCCGCAACGGCGATACCGGCTACCCGGCCATGCTGGCGGCGATCCGCGCCGCGAAGGCCAGCATCGGCCTGTCGAGCTACATTTTTCGCGACGACGCGACCGGCCGCGAGTTCTGCGACGCGCTGGCCGAGGCCAAGGCCCGGGGCGTCAAGGTCCGGGTCATCATCGACGGGATCGGCGGCGGCTATTTTCGCGCGCCGGTCTATCACCGGCTGACCAGCCTCGGGGTGCCGGCGGCCCTGTTCATGCACTCCGCCCTGCCCTGGCGGATGCCGTTCCTCAACCTGCGCTCGCACAAGAAGCTACTGATCATCGACGGGCGTGTGGCCTTCACGGGCGGCCTCAACATCTCGCAGCCGAACCGCGTCGCGCTGAAGCCCGAGCACCCGATCCGCGACACGCATTTCCGGCTCCGCGGACCGGTGGTCGAGCAACTCGCCGCGGCCTTCGCGGCCGACTGGGCCTTCGTCGACGGCGAGATCCTGGATTCCGCGCCCTGGTTCGCCGACCTGGAGCCGGAGGGGACCAGCATCGCCCGCGTGGTCACCTCGGGGCCGGACGCCGACGTGGAGAAGATCGAGCAGGTGGTCCTCCAGGCGCTCGCCTGCGCGCGCCGCACCGTCCGGTTCGTGACCCCCTACTTCCTGCCCGACGAGCTGGTCACCGGCGCCCTCGCCCAGGCCGCGACACGGGGCATCACCGTGGACGTGATCATCCCCCGGGTGAGCGATCACCCGTTCATCGACTGGGCGACGCGGGCCCATCTCGACCCGCTGCTCCGGGCCGGCGTGCGGGTCTGGCTCGACGAGCCGCCCTTCGACCACTCGAAAGCGATGGTGGTGGACGACGTCTGGTGCTTCGTCGGCAGCGCGAACTGGGACATGCGCAGCTTCCGGCTCAATTTCGAGTTGAACGTCGAGATCATCGACCCGGATCTGGCAGCCCAGCTCGACACGTTCATGCGCGGCAAGATGGAGGCGCGCCTCAGCCGGGAGGACCTCGCCGCACGCGCATTGCCGATCCGTTTGCGCGACGCAGGCGTGCGACTGCTGCTGCCATACCTTTGAAGCGCGCGGGGGCGTGCGCCTCTGGCGCCGGCCCGAGATGGACCACGATCGGCCGGTGGTCGGAGGGGCCGCGCGGCAGCACGGCGTGCGCGTGGCAGATCAGGCCGCGGGCGAGGCAGCGGTCGAGCCGGAGCGGCAGCACCTCGACCATGGCGTGGGTCGGCCGGCGCGGGCCGACATCGCGAAAGCCCGGGATCATCGCCGGGCCGACGATGTTGTAGTCGCCGAGCACCGCGGCCCGCTGCGGCAGCTCGCCGACGATGCGGCGCAGCTGGCGGCGGTTCAGCATCTGCCCGTGCGACAGGTGGACGTTGGCGATTCCGAACTCGCCCAGATCGAGCACCTGGCAGACCCGGTGCACCAGGGCGCCGGCGGGGAGCGTGATCACCCGCGGCGCGTTCGGGAACGGTTTCGGGCTCCACATCGCGAGCCCGTGGATCCGCCCCGGCAGCGGCGCCCAGGCGTAATGGCCGCCGATCCGGTCGCGCAGGAAGCCGATCCCCCGGGTCGCCTCCTGCATCAGCAGCAGGTCGGGCTTCTCCTGTTCGACCAGGGCGACCACATCGTCCACCGCCGCTCCGGTGCGGCGCAGCAGGTTCCAGCTCACGATCTTGAACGGCGCATGCGGCCGGTCCGCCGGACGGATCGGGAGCGCCGCGGCGAGGCCGGACCGGGCCGGAGGGGTGACGCTGTTCATCGAGCCGGACTCGTACCTCACCGGGCGGTCCCGCCGCCACCGCCGCGCTTCAACGCGCCGGAGGCTTGGGCGTTCGCTTTGATCATCGCGCTGTAAGACAATGCTGCCGCGCAGCACATGGGCCGCCAAGCAGCCTTGCGAATGTAAGTCAACGCTTCGTCCGCTTAAGTTATCGATCGGATCGAGTTTTTCGGCAAAATCAGCGAATATCTCTGAGTAAAATTATTAATTTAACAAATATATCTTTTGATATAAGGATGATATGAGAATGTTGTTTTGATTAAAATTTTCTATATTGTTTTTAAACAGGCAATAAGAGACAAAAATTATACATAAAAGCCACCGTGTGTTGTTTTTTATGTGCTTGTGAGGGCGCCGTCGAATTTTTTCACTTGGAAAGATCAAATGCACTTAGCCCAGCACGCAATTTCATGTACCTGATCCGGGTCCGATAGCGCTCGGCCGCAAAATAAATTCTGCGCGTTCTCGCACTGATGGGGAGCGGTCCGCCAAAAGCGGTGCGGCGAACGCTCTGGCTTCTGTTGTACCAGGTAGGTACCGAATGACGCCGGTAAGCGCTTCCCTGCGCACAACGGCCGAACGGTCATTGACGCCGTGTGCTATGAGTGCCGTCCTGGATAGAGCTAAGTTTATGATGCGGTGATCGAAAGCAGCAACTTGACGCCGTAATCCCATTGATTTGTCGATCCACTGCCAAACGGTGCCCGAAGGCCATTCCGCTTTGCGGTCAATTAGAACTTTGAGTGCAAGGGCCCGGACGGACGGCTGGATTGCCTCATAGGCTATCTTTTCCAAGTGCTGATCGAGTGCAGGTGTGCGCAAAGCTTCACGGAGCGTCGATGCCTGCGGACCCGTTCTCTGACATGCGATAAGCTCGGCCAGCTGCGCCGCCACGTCGGCACGACTAAACACCCGGTCCAGAACCGCGCGCTCGCCTCGCCATCTGCCCCAGCTCGCTTGGCGCACCAGCAGCTCCGCTGCTGCGCGAGCCACAATTGAGGGGGAGGTGACAGTAAACGACCGGTTTGCGCAGCGAATCGCCGCTTCGCGGACGGGCGCGACCCAATCATTCAACCGCCAAACAACTGCCGCAAACAAGAATGGGCTGGGCAGGCCGCCTGTAATTTTTAGGAGCGCTGCCTCGCGGAGGCGACCATCACGGTGAAAAATAAAAAGGTATTCGAGGCCTGGCATTCGAAGCAATTGCTCGGATTGATTCGGGCGCGGCGACAGCAACCTGCCCCAGAGGGGCTGTGGCGGATGGCGATACAAGCCGGCGACATTCGCAATCTCTCCGTCCAACCTCGCGACATGGCTAGGCTCCAGGCTGCCCAGTAAATCCAGAGCAAGCTTAAGTTCGAAGCTAGCGTCACCACCATCTCGGAGTTTAGTGCCGACTGCGGTCAGCGCTTGGAACAAATCTGCATGAAGAAGTTTTAATCGAGTCATTCAATAGTCCCGTTCAAATCAGATTTCTTAAAATTATCTTATCATAAAGCCGTATTATCTTATTTATTCGATTTATTCAAGCGAAATGTTCAGAACTTGATTTATTTTGTAATATTTTTTAGATAATACAATTGAATAATTTAATATCAAATCTATATCACATAAATTATTTCCGTTAAGCGCGTTCAGTTTTCATGCGTCCGATCTCGGTGATAGTGGTCACGGCTTCTAAAGTTCGTCTCGGTCGGTCCTTCGTCACACCGAGCTTATTGCCTCGGATGGCGCTTGAGGTCGAACACCCCGTCGGCCTAGAACCCTGACCCGCCCGACGCCCTGCGCCATCCCAAGAAATGCTCATCGGAGACCGATGTCGGGCTTCAGCTTCATCCACGCGGCGGATCTGCATCTCGGCAGCCCGCTCTCGGGCCTCGCGACGCGTGACGCGGAGCTCGCCCGCCGCCTCGCCACCGCCGGGCGGCAGGCCTTCGAGGATCTCGTCAGCCAGGCGATCGAGCGGCGGGTCGCCTTCGTGGTCGTGGCCGGGGACATCTATGACGGCGACTGGGCCGACAACACGATCGGGCTGTTCTTCGCCCGGCAGGTGGCCCGCCTCGACCGGGCCGGCATCCCGACGATCCTGGTGCGCGGCAACCACGACGCCGAGAGCGTGATCACCCGCTCGATCACCCTGCCGCCCTCGGTGCATGTGTTCCCAGCGGCCCGGGCCGAGACGCTGCGCCTCGAATCCCTGCGGGTCGCCGTGCACGGCCGGAGCTTCCAGGCCCGGGCCGTGGAGGAGAACCTGTCGCTGACCTACCCGGCCGCCCTGCCCGGCTGGTTCAATCTCGGCGTGCTCCACACCTCGTGCACCGGCCACGCGGCGCACGAGACCTACGCCCCCTGTTCGGTCGCCGACCTCACCGCCCGGGGCTACGATTACTGGGCGCTCGGCCACATCCACGAGTACGCGGAACTGTCCCGGGATCCCTGGATCGTGTTCCCCGGCAACATCCAGGGCCGGAGCGTGCGCGAATGCGGCGCGAAGGGCGCGGTCCTGGTGGAGGTCGCAGACGGGCGGGTGAACGGGGTCAGTCGCGTCCCCCTCGACCGCGCGCGGTTCGAGCAGGTCACCGTCGACCTGAGCGAAGCCGCCGACACGCGCGCGGCCCTCGAGAGTGTGGAGACCGCCCTGCGGCCCCTGGCGGAGGTGGCGGCGCAGCGCCTCGTCCTGGTGCGGGTGCATCTCGCCGGCACCACCCCGGCCCATGACGCGCTCTCGGCCGACAGAGAAAACGTCACCGCCGAGATCCAGGCCGCCGCCCACCGGCTGCACGAGGATATCTGGCTGGAGCGCCTGAAGATCGAGACCCGCCGGCCCCGCGCCCCGGTCGAGGCCTCCGGGGCGGCGATCGACCCGGCGGCCCTGCTCGCCGATCTCGACCGCGACCCGGATTTCCGCAGCCGGGCCAAGGCGGCGCTCGCCGAGATCGGCGCCCGCATGCCCGCCACCGCCGCCGCGGAGGCCGATCTGGAGGCCGAGTTCGACGCGCTCTGCGCCGAGGCCGAGGCGCTGATCCTGGGCCGCCTCGGCGGCCGGCATTGCTGAGGCGCGCAAAATGCGGCTGATCCGCCTCGCCCTGGAGCGCTACGGCGCCTTCACCGACCGGACCGTGACCTTCCGGCCCGAGGCCCGCCTGCACGTGGTGCTGGGGGCCAACGAGGCCGGCAAGAGCACGGCGCTCGCGGCGGTCACCGACCTGCTGTTCGGCTTCGAGAAGACCACCCGCTACGCCTTCCTGCACGACATGCCGCTGCTGCGCCTCGGCGCCGAGGTCGAGGCCGCCGACGGGCGCCGCCTGGCCTTCCGCCGCCGCAAGGGCAACACCCGGACCCTGATCGACGCCGTCGAGGCGCCGCTGCCCGACGACGCCCTGGCGCCGTTCCTCGGCGGCATCTCCCGCACCGTGTTCTGCCGCGCCTTCGGCCTCGACGCCGGCAGCCTGCGGGCGGGCGGGCGCGAGATGGTCGATGTCGAGGGCGAGGTCGGCGCCAGCCTGTTCGCGGCGGGATCGGGCTTGCGCGGCCTCACCGAGCTGCAAACTGCCCTCGACGCGGAGGCGGATGGCATCTTCGCCCCCCGCCAGGCCAAGCACCGGACCTTCTACCAGGCGCTGGAGCGGCACGAGACCGCCCGCAAGGCGATCCGCGAGAAGGGCCTCCGGTCCGGGGATTGGCGTGCGCTGAACGACGAGATCGCGGCCGCCGCCCAGCAGCTCGACACGCTCCGGGCCGAAACTCAGCGCTTGGCAACCGAGCGCGCCCGCCTGGAGCGCCTGAAGCGTGCCCGGCCGATCGTCGCCGAGATCGACGTGTTGGACCACCGGATCGCCGCGGATTCCGGCCTCGCCGAGGCGGATTCCGCCTGGATCGAGCGCCTGGGCGCAGCCCTCGAACGCTGCCGCAAGGCCGAGGCCGAGGCAGCCCGCGCCGACGCCGCCCTCGCCCGGGCGCGGGGCGAGGCCGAAGCGGTGCCGGTGGAGCCGGCCCTGATCCTGCGCGCCGAAGAGATCCTGGCGGCGTTCAGCGGCACCAAGGAATTCGAGAAGGGCGGCACCGACCTGCCCCGGATCGAGGGCGACGCCCACAAGGTCGGGCTCGACCTGGAGCGTCTGCGCGCCCGGATCGGCGCCCCGGATCTCGCTGCCCTGGAGGCCGACCAGCCCACCGACGCCGCCCGCGCCCGGGTCGAGCGGCTGATCCGCGACGGCCGGACGCTCGCCGCCGCCGAGGACCAGCTCGCCCGGGACGCCGCCGCGGCCCGGGCCGAGCGCGACCGTCTGGCCCGGGAGGTCGAGGCCGCCGGCGCCACCCACGATCCGACGCCGCTCCGCGAGACTCTGAAGCCGCTCGCCAAGCTGCACGAGCGCCTCGCCGCCCATGAGGCGCTCGACACCGCGATCCGGCGCGAGACGGCGCTGCTGCGCAACCAGGCCGCCCGGCTGTCGCCGCCGGTGGCCGACACCGCCGCGCTCGCCCGCATGCCCCTGCCCAGCGCCGACACCATCGCGCGCTATCGCGGCCTGCTCGACGGCAAGCGGCGCGAGCAGGAGCGCGCCGCCGACCGCCGGGACGCGGCGCGGACCCAGGCCGACGCCACCCGCACCCGCCTGCGCGAGCGCGAGGCCGGACGGCCGATCGCCACCCAGGAGCGGCTCGAGTCCGTGCGGGCCGCCCGCGACGCCGCCTTCGCGCCCCTGCGCGACGCCTTCGCGGCCGGCCGGACCACCGAGCCCGGCACGCTGGCCGCCTACGAGCGCGCCCTGTTCGAGGCGGATCGCCTCGCCGACGAGCGCGCCATCGACGCCGCCCGGGTCGCGGCCCACGCGGCCGATCTCGACCGCCTTGCCGCCGAGGATGCGGCGCTGGCGGCGACGGAGCGGGTGCTCGCCGGGATCGCGGACGACATCGCCGAGGGCGAGGCCGCCTGGCGCGAGGCCTGGCAGCCCGCCGGCCTCGTCCCCGGCCCCCCGGCCGAGATGGCGGCCTGGCTCGCCGAGACCGAGAGCCTGATCGACGGGGAGCAGCAGCTGGCCGAGCAGCGGATCGAGCGCGACCATCTGAAGGCCCGGATCGAATCCGCCCGGGCGCCGCTCGCCGACCTGTTCACCCGCGCCGGGCTCGATCCGGCGCCGGAGGGCGAGATCGGCCTGGCCCTCGAACGGCTCGAGGCCCGGGTCGCCACCCTGGCGAGCCGCTGGGAGGCCAATCTTGAGACCGGCGGCCGGCTCCGCGCCGCCGCCGCGACGGCGGAGAAGCTGGAGGCCGCTCTGGCCGAGACCGCGACACGCCGCTCCGCCTGGCAGGCGGACTGGGCGGAGGCGCTGCGTCCCCTCAATCTGCCCGCCGCCGCCCGGCCCGAGGAGGCCGAGGGTGCGCTGGAAGCCTGGCGCACGGTGCCGGACCGGCTGACGGCCCGCGCTGAGTTGCAGCGTCGGGCCGCCGGTCTCCGGCGCGATATGGACGGCTTTCGGAGCAAAGCGGCTGCCCTGGTCGAGGCCCTGGCGCCGGACCTCGCCGGCACGCCGCCCACCGGCGCGATCCGCACCCTTCACGCTCGCCTGGTCGCCGCCCAGGCCCGGGAGGCCCGCCGTGCCGAGCTGGACCGCCGCCTGGAGGAGGCGGAAACGGCCTTGCGCCACGCCGTCGGCCTGCGTGATGCCGCCCGGACAGACCTGACCCGCCAGGTCGCCGACACCATGCCGGATCTGGCCGAGTCGTCGACGGCCGCAGTCGAAGACATATTCGGCCGGCTGAACGCCCGGGAGATGCTCCGGGCCGAGCGCCTGCGGCTGCGCGGCAGCCTCGCGGGCGCCGCCGATGGCCTGCCCGAATCCGAGATCCGCGCCGGCCTCGACGCCCTGCCCCCGGAGGCCGTGGAGGCGGAGCTGGCGCGCCTCGCCATGGAGGCCGAGGAGCAGGCCGAGCGCGGCCAGGTCATCTTCGCCGACCGCGATCGGGCCGAGCGGCGCCGGGCGGAACTCGAAGGCGGCAGCGGCGCCGAGCTGGCCGCCGCCGAGCGCAAGGCGGCGGAAGCCGACCTCCAGGCGGCGTCCCGCTCCTGGGCGGTGCTGCGGCTCGCCGGGCTGATGCTCGGCCAGGCGGTGGCCCGGCACCGGGCCGGCCAGCAGGATCCTCTGGTGGCCCGGGCCGGCGCCCTGTTCCGGGCCCTCACCGGCGGCGCCTTCACCGGCCTCGCCCAGACCTACGACGAGGCCGACACGCCCAAGCTCGCCGGCCAGCGCGCGGGCGGCGCCCTGGTCGGGATCGAGGCGCTCAGCGAGGGCACCCGCGACCAGCTCTACCTCGCCCTGCGCCTGGCCTACCTGGAAGATTACGCCGGCCGCGCCGAACCGGCGCCGTTCATCGGCGACGATCTCTTTTCTACCTTCGACGAGGCCCGCACCGGCTACGGCCTCGATGCGCTCGCGGAGATCGGCGCCAGCGTCCAGCCGATCCTGTTCACCCACCACCGCCACGTAGCCGAGATCGCCCGGGATCGGCTGGGGGATGCGGTCGATGTGTTGGAGCTGTAGGGGGCGGTTTGCGGAGGCGCGCTCTCCCTGCGGAGCTCAATTGGTCAGAGATCAGCTTTTGCTGGCCGCGACGACCGCCTTGTGCTGTGCGGGCTAGCGGCTTCACTCATCATCGACCGCATGAGGCGCGGGTCCCCTCTCCCGAGCGGGAGAGGGACAGGGTGAGGGATGCGCCTTGTCCGGAAAGACCTGATCCCTCACCCCAACCCTCTCCCGAACGGGAGAGGGGGCGCGGCGCGGTCTGCAACAACGCCTGCGCCTTAAACCTTTGCAGCCCGTAGCCCGCACGGCAGAGGGGGGAGGCCGTGCCTTACACAGGCCGAGGCGGGGCCCTCTTCAACGGCGGGGGAATGGGACCTGAGCCTCGTCCGGCATTCAGCCCCCCAGATACCGCCCCTCCAGATGCGCCCGGAACGCCGCCGTCCCCAGGGGCGCTCCCGTTGCCCGGACCAACAGATCATCCGTCCCGAGCAGGCTGCCGACCTCGTGGACGTTGGCGCGCAGCCAGGTGCGCAGCGGCGCGAAATCGCCCGCGGCGAGGCAGGCCGGCAGAGCGGGCTCCGCGGTCCGTGCCGCCCGGAACAGCTGGGCCGCGGCGAGTGCGCCCAGCGTGTAGGTCGGGAAATAGCCGAAGGCCCCGCTCGGCCAGTGGATGTCCTGCAGGCAGCCGAGGCGGTCCTCCGGAACGGTGAGGCCGAGGAGGTCGCGCAGGCCGTCGTTGAAGGCGCCGGGCAGGTCGGTGACCGCGAGGTCGCCCGCGATCATCGCGGTCTCCAGCCGGTAGCGTAGCAGGATATGGGCCGGGTAGGTCGCCTCGTCGGCATCGACCCGGATGAAGCCCGGCCGGACCTGGGTGTTCAGGGCGTGCAGGTTCTCCGGCGACCATTCCGGTCCGGAGCGGCCGAACGCCTCACGCAGCAGCGGCGCCAGATAGGTGAAGAATTGCCGGCTCCGGCAGGCCTGCATCTCGACGATGAGCGACTGGCTCTCGTGCAGGCTCATGCCCCGGGCGGCGCCCACGGGCTGGTGCCGCCAGGCGGCGGGGCGGCCCTGCTCGTAGAGGGCGTGGCCGGTCTCGTGCAGCACGCCCATCAGGGCGCGGCCGAAATCGGCCTCGTCGTAGCGGGTGGTGATGCGTACGTCGTCGGTAGCGCCGCCGCAGAACGGGTGCAGGCTGATATCGAGCCGGCCGCGGGCGAAATCGAAGCCGAGCGCAGTCATCAGCTTGAGGCCGAGCGCCCGCTGCGTGCCCGTGTCGAACGGCCCCTCCAGGGGCAGCGGCGCCGGGCGGGACTCCTGGATCGCCCGGGCGCGGGCGATCAGGTCCGGCAGCCAGCTCGTGAGGTCGGCAAACAGCGGGTCGATCACCGCCCGGCGCATGCCGGGATCGTAGCTGTCGAGCAGGGCGTCGTAGGGGTCGAGTCCGAGCGCCGCGCCCTTGGCCTGCCCGATCTCCCGCTGGAGCCGCAGCACCTCGGCGAGATACGGCGCCAGCCGGGCGAAATCGGAGTCTCGGCGCGCCTCGCGCCAGACCATCTCGGACCGGGACACGGCTCGCGAGCTGGCCTCCACGAGGTCCCGGGGCACGGCGCCGGCATGGGCCTGGGCGCGACGCATCTCCCGCAGGTTGGCCGCGGTCCAGGAATCCAGGCCGCCCTGCCGCTCGGCGGCGGCGAGCTCGTCCCGCGTCTCGGGGGCCGTCAGCATCTCGTGGGCCAGCCCGCGCAGGATCGCCAGCTGGTCGCCCCGCGCTTCGGCAGCCCCGTCGGGCATCAGCGTCTGCGCATCCCAGCCGAGGATCCCGGCCGCGCCTTCCAGGGCCGCGAGGCGGGAGAAGCGCTGTTCGAGGGTCTGGTAGGCGGTCATGCGATCATCCGTTCCGGTCGGTTCGCGATCGTTGCGGCCCCGCGGGATCGTGCCCGCGGAGGACTTATAAGACATATTTCCTATAATATGTCAAGGGCCGGCGTCACCCTGCCTGCAGCATTTCCAGCTCCAGCCACCGGTCCTCCGCCTGGGACAGCTCGGTCTCGGCCTGGGCCAGCATGGCGGTGGCCTTGTCGAACCGGGCGGGGTCGCGGGCGTAGAGGTCGGCATCGTCGAGGATCGCCTTGAGCTGGGCGATCGCCGCCTCCAGCTTCGCGATGCGGGCCGGGAGCGTCTTCAGCTCGTGCTGGTCCTTGAAGCCGAGTTTGGGCTTTCCGGCCGGCTGGGCGGCCGGGGCCGTGCGCTCGCGCGGTTCCTTCTTCGAGGGCGCGACCGTGCGCGCCTCGACCCCCTGCCCGCGCTGGACCAGCATGTCGCTGTAGCCGCCGGCATACTCGACCCAGCGGCCCGAACCTTCCGAGACCAGCACGCTGCTGGCCACCCGGTCGAGGAAGTCACGGTCGTGGCTCACCAGGATCAGGGTGCCCTGGTAGTCGCCGAGCATCTCCTGGAGCAGGTCGAGGGTCTCGAGATCGAGGTCGTTGGTCGGCTCGTCCAGCACCAGGAGGTTGGCCGGTTGCGCCAGCGCGCGGGCGATCAACAGGCGGTTGCGCTCGCCGCCGGACAGCACCGAGACCGGGGTCCGGGCTTGCTCGGGGCTGAACAAAAAGTCCTTGAGGTAGCCGACCACGTGGCGGCTCTGGCCGTTCACCGTGACGCTGTCGCCGCTGCCGCCGGTGAGCACCTCGGTGACGGTCATGCCGGGCTCCAGCGTCGCCCGGGCCTGATCGAGCACCACCGGCATCAGGTTGGTGCCGAGCACGACCTGCCCCGAATCGGGGGCGAGCCGGCCCATCAGCAGGTTGATCAGGGTCGACTTGCCGGCTCCGTTGGCCCCGACGATGCCCAGCCGGTCGCCGCGCATCACCCGCAGGGACAAGCCGTCCACGATGGTCCGCTCACCGTAGGATTTGCTGATCTCCCGGGCCTCGACCACCAGGCTCCCGGAGGATTCGGCGTCGGACGCGTTCATGCTGACGCTGCCCACCGGGCGGCGGACGTCGCGGCGATTCTGGCGCAGCTCGTGCAAGTTGCCGAGGCGGCGGACGTTTCGCTTGCGGCGGGCCGTGACGCCGTAGCGCAGCCAATGCTCCTCGGCGGCGATCTTGCGGTCGAGCTTGTGCTGGTCGCGCTCCTCCTCTTCGAAGAACGCGTCGCGCCAGGCTTCGAAATTCGAAAAACCCTGCTCGATTCTTCGCGTCTCTCCGCGATCCAGCCAGATCGTGGCGCGCGACAATGCGGAGAGAAACCGCCGGTCGTGGCTGATCAGGACCATCGCGGCCCGGGTCCCGCGCAGCTCCGCCTCCAGCCACTCGATCGCCGGCAGGTCGAGATGGTTGGTCGGCTCGTCGAGCAGCAGCACGTCGGGCTCGGGGGCGAGCGCGTGGGCGAGTGCGGCGCGCCGCCCCTCACCGCCCGAGAGTTTTTTCGGATCCTCGGCCCCGGTCATGCCCAGGCTTTCGAGCAAGTACCGGGCGCGATGGGCGGATTCGCCCGGCGGCAGGCCGGCTTCGACGAAGTCCAGGGTGTTGGAGAACCCTGAAAAATCCGGTTCCTGCGCGAGGTAGCGGATCGTGGTGCCGGGCTGGACGAACAGCCGCCCCTTGTCCGGCTCGACCAGGCCGGCGGCGATCTTCATCAAGGTCGACTTGCCCGAGCCATTCCGCCCGACGAGGCAGGTGCGCTCGCCGGGGGAGATGGTCAGGTCGGCGCGGTTGATCAGCGGCGTGCCGCCGAAGGTGAGCGCGACGTCCTGGAGGGTCAGAAGTGGGGGAGCGGCCATGCCGGGCTTATGGCAGTGCCGGGCGTCGGGTTCAAACGGCGCCCCCCGTCCCTCAGGCGATCGGGTTGGCCGGCCCGGTGGGCGGGCTGATCTCCGGTGGACCCGGATCGTTCACCGGAATCTCCGGCGGCTGGATGCCGGGCGCCTCAGCCGGGGTGTTGCCGGGGATTTCGGGGCCGGGCGGCTGCGTCGGAGCCTGCGGCGGATCGTACGGGGTGTCGGGAGCCGGCGTTGGCTGCGGCGGCACCTCGGGGATCTGGCCCGGATCGGCGAGGGTGAAGTCTGGCATGGTTCTCCTCCAGAAGGCCCGCGGCACTGTTCCGCGCCGTTCGGGCAGCAACGAGGGCCTGCGGCCGGAGTTCCGGGCCGCTATTTCTTGGTGAGCAGGAGATTGCCTTCCTTGCTCGCCACCTTCTGGATCTTCTCGGCGAACAGGGCGAGCAGGAACGGAAGCTTCACCTCAAGGCGCACGCTCTCGGCGCCGACATCGATCGTGCCGCCGATCTTCTGAGTCATGGCCGAGACGCCGAAATCGAGGCGGTCGCCGGTCCAGGCCAGTTGGTCGACCGTAACACCGCTCTTGGCCAGGAAGGCTCGCGCCTGGTCGGTGCCGTGCTCGAGGCGCCGCTTGGCCTCGTCGCGGCCGAGGTCGTGCGGGATGTCGACGATCAGGGGTTTGGGCATGGGTCGGCTGGATCCGGGCTGCTTTCGCAGCACATGGGGCCTCCCGATGCCGCAGACAACGTCGGGAGGCCGCAGGGCTTCAGGACGTGTTCGACCTGGAAGCCGTCAGCACCGGATGCTCAGTTGAGGACCTGGAGCGAGACGTAGCTCGTGCCGCCCATGCCGAGCGCACGGGCCGAGCCCCGCGAGAGGTCGATGATGCGGCCGTGCACGAACGGGCCGCGGTCGTTGATCCGCACCACCACCGAGCGACCGGTCCGGCGGTTCTCGACGCGGACGCGGGTTCCGAACGGCAGGCTGCGATGGGCGGCGGTCAGTCCGTTGGGGTTGAAACGCTCGCCGTTCGCGGTGCGATGGCCGCTCCCGTACCAGGAGGCCGCGCCGCTCTGGGCAGCAGCCGGGAGGGTCGTTCCGACGATGGCAGACAGCATTCCAACGGAGGCCACGAACTTACCGAAACCAGATGTCATTCTTCCCGCATTCCCTTGTTGTTACCGGGGCGGCGCCAGTCGTTTCAGAAATCGACCGGAATATGGCGGGATTTCAAGGCGGGTTCAGGTCACATTTTGGCCTGCTTTTGCCTGGTCATGAAGATGACTTAAGGGTTTACTGCGGGATATTTCCGGTCTCGACTTGATTTGTATCGTCGACTGTCGTGCGCGGTAATCGGCAAGTCGCATCGACGGGCCGCTGCTTAATCCTCAGATCGGCTTATTGTCCCAAGGCTTGCACCGGGCGTGACCCAGCATCCCGCTGAGGTGGAGGCGGACCCCGCCGGAGGCCGACATGTGTCATCTTGCGCACCGCAAAAGGATTGGGCGCTAAATAACGGTTCGGCCGCCAATTAAGCGGCATCGGCGCAAGAGACGGCACGCGTCAACGCGGTGCGACACGCACGCCTCGACTACCGAATGACTGGTTGGGTCCAAGCTAGGCAAAAACTGCAGCCCCAGAACGGGACGCCGGCCGGGCAATTTCGACAACGCGACCTTTACCGTGTCCGACGCATGGTCTGCCGGTCAGTCGCGTAACCGGTGTTTGCCATGGCTTCCCCGCGTACCGTGGTTGCCGACGCCGTCGCCCGGAAACAGGTCTCGCGTGCCGGGCGGCCCGCGTCGGCGCCACGGATGGGTCTCGTACCCGTCCAGCGTCCCCTCCCCCTCGACCAAGTGCTGGTCGGGGATTGCATCGCGGCCATGAACGCGCTGCCGGCGTCCAGCGTCGACTGCGTCTTCGCCGACCCGCCCTACAACCTGCAGCTCGGCGATGCCGGCCTGCTGCGTCCGGACCAGAGCCGTGTCGACGCGGTCGACGACGACTGGGACAAGTTCGCGACCTTCGAGGCCTACGACGCCTTCACCCGGGACTGGCTCGCCGCCTGCCGGCGCGTGATGAAGCCGAACGCAACCCTTTGGGTGATCGGGTCGTACCACAACATCTTCCGAGTCGGGAGCGCGTTGCAGGATCTCGGTTACTGGATCCTCAACGACATCGTCTGGCGCAAGGCCAACCCGATGCCGAACTTCCGCGGCAAGCGCTTCACCAACGCCCACGAGACCCTGATCTGGGCCTCGCGCTCGGCGGAGTCGAAAGGCTACACCTTCCATTACGATGCGCTGAAGGGGGGCAATGAAGACCTCCAGATGCGCTCGGACTGGTTCATCCCGCTCTGCACCGGCGAGGAGCGGCTGAAGGATGCGGAGGGCCACAAGGTCCACCCGACCCAGAAGCCCGAGGCCCTGCTCGCCCGCACCCTGATGGCGGCGACCAATCCCGGCGACGTGGTGCTCGATCCGTTCTTCGGCACCGGCACCACCGGCGCCGTCGCCAAGCGCCTCGGCCGCCGGTTCATCGGCATCGAGCGCGAGGCCACCTACGCGAAGGCCGCGATGGAGCGGATCGCCGCCGTCCAGCCGCTGTCGAAGGCTGCCCTCATGGTGGCGCCGACGAAGCGCGCCGAGCCGCGGGTGCCGTTCCTCTCGGTGATCGAGGCCGGGCATATCCGCCCGGGTGAGATCGTCACCGACGAGCGCCGCCGCTTCCGCGCCACGGTGCGTCCGGACGGCCAGCTCGACAACGGCCTTGTGATTGGCTCGATCCACAAGATCGGCGCCCTGGTCCAGGGCCTCCCGGCCTGCAACGGCTGGACCTTCTGGCACGTCGAGCGCTCCGGCAAGCCGGTGGTGATCGACAGTTACCGGGCCGGGCTGCGCCAGGCGATGGCGAACGGCTGAGCCGTCCCCGTATCGGCCATGGGCTCCCAAAGGGCTCAGCCCTTTGGCGGGTGCAGGGCGGAGCCCTGCGAATAGCTTGGGGCTTTGCCCCAAACCCCACCAAAGGGCTCGCCCTTTGGGAACCCGTTACCATTGCATCTAGCGACGCCGCGCCGCGCTCGGCCGGCGCGTCGGCGGCCGGGCGCGCACCGGGGCCGGCGGCGCCTCGGGCTCGCCATCCAAAAAGTCGTCCGTGTCCGGCGGCGGCTCCGGCGCCGGTTTCGGCCGGGGCTTGGGGACTGCGCGCACGCTCGGCCGCGGCTCCGGATCCTCCATCGTGATCGGCGCCTCCATGGCCGCGAGCAGCGGCATCGGCGGCGGCTCCTTCTTCGGGCGGCCGCGCGGCTTCTTCTCCGGCTCCGGCTTCGGATCGAAGGCGTGGGCCAGCACCTTGCGCATCAGGCCGGGCAGCGGCTCGTCGTCGAGCGCAGCGCGCGGGGTGAAGCGCATTCCCGGGGGCGTCGGGGTCGAGAGCGCGACCCGGGCCGAGAACACGGTCAGCTCCAGCGGGAAATGCGTGAAGCCGTGGCGGACGAGGCCCGGCAGGCGCTTCCATCGGGCGTCGAGGGGCGCGTCCAGAAGGGCCGAAGCCACGTCGTAGTCCGGCTCCCAGGCGCTGCCAGGCGGCTCGGCCATGTTGCCGAGAAGTCCCTCCGGAGGGCGGGTCCGCAGCAAGACCGCCTCGTCGCCGCTGCGGATCGCCACGAAGGCCGCGCCGCGGCGGAGCGCCCCCTTCGCCAGCTTGATCTTGCGCGGGAACGTGTCCTGCGTGCCGAGCGCCCGGGCCTGGCAGGGCAGCATCCAGGGGCAGAGCGCGCAGGCGGGGCGCTTGGGCGTGCAGATCGTCGCGCCGAGATCCATGAGCGCCTGGGCGAAGTCGCCCGGCCGGTCGGGCGGCACCAGGGCTTGCGTCAGCCGACGGATCTCCGGGCGGCTGCCGGGTAGCGGCGCTTCCACGGCGAAGACCCGGCTCAGGACCCGCTCGACATTGCCGTCGACTGCCGCCTCCGCCCGCTCGAACGCGATCGCGGCGATCGCCCCGGCCGTGTAGGCGCCGATTCCCGGAAGCTTGCGCAGGCCTTCGGCCGTGTCGGGGAATCGGCCCGCGGCGGCGACCGCCTTGGCGCAGGCATGGAGGTTGCGCGCCCGGGAATAGTAGCCGAGCCCGGCCCAGGCCGACATCACCGCCTCCTCGGGGGCTTCGGCCAGCGCGTCGATATCCGGAAAGCGCGTGAGGAACCGCTCGAAATACGGCCGCACCGCCGCGATCGTGGTCTGCTGGAGCATCACCTCCGACAGCCAGACCCGGTAGGGATCGGGCACCTCACCGGCGAGCGCGCGCCACGGCAGGACCCGGCGATGCCGGTCGTACCAGGCGAGCAGGTCGTCGGCGCGTGGTCCGGGACCGGACCCGGAATCCGTGGGTGGGCAGGTCGGCATGGGCCAGGCTGCATAAACGGAGGGGCCGGCCGATCATAGGGCCGTGAAACGTCAGCTCATGCTCCCTTCGTCAACGAAGCTGCGCTAACCTCGTGCGACTCATGAGATGGGCGAGGCCCGAACCACCATGGCGCGCGTCAAACCGCTGGCCGAGCTGATCGAGAGTTGCATCGGGCCGGCCTTCGCGGCGCAGGGCTTCGCGTCGACCGACATCCTGGCCGCCTGGCCGGAGATCGTCGGCGAGCGGCTGGCGCGCTACTGCCGTCCGTCGAAGCTCGAATGGCCGAAGCGCCGCCGCAAGGATGGCGACACGCCCGAATCCGGGACGCTGGTGGTCCGCGTCGAGGGCGTCTTCGCCATCGAGCTCCAGCATCTCGCGCCCGTGGTGATCCAGCGCATCAACGCCCATTACGGTTGGGCCTGCGTCTCCCGCATCGTGCTGCAGCAGGACCGGGTCGGCCGCGGCGGCCGGCCGGCGCCGCGCACCGGCATCGACCCGTCCCGGGCCGTGGAGGTGAAGCGCGCGGTGGCGGCGATCGAGGATGACGGCCTGCGTGCCGCCCTGGATCGGCTCGGGATCGCGGCCGTGGCGACGCGGCCGGAGCGCTGAGCCGCAAGATCCGTCGGCGATTCCGTCACCTTGCCAGGACAGCCGCGCCCGCGTACCGAACCGGGACGCCAAGACCGAACTAATCCGGCGGAGCCTGCCCATGACCACGCGACGCGACGCTCTCAAGTTCACCGGCCTCGCGCTCGGCGCCGGCCTCGCCCTGCCCTATCTCATGCGCTCGGCCTGGGCGCAGAACGCCGACCTGGCGGCGCTGATGCAGCCCGGCCCACTCGGCGATGTCTGGCTCGGCCCCGCGGATGCCAAGTGCACGATCATCGAATATGCCTCGATGACCTGTTCGCACTGCGCCGCGTTCCACCGCACCACCTGGCCGGTGCTCAAGGAGCGCTACATCGACACCGGCAAGGTGCGCTTCACCCTGCGCGAGTTCCCGCTCGACCCGCTGGCGACGGCAGCCTTCATGCTGGCGCGCTGCCAGGGCGATGCCAAGTATTACCCGATCACCGACCTGCTGTTCGACCAGCAGCCGGCCTGGGCCTTCACCCAGAAGCCGGTGGACGCCCTGGAGCAGATGCTGCGGCAGGCCGGCTACACCAAGGACACGTTCGAGGCCTGCCTGAAGGACCAGAAGGTCTACGGCGCGGTCAACGCCGTGAAGCAGCGCGGGCTGGACGTGATGAAGGTCGATTCCACGCCGACCTTCTTCATCAACGGCGAGCGCTACACCGGCGAGATGACGATCGACGGCATGGAGAAGGTGATCAAGCCGATCCTCGGCGCTTGATCGGCTGTGCGGGGCGATGCGCGAAGCACCGCGCCCTGGACCAGGCCGAGAACCGAAAACACCATATCCGTCAAAGGTTTAATATGTATCGGCGTCGCCTTGACACTCAAGATAGGCGAAACTATGGTGCGCCCGCTTGATGGGGGCGTCTAGCCGGTTTCAGATCCTCCCGCCCTGTGAGTTTCAGCCGTGAGCGGCGACGATTCCAGGGACGGGAACGGGACCGAGGGAACGCCGACGGACAGCGAACTCTCCGCGAGGCTCAGACGTCTCGAGACGCAGATCGAACGGAAGCGGCCGCAAGCCGCTCCCGATCCTTCCTTGCGGCCTCGGGGCACCGGGCCCTCCTCGCTTGGTCAGGCCATGACGATCTCCACGGAGTTCGTCGCGGGCGTGATCGCGGGGGGCATTCTCGGCTGGATCGTCGATCATGTCTTCGGGACGAAACCCTGGGGCCTGATCGTCCTTCTGATGCTGGGGTTCGTGGCGGGGATCTACAACGTGATGCGGGTGTCAGGTTTTGCCGGCGCGCGTCCCGGACGAGGCGACCGGCAAGAGCCATAAGGCACGCCGGTCGACAGGGGTTTGAGGCGGCCGAGTGCATCGGCGCGCCGGATCAAGAGGGGCGGAAGCGAGAATGGCGGTCACGATCGACCCGATCGAGCAGTTCGAGCTGAAGCCGCTCGTATCCCTCGGCCATATCGGCCATCAGCAACTCGCGTTCACGCAATCCGCCCTGTACATGTTCGCCGCCGTCGGTGTGATCGCGCTGATCACCGTGGTGGCGACGGCCTCGCGCTCGGTGGTGCCGGGGCGGATGCAGTCTCTGGCCGAAATCTTCTATGAATTCATCGCCGACACGCTGCACCAGGCCACCGGCGACGGCGGCAAGCGCTTCATGCCGCTGGTGTTCTCGCTGTTCATGTTCGTGCTGATCCTGAACCTGTTCGGGATGATCCCCTACGCCTTCGCTGTGACCAGCCACCTGATCATCACCTTCGGCCTGGCCGCCCTGGTGATCTCGGTCGTGGTGATCTACGGGGTGATGAAGCACGGGACGCACTTCTTCGGACTGTTCGTGCCGTCGGGCGTGCCGAAGCCGCTGCTGGCGATCCTCGTGCCGATCGAGATCATCTCGTTCGTCTCGCGGCCGATCAGCCTCTCGGTCCGTCTGTTCGCCAACGTGCTCGCCGGCCACATCGCGATGAAGATCTTCGCGTTCTTCGTGGTCCAGCTTCTTCTCGCGGGTGCGTGGAGCGTGCTATCGCCGCTTCCGCTGTTCCTGACGATTGCCCTGACCGCCCTCGAGTTCCTCGTCGCGGCGCTTCAGGCCTACGTCTTCGCGACGCTGACGGCGATCTACCTCAACGACGCGCTCCATCCCGGCCACTAGGCGAACGCCCCGGCCACCCAGCTTCACCCCGGCCTGCAGACTTGGCCGGCTCCACCCGCCGCGAACGTCACCGCACGTTTCGATCTGAAGAGACCTCAGGAGTTATCATGGATCCCGTCGCTGCGAAGTACATCGGCGCCGGCCTCGCTTGCCTCGGCATGGCGGGTGCGGGCATCGGCCTCGGCAACCTGTTCGGTCAGTTCCTTGCCGGCGCCCTTCGCAACCCCTCCGCGGCCGACGGCCAGCGCGCCACCCTGCTCCTGGGCTTCGCCCTGACCGAGGCGCTGGGCATCTTCTCGCTGCTCATCGCGCTGCTGCTGCTCTTCGCCGTCTGATCGACGCGCTTCGGGGGCCGCGGACGACGCGGCCTCCACCGGGCAGTCCACCGCCCGACCATCAGGTGGGCGCTTCGCGAGCGAGGCGTCCGCCTTCTTCCGTCACCGCGTCGGCGGTGATCCTGCGAACGGTGTCAGTGTAGCGGTCCCATGGCGCAGCCGAATCCCCTCACCACGCCGCCCCCGGGCGCCGACACGCAGATCGTGCCCGGCCATGTCGAGCACACGGAGGCGCATAGCGGTGCCTTCCCACCCTTCGAGACCTCCGGGTTCCTGTCGCAGCTGATCTGGCTCGCGCTGGCCTTCGGTCTCCTCTATTACCTGATGGACAAGGTCGCGCTGCCGCGGATCCAGGCGATCCTGCACGCCCGCGCCGAGCGCTTGCGCGCCGATCTCGATCAGGCTCAGGCGATGAAGACCGAGGCCGACGCCGCCGGCATCGCCTACGAGACCGCGCTCCGCGACGCGCAGGGCAAGGCCCGCGACATCGCTCAGACCACCCGGAACGAGCTGGCGGCCGAAGCCGAGACCAAGCGCAAGGCGCTCGAAGCCGAGCTGAACGCCAAGCTGTCGTCCGCCGAGGCGACGATCCGCACCCGCACCGAGGCCGCGATGGGCAATGTCCGCAGCATCGCCGGCGAGGCCGCATCGGCGATCGTGGAGCGCCTGACGGGCCAGGCGCCCGATCCGGCGACCCTGAATCGCGCCCTCGACGCCACCGCACACTGAACGGGAACCCACGATGCTGCTCGAAGCCGAATTCTGGGTCGCCGTCGCGTTCGTCATCTTCCTCGGCATCGCCTGGAAGGCCGGCGGCTTTTCGGCCATGACCAAGGGCCTCGACGGCCGCGCCAACCGCGTCCGTCATGAGCTCGACGAGGCCAAGCGCCTGCGCGAGGAGGCCGCCACTGTGCTGGCGGACTACAAGCGCCGCCGCGCCGAGGCCGAGAAGGAGGCCGAGTCGATCATCGCCGGCGCCCGCGAGGAGGCCAAACGCGCCGCCGAGGAGGGCCATCGTAAGCTCGACGACTTCCTGGCCCGGCGCACCAAGGCGGCCGAGCTGAAGATCTCGCAGGCCGAAGCCCAGGCCGAGGCCCAGGTTCGCGCCGCCGCTGCGGAGGCCGCCGTGAAGGTCTCGGAGACGATCCTGCGCGAGCGGATGCAGGGCGACGCGGCCCAGGGCCTGATCCGCTCCAGCCTCGGCGAGGTTCGGACCCGCCTCCGGTCCTGATTTTTTTCCAAACGTCACCCGGTCTACGAGAAGCCGCCTTTGGGCGGCTTCTTTCGTTTGCGCGGCCTGTCGGTTATCGGCCGGCCCTGACCGCACCCTCAATGGAGACTGACGGAGCAGAACGGCGCCGGTCTCACGCTGTCCCTGTCCTGCCGCATTCGACCTTCTTTCGAGCCTCATCGGCAACCTGCACCCGCATTCGAACATCCACATCATCGATAGTCGAGCGGCGGCCTATGGCTATGGCGGTATCACGCAGGAATATCGGCTCCATCACGCCGAGTCCGACTGAACGAGCCTCGAGCGCCGCGTGATTCAAGCCGCGAACATCGGTCACCGCCCTGCGTTCACCGGGAGCGAAAAATCCTGGAGACGGCATGGCGGATCGAGCGCGGATCGTGATCATCGGCGGCGGGGTCGCGGGGATTGAGGTGGCGACCAGCCTCGGGCGAGGCGGCAAGGCCGAGGTAGTGCTGGCCGACCGCAGCCTGTCCCATGTCTGGAAGCCGATGCTGCACACGTTCGCGGCCGGCACCGCCCGGCCCGACCGCCAGAAGGTCGATTTCTTCGCGCAGGCGCGCCGCAACGGATTCCGGTTCCAGCCGGGCACCCTCATCGGGATCGACCGCCCGGCCCGGCGGGTGCGGCTCGCGGTGGAGGCGGCGCAGGGGCGGCCGGAGGCCGATCTCGGCTACGATCTCCTGGTCCTCGCCATCGGCAGCCGGGCCAACGATTTCGGCACCCCGGGTGTCGCCGAGCATTGCCTGACCATCGACGATCTCACCGAGGCCGAGTCGTTCCACCGACAGTTGCGGCGCCATCTCCTGGCCCGGCTCGACAGCCCGGAGAGGCTGGAGATCGCCATCGTCGGCGGCGGCGCCACGGGCGTCGAGCTGGCCGCGGAACTGAAGCACGCGATCAACCTGGCCTCGGCCTACGGCTCCCCCGACCTGCCGCGGCGGCTGCGGCTGACCCTGATCGAGAGCGGTCCGCGCCTCCTGCCGGCCTTCCCCGAGCGTGTCTCCCGGGCAGCCGCTCGCACCTTGTCCGACCTCGCCGTGGAGGTCCGGACCGGCGCCATGGTCACGGGTGCGGACGCGGCGGGCTTCACCTTGAAGGACGGCAGCCGCATCGCCGCCGGGCTCAAGGTCTGGGCGGCCGGGGTCAAGGCGCCGGACGTGCTCGGCTCGGTTGAGGGGCTGGAACGCTCGCGCACCGGCCAGCTCGTGGTCGGTCCCGACCTGCGCACGACCCGGGACCCGGCAATCGTCGCCCTCGGGGATTGCGCCAGCCAGGCCGATCCAAAGACAGGCAAGCCGGTCCCGGCCACCGCCCAGGCGGCGCGCCAGCAGGCGCAGCACCTCGCGTCGCATCTCGGGCGGGCGCTCGCCCGGGGTGACACGGTGGCGACGGAGCTGCCGCCGTTTCACTACGTCGAGAAGGGCGCCATCGTCTCGCTGGCCGATTTCAACGGCTGGGGCACCCTCGGGCGCTACACGTTCGGGGGCGGCCGGCT
Source organism: Methylobacterium sp. E-066 (assembly GCF_022829635.1). Taxonomy (GTDB): domain Bacteria; phylum Pseudomonadota; class Alphaproteobacteria; order Rhizobiales; family Beijerinckiaceae; genus Methylobacterium. The sequence goes on from NZ_JAKSYO010000183.1 coordinate 150,049, forward strand.
GAACGGCCTCTCGGCGCGGCTCACCCATGACCTGTTGTACCGCCAGCACCAGATCGGCCTGTACGGGCCCTTACGCGGAACGATGACCTGGATTCTCGACGACCTCGACCATTTGATCAGTCCGCCCGTAAGCCTGGACTGAGCGTGCTCATCAATCGGGTCGCTCGCCCTCGACCTCCTTGGTCTCCTCCACCTGTGGCGCGACCTGGCCGTAATTCAGCACCGCCACCAGGGTGACGCCGCCGATGGTGTTGCCGAGCAGCGTCGGAAGGAAGAAGTGCAGCCCGTAATCCTCCAGCGAGGCGGCGCCGGTCACCAGGAGGAAGAAGGCCTCCACCGAGCCGGCGACGATGTGGGCGAGGCCGCAGAGCGAGACCAGCCAAGTCATCAGCATGATCACGAAGGGGGCGGCGCCGCCGGTCGCGGGCAGGAACCAGACCATCAGGGCGATCATCCAGCCGGCGAACACCGCCTTCACGAAGGTGGACCAGAACCCGTGTCCGAGGGCGTCGTGGCTGATCGCGGCGAAGGCTTTGAGCACCGGCGGCTCGAAGGCGCCGGCATGGGCCAGCACCGTGGCGATGGCGAGCGTCCCCAGGATGTTGCCGCACAGGACGATGAACCAGAGCCGCACGACTCGGAACGCGGTCTTCATCGAGCGGTCGTGCAGCAGCGGCAGGATCGGCGTGATGGTGTTCTCGGTGAACAGCTGCTGACGCCCCAGGACGACCACCAGGAAGCCGACCGAATAGCCCATCGTGGTGACGATCTTCACCCAATCGGCATCGGGCAGATGGCTCTTGAGCACCCCCGGCACGATCAACGACAGCGCGATGCTCAAGCCTGCCGCGAAGGCGGAGATGAACAGCGCGAAGCCGTGGCGGCGCAATTCCTCGTCGCCGCCGAGCCGTATGACCTCGTGCAGCACGTAGGCGTCGGGCCGGCCGACCTCGGAGACCTCCTTCAGCAGCGCGTCGCGCCGCGCCTCCTTGTCGGCCCGGTCGTTCCGATTCCGAATCATCCGCTCAGCTCCGCGACGCTACCCGACCGGATGATGGGCCTTCAGGCCGAGAGCCGTGCGACCAGAGCCGCGACGACGTCGCGTGCTTCCGCGAGCGCCTGCGCGTCCCGGCTGCGCACGACGATCCGGTTGCGAAACCCGTCCGGCGTCATCGCCGGGTAGGAGCCGATCGACACGGCCGGACGCGCCTTGGCGATCTCGCCGAGCTCGCCGGCATACTGGCCCTCGGGCACCCCGCCCGCCTCGATGGTCTCGGAGATCATCGCGGCGCCGCCCTTCAGGGTCGGCGCGATCGCGTCGAGCATGGCCTGCATCACGCTCGGCACGCCGGCCATGACGTGGACGTTGCCGATGCGGAAGCCCGGGGCTTTCGAGACCGCGTTGGGGATCAGGTCGGCGCCGAAGGGGATTCGTGCCATGCGCAGGCGCGCCGCGTTCAGGTCCTCGGGCTTGTGGCGCTCCAGCAGCATCGCCCGCGCCCGCTCGTCGATGTCGATGCCGACCCCAAAGGCCTCGGCGACGCAATCGGCGGTGATGTCGTCGTGGGTCGGGCCGATGCCGCCGGTGGTGAACAGGTAAGTGTAGCGCGCCCGCAGGGCGTTCACCGCCTCCACGATCATCGCGGCCTCGTCCGGCACCACCCGCACCTCGCGCAGATCGATCCCGGCGGCGGTGAGGAAATCGGCGATGGTGCCGATGTTCTTGTCCTTGGTGCGCCCCGACAGGATCTCGTCGCCGATGACGAGGATCGCGGCCGTGATCGAATCGGAAGGCTGGTCCATGGGACTCTGTGGTCGGAGGGCATGCTAAGGCCGGATCGGGATCCGGCCGATGGTCATCCTGCGCCCATCGGTCTCGCCGCCGCAGCGGTGAACCTTCGGCGGCGGATGATCAGCAGATAGCGCGGCCGCCGGCCCGGACCACACGAACCCGGAGATATCCACCCGATGCTCTTCGCCGCGCCGCTCGCGCCCGGATTGCTGGTGCAGCGCTACAAGCGCTTCCTCGCCGACATCGAGACCGCCGACGGCCTCGTCACCGTGCACTGCCCCAATCCCGGCGCGATGCTCGGCCTCAACCTGCCGGGCCGGCCGGTGCTGCTCTCGCGCTCGAGCAATCCGACCCGCAAGCTGCCGCTGACCTGGGAACTGGTGGAGGCCGACCTGCCGGGCGGCTCGCAATGGGTCGGAATCAACACGATGCGCCCCAACGCCTTGGTGGCCGAGGCGTTTCGCGCCGGCGTGATCGATGCGCTCGCCGGCCACGACCTGTTGAAGCCGGAGGTGCGCTACGCCCAGGCCAGCCGGGTCGATTTTTTGGCGAGCGGCGCGGCCGCCGGCCCGTGCCACGTGGAGGTCAAGAACTGCCACCTGATGCGCCGGGCCGGCCTCGCGGAATTCCCGGATTGCGTCGCCGCCCGCAGCGCCCGGCACATGCGCGACCTTGCCCAGGTCGTCGCCGAGGGCGGACGGGCGCTGGTGATCATCGTGGTGCAGATGCACGCGGAGGCGTTCGACGTGGCCCGGGACATCGACCCGGCCTTCGACCGGGCGTTCCGCGACGCCCGCGCGGCGGGCGTGGAGGTCCGGGCCTATCGCTGCGCCGTGAGCCCCGCGGGCGTCGCCCTGACGGACGAGATCCCGGTAATCACGCCGCCCTGACCGGTTCCCGGCGCTCGTACATCAGGTTCAGCCGGGAGCGCGAGATCTCGCGATAGCCGAACTTTTCCAGGTGCTTCGGCAGGTCGATCTGCCACTGGCCGGTGCCGTTCTCGATCAGCAGGATGCGCGGAAGCAGTGTGTCCGGCGCCTCGCGCAGGAACGGCTCCAGGATCAGGTCTTCGGCGCCCTCCACGTCGAGCTTGACGGCGTCGACGCGGGTCAGGCCCTCGGCCCGCAGCAAGTCGAGGAGCGTTACCGCCGGCACGGTGATCCGGGCGCCCTCGTTGGTGCCGACGATCCGCAAGCTCGATTCGCCGCGGTTGCGGGGGTCGATGAACAGGGTCAGCTCGCCGGCCTTGTCGGCCACCGCGCAGGCCACCGCCTTCACGGTGTGGAACGGGTTCTGGGCGATGTTGTAAGTCAGGCGCGCGAACACGTCGGGCTGCGGCTCGACCGCGACGATCCGGGCGCCCGGCCCCGAAAACGCCGCCACGCACAGGGCGTAGGCACCGATATTGGCGCCGATATCGAGGAACACGCAATCCTGCGGCAGGCGCTCCTGCAGCAGCGCCCGCTCCTGCGGGTCGAAGAATTGCGGCGTGAACAGCACCTTCTTCTCGCAATTGTTGTTGTAGGGGTGCAGCCGCATCCGCGCGCCATAGCGGGTCACGTCGAGGGGTTTTCCCCCCAGCCGCGAGATCGCGATCCGGCGCAGGAACAGCGCGAGGCGCCGGCCGTACCAGGATTCGGCCGGGATCCGGTTGGTCCGGCGGGTGATCGCCGCCACGAGGCCGGCCGGTTCGTAGGTGCCGTAGGGCTTGGTATCGGTCATAACCGGGGCGGTGTGCCAGCCGGCGCCCTCCCCCGCAAGCAGATGGATCCGCGTTGCTCCTTCGGGGCGCAGTGGTCTAAGCGTCGCGCTTCGTGAGAGTACCGACACGGCACGGGTTGCGCGGCATGGATTCCTTCGATTCGGACGGCGTGCGGATCGCCTATATCGACGTGCCGCCGGCGGAGGGGGCCGGCACGCCGATCCTGCTGATCCACGGCTTCGCCTCCAACCACGCGGTCAACTGGGTCAACACCCAGTGGGTACGAGCCCTGACGCAGGCCGGCTACCGGGCGATCGCGCTGGACAATCGCGGCCACGGCGAGAGCGAGAAGCTCTACGATCCGGCGGCCTACAGCTCCGAGGCCATGGCGGGCGATGCGATACGGCTGCTCGACTATCTCGGGATCGAACGCGCGCACGTGATGGGCTACTCGATGGGCGGCCGGATCACCGCCCATATCGCTCTGGACCATGCCGATCGGGTCCGCTCCGCCCTCATCGGCGGCCTCGGCATGCACCTCGTCGAGGGCAAGGGCCTGCCGTCCGGGATCGCCGAAGCCCTCGAAGCGTCCCCCGGCACGCCCGCCCCGAACCCGACCGCCGCGGCGTTCCGGACCTTCGCCGAGCAGACGCGCAGCGACCTGCGGGCGTTGGCCGCCTGCATGCGCGGCTCGCGTCAGACGCTGAGCCGGGCGGAACTCGCCCAGATCGAGGTGCCGGTGCTGGTCTCGGTCGGCACGCTCGACACGGTGGCGGGCTCCGGCCCGGCCTTGGCCGCTCTGATGCCCGATGCCCGCGCTCTGGAGATCGAGGGCAAGGACCACTCCACGGCGGTCGGCGCCAAGCCGCACCGGGACGGCGTACTGGCTTTCCTCGCCGCGCAGCCCTGAGAGCCTGTTTGACTGCGTGATCGCAGTCGCGTGACGGTTCTGACTAACGTTTATCCCAATCTTCCCCTCATCCTGAGGTGGCGTAGCGGAGCGGAGCCCTCGAAGGAGCCCTCCAGGGATCGCACGGCCAGCTGGAGGGCTCCTTCGAGGCTGCTGCGCAGCACCTCAGGATGAGGTCGAGAGTGGGAAAAACCGGTCAAACAGACTCTGCAATCAGCTTTTCAGGCGGTAGCCGGTGCGAAAGATGTAGGTGACGAGGCCGAGGCAGATCACCAGGAACAGGGCGGTCATCCCGAGGCTGATCGCGATGCTGACATCGGCCTTGCCGAAAAACGCCCAGCGGAACGCGCTGATCAGGTAGACGACCGGGTTGATCAGGCTGACCGCGTGCCAGAACGGCGGCAGCATGCTGATGGCGTAGAAGCTGCCGCCCAGGAAGGTCAGCGGCGTCACTACGAGGAGCGGCACCAGCTGCAGCTTCTCGAACCCGTCGGCCCAAAGCCCGATGACGAAGCCGAACAGGCTGAACGTGACCGCGGTGAGCAGCAGGAAGCCGATCATCCAGACCGGGTGGTCGATGCGCAGCGGCACGAACAAGGCAGAGGTCGCCAGGATGATCAGGCCGATCAGGATCGACTTGGAGGCCGCCGCGCCGACGAAGCCGAGCACCACCTCCAGGGGCGAGATCGGAGCCGACAGGATCTCGTAGATCGTGCCGGCGAAGCGCGGGAAGTAGATCCCGAACGAGGCGTTCGAGATGCTCTGGGTCAGGAGCGAGAGCATGATCAGGCCGGGCACGATGAACAGCCCGTAGGGCACGTCGTCCACCGCCGACACCCGGGATCCGATCGCGGCCCCGAACACCACGAAATACAGGGTCGTCGAGATCACCGGGGCCAGGATGCTCTGGCCGGCGGTGCGCCAGAAGCGACCCATCTCGAACCGGTAGATCGCGCGGACCGCCGGCCAGTTCATGCTCATCGTTTCGCTCATGCCCGTGTCTCCCCTTCGCGCACGAGGCCGACGAAGATGTCCTCCAGGGAAGACTGCTCGGTGTGGAGATCGCTGAACTGGATTCCGGCGGCCGCCAAGCCGGTGAGCAGCCCGGTGATGCCGGTGCGCTCGGCGCGTGTGTCGTAGGTGTAGATCAGCTCGCGGCCGTCGCCGGCGAGCGCCAGCTCGTAATCGGACAGCTCCGGCGGAACCGCGGGGATCGGCGCCTGGAGCTGAAGGGTCAGCTGCTTGCGCCCGAGCTTGCGCATCAGCGCGGCCTTCTCCTCCACCAGGATGATCTGGCCGCGCCGGATCACCCCGATGCGGTCGGCCATCTCCTCGGCCTCCTCGATGTAGTGGGTGGTGAGGATCACCGTGACGCCCTGCTGGCGCAGGTCGCGCACGAGGCGCCACATGTCCTGGCGCAGCTCCACGTCGACGCCCGCCGTAGGCTCGTCGAGGAACAGCACCCGGGGCTCGTGCGACAGGGCCTTGGCGATCAGCACCCGCCGCTTCATCCCGCCCGACAGAGTCATGAGGCGGCTGTCGCGCTTGTCCCACAGGGACAAGGCCCGCAGGATTCTTTCGATATGGGCCGGATCCGGCCGCAGCCCGAACAGTCCGCGGGAGAAGCTCACGGTGTTCAGCACCGTTTCGAAGGCGTCAGTGGTGAGCTCCTGCGGAACCAGACCGATGGCTCTTCGCGCGGCGCGGTAATCCGCGGCGATGTCATGGCCGTCGACCGTGACCGTGCCGGAACTCGGCGTGACGATGCCGCAGACGATGTTGATCAGCGTCGACTTGCCGGCCCCGTTCGGGCCGAGCAGCGCGAAAATCTCGCCCCGCTCGATGGCGAGGTCGATGCCGCTCAACGCGGTAAAGCCCGACGTGTAAGTCTTCGACAGCTTCGAAATGGAGATGATCGGCATCAGGGCCTAAATCGAATGCGGGGCCTCGTGCACCGGCGACCGCAATACCGGCTCGGGGATGCTGCGTGCCGAAGAGGTCGCGATGGTCCTTGCGGCCTGCCTATCCGGCGGGCCGCTCTCGGAAGCGGGCGCCCCTATAGCATGCCGTCGGCCCGGCTCTCACTGCGCTTACGTGCGCGAGCGCACAACCGGACCGCGATTCTACGCGTCGGCGCAGCGCTCGACCATCGCCAGGCATCGCCGGCGGGCTTCCGGATCGCGGATGCGCGAGAACGCCGCCAGGATCACTGCACATTCCCTTGCCGTCGGACCTTCAGCCGGCGGGTCGACACGACGGCGGCGAAAGACCGAGATGGGAAGATTCAGCATGTCGGCCAGTTGGCGGAGAAGCCGCTCCTGCTCGCTGAGGCGCGGTGCGGCATCGAGGGCTACGAAGCCTCCTGCGTCGGTCATCGTGCCTTCCAGCCCAAACTGAAGCCGAGCATGGAAGCGCGCACGTCGACAGACCTGTCGCTTCCCGGGACAAAATCCGAGGCGACCATTCATGAGTTTTTGCTGCGTCGCAATCAATCGTTGCGCATCTCAGTAGTCAACCGAAATTCAAGTGCCGGTTGAATTTCGGTTAACTTTGCAAATTTCTCCATGAAAATGAATTTTGCGAGGAGTTTTATTATCATAATTTTCGAATCAACAGTGCAGAATGCAATCGACGATGGCGTAGATCGATTGAATCGCCCTCGAGAACGCGCTCTGATGAATCGTCACCGGCGGCCTGAACGAGCAGGATGCCGACAATGCGTTGGCGTCAGGCGAAGTGGATATCGGTTCCGCGTCAGCGGGCGCGTTCAATCACGGGCTTAGAGCTATTCCCAATCGCAACGCCACGGTACACGACGACGCCTCGACAGGGCCGTCGGCTGAGCGGACACAAAAGTCGATCCGGTCCTGATCGGCGCTCCTCCAACCCAACTCCCTCATCCTGAGGCGTGAGCGAAGCGAGCCTCGAAGGAGCCCTCCAGTCTGCGCGCGATCCCTGGAGGGCTCCTTCGAGGGCGCCGCTGCGCGGCGCCGCCTCAGGATGAGGGGGGTGTAGTGGACGGACGCCGATCAGGACGAAGCCAGCCCTTGTCGTGTCCCGTGTCGCAACCCGATCGGGAGCGGCTCTAGCCGCCGCTCCGGAGGGTAACGAGCGCCGCGAGACCGATCAGCGTGGCGAGGCCGAGCAGCCTGCGCCAGGGATTGACGCCGCGCACGAGCTCATCAATCGCCCACCAGCCCAGGGCGAGGTCGGCGGCGATGCCCAGCCACGACGCAATGGGTTCGGCGCTGCGGGCAAGCCAGGCGGCCAGCGTGAGCCCGAGGAACAGCCAGAGCGGCGGGTTCGGCCATTGCGCCACGGTGATGGCGCCGGTCCCGCGATCCCGGAACATCCAATCGCGCGCCCGCACGATCGCGTTGGTCGATGGCTGCGTCATGAGCCTGCGCCTTCCCTGTTGCCGCGCGACCGTGCGGCGCCACACGGCCGGCCTGCCGAACCAGGGTTAAGACCGGTTCAGCAGCACAGGTTGATCTTAACCATTCATCAACCTTACCGAATGGAAAGCGCGGAACAATCCCTAACAGTTCCTGAAACGACTCGCGAAAGATTCGTTAATCGGGTGATAATCCAGCATCCGAGCAACGACGAACCCCTTGATAAATAAGGACCGATCATGAGCACGCGTTTTGAAGACCTGAAATTCATATTCCTGCTCAGCGCCGTCACCCTGCTCGGCAGCGGCCTCGACATCATCCTGCGTTGATCGGCGCCATGCGCCGGGGCGTAGTCCGGATGTTGCTCTGACCGATGGCGCGTCCGAGGGCCGAACGAGCAACCGACTCGCGCGACTGACCCCCTCCGCGGCGATGCGTGCCGACCGGGACGTTGACGACCCGGGACGCGCCTGCGCGCCAACGGCTCGGCGACGCCAGTCCCGATGCGGAGAGCGAGCTCTGACCGGAACGGAGGAAGTCGCGCAGATCGGCCACTCGCGCCTGCCGCTCGGCGCGGAGTACCAACCCGCTGACCACGAGACCAATCAGTCCGGACGTTTCGAGAACCGCCGCAACCACGTAACCCGGACCCATCTCACGTCACCGTCTGCACCGAAAAAACCACCTGAACCGGCGGTCCATGACCCTGTGGGCAATCGTGGTTACCGAGATATTAACAGCGCCGTAAATTGATACATACGGAGGTTGTTTCGGCTGTTATTGAACAGTCAAGGCAAAATCCAGTTCTGTCCGGCGTCTGCGTATTCAGCTGATCAGCTATCTCTCCAGCCGAGGAAATGCCGCGCTCGACCGGAATTTCAGCGGATCCGCCTTTGCGGATAGTAATGGCACGTGAAATTTCTGCCGTCGGATCGTAAATATGAACTGGTATTGAGTGGCGGGCGTTCGGCGAAAGCACCCATATGCCAATATCCACTTGTCTGATCGCCGGCTTCGGAGTTGCCCTGGGCCGCCAACGGCTCAGTGCGGCCGGAATTCGCCTTTTCCGTAAGGCTCCCTACGCTCGCTTTCATCCAGGGAGATGGCCATGGCTGAACCTGCGACGCGGCGCATGAATGCGGAGGCGTTCTTCGCGTGGCAGCTCGGCCAGGATGGGCTCTATGAGCTCGTGGATTGCGTGCCGGTGCCGCACATCAAGAGGATGACCGGCGCGAGCACCCAGCACAATCAGGTGACGGTCAACATCATCGCCACGCTGCATCAGCAGCTCCGCAGCAGCGGCTGCCGCCCGACGACGGACGATATTGCCCTGGGCACGAGCATCGCGACGCTCCGGCGCCCCGACATCACGGTGGAATGCGGCGAGCGCGTGCGCGACATCTACGAGAGCCGCGCGCCCCGGCTCGTGGTCGAGGTTCTCTCGCCCTTGACCAGCAGCGTCGATCGCTTCCGGAAGCTCGACGAGTACCGGCGTCACCCGACCCTGCGCGGCATCCTGCTAGTGGAGACGCGCTTCCCGAGCGTCCTGCTCTACCGCCGCGTGGAAAACGCGTGGCCGGCGGAGACCTACGAGGCGCTGACGGACATCATCGACCTGCCCGAGATCGGTGCCCGGCTCGCGCTATCCGACATCTATGAGACGGTTGCGTTCGAGCCGGGGCGCGAGCCGACCTGATGCGCCCTACCACATGTCCAGGGCGACGCGGGCCTCGTCCGACATGCGGCTCTGGTCCCACGGCGGATCGAACACCATCGTCACGGCACAGGATTGCACCCCCGGCACGGCGCTGACCGCGTTCTCGACCCAGCCCGGCATCTCGCCGGCGACGGGACAGCCGGGGGCCGTGAGGGTCATGTCGATCGCGACCTTCCGGTCGTCGCCGATATCGACCTTGTAGATCAGGCCGAGCTCGTAGATGTCGGCCGGGATCTCCGGGTCGTAGACGGATTTCAGCGCGGCGACGATGTCGTCGGTCAGCCGGTCCAGCTCGGCCGGCGGGATCGCCGAGGCGGCTTCGACCGCGGGGGCGTTGGCGCCGCCGGTGATTGTGGCGTCGGTGCTCATGGTTTCCTTCTCCCCCGGACCCGCGCAGACGGAACCGGTTTCATCGCAGCTCGCACATCGCCCGCCCGGTAAGGTCCGGGACGCTGCGCCGATCAGGCGAACATCATCTCGGCTTTGCCGAGCGCCTCGGCAAGGGCATCGATCTCGGCGGTGGTGGTGTACAGGCCGAACGAGGCCCGGCAGGTGGACGTCACGCCGAAGCGGGTCAGCAGCGGCATGGCGCAATGGGTCCCGGCGCGCACCGCGACGCCCTGACGGTCGATCACCGTGGCGATGTCGTGCGCGTGGGCGCCCTTCATCTCGAAGCTGACGACACCGCCCTTGCCTTTGGCCGTCCCGATGATCCGCAGGGCGTTCATCGCGCCGAGCCGCTCGTGGGCGTAGCGGGTCAGCGTCGCCTCATGGGCCGCGATGTTCTGCCGGCCGAGCCCCAGCATGTATTCGAGCGCTGCGCCAAGCCCCACCGCCTCGACGATCGCCGGGGTGCCGGCCTCGAACCGGTGCGGCGGGTCGTTGTAGGTGACCGTGTCCTGGCTGACGGTGCGGATCATCTCGCCGCCGCCCTGGTAAGGCGGCAGCCGATCCAGCCATTCCTTCTTGCCGTAGAGCACGCCGATGCCAGTCGGCCCGTAGACCTTATGGCCGGTGAAGATGAAGAAGTCGCAATCCAGCGCGCGCACATCGATCGGCTGGTGCACGGCACTCTGCGCGCCGTCGAGCAGCACCGGCACGCCGTGCGCGTGGGCGATGCGCACGATCTCCTCCGCCGGCGTCACCGTGCCCAGCACGTTCGACATGTGGGTGATCGCCACCATCTTGGTGCGCGGCGTGAACAGTTTTTCGTACTCATCGACCAAGAAGTTGCCGTCCTCGTCGACGGGCGCCCACTTGATCACCGCGCCGCGCCGCTCGCGCAGGAAGTGCCAGGGCACAATATTGGAATGGTGCTCCATGATCGACAGGATGATTTCGTCACCCTCGCCGATCAGCCCGGCCCAGCCCATGCTGGAGGCTACGAGGTTGTAAGCCTCGGTGGCGTTGCGGGTGAAGATGATCTCGTCGGTGGAGGCGGCGTTGAGGAACTGGCGCGTGGTCTCGCGGGCGCCCTCGAACCCCTCCGTGGCGGCGTTCGCCATGAAGTGCAGGCCGCGATGGACGTTGGCGTAGCCGGTCTCCATGCAGGAGACCATCGCGTCGATGACCTGCTTCGGCTTCTGCGCCGAGGCCGCGTTGTCGAGATAGACCAGCGGCTTGCCGTAGACCGTCTGCGACAGGATCGGGAAGTCCTTGCGGATCGCCGCGACGTCGTAGCCGGTGGTGAGGACGGGTGCGTTCATCGTCGCGACCTTTTGAGACCTGAGTCCGTCCCAGGGGCAACCTCATCGGAGGTGCCGGAGTGAAGCGGAGGCCTCGACAGAGGCCTCCGAACGAGCGTTGCGATCCCGAATCGGGATCGGTTGAGGGGTCAGGCGCGCGCCGCGAGCCAAGCCTCGATCTCACCGATCAGCGCCGCGCGGGCGCCCTCATGCGTGACCGACTCGACAGCCTCGCCGACGAAAGCCTGGACCAGCAGGCTCTCAGCCACCGCGCGGGGCAGGCCGCGGGCCATCAGGTAGAACAGCAGGTCGTCGTCCGGGGCGCCGCAGGTGGCACCATGGCCACAGGCGACGTCGTCGGCGAAGATCTCCAGCTCCGGCTTGTTCATCATCTGCCCCTCGTCGCTGAGGAGCAGGCAATCCGACTTCATCTTGCCGTCGGTCTGCTGCGCGGCCTGCCGAACGATGATCTTGCCCTGGAACACGCCGGTGGCGTCCCCGTCGATCACCGTCTTGAACATCTCGCGGCCGACGCCGCCCACGGCCGCGTGGTCAGCAAGCAGGGTCGAGTCGGCCAGCTGGCCGTTGCCGAGCATCGCGGCACCGTTGACCACGGCGTTCACGTTCGCGCCCGCGACATGCATGAAGATCTGATGGCGCGAGAGGACGGCACCGGTGACGAGGTTGACCGTCTCCAGCTGCGACTCGTCATCGAGACGCACGCTGATCGTTGAGAGCGCGATGGCGGCGTCGCCCTCGCGGTTGAGCCGGGCATGGCGGAACACAGCCTGCTTGCCGACCCGCACGTCGAGGGCGTCATTCGGCTGGTAGGTCAGGCCGTTCGGACCCTCGTGGCTCTCCAGCAGGGTCAGCTCCGCGCCGTCGCCGAGATCGACCAGCACGCGGGTGGCGGTCGAGAAGCCCTCGGACCCGCTCCCGATGAAGCGCAGGTGCAGGGCCCGCTCGATCTTCGTGCTGGCCGCCACCGAGATCAGCGCGCCGTCGGCCAGGAAGGCGGTGTTGAGCTGGTAGACCGGGTTCTCTCGGGCCTGCTCGACCGGGGCCAGCAGCCTGAGGCGCGCATCGCTCTTGCCCATCGCATCGTTGAGCGGCGTGACCGTAAGGCCGGCCGGCAAGCCGTCGAGGTCCGAGAGCGGCCGGATGAGATGGCCGTTGACGAAGGTCAGGCGTGCGGCGTCGATACCGGCAAAGCCCTTCGCCGAAGCGACGGCGGCCTGCGCGGCCTTCGGCGACGGAGCCTCGGCCGGGGGCACGGCCTCCTTCATGGCGGCGCGCAGATCGGTGTACTTGAACGCCTCGACCCGCCGGCTCGGCAGGCCGGTGGCTTCGAAGAAACGGAACGCCTCCTCGCGGGCGATCGCCTCTTCCGAGGCGAAGCTCTTGCGCGCGGATTCGAACAGGCTCGACAGCCCGGTCTCGGCGCTGGTGCGCAGGTTCTGGATGTCGGCCATGGGCTTACGCGGCCTCGTTGGTGCGGTACTCGGCATAGCCCGACGCTTCGAGCTCGAGCGCCAGATCCTTGCCGCCGGTCTTCACGATCAGGCCCTTCGACATGACGTGCACGGTGTCGGGCACGATGTGGTTGAGCAGCCGCTGATAGTGGGTGATCACCAGGAACGAGCGGCCCTGGGCCCGGAGCGCATTGACGCCCTCGGAGACGATGCGCAGGGCGTCGATGTCGAGGCCGGAATCGGTCTCGTCGAGCACGCAGAACTTCGGCTCCAGCAGCGCCATCTGGAGGATCTCCATGCGCTTCTTCTCGCCGCCGGAGAAGCCGACGTTGAGCGCGCGCTTGAGCATCTCCTTGTTGATCTCGAGCTTGTCCGCCGCGGCATTCACCTTGCGGATGAAATCGGGCGTCGAGATCTCGCCCTCGCCGCGCGCGCGGCGCTGGGCATTGAGACAGGCCTTGAGGAACGTCATGGTGCCGACGCCGGGGATCTCCAGCGGGTACTGGAAGGCCAGGAAGATGCCGGCGGCGGCGCGCTCGTCGGCGGCCATCTCCAGCACGTTCTGCCCGTCGAGCAGGATCTCGCCGTCGAGGACCTCGTAATCCTCTTTGCCGGCGATGACGTAGGACAGGGTCGACTTGCCCGATCCGTTCGGCCCCATGATCGCCGCGACCTCGCCGTCGTTCACGGTCAGGTTCAGGCCGTTCAGGATGCGGTTGTCCTCGATCTGTACGACGAGGTTCTTGATTTCCAACATGTTAGTTCAAGTCCTATCGAACGGCGGGCCGGACCCGTGCGCCGACTGCGCGCCGTCAGTTCCTGTCGTGCCGCCACCGGGACGGCCATTTTGAAAGCTTTTCCGCACGGACACGAGCGTCGAAGCCTTCGCTCGATCCGGCCGGCGATCATGGCGAGGACGCCATGATCGCTTCGTTTCGTTGATCCGCGGTGGGATTAGCCGACCGAGCCTTCGAGGCTGATCGAGATCAGCTTCTGAGCCTCGACAGCGAACTCCATCGGCAGCTGCTGCAGCACGTCACGGACGAAGCCGTTGACGATGAGCGCGGTCGCTTCCTCCTCGGAGAGGCCGCGCTGCAGGCAGTAGAACTTCTGGTCCTCGGAGATCTTCGAGGTAGTCGCCTCGTGCTCGAACACCGCCGAGGCGTTCTTCGACTCGATATAGGGCACGGTGTGCGCCCCGCACTGGTCGCCGATCAGCAGCGAGTCGCAGTTGGTGAAGTTGCGCGCGCCCTTGGCCTTCTTGTGAGCCGAGACCAGACCCCGATAGGTGTTCTGCGAACGCCCAGCCGAGATGCCCTTCGAGATGATCCGGCTGGTGGTGTTCTTGCCGAGGTGGATCATCTTGGTGCCGGAATCGACCTGCTGCATGCCGTTCGACACCGCGATCGAGTAGAACTCACCGCGGGACTCGTCGCCGCGCAGGATGCAGGACGGGTACTTCCAGGTAATCGCCGAACCGGTCTCGACCTGGGTCCAGGAAATCTTCGAGCGGGCACCGCGGCAATCGCCACGCTTGGTGACGAAGTTGTAGATGCCGCCCTTGCCCTCGTTGTCGCCCGGGTACCAGTTCTGGACAGTCGAGTACTTGATCTCGGCGTCGTCCAGAGTGACCAGCTCGACCACCGCGGCGTGGAGCTGGTTGTCGTCGCGCTTCGGGGCGGTGCAGCCCTCGAGATACGAGACGTAGGAGCCCTTGTCGGCGATGATCAGCGTGCGCTCGAACTGGCCGGTGTCGCGCTCGTTGATGCGGAAGTAGGTCGACAGCTCCATCGGGCAGCGGACGCCCGGCGGGATGTAGACGAATGAGCCGTCGGAGAAGACCGCCGCGTTCAGCGTCGCGAAGAAGTTGTCGGTCGAGGGCACCACCGTGCCCAGGTACTTCTTCACCAGCTCCGGATATTCCTGAACCGCCTCGGAGATCGGCATGAAGATCACGCCGGCCTTCGAGAGTTCCTTCTTAAAGGTCGTGGCCACCGAGACCGAGTCGAACACGGCATCGACCGCGACGCGGCGCTCCGGCGCGATGCCTTCCAACACCTCGACCTCGCGCAGCGGGATGCCGAGCTTCTCGTAGGTCTTCAGGATCTCGGGATCGATCTCGTCGAGCGACATCGCCGCCGGGCGCTTGGGCGCGGCGTAGTAGTAGATGTCGTTATAATCGACCTTGTCGTACGAGACCCGCGCCCACTCCGGCTCCTTCATGGTCAGCCAGCGCCGATAGGCGTCGAGGCGCCATTCCAGCAGCCATTCCGGCTCGTTCTTCTTGGCCGAGATGAAGCGCACGACATCCTCGGAGATGCCCTTGGCGGACTTCTCCATCTCGATGGTGGTCTCGAACCCGTACTTGTACTGGTCGAGGTCGATCGAGCGGACCCGGTCGATTGTTTCCTGCACGGCAGGCATTAGCATCTCCTGGCAAGCCCGGTTTCAAGGACCGGGAAGCGTCTGTCGGAAAGCGTGGGACGCGGTCGCTCAGGCCGCGTGCCCTCGCCGCTTATATAGGGGCTGCAAGGCCCGTTCGCAGGCGTCGAGAAAGCGTGACGCATCCTCGTCCACCGTGTTCCAGCCGAGGCTGACGCGCAGCGCCCCCCCGGCAAGCTTGGGATCGACGCTCATCGCCGCCAGCGTCGCCGAGCGCGCGACCTTGCCCGAGGAGCAGGCCGAGCCCGACGACACCGCCACGCCGGCGAGGTCGAGGGCGATCAGCGCCGCGGGGGCGTCGAGGCCCGGAACCGCGAAGCTGAGCGTGTTGGGCAGGCGCGGCGCATCGGCCGCGAACACCACCGCGTCGGGGGCCCGGGCAAGCACGCCCGCCTCGATCCGGTCGCGCAGGCCTGAGAGGCGTGCGGCTTCCTGGTCGAGCACCGCGCCGGCGATCCGTGCCGCCTCGCCCATGCCGACGATGGCCGGCAGGCACTCGGTGCCGCAGCGCTGGCGCTGCTCCTGGCCGCCGCCGCGCAGGAAGGCGCTGTCCAGGGCGACGCCATCGGCCAGGATCATCGCGCCGACGCCCTTCGGCGCCGCGAATTTGTGGCCCGACAGGGTGAGCGCATCGAGCCCGAGGGCGTCCATGTCGAGGGCGATCTTGCCGACCGCCTGCACGGCGTCGCTGTGCACCAACGCCCGGCCATGGGCGCGAGCCAAAGCAACGATCTCGGCCAGGGGCTGGATCGCGCCGGTCTCGTTGTTCGCGGCGTGGACCGAGATCAGCACGCTCTCGCCCGCCAGCGCGGCGAGGCGGGTTTCGAGGACCGCGAGGTCGATCAAGCCGTCCGAGGTGACCGGTAACTGCTCGACCGCGTCCTCGGGGAAGCGATGGCCGGCGGCCACGCAAGGGTGTTCCGTCGCCGAATGGAGAAGCCGGGTCGGCTTCTGCTGCCCGCGGCGGCCGAGCGCCCCGGACAGGACTGCGTTTGCGGCTTCCGTTCCGCCGCTGGTGAACAGCACCTGCGCCGGGCGAGCGCCGACCAGGGCGGCGACCTGGGCGCGGGCGGCCTCCAAGGCGGCGCGGGCGGCGCGGCCCTCCTGGTGGATCGACGAGGGGTTGCCGGGCAGCATCAGCGCGCGCGCCACCGCATCCGCCACGGCCGGGCGGACCGGGGCGGTCGCGTTATAATCGAGATAGGCGCGGGCCCGACTCATGCTGATTCCGTGTCGTCCCCTGGTACGGCGCGTACAATTCCTTGCCCGCGCACCGGTCCGCCGTGCTAAGGCGCGCCGACAAATGAGGTCTCGCCAACCGAAAGGCTGGCACAGGGAGCTAGCATGGCCTGCCGGCTCGCCTTACTTTAGAATAGTTCTAATCGCCTAGAACTGTTCTAAGAGCGTTTGTATGGTGTGCGTGCGGCGAGTCAAGGCTGCCTCTTCACTGCCCCTGATCGCGCGGCCGGCGACCGCTGAAACGAGAGTCGAACGATGCCCGAAGTTATCTTCACCGGCCCGGCCGGACGTCTGGAAGGGCGGTACCAAGCCCCCAAGAAGCGCGGCGCGCCGATTGCCATTGTGCTGCACCCGCACCCCCAGTTCGGGGGCACGATGAACAATCAAATTGTGTACAACCTTTTCTACACCTTCGCCAATCGCGGCTTTGCAGCCCTGCGTTTCAATTTCCGCGGGGTCGGCCGCAGCCAGGGTGCATTCGATCACGGCTCGGGCGAGCTGTCCGACGCGGCCGCGGCCCTCGACTGGGTGCAGTCCGTCAACCCGGAGGCGAAGTCGTGCTGGATCGCCGGCGTGTCGTTCGGCGCGTGGATCGGCATGCAGCTGCTGATGCGGCGTCCCGAGATCGAGGGCTTCATCTCGATCGCCGCGATGGCCAACCGCTTCGACTTCACCTTCCTGGCCCCCTGCCCCTCGTCCGGCCTGTTCGTGCACGGCTCCGAGGACCGGGTCGCGCCGGCCCGGGACGTCATGCCGGTCATCGAAAAGGTGAAGGTTCAGAAGGGCGTCATCATCGAGCACCAGATGGTCGAGGGGGCCAACCACTTCTTCGACGGCAAGGTCGACGAGCTGACCCAGACGGTCGACACCTATCTCGACAAGCGCCTCGGCAAGCGCGAGGAGGCCGCCTGACGCCGCAGGCCTCGCGCCTTGACGGGGGCAGGCCCGGGGAATACGGCGCGGGCTTCGAACGCCGCGGCTGAACCTTTGCAGGTCTGATGTCAGAGAGCCCGTCCGACCAACCTGTCGTGCTGCTGGTGGAAGATGACGGCCTCCTGCTCATGGAGGCGTCGGACACCCTGGCGGATGCCGGCTTCACCGTGCTGGAGGCGAGCCACGCCGACAAGGCGCTCAAGGTCCTCGAAAACCGCGACGATGTCGGCGTCCTGATGACGGATGTCGACATGCCGCAGGGCTCGATGGACGGGTTCGCCCTGGCCCGTCTGGTGGCGCATCGCTGGCCGTCGATCCCCGTGCTGGTGGTCTCCGGCATGGGCACGCCCGGCCCGAACGACATGCCGGACGGCGCCCGGTTCATTCCGAAGCCCTACGAGCCGACGACCCTGGTCCGAACTCTGCAGGCTTTCCTCCGTCGCGCGGCGTGAAGCCTTTCCCGGCTCGGGCGCATCGACGATCCGGGCGCCGAACACCCGACCGAGAGCCATGACGGATTTGAGCCGCAAGCACCGTTTCGCGACCCGGGCCATCCATGCCGGCGCGGCGCCGGACCCCGCCACCGGCGCGCGGGTCCAGCCGATCTACTTCACCAACGGCTTCGTGTTCGAGTCCACCGAGCAGGCGGCCGACATCTTCGCCGGCCGCCGGTCCGGTTTTTCTTATTCGCGCGGCTCGAACCCGACGGTGGCCGCCTTGGAGCGGCGGGTGGCCGACCTCGAAGGCGCCAAGGCCGGTGTGGCGGTGTCCTCCGGGCAGTCGGCGATGCTGCTCGTGCTGATGACGCTGATGAAGAGCGGCGATGCCTACGTGGCCTCGCCGCGGCTGTTCGGCGGGTCCCTGGGCCTGATGCGCCGCCTCGACGGCCGCTACGACCTGAAGCCGCGCTTCGCCGCCGGCATGACCCCGGAGGATTTCGAGGCGGCGATCACGCCGGACTGCCGGGCCATCTTCTGCGAGTCGATCGTGAACCCGTGCGCCTCGGTGGTGGATCTCGACGGGATCGCTGCGGTGGCCCGTCGCCACGGCCTGCCCCTCGTGGTCGACAACACCCTGGCCTCGCCGGCGCTGATCCGGCCGATCGAGCACGGTGCGGACATCGTCTGGCACTCGACCTCGAAGTTCCTGAGCGGTTCGGGCCAGACCATCGGCGGCATGATCTGCGATGCCGGCTCCTTCGACTGGACCCGGACCAGCGGCTACAACCTGATCACCGAGCCCTGGCCTGACTACGACGGCCTCGTCCTGACCAAGAGCTTCCCCGAGACACCGTTCGCGGCCGCTTGTCGGTTCTTCGGCCTGCGCGACCTCGGCCCAGGCCTGTCGCCGATGAACGCGTTCCTGACCCTGATGGGCATCGAGACGCTGCCGCTGCGCATGGAGCGCCACTGCGCCAACGCCCGCGCCGTCGCGGCCTACCTCAAGGACCATCCGGCGGTGGCCTGGGTGAGCTATCCCGGCCTGCCGGGCCAGACCGGGGAGGAGCTCGCTCGGCGCTACACGCCGCAGGGGCCGGGCTCGATCTTCACCTTCGCGCTGAAGGGCGGCGAGCCGGCGGCCCTGGCATTCATCGCCGGGCTCGAGCTGATCTCGCACCTCGTCAACATCGGCGAGATCAAGTCGTTGGCGATCCACCCGTCCTCGACCACGCACCGGCAATTGCCGGAGGGCGAGAAGGCTGCCGCCCAGGTCGGCCCCGAGACCGTGCGGCTGTCGATCGGCCTGGAGAACGAGGCCGACCTGATCGCCGACCTCAGCCAAGCGCTCGACAAGCTCGGCTGAGAGGATAGGGTCTGGCGGCTGACGCGCAGGATCGGGTCTATCTCAACCCCCGCCCTCATCCTGAGGTGTGAGCGCAGCGAGCCTCGACGGAGCCCTCCAGGGATCGCGTGGCCGGCTGGAAGGCTCCTTCGAGGCGACCGCTTCGCGGCCGCACCTCAGGATGAGGGAATTGGGTTGGAAGGGCGCCGCCGATCATGGCCTGGCGGGCCCCTTGTAGCGTACCGTCGCGGCCGGTGCTCAACGGCGGTTCTGACCTCGGCTCAGCGTCGCCGCTCCAGGATCGACACGTAATTGGCGACCGCCGCGCCGCCCATGTTGAAGATCCCGGCCAGGTTCGCGCCGGGGACCTGCATGTCGCCGGCCTCGCCCATGAGCTGGAGGCAGGCCATCACGTGCATCGAGACGCCCGTGGCGCCGACCGGATGGCCCTTGGACTTCAGCCCACCGGACGGGTTGATCGGCAGCCGGCCGCCCTTCTCGGTCAGGCCCTCGCGGACGACGCGGAAACCCTGGCCGGGCTCGGCCAGCCCCATCGCCTCGTACTCGATGAGTTCGGCGATGGTGAAGCAGTCGTGCGTCTCGACGAAGGACAGGTCATCGTTGCCGATCCCGGCCTGCGCACGGGCCTTCTCCCAGGCGAGCCGGGCGCCCTTGAATTCGGTCGGGTCCCGGCGCGACAGGGGCAGGATGTCGTTGACATGCGCCCGGGCGCGGAAGCCGATGGCGCGGGCCAACCCTTCGGCGGTCTCGGCATCCGCCACCACGAGGGCGGCAGCGCCGTCCGAGATCAGCGAGCAATCGGTGCGCCGGAGCGGTGCCGCCACGTAGGGGTTCTTGTCCGAGACTGTGTTGCAGAACGCGAAGCCGAGATCTTTTCGCAATTGCGCGTAGGGGTTGGCGACGCCGTTGCGGTGGTTCTTAGCAGCGATGCGGGCCAACTCCTCGCTGCGGTCGCCGTAGCGCTGGAAATAGCCCGCCGCGATCCGCCCGAACACGCCGGCGAAGCCGCCCTCGATGTCGGCCTCCTCCTTCCGGTAGGAGGCACTGAGCAGGATGTCGCCGGTCTCGGCCACGGATTTCGCCGTCATCTTCTCGGCGCCGACCACCAGGGCGATCCGGCCGCGGCCGCTGTCGACGAAATCGAGGGCCGCGTAGAGCGCCGCCGAGCCGGTGGCGCAGGCGTTCTCCAGATGCGTCGCCGGCGCGTGGGCGAGGCCCGGCCGATTCAGGGCGACCTGCGACCCCTCGAAACCCTGCTTCGAGAAGCCGGTGTTCATGACGCCGACATAGATCCCGTCGACCTGGGACTCCTCGACGCCGGCATGTGTCAGCGCCTCGCCCGACACCCGTGCGATCAGGCCCTCGACATCCGGTTCCTCGAGCTTGCCGAAGGGGGTGTGGGCCCAGCCCACGATGCAGGCACGCGTCATGTTGTCGACTCCTCCCGATTCTTCGCCGAACGATGGGCCCGGCATGCGCAGGGATCAAGCCGCGCCTCAGCCGGGCTCGCCGTCCCCGATCAGGAAGTCGAAGTCGCAGCCTTCCGGCGCCTGGGTGACGGTGCGCCGGTAGAGCGCCTTGTAGCCGCGCTTGGGTGCCGGCGGCGGTTGATGGTCCGCGAGGCGCCGGGCGATCTCGGCCTCGTCCACCAGGAGGTCGATCCGCTTGTCCCGGATCGACAGGCGGATCCGATCGCCGTCGCGCACGGCCCCGAGCGGTCCGCCGATGGCCGCCTCGGGGGCGATGTGGAGCACGATCGACCCGAAGGCGGTGCCGGACATCCGCGCGTCGGAAATCCGCACCATATCCTTGATCCCCGCCCGGGCGAGTTTCTTGGGGATCGGCAGGTAGCCGGCCTCGGGCATGCCGGCGGCATGTGGTCCGGCATTCTGCAATACCAGCACGTCGCCTGGGGCCACGTCGAGATCCGGGTCGTCGATCCGCCGGCTCAAGTCTTCGAGGCCGGTGAACACCACCGCCCGCCCCTCGGATTCGAACAGCTCCGGCGTCGCAGCGGCGCGCTTGAAGATCGCCCCGTCGGGAGCGAGGTTGCCGGTGAGCGCGACCAGCCCACCCACCGGCGAGACCGGGTTGTCGAAGGCGCGGATCACCGCGCGGTCGACCCAGCCAGGCGGCTCGTCCAGGCGTTCGGCCAGGGTGCGGCCCTCCACGTCTACGGTGTCGAGGTGCAGGAGCGGGCGCAGTTCGCGCAGCAGCGCACCCATGCCGCCGGCCGCATGGAAATCCTCCATGTAGCCCTCGCCCACCGGCTTCAGGTCGACCAGCACCGGCGTCTCGTCCGAGATGGCGTTGAAGCGCCCGGCGGGGATGCGGATGCCGAGGCGCCCGGCGATGGCCGTGAGGTGCACGATGGCGTTGGTGGAGCCCGACACCGCCATCAGGACCCGGATCGCGTTCTCGACCGATTTTTCCGTGATGACCTGCGCCGGCGTGACCTTGGTCTGGATCAGCCGCACGGCGGCGCGGCCGGTCTCCTCGGCGGCCACCAGCCGGTCCGAATGCACGGCCGGGATCGCGGCGGTTCCGGGCAGCGACATGCCGAGCGCCTCGGCGATGCACGCCATGGTCGAGGCCGTGCCCATCACCGCACAGGTGCCGGCCGTGACCGAGAGCCGGCCCTCAACCTCGGCGATCTCCTCCGCATCCACTGTGCCGGCCCGGTACTTGGCCCAAAAGCCCCGGCAATCGGTGCAGGCGCCGAGGCGCTGACCCTTGTGGCGGCCGGTGGACATCGGGCCGGTTACGACCTGGATCGCCGGAAGGCCCGCGGAGGCCGCGCCCATGAGCTGGGCCGGTACGGTCTTGTCGCAGCCGCCGATCAGCACGACCGCGTCCATCGGCTGGGCCTGGATCATCTCCTCCGTGTCCATGGCCATGAGGTTGCGGTACATCATGCTGGTCGGGTTGAGGAAAACCTCGCCCAGCGACACGGTCGGGAAAGGCCGCGGCAGGGCTCCCGCCGCCAGCACTCCGCGCGAGACCGCCTCCACCAGTTCCGGCATGCTCCGATGGCAGTTGTTGAAGCCGGACGGCGTCATGGCGATGCCGACCACCGGCTTGTCGAGGAGCGTGCGCGAGATGCCCATGGACCGGGCGAAGGAGCGGCGCAGGTAGCGGGCAAAATCCCGGTCGCCGTAATTGGTCAGGCCCCGGTCGAGGCCGTGCGGTTCGGCGGTGCCGGACTCGTCGCTCATCGTTTCGCTCCCGAAGTGGTCCAGCTCAGCGCAGGTGGAACGCGATCCAGGCGACCGCGACGAACACCGCGCCGGTGATCAACCATTGCGCGAAGACGCGATAGCGGATTCTCACGCCGCGAAAAGCTTCGGATGGCGGGCGCGGAGCGCCAGGATCAATGTCAGCGTCTTCAGATCGGTGAGTTCGGCCCGGTCCGCCAGGCGAGCGAGTTCGGCGAGCGGCATTTCCACGATCCGGATGTTCTCGTGTTCACCCTCGGCGCCGCCACCCTGCTCGGCGCGGTCGGCCCTGCTATAGGGCGCAAGGTAAAGGTGGAGTTTTTCCGTGGTCAGGCTGGCGCAGGAATAGGTCGCGCCGACAAATTCCAGCTCGCGCAGGCGCAGGCCCACCTCCTCCAGCACCTCCCGGCGACCGTTCTCCTCCGGGCTGCCGTCCTCGATCAGGCCGGCCGGCGCCTCGAGCTGGACCTGCTCGCCGGCGGCGAACAGGGGCGGCACCCGCAGCTCGCGGACCAGCGTGGCGACCTTTCGCTCGGGATCATACGGCAGGACGCCCACCGAGTTGCCGTGATCCTCGATCTCGCGCTCCACCACGGCACCGTCGGCGAGGCGCACTGTCGCGATCCCGAACCGGCTCCAGCCCTCGTGGATGAACCGGATGTCCAGGATCTCGGCTGTCATGGCGTATTCCCGTCTGCTGGGCCGGTGCACGGCACAGAACGACCTACACGAGGACGGCGGGTCGGGTTCCGAGAGGTGATGCGTGAGGCCGCGAAAAGACCGCGGGCCTCTCGACCATCGAGCATTCCAACTGATCGATAGCAGCGGCTCGACCGCGCGAGCTATCGCGCCCGGCGGGAGAAAATGGTGCCGGAGGAGGGATTTGAACCCCCGACCTTCGCTTTACGAAAGCGCTGCTCTACCACTGAGCTACACCGGCAACCGGCAAGGCCGGCGAACCGACCTCGACCCTCTGCCCCGAGCATGATTCGGGCCAAAATCCCGGGACGGCCTGAACCGTCCCGGACGTGGCAGGCTCATAGCGGTCCGACCGGTGCAAGGCAAGGCCGATCGCCGTCAGAGACGCGGATCGGCGGCGAGTTCGTCCTGCAGGAACGCTCGCACCTCCCCCCGGTCGATCCCGGGAGCGATGAAGCTCTGGCCGATCCCGCGGGCGAGGATGAAGGTCAGCGCGCCGTCGCGGACCTTCTTGTCCTGCGCCATCGCGTCGAGGAGGGCGTCGGCGTCGCCGCAGCCGCCCGGCACCGCCTGGAGGCGAGTCGGCAGCCCGGCGAGCGCCAGATGATTGGCGACGCGGCCGGCATCCTGACCGGGGCAGAGCCCCAGCCGAGCCGAGAACCGGAAGGCCAGGGCCGTACCGATCGCGACCCCCTCCCCGTGGACCAGCCGGGCCGAGTCGTAACCGGTCAACCGCTCCAGGGCGTGGCCGAAGGTGTGGCCGAGGTTGAGCAGCGCGCGCTCGCCGTCTTCCCGCTCGTCGCGGGTGACCACCGCGGCCTTGGCGCAGCAGCAGGCGGCGACCGCCTCCTCGCGCTCCGGGCCGCCGGAGAAAATCCCGCGCCAGTTGGCCTCGCACCAGTCGAAAAAGCCGGCATCCGCGATCAGCCCGTATTTGGCGACCTCGGCATAGCCGGCGCGCATCTCGCGCTCGGATAGGGTGTCGAGGGCCGCTGTGTCGGCGAGGACGAGGCGGGGCTGGTGGAAGGCGCCGATCAGGTTCTTGCCGAGCGGCGCGTTGATCCCGGTCTTGCCGCCCACCGAGGAATCGACCTGGGCGAGCAGGCTGGTCGGCACCTGCACGAAGCGCACGCCGCGCCGAAAGGTCGCGGCCGCGAAGCCGGCAAGGTCGCCGACAACGCCGCCGCCCAGCGCCACCACGAGATCGCCGCGCTCGACCTTCAGCGCCAGCAGGCCGTCGCAGACCTGCGCGTAGCCGGCGTAGGATTTCGAGCCCTCGCCCGGCGCCACGGTGACGACGCCGGACCCGAGACATGCGCGCTCCAGGCTGTCGCGCAGGCGGGCGCCGTAGAGCGCCCCGACGTTCTCGTCGGTGATGATCGCCGCCCGGCGGGCCCCGAGGGCGGCGATCTGTGCGCCCGCTGTCTCGATCAGGCCGCGGCCGATCAGGATGTCGTAGGCGCGGCCGGCATCGAGTGGCACGTGGACCGTCAGGGGAACCGGATGGGACGAGGGCTCGGTCACGGACAGGCTCACTGCAGGGTCACTGGGCGGCGATGGGGCTCGGGGCCGCGGCGGTCAGATGGGCGTCCAGCGCTTCCAGCACGTCCTGGACGACGCGGTCGTGCGAGACCTCTCTGGAGATCACCACCACGTCGGCGGCGGCGTAGACCGGGTGGCGGACTGCCATGAGATCGCGCATCGTCGCCTCGGGATCCTCGGTTTGGAGCAGAGGCCGGCTGCCGCGCTTGCGCACCCGCCGCATCAGCACGTCGAGATCGGCCTTGAGCCAGACCGAGATGGCGGATTCCCTGATCCGCACCCGGGTCGCCTCGCGCAGGTAGGCGCCGCCGCCGGTGGCCAGCACCAGGGGGCCCGCGCGCAGGAGGCGCGAGATGACCCGCTCCTCGCCGTCCCGAAAACTCGGCTCGCCGTAGATCGCGAAGATGTCGGGGATGGTCAGGCCGGCCGCCGCCTCGATCTCGCTGTCGGCATCCTTGAAGATCAGCCCGAGCCGGCTGGCGAGGCGCCGGCCGACCGTGCTCTTGCCCGCCCCCATCAAGCCGACGAGCACGATCGAGCGCAGGCCCAGCGCCCGGCGCAGGCGCGCCTCGATCGGTTCACCAACATCCTCTTCGTTCATCGACGGCAGCATCGCATGGTCGCGGCGTCTCCGGCTCCCTGTCGGCCGCCCCGTACGCGCCTCGCCGGGGGCTTCCAATCCTGTGCCAGGCTCTTAGCGCGATTCAAGCGGCCTGCGAAACGCATCGCTGTGTCCTTGCGGGCCTTGTCAGCGCCGCGATCGCGTGGTGGAAACCGATCTCTCGCGACATCTTGGGGGTGGCTTTTCGCGCGCTCCCCTCCCCGCCGACTGCGCTCGTCTGCCCGAGGTTCGACCGACGTGCCGACCCTGTTCCGTTTCTTCGCCACCCTCGCGATCCTGGCCGGGCTCGTCTTCGCGGCGATGTTCGCGCTGGCGAACTTCGTGGTGCCGACCCCCCGGGAGATGATCGTGACCATCCCGGCTTCGAAGCTCCAGCCGGGCAACCGTTGAGCGCGGCGGCGGCAGAGAGTCCGGCCCGGCCCCCCGCTCCGGAGGTCGCCGCCTACCTCGACATGCTGGCTGCCGAGCGCGGGGCAGGCGCCAACACGCTGGCAGCCTACCGGCGCGACCTCGACGATTATCTCGCCTATCTCGGCCGCGAAGGCATTCCGCTCGAGGAGGCCGACACGCACAGCCTCCGGGCGTTCGTGGCCGATCTGAAGATCCGCGGGCTCATGGCGTCTTCGGCCGCTCGGCGCCTGTCCTGCGTGCGCGGCTTCCACAAGTTTCTCTATGCCGAGGGCTATGCCGAGGCCGATCCGAGCGTCGCGGTCTCGGGGCCGCGCCGGGGCCGGACCCTGCCGAAGGTGTTGTCGATCGCCGAGGTGGATGGGCTGCTGGCCACCGCGCATACGGCTGCGGCCGACAAGGAGGCGGGGCCGGCGCGCCGCGCCCGCCGGATGGTCTGCCTGCTCGAGCTTCTCTACGCCACGGGATTGCGCGTCTCGGAACTCGTCGCCCTGCCGCGGGCTGCGGGCACCACAAGCGAGCGCTTCCTGTTCATCAAGGGCAAGGGCGGCCGCGAGCGGCTCGTCCCGCTGACCGAGGCGTCCCTAGCCGCGATGACTGCCCACTTGGCGGCGGTGCCGGAGGAATCCCCCTGGCTGTTTCCGGCCGACAGCGACAGCGGCCACCTCACCCGGCAGGCCTTCGCCCGCGACTTGAAGACCGTGGCGGTCGCCGCCGGATTGCGCGCCGACCGGGTGAGCCCGCACGTGCTGCGCCACGCTTTTGCCAGTCATCTGCTGCAGAATGGAGCCGATCTGCGCATCGTCCAGGAACTGCTCGGCCATGCCGACATCTCGACCACGCAGATCTACACCCACGTCCTCGATGAGCGCCTGAAGGCGATGGTACGAGACCTGCACCCGCTCATGGATGGATGAACGGCGGAGACGATCTGTGTCCCTTCGCCCGTTCGCGAGAATTGTACAGGATTCACGAACTGACTAAGAGTGACCTGTCGGCATACCGGTACGATAGCCCGCCTTTACCAGAGAGAGTTCAACCAATGTCAGGCCCGACTGCTTCGCAGAGCGGCGCTCAGCCGAACCAGGCGGGTCGCGCGACCGGCGACCAGCCGTCGCAGCGGGATCGGCAGCGCCTCGACAACCAGCTGTGCTTCGCGGTCTACGCCGCTGCGCATGCATTCGGCCGTGCCTATCGCGCCCTTCTCAACCGCTACGAGTTGACCTACCCGCAATACCTCGTCCTGCTGGTGCTGTGGGAGGAGGACGGGCTGTCGGTCAAGGAGATCGGCAACCGCCTGTTCCTCGATTCCGGCACCCTGACCCCGCTCCTTAAACGCCTGGAAGCCTCGGGCCGCGTCCGGCGTGCCCGGGACCGGGCCGACGAGCGGCAGGTCAGCATCTTCCTGACGCCGGCCGGCCAGTCGCTGCGGGACGTGCTCGCCTGCGTGCCCGACGAGGCGGGCGACCGGACCGGCCTCGACATCCAGGGCCGGAAGGATCTGCTGAACGACCTCGTCACCCTGCGGCTTGGCCTTCAAGCCGGTCTGATCCCGGAATAGCCCGTTGTCGGGTCCATGACGCGCGGGTCCTGAACGGAAGAGGGCACCCGCGCGGCTGCGCGGATGCCCCCATTGCGGTTGCGCTCTCGCGCGATGTCTCAGGACTGCGTCTTGAGGTAGGCGATCACGTCGTTGATCTTCTTGTCGTCCGGGTAGCCCTGGAAGATCATCTTGGTGCCGGGGACCTTGGTCTTCGGGTTCTTCAGCCACTCGTGAAGATTGGCCTCGTCCCAGGTAATGCCCGAGTTCTTCAGCGCGGCGGAGTAGTTGTAGCCCTCGTAGGTGCCGGCCTTGCGCCCGACGACGCCCTTCAGGTCCGGACCCACGCCGTTCTTCTGGAAGTTGTGGCACGCCTTGCAGGGGGCGAACGCCTTCTCGCCTGCAGCCGCATCACCGGCCTCCTGGGCCTGCGCCGAGAGTGGGATCAGGGCGGCAAGGACGGCGCCGAGAACGAAAGAACGCATGGATTTCCTCCTTATGGCCGCTGTCGCGGCAGCGTTTAGAGCAGAGCTTGCCTGCCTGGAACAGCTCTAAATGATTACACGCACATGGTGCAACGGCCTAGCCTAACGAGGTCGTCGTCCTGCTGATTGCGTGGACGGCCAGACCCTCAACACCGATCCTCGCGCTTCGCTGCCTGCGGCGGATGGAAGCTGGATCGCGGGGTGCCGGGGCGTGGCTCCGCTCGGCCAGAACGATGTCGGTCGGTCTCTGAATCCGCATCGCAGCTTTCCGAAAGCCGGCGATCGCCTTACGGGACGTTGCTTTAAGCAGGCCGGGCCGGCCAATCGGGCGCCGGGCCGCGGCGTCGCGACGGAGCGCCCCTCATGACCTTTCGCGGCCTGGCGATCTTCCTGACGCTCTGCGGCCTCGCCGCGATCGTGATCGCGCTCGTCGAAGAGCCGGACCGCGTTTCGGTCGTCCTCGGCAAGCTTGGCGAGGGCGGGATGTGGACGGCCCTGGCGGTCTTCGTCGGGATCGCGGCGGTTCTCGGTTATCGGCGGCGCGACGCGGCCGGGCGCCGTCGCTGAGAGCCTGTTTGACGGCGTGATCGCAGTCGCGTGCTGGTTCTGACTGAGGTGTATCCCACTCGTCCCCTCATCCTGAGGTGCTGCGCAGCAGCCTCGAAGGAGGCCTCCAGCCAGCTGCGCGATCCCTGGAGGGCTCCTTCGAGGGCTCCGCTCCGCTACGCCACCTCAGGATGAGGTCGAGATTGGGAAAAACCGGTCACACAGGCTCTGAGCAAGCGCCGGCCCGCTCAAAGGCCGTGATAGCTCCGGTACCATGCCACGAAGCGTTCGATGCCGAGCTTCAGCGGGGTCGCCGGCCGGAAGCCGGTGTCGCGGGCGAGGTCGTCGATATCCGCGTAGGTGGCCGGCACGTCGCCGGGCTGCATCGGCAGCAGGACCGTCTCGGCCTTGCGCCCGAGCGCGTCTTCGAGGAGCGCGATCATCTGCATCAGCTCCACCGGCTCGTTGTTGCCGATGTTGTAGACCCGATAGGGCGCTGCGCTGGTG
Organism: Methylobacterium sp. E-066; assembly: GCF_022829635.1. GTDB lineage: Bacteria > Pseudomonadota > Alphaproteobacteria > Rhizobiales > Beijerinckiaceae > Methylobacterium. The sequence goes on from NZ_JAKSYO010000183.1 coordinate 178,703, forward strand.
CCGGGATCCGGGTCGGCGCCGCTCCAGGCGGGGTTCGGCGCCGCCGGCTTCTCGGAGAGCGCGACGATGCCTTCGACGATATCGTCGATATAGGTGAAGTCCCGGCGCATCCGGCCTTCGTTGAACACCCGGATCGGCTCGCCCGCCAGGATGGCGCCGGCGAACAGGGACATCGCCATGTCGGGCCGGCCCCAGGGCCCGTACACGGTGAAGAACCGCAGCCCCGTCGTCGGCAGGCCGTAGAGGTGGCTGTAGCTGTGCGCCATCAGCTCGTTGGCCTTCTTGGTCGCCGCGTAGAGGCTCACCGGATGGTCGACGTTCTGATGGATCGAGAACGGCATGGCCGTGATCGCACCGTAGACCGAGCTCGACGACGCGTAGAGCAGGTGCGCGACGCCGCCGTGGCGGCAGGCTTCGAGGATGTTGAGGAAACCGACGAGATTGCTCGACGCATAGGCGTGCGGGTTCGTCAGCGAGTAGCGGACGCCGGCTTGCGCGGCGAGGTGGACGACGGTCTGAAAGCCATGACGGCGGAACAGCGCATCAAGACCGGCCGCGTCGGTCAGGTCGAGGCGCGCGAAGCTGTAGCCCGCGAACGGTTCGAGGCGTCGGAGCCGCGCCTCCTTCAGGCCGACGTCGTAATAGGCGTTGACGTTGTCGAGGCCCACGACCTGCCGGCCGGCTTCGAGAAAGCGCAGCGCGAGCGCGTTCCCGATGAAGCCGGCGACGCCCGTGATCAGGACAGGGGGCTGGGACATGATCGGGTGCCGTGAACCGGCCGTGCCGCCGGGGTCGGCCATCGGTATCATGGGCTCGCCTCCGTTTCATCCGCGGCCACCGTCTTGCGGCATGGGAAGGGAGACGATTAGTCTCGCGCTCCGTGAAGACCGACGAACCAAAGCTGCCGGAAAGCCTGACGCGCTTCCTCGCCGCGCCCCCCGCAGATGGGGCCGCGCCGGCATCACGGACTGCCGAGGCGAGGCTTGGGCCGATCGATCGGAGTTCCGCGCACCAGGCTCTGGAGTCCGCGCTGCTGCGCGGCTTCGTCTCCGTCACGTCGGGCCTCGTCTGGCTCCTCGTGCTCGGCCTGGTCCTGCGTCATCTCGCGCGCTGAATTGCATCCGTTGCCTGTGGATAGCGGTCGATCCGGCATGGGCCTGCGCGATCGACCGGTACTTCAGCGGCCAAGTCCGGTATTGGGGCGCCGATAGCTGAGCCGTATCGGCTCGGCCGACCGCTTCGGGCGGGTCTGTTCGTGGGGATGGGACGATGGCTCTGACCGGGCGTTTCTGGTTCCGGAAATCCTGGACCGGCCGGCTCGTGCTGCTGGTCGAGGAGGTCCGTCCGCGCTGGTTCAGCCGCGGTGCCGGCAAGCCGCGCTGGCGCAATGCCCGGCTGATGGATTTCGCCGAGCCCGAATTGCGGCCGCTGATGGCGATGGAGAAACTGCACCGCACGGGCGCCCCGTCCGCCACCGTCCACAGCCTCCGGCCGGTTCCCGCGGCCCCGATGGCGCAGGCCGCCAACGGCTGAGTCGTGCCGCTGACCCGAGCCCGTCCGATCCCCATCTGAACGGTTCGCTCGCTGCGTGAGCGATCGACACCGGGGACGACGGCCATGCCGCGCTATTTCTTCCATACCCAGATCGGCGAGGACACGATCACCGATCCGACCGGTTTCGAGTTGCGCGACCCGGATCAGGCTTGGGAGAAAGCCCAGGAGACGATCCGCGCGGCCCTGGCCGATCCGCAGAACCAGGCCCGGCTGATGACCGCCTGCCTGGTCATCACCGACGCGGCGGGCGAGGTGGTTCTGGAATTCCCGTTCAGCGAGGCCGTCTCCCTCCCGCCGGACGCGGATCCCACGCTGCATTGAGCGCAAGCCGCCGCGCTCCGTCTGCCCTACATCGCGGCGAAAGCGACGCATGAGGAGCAGCGCCAGCATGGATTCGCCCCCGAACGATCTCGACACGCACGCCCTTGGCCGTGCCGCGCCCGGCAAGGGCCTCGCCCGCGAGGCGTGCCCCTATGCCGAGGGCACGCAGGCGCGCACGCGCTGGCTTGCAGGCTACGACGAAGCCGTCTCCGATGGGGCCGAGCCGGTGACCGGGGGAATCGCCCAGCACCCGCCGACCGGGGAGCCCACGCGCTGATGGACGCCAAAACCACGCTACACGCCAGCGCGGCGCCGCATCCCGCCCTCGACCGCAAGGCGGTCGGCGCCGTGGTGCTCGGCAACGCCCTCGAATTCTACGATTTCACCGTCTACGCCTTCTTCGCCAAGCCGATCGGCGAGGCGTTCTTCCCGGCCACCGATCCGACCCACAGCCTGCTCGCGTCGCTCGCCCTGTTCGGCATCGGCTACGTGATGCGGCCGATCGGCGGCGTGCTGATCGGCGCCTTCGCGGACCGGGCCGGGCGCAAGCCCGCGATGCTGATCACCATCGCGCTGATGGCGCTCGGCATGCTGATGCTCGCCGCCTGCCCGTCCTACGCGGCGATCGGCGGCTGGGCGCAGGTGATCGTCATCGCCGGCCGCCTCATCCAGGGCCTTGCGCTCGGCGGCGAGGTCGGCCCGTCCACCGCCTATCTGCTCGAAGCGGCGCCGCCGGCCAAGCGCGGCTTCGTGACCAGCTGGCAGATCGCCAGCCAGGGCTGCGCCGCCCTGTTCGCCGGCATCGTCGCGACCATCCTGGCTCTCATCGTCGGCGATCAGGCGATGTCCGCCTGGGGCTGGCGGGTGATGTTCGCCCTGGGCCTCTGCGTCGTCCCGGTCGGCCTGGTGATCCGCAGCCATCTGCCGGAGACGGCCGGCGCCGAGGAGGACCCGCACGCCGCCGCCTCGACGCTCGCGGTGGTCAAGCGCCTCCTGAGCGAGCATGGCCGCCTGCTGGGTCTGACCTTCCTGGTCATCGCCGCCTCGACTGTGTCGAACGCGGTTGGCACCAACATGCCGGTCTATGCCGGCGCGACCCTCGGCCTGAGCGAGACCGCCGCCACCGCGGTGCCGATCGCGCTGGGCCTCGCTTCGGTGATCTTCCCGCTGCTCGGCGGCTGGCTGGCGGACCGGGTCGGTCGCCGCCCGGTGATGATCTGGCCGCGGGCGCTGATCCTGGTGCTCGCCGTGCCGGCCTTCGCCTGGGTGGTGAACGCCCCGAGCGCGGCGAGCGTCTACGCGGTGACGTTCCTGCTCTCGGCCCTGTCCTCGATCAACGCCGCCGCGGTGATCGTCGGCATCCCGGAGGCTCTGCCGCGGGCGGTGCGCAGCGCCGGCCTGTCGATCGTCTACGCGCTCTCGGTCTCGATCTTCGGCGGCAGCACAAACTACGTGATCAACTGGCTGATCGCCGCGACCGGCGACCGGCTGGCGCCGGCCTATTACCTGGCGGCCTTCAGCCTGGTCGGGACCATCGCCGCCTTCCTGCTGCCGGAGACCCGGGGCCGCGACCTCGACGCGGAACTCGAAGCGTAGCATTGCATGTGCGCTCCCGCACGGCCCGGAAGCGGGGCCGTGCGGGAGCGCGTTCTCGGCGCTAGGTCGATGCCCGCCGCGGGCCTAGACCGCGCGCATGCCCAGCCCCTCCGAGACGCGCCGTCCGCTGGTCCTCGCCGCGGTGATGGCGGCGATGTTCATGATCGCCATCGAGGCGACGATCGTCTCGACCGCCATGCCGCAGATCGCCGGGCAGCTCGGCGACCTCCACCTCTATGCCTGGGTGTTCGGCTCTTTCCTGCTCACCCAGACCGCGACCACGGTGGTGTTCGGCAAGCTGTCCGACCTCTACGGACGCCGCCCGGTGCTGCTGTTCGGCATCGCGGTCTTTTTGGCCGGCTCCCTGCTGTGCGGGCTGGCCTGGTCGATGCCATCGCTGATCCTGTTCCGGCTGGTGCAGGGTGTCGGTGCCGGGGCGATCCAACCGGTGAGCCTGACGGTGGTCGGCGACCTCTACCCGGCCCGCGAGCGCGGCAAGGTCCAGGGTTATCTCGCCAGCGTCTGGGGCATCTCCTCGGTGGCCGGACCGCTGGTCGGCGGCTTGATCATCGGCCATCTGAGCTGGCCCTGGATCTTCTGGATCAACCTGCCGGTGGGCGTCGTCGCGGCCGCGCTGTTCCTGGGCTACCTGCGGGAGAGCATCGAGCGCCGCAGCCGCCCAATCGATGCGCTCGGCGCCGCCCTGTTCACCGCCGCGATCGCGGCGCTGATGATGGCGCTGACCGAGGCCGGCACCTCGGCGGAAGCGGCACTTTGGCCCGCTCTGGGCTTCGTGGTCGCCGCCTTCCTGTTCGTGCTCCAGGAGCGCCGGGCCGCCGACCCGATGCTCGACATCCGCCTGTGGATGCAGCGCCCGATCGCCACCGCCAACGCCGCGACGCTGCTCTCCGGCATGACGGTGATCGGCCTCACCGCCTTCCTGCCGATGTACGTCCAGGGCGTGCTGCGGCAATCGCCGCTGGTCGCCGGCCTGACCCTCACCCTGATGGTGCTCGGCTGGCCGATCGGTGCCACCACGGCGGCGCGCAACTTCGTGCGATTCGGCCTGCGCCCGACGCTGCTCGTCGGCGCGACTCTGCTGCCGCTCGGTGCCACCGCTTTCGTCGCCCTGGGGTCGGCGACCTCGCCGATCGTGGCCGCCTGCGGCTCGATCGTCATGGGGCTGGGCATGGGCTTTCTCTCGACCGCCGCCATCGTGATCATCCAGGACAGCGTCGCCTGGGCCCAGCGCGGCGCCGCTACCGCCTCGAACATCTTTGCCCGCAACCTCGGCTCGACCCTGGGAGCGACTGCGCTCGGCGCCGTGCTGAACTACCGGTTGGTGCATCTGGCGAGCGGGCCGGCGGTCGATTCGGTCCAGCTCCGCCGTCTCCTCGACGATCCCGCCAGCCTCGGCGCCGGCGGCGACGCGATCCGGGACGGGCTCCAGCACGCCCTCCACGGCACGTTCTGGACGGTTTTCGCCGTGGCGTCGCTGACGCTCCTACTGTCGCTGTTCGTGCCGCGGGTGGCGATCTCGGATGCGCCGCGCGAACTGGCGGTAGAGTAAGAACGCGCTGCATCGCCGCCGGAGCACAGGCGCTTCGCCGGACCCTTGAGTCGTCGAACGCCTCGCCACGGCCGATAAAGCCTGTTCTGAAGTTGCTGCACATCCCGACGGCGGTATGATAAAATCATACCGTTCGGACTGAGGATTCCGCATGGCTCCAACCGAGAAACGCACCTTCAGTCTTCCAGCAGAGCAGGCCGCGTTCATCGATTCCCAGGTGAAGACCGGCGCGTTCGCGAGCGCGAGCGAGGTGGTGCGCGCCGGTCTACGCGCTCTGCAGGAGCGTGACGCCGCCGTCGAGCGCTGGCTTCGCGACGAGGTGGTAGCGACCTATGATGAGATGAAAGCCCATCCCGGGCGTGCAATCTCGTCGGAGGACATGGCCGAACGGATGCGCCGGCGCCACGAAGCGCGGATGCGGGATGGGGCGTGAAGCGGCGCAGCATCACCTATGCGCCCGCCGCTGGTGACGACCTCGACTGGATTTACGACACCGTCGCGCAGGGCAGCACGCCGATCATCGCATCGGGCTTCGAGCGGAGCATCCGCGACTTTTGTCAGCGGCTGGAATACGGCGCCGAGCGCGGGACCCTGCGCAATGAACTCCGCCCGGGCCTCCGCACGGTGGGCTTCGGCCGGCGCGTGACGATTGCCTTTATGGTCGAGGATCACCGCGTGGTGATCCTGCGCATTTTCTACGGCGGTCGCGATTGGGAGGCGGATTTTTGATAACCGGCGGAGCGCTCGGGAAAAAGTGCCGCGCGATCGGCAATGCTCCGCAGCGTCGGTTTTGATCGAGGCGGAAAACCGGTTTCCACTTTTCCGCCGCTTGCTCTAGCGTCCGCCCATGCCCCTCGTGCCGCCTCCGCGCCCCGCAGCCTCGCCCGCGGCGGATATTCCGCCGACCAGCGTGCTCACGGCCAACCAGCCCGAATGGTCGGTCGGCGAGCTGGCGGGCGCGCTCAAGCGCACCCTGGAGGACGCGTTCGGCCATGTCCGCCTACGCGGCGAGATCTCCGGCTATCGCGGTCAGCACGGCTCCGGCCACGCCTATTTCTCCCTGAAGGACGGGCAGGCGCGGATCGACGCGGTGGTGTGGAAGGGCGTGTTCGGGCGCCTGCGCCAGAAGCCCCAGGAGGGGCTGGAGGTGGTCGCCACCGGCCGGATCACCACCTTCGCGGGCAAGTCCTCGTACCAGATCGTGGTCGAGAGCCTGGAGCCGGCCGGCCTCGGCGCCTGGATGGCCCTGCTGGAGGAGCGCAAGAAGCTTCTCGCCGCCGAGGGGCTGTTCGCCCCGGAGCACAAGCGGGCGATCCCCTACCTGCCGCGCGTGGTCGGCGTCGTCACCTCGCCCACCGGGGCGGTGATCCGCGATATCCTCCACCGGCTTGAGGATCGGTTTCCGCGCCCGGTCCTGGTCTGGCCGGTGCGCGTCCAGGGCGACGGCGCGGCGGAAGAGGTCACCGCTGCGATCCGCGGCTTCAACGCTTTGGGCCCGGACAGCGCCATCCCGCGCCCGGACGTGCTGATCGTCGCCCGGGGCGGCGGCTCCATCGAGGATCTCTGGGCCTTCAACGAGGAATGCGTGGTCCGCGCCGCCTTCGAGAGCGCAATCCCGCTGATCTCGGCAGTGGGGCACGAGACCGACACCACGCTCATCGACTACGTTTCCGACCGAAGGGCGCCGACCCCAACCGGTGCCGCCGAGATGGCTGTGCCGGTCCGTGCCGATCTGATCGCCACGGTGGCGGACCTGTCCGCCCGCGCGGTCGGGTCGATCGGCCGCCGGGTCGAACGCGACCGTTCGGACCTGCGGGCGCTGGCCCGAGCCCTGCCGAGCGCCGACGCCCTGCTGGCGGCCAAGCGCCAGCGCCTCGACCTCGCCGAGGCGCGCCTCGCCCCGGCGCTGGCGGCCGGCGCCAGCCGCCACCGCGCCCGGCTGCAACTCCTCCTCGACCGGATGGCGCGGCGCTCGCCGGACGTGGCTCTGGCCAATGCCCGGGCCCGGCTGGCGCGGATCGATCACCGGCCGCTGACCGCCCTGCGCAACGACGTGCAGCGCAAGGGCGAGGCTCTGGCTCAGTTCGGCCGCCGCCTCGTCGTCGCCCGGGATGCCAGCCTGGAGCGGGCGCGGGCGCTCCAGGCGCGTCGGTCCGACCGCCTCGTCGCCCTGTCCGATCGCCTGACCCAGGCCGGCCTGCGCGGCGTCGAGCGCCGCCGCGATCGGCTGGAGGGCCTGGCGCATCTCCTCGGCTCGCTGAGCTATCGGGCGGTGCTGGAGCGCGGCTACGTGTTGGTTCGCGACGCCGCCGGCCTGCCGGTCCGCCACGCCGCCGAGGCCGCCGCCGCCAGCCGTCTCAGCCTGCAATTCGCCGACGGGACGGTGCATGCGGTGCCGGATGGGACGTCCGACCCCTCCGTCTCCGCCAAGCCGACCCGGCGCACCGCGCGGACGCAGCCGGCCTCCGGTGCCGAGACGGGGAAGCGCACGCCCGCGAGCGCCGCCGCACCGACGCGGCAGGGGTCGCTCTTCTGAACCGCGCTTGGGGGCTGAGCGGCGTGTGGATCGACATCTGGGATGGGCGGCCCTTTGCCGGCGCCAAGATCGCCCTCATCCTCGGGACCGAGATCCTCGTCTACCGGCGCGACGACCGGCCGGACATCCCGTTTCCAGGGCTTTGGGACCTCCCCGGCGGCGGCCGGGAGACCGATGAATCTCCGGCAGACTGCGCGCTGCGCGAGACCCACGAAGAATTCGGCTTGATCATCGAGCCTGAGCGGATCGTCTGGCAGCGTCGCTATCCAAGCTGGTCGGGCACTGGGGCCGCGGCCTATTTCTGTGCCGCGCCCCTACTGCCGGTTGAAGTCGAGAAGATCCGCTTCGGAAGCGAAGGCACCGATTGGACATTGATGCCGGTCGAATGGTTCATCGCCCATCAACAGGCGGTGCCGCATCTGCAGGAACGCGTTTTTGATTATTTACGATCTGCCGAGAACTCGCTATTGTAGCAATAGATCATAGATGGCGACGGATATCCAAATCATTCCCTTCATCCTGAGGTGCCGGAGCGTAGCGTAGGCCTCGAAGGAGCCTTCCAGGGACCGCGGAGACTTCTGGAGTGCTCCTTCGAGGCTTCCGCTACGCGGAAGCTCCTCAGGATGAGGTCGAGGATGGAAAGGGCTTTATTTACGGACACGCCGAAATCGCTGATGGATCAAATCGGCTCCGGCCCAACCCGGTAGTGATACCGGTACAGCTCTCGCTCGAATCCCAGTCCCCGGTACAGCGCCCGAGCCGGCGTGTTCGCCGCGACCACTTGGAGGCAGGCCGCCCGAGCGCCCTGCCCCCGGGCCCAGTGTAACAGCGCACCCACGGCGCGTTTGGCATGGCCGCGCCCGCGCAGATGTTCGACCGTCGCCACCGATTCGATCACCAGCAGGTCGCTGTCGAGCACCCCGAAGGCGAAGGCGCCGATGCCGCCGTCCACGGCCGCCGCCGCGAAGGCCCGCGGCAGGATGAGGGTCTCCACCGTGTAGCGAAACGCCTGCGCGGCTGCCGCGTCGGCCCGGTTCAGGGCATCGCGCACGGCCAGCCATTCGGCGTCGGGTTCCGACGTGAGCCTGACTGCCGGATCTGGCGCGCCCGAAAGGTCGTCGAGGTCGCGGAACAGCGTGCAGGTCTCGTCGACGACGGTGTAATCGCCCCGGGCCAGCAGCGGCTCCATCTGTGGCGCGATCGCCGGCACCCGAAAAATCGCCCGGCGCCCGAGGGCGGCGTAGAGCGCCTGCCCGGCTGCGATCGCCGGCTCGGGGGCACCGCTGCCCCGCAGGGGGTTCACGGAATTCTGTCGCTTCGAGGTGCCGCCGGTGGCGCGCAGCAGGTAACCGTGGACGAGGAGCTGGCGCGGGCTCGGCCAGGCATTGAGGCAAGCCTCTTCCACGCGCCAAGCCAGATCGAGGTCGGACGTCATGATTCTCTCCGTCCTTCTGATCCCACGCCGATCGGGAGTGCGCCACCCCGGTGCGATCGGGTCCATGCGGCGTCGCGTACGCTTGAAGCGTTCCAGCCTCGCGCGATCTCCGCGTCATGTCCGCGCCCGACTTCCTCTTCGCCCTCCATTTTCTCGGCGGCAGCGCCCGAACCTGGCAGCCCTTCTCCCGCGCCCGCGGCGACACGCCGACCTGCGTGCCCGTGGACCTGCCGGGCTTCGGCAACGCCGCTGGGGCAACGGGCCATTCCGTCGACGCCATGGCCGACCACGTGGCGGCGGTGATCCGCTCGAAGGCGCCGACCCGCTTCGCCATCGCGGGTCACAGCATGGGCGCAAAGGTGGCGCTGGCCCTCGCCCGCCGCTCCGAGGATGGCGAACCGGGCCTGGAAGGGCTCACCGACCTGATCCTGATCTCGGGCTCGCCGCCGAGCCCTGAGCCGATCCCGGAGGATCGGCGCGCCAAGATGATCGCCTGGATCGACGCGGATCCGGAAACCCGCCTGCGTGAGGCGAAGGCTTTCGTGCGCGCGAATGTCGGCGGTGGGCTCGACCCGGAGATCGAGGCCCGCGCGGTCGCCGATGTGCTTCAGGCCGCGCCGGCCGCCTGGAAGGCGTGGCTCGAAGCTGGTTCTCACGAGGATCTGAGCCGCCGGATCGGCATCCTGCGTACGCCGGCGCTGATCCTCGCAGGATCCGAGGATGCCGATCTGGGCGCCGATGCCCAGCACGCCCTCATGGCGCCGCATCTCGCCCATCACCGGGTCGTCACGGTCGACGGCGTCGGCCATCTGCTGCCGCTGGAGCGTCCCGAGGCCCTGGCCGACCTGTTGCGCCAGCATATTGCCGACCGTCCGCACGCGGATACTGCCCCGGCTCCCGAGGTGCCGCCGGCCTATTCCGCGCTGATCGCGTCCGAGCGGGTCAATAGCCGCCTGCGCACGGCCCTCACGGAGCGCGCGGAACCCGACGATCCGATCTACCAGCCCAAAACTCTCGATCCGGTGGAACTCACAATCCTGCGCGCTGCCTGCGCCCGGGTCCTGCCGGCGCCCGGCCTGGACATCGCCGCCCGGCTCGACAAGCGCTTGGCGTCCGGGGCCGGCGACGGCTGGCGCTTCGTCGCCCTGCCGCCGGACCCCGAGGCTTATCGCGCTGCCCTGCGCACCCTCGACGCGGCCGCCCGCGCCGCCCACGGCCGTCCCTTCGTCGTCCTCGACGGGCGGGAGCAGGATGCGCTGCTGACGCTCGCTGAGCGCGGCGACCTGTCGGTGCCGGAGACCCTCGGTGGCCGCCTCGACGGCGACCGGATGCGGTTCTGGTTCGAGGATCTGCGGGCCGATGCGGTGCGCCTGTGGCTCGCCCATCCGGCGGCCCTGGCGCGGGTCGGTTTTTCCGGCATCGGCGCCGGCGGCGACCGGCCGGGCCCGATCGCGGACGGATTGCCGGGCTTCCACGAAGTCGGGCTTGACGCGCCGGAACCCTGGGAACCGCGCCCGACGCATGGGAAGACGGCACGATGAACCTCGACGGGATGCGGACCTACCGCACGGACGAATCCGTCGATGCGGTCATCGTCGGCACCGGGGCGGGCGGCGCGCCGCTCCTCGCCCGGCTGGCCGCGGCCGGCCTCAAGGTCGTGGCCCTGGAGGCCGGACCGAATTTTTCGCCGGAGCGCTTCGCTTTCGACGAGACCCTAGCCGACGAGATCTACTGGACCGAGGAGCGCCTGAGCGGCGGCTCCACGCCGGAGGCGTTCGGGGCCAACAACAGCGGCACCGGGGTCGGCGGCTCGACCCTGCATTGGGGCGCCTTCGTGCCCCGGGCCGATGCCCGCGACCTGCGCCTTCACACCGAGACCGGCGAGGGCGTCGACTGGCCCCTGAGCTACGACGAGCTGGCCCCGTTCTACGAGCGGGTCGAGCGCTTCATCGGCGTCTCGGGGCCGCAATCCTATCCCTGGGATCCGGGCCGCCGCTATCCGCTTCCACCAGTGCCGCGCAACGCCCCCGCGCAGATCATGGCCGGCGCCTGCGATGCGCTCGGCATCCGCTGGGCCGATGCCCCCGCGGCGGTGGTCTCGCAGGACTTCGACTCCGAGGGCGGCCCCCGCCGCAACGCCTGCATCAATTGCGGCTTCTGCCACCAGGGCTGCCGCAACGGCGCCAAGACCAGCATGGACGTCACCTACCTGCCCCTCGCGGTCACCCATGGGGCCGAGATCCGGGCCGGGGCCTTCGTCCACGGGCTCGAGCGCGGCACTGACGGCCGGGTCAGCGCGGTGGTCTACACCCAGGACGGCCAGGAGCGGCGCCAGCGTTGCGGCGCGGTGTTCCTCTGCGCCGGCGCCGTCGAGACGCCGCGGCTGCTGCTGCATCTCGGGCTGGCCAATTCCAGCGATCAGGTTGGCCGCAACTACATGGGCCACGTCGCCACGCAGGTCTGGGGCACCTTCGCCAACGAGGTGCGGATGAACCGCGGCTATCCGTCGTCGCTGATCACCGAGGACTTCATCCGCGCCGGGTCCGACTTCGCCGGCGGCTACCTGATCCAGAGCCTCGGCGTGGTGCCGCTGACCTTCGGCAACGCGGTGGCGCGCGGGCGCGGCCTGTGGGGCCAGCCGCTGCTCGACTATCTCGACGGCTACAACCACGTCGCCGGCATCGGCATCAACGGCGAGACGCTGCCGTGCGACGCCAACGTGCTGACCCTGTCCGACGAGATCGACGCGCGCGGGATGCGTAAGGCGCAGATCAGCTTCGGCTACAGTCGCAACGAGGAGCGCCTCAACGCCCACGCCACCAAGGTGATGCGCGACCTGTGGCAGGCGGCCGGCGCCGAGGACATCTGGGTGCTGGAGCGGGTCGCCCACACGATCGGGACCTGCCGGATGGGGCGGGACGGGTCGAGTTCCGTGGTCGATCCTGTCGGCCGCAGTTTCGACATCGACAACCTCTGGATCTGCGACGGCTCGACCTTCCCGAGCTCGCTCGCCGCAAACCCGGCCCTGACCATCATGGCGCTCTCCCTGCGCACCGCCGAGGCGTTTTTGGCCGCCGGGGGCTGAGATCAGCCGGGCTCGGCGCGTAACGCGGCAAGCCCGCGCCGCTGTCGACCATCGGCATCGAAATTCGCCGGGTCGAGCCAAGCCTTGAGACCCGCCCGCACCCGTGGCCATTCGGCGTCGGTGATGGAAAACCACGCCGTGTCGCGGGAACGGCCCTTCACCACGGTGGCCTTGCGGAAGATGCCCTCGAACGTGAAGCCCAGGCGCAGCGCCGCCGCCCGGGATGGGGCGTTGAGGCTGTCGCATTTCCATTCGTAGCGGCGGTAGCCGAGTTCGTCGAAGGCCCGGGCCATCATCAGCGCCATCGCCTCGGTCGCCGCAGGCGCGCGCTGGAGCTGGGGCCCGAAATGCAGATGGCCGACCTCGATCACGCCGTTGCCGGGATCGATCCGGAGATACGAGGCGATCCCCAGCGGCGCGCCGCTCGCCGGGTCGAGGATCGTGTGGAACAGCGGATCCTCGCTCGCCGCTCGGGCTTCGAGACGGACGCGAAACACGGCCTCGCTCTCCGGCATCTCGTCGGGCAGATAAGTCCAATTCCGCTGGTCGGGCGCCGCGCTGTAGGTGGCGAACAGGCCGGCCGCATGGGCCTCGGCGTCCAAGGGCACGATCCGGCAGAAGCGGCCCTCCATGGGCGCCCGCGGTGGCCGGGGGCGCGGGGTCCAGTCCGGGAGGTCCGGCCCGATCGGTTGGCCGAAGGCGTTGAGGCGCTGGCTCACGATCCGCTCCGCGCGGCAACCATATCGGCGAGGATCGTCTCGCCCTCCGCCCGCATGCCGGCGATCACGCCGGCGCGGTCGGCCTCGGGCCTGTTCTTGCTCATCTTCCACTTCCCCTCGATGCGGGTGATCGGGATCTCGATGCCGACGATAGCTCGCGCCTGCGCCGCCACGAACGGCGCAGGCGCGTCGTCCACCGCCCAGGGGGTAGCGCGTGGCGCCTCGCGCAGGGCGGTGAGGTCGGCGATCTGCCGGCGCAGCCAGTCCACATCCTCGATCACCCTCGGCCGGCCCCAGGCGTGGACCGTGGCGTAGTTCCAGGTCGGCACCACCCGGCCGTGCTCGCGCTTGCTCACGTACCAATCTGGAGTGACGTAGCCCTGCGGCCCCTGGAACACGACGAGGCATTCCTCGGCTTCGGCCAGCGCCTGCCATTGCGGGTTGGCGCGCGCGAGATGGGCGCGCAGGGTGCCGTGCGGGCTGGCCTCGTCCAGCAGGAACGGCACCGGGTTGGCGACCAAGCCGTCCGCGCCCCCGGTGATCAGCAGGCCCAGCGGGTGGGCGCGGATCAGCCCGTGCTGCGCAGCAAGCGTGTCGTCTCGGAAGTTCGGCGGCTGATACATCGGACCTGCCCCTTTTGACGCCGGGATGCTTGACCGTTGAGCGGTCCAGGCGAAAGATCCGGTTTCCAAAATCCGACTGGACCGCTTTTCGCCATGGCCCGGGGCCCGCTACCGCTGCCCGTCAGCCTCGATCCGGCCGCACCGACGCCGCTGCACGTCCAGTTGCGCGAGGGCCTGCGCGCCGCGATCCTCGACCGGCGCCTGCCGCGCGGGGCCCGGCTGCCGGCTTCCCGGGTGATGGCGGCCGATCTCGGCTGCGCCCGGGGTACGGTGGTGCTTGCCCTGGAGCAGCTCATCGCCGAGGGTTACCTGACGGCCCGGTCTGGCTCAGCCACCCGCGTCGCAGCGCTTTTGCCGGACGACACCCCCCCCCGAACCCAGGTCGCGGAGCCCACCGGTACGGCGATGCCAAGCCTGTCGCGCCGGGGTGCTCGCCTCGTCGCGGCGCCGGCGCGGCGGTTCATGGCCGGCCCCGGCGTGCCGGACGCCTTCGCGCTCGGGCGGCCGGCCCTCGATGCCTTCCCGTATGCGGTCTGGGCGCGCCTGCTCCAGGCCGAGTGGCGCCACGGACCGGCCGAGCGGCCCGATCCGCGCGGCTCGCCGGCCCTCCGGGCGGCCATCGCCACCTATCTGGCACAGGCGCGGGGTGTTGCCTGCGAGGCCGATGACGTGATCGTCACGGCGGGCATCCGCCAGAGCCTGCGCCTGCTCGCCGAATTGTTGCTCGATCCCGGCGAGACGGCCCTCGTCGAGGAGCCGGGCTTTCCCGGGATCGCTCAGGCGCTCGCGAGCGCGGGCCTGCGCCCGATCCCGATCCCGGTGGGCCCCGGCGGGCTCTCGGTGACCGGTATCGGGCCGCTTCTGCGGGATGCGCGGCTCGCCGTGGTGACGCCGGCCCATCATTACCCACTGGGCCACGTGATGAGCCTGGAGAACCGGCTCGACCTCCTGGCCTGGGCGGAAGCCGCCTCGGGTTGGATCGTCGAGGACGATTACGACGGCGCCTATCGGTATGCCGGGCGTCCGCTGGCGCCGCTGCGAGCTTTGGATCGCGGCGGACGGGTCATCTATGTCGGCAGCTTCTCCAAGTTGCTGCTGCCCGCGCTCGGCCTCAGCTACCTCGTCCTGCCCCGCGGACTCGTGGCGCCGGTGAATCAGGCGCTCGCCGAGATCGGCCCGGCGCCGCCGGGGATCGGCCAATGGGCGCTGGCCCGATTCATCGAGGATGGGCATCTCGCCGGCCATCTGCGCCGGACCCGGCGGCTCTACGCTCTGCGCCAGGAGGCCCTAGTCGAGGCCGCCCGCCGCCACGCCGCCGACGTGATGAATGTCGCCCCGATGGAGGGCGGGATGCACGTGATCGCCCGGCCCGGCCCGGCTTGGCCGAACGCGCTCGGCGATGCCGAAGCGGTCGCGCGCCTCGGCCGGGCCGGAATCTCGGCCGTCGCACTCTCGGCCTATCATGTCGGGCCACCGGAGCCGGGGCTGCTGCTCGGCTACGCGGCGGTGCCCGAGCGGGCGATCGAGCCGGCTGTGCGGTGCATGGCCGAGACGCTGCGGGCGGCCGGGTGAGAGCCGGTTTGGATCCTCAGTTGCAGTCGAATAGGTGTTCCAACCGACGGAGATCCCAATCTCCTCCTCATCCTGAGGCCTCCGCTTGGCTCCGGCATCTCAGGATGAAACTGAGGGTTGGGATAGACCAATCGAGCGGGCTCTGAGCCCTTACGTGAGTCCCGGCGGGTCATTCACCGCGCGGGGTCAGCGTCACGGTAACGGAGCCCCGGCCCGCGCGCAGTTCCAGGCTCCGCAGGGTCTTGGGCCGCACGGTCGCGCCGCTCGACGGGCTGACGCGCTGCACCCGCTCGCCGTCGATGCGCAGGCTGACCACGCCCTCCGCGGTGATCCGCAGCGACGCGACGTTTCGGAAGGATTTCAGCGCCACCGCGGTCCAGGCCGGCCCGACCTCGATCCGCGTCGGGGCCGGGACGACGTCGCGCCGGGCCAGCGCGAGGGCGGCCAGACCGACGATGGCCGCGAGCGCCAGCACGGCCTGACGAAGCCGGACCAGCCTTTTGCGCCGACGCGGATTCGGGTGCACCGATGGGATCGGCGGCGGATGCGCTGCGGCCGGAGGCGGCTCCTCCACCGGCGGTTCGGGTGGCGGCATCGGCGCCGCGACGGGGCCGGCCGGGGCTGCCTCCTGCGCCATGGGCGACGGCGGGGGTGGAGGCGGAGGCGGCGGCGGGGCCGGCGGTTCGACCTTCGGCCGCATCTGCTCCGCGCCGCAGAACGGGCAGAACCGCACCGGGACGTAGTGGCCGCGGTCGCAGGCGGTGCAGCGCTGGGGCGCGGTCGGGATTTCAGGGGGCACGGCGGAGCGCGGGTCAGTGCACGAGCGTGCGCGTTTCCTTGAACCGGGCCAGGCGCTCCACCAGCGGCGCGACCATCACCCGGTCGAGTTGCCTCAGCAGCCCGTGGCGCGCATGCGCGACATTCGCCTCGGCCTGCGCCCGGGCCCGGCGCTGCCAGGCGGCGCGGTCGCGTCGGCAATCGGCCCAGGCACCTTCGATCGACCGGAACACCTCCGGGAGGCGCTCGATCGGGTCGGTGATCCGGTCGTAATGGTGGTCGATCAGGCTGCCGAAGGTGTGGAAGCCCAGTTCCGACAGGAGCGCCACGGCGCGGGGCGCGCCGACCATCACGAAGGGCAGCCCCATGGCGGCGGCCTTCAGCGACTTCTCCGTGATGCGCTCGACGCCCAATTCAAAAAAATCGGTCTCGGAGATGATGGTCAGGTCGCAAGCCTTATAGGCCTGGGTATCGAGCGTCAGGACCATGTCGCCGCCCGGCGCCGGGGTGTCGATCCGCCTGGCCTGCCGGGGGATCCAGGTGCCGACATCGGCCAGCAGCGGCCCGAAGGCGGCCGCGATCTCCGGCGGGGCGTGGAACACGTCGATGCCGCCCGCCTTCGGGTTGTCCGGGCCGATCCCGTGGAACGCGATCAGGCCATCGCGGTCGAGGCGATGGAGCTGGAACCAGCGGAAGAGCAGTACCCGGTGCCAGCGCAGGGCTGCATTCTGGCAGAGAAATCGGGCCGGGCCCGCGGCTTGAGCGAACGGTGCGTAGCCGGTCCGGTCGAGGGGATGCTCGGAAAAAAGCCTCGGGCCGGCCTCTTCGTCGAGCCAGAGCGCGACCTGGAGCGGGAAGAAGTCGAAGGTCCAGAAGCGCAGGCCCTCGCCGTAGAGCTGCTCGTAGTCGAGCCGGAGCGCCCGGTTCTGGCTGACCAGGATGACCTGCGCCCGCGGGATGCCGAGCGTATCGAGGTTGCGGTGGAGCGCCTCGAAGGTCGGGGCGTGCAGGCCCGGCCCCTCGTTCGATAGGTCGAGGAGCAGCGCCGCCCGGCCGGCGCGCAGGTTCTCGACATCGCCGGGCTCAAGGAGATCCAGCCGTCCGTTCGCCTCCGGGAAGCCAAGGCGGACGAAATCGAGCACCGGCAGGCAGAGAACGTGATTGGCCGCGCCCGGTTGGGCCGTGACGGTGATCCGCTTGCCCATCCAGCCGAGCGCCGCCGGCAGGAAATGGCCGCCCTCCCCACGGGGAACCAGGACGATCTCAGGGAAGGTTTGGCTCATCGCGATGCTCGGGCGGCCGGTCGCACGGTGGTCCGCCGCCTGAAAGCCGCGCGACGCCGGATAAAGGCTTCGCGCGGATGCGTCGATCCCCGATGCCGTTCAGGCCGGGGCCAGCTCCGCCGCGCGCACCGGGGTCGGTCCCGCCCGATAGGCGGCCGACGCCTCGTCGGTCCGCCAGCAGGCCACCTTATGTCCCGGGGAAATCTCGCCCACCGGCGGCATCTCCTGGCGACATCGCTCCTCGACCAGGAAGCAGCGCGGCGCGAACGGGCAGCCCGGCGGCCGGTTGGCGAGGTCGGGCGGGCTGCCTGGGATGGTCTGGAGCCGCGAGCCCTTCGCCAGCGCCCCTTCCGCGCGGCTGCGGAGCAGGCCGATCGTGTAGGGATGGTGCGGGTCGAGCACGACCTGATGCGCCGTCCCGGTCTCGACGATCTTGCCCGCGTACATCACGGCGATCCGGTCGGCGACCTCGACCGCCGCGCCGAGATCGTGGGTCACGATGATGATCGACAGGCCGAGATCGCGCTGCAATTCGCGCAGCAGCAGCAGGACCTGGATCTGCACGGTCGCGTCGAGGGCGGTGGTCGGCTCGTCGGCGAGCAGCACCTGCGGCCGGCAGGCGAGCGCGAGCGCGATCATGGCCCGCTGGCGCATGCCGCCGGACATCTCGTGCGGGTAATTGTCCAGCCGACGCTCCGGGCTCGGGATCCGCACCCGCTCGAACAGGGCGAGCGCGCGCTTGCGGGCATCGTCCTTCGAGATTTTCTCGTGACGGTGGATCGCCTCGGTGATCTGCCGGCCGACTGTGTAGACCGGGTCGAAGGCCAGCAGCGGCTCTTGGAAGATCATCGAGACGTCGCCGCCGCGGAAATCGGCGAGCTGGCGCCTGCTCAGCGCCTGCACGTCCCGGCCGGCAGCGAGAATCGTGCCCTCGATCCGGCTGCGCCCCTCGTGGAACAGCCGCAGGATCGCCCGCAGGGTGACGCTCTTGCCCGAGCCGGACTCACCGATGAGCGCCATCGCCTGTCCGCGCTCCACGGTGAGGTCGACGCCGTCGACGACCTGCACCTTGCCGAAGGCGACGCGCAGGTTCCCGAGGGTGACGGCGGGTTCCGGGTTCGACATCGGGGCGCTCATGCCGCGAGCGCCCGCGCCGGGGCGGAGGAATGCCCGGATCCCGGCTGGCGGGCGAGGCACGACACCCGATGCAGCGGCCCGATAGTGTCGAGGGGCGGCTCCTTCTCGCTGCAGACCGGCTCGGCGAGGCTGCAGCGGGGATGGAACCGGCAGCCGGAGGGCGGATCGATCGGGTTCGGCGGGTCGCCGGCCAGCAGCGCCACCTCCGTGCGGTTGTCGGGGTCGAGGGACGGCATCGAGGCCAGCAGCGCCTCGGTATAGGGATGGGCCGGCGCGTCGAGCACCGTGTCGGACGGGCCGATCTCGGAGACGCGGCCGAGATACATCACCATCACCCGGTCGGAGATGAACCGGACGACGTTCAGGTCGTGGCTGATGAAGATGTAGGTCAGGCCGAACTCGGCCTTGAGGTCGAGGAGGAGGTTCAGAACCTGCGCCTCCACGGACTTGTCCAGCGCCGAGACCGCCTCGTCGAGCAGCACCAGCCGCGGCTCCAGGGCAAGCGAGCGGGCGATGTTGACCCGCTGGCGCTGGCCGCCGGAGATCTCGTGCGGGTAGCGGCCGGCGAAGCGCTTCGGCTCCAGGCCGACCCGGGCCAGCAGGGCGCGGGCGCGCTCCACCGCCTCGCGGCCGGGTACGCCGTTGACCTTCGGGCCGAAGGCGATCGATTGCTCCACGGTCATGCGCGGGTTGAGCGACGCGTAGCTGTCCTGGAACACCATCTGGACCTGGCGGCGGTAGGACCGCCACGGCATCACCCGTTCGCCCACCGCCTGGCCGTCATACAGCAGGGAGCCGGAATCGCGCTCGATCAGGCCCATGAGCAGCTTGGCGGTGGTGGACTTGCCGCAGCCGGATTCGCCGACGATGCCCAGGGTCTCGCCCTTCAGCACGTCGAAATCGACGCCGTCGACGGCGCGCACCACCTGCTTCTTGCCCCCGGCCTTGCGGACCGGGAAGTGCTTGTAGAGCCCTGAGACCGACAGGAGCGGCTGGGCCGGTCCGCCGCGGTCGCGGGCGAACGGGTCGGGGGCGTCCGGGATGACGCTCACTGGCGAATCTCCATGGCGGCGCGCAGGCCGTCCGAGAACATGTTGAAGGCGATCGAGACGACGAAGATGCACACGCCCGGCAGGGCCGCGACCACCGGGTTCGCGTAGATCGCGGTGCGCAGGGTGTTGAGCATCAGGCCCCATTCCGGCTCCGGCGGGCGCACGCCGAGTCCCAGGAAGGACAGGCCCGAGGCCAGGATCATCGAGACCGAGATCAGGCTGGTCGCGTAGACGAAGATCGGCCCGACGACGTTGCCGAGCACCTGCACCCGCATGATCGTCAGCGGCGAGGCGCCGGACAGCTTGGCGGCGTCGATGTAGTCGCGCTTGCGGATGCCCGTGGTGACGCTCTCGGCGACCCGGGCGATCTGGGGCACGAACACGCAGGTGAGCGACACGATCGAGTTGAAGATGCCGGCCCCGAGCGCGCCCGACAGGGCGATTGCCAGCAGGACGGAGGGAAAAGCAAAAAAAACGTCGATGGTGCGCATCAGGATCGTGTTGGTCCAGCCGCCGACATAGCCGGCCAGGATCCCGATGGCGGAGCCGATCACGAAGGCGATCAGCACCGGGGTGACCCCGATGAACAGCGACAGCCGCGAGCCCAGCATCAGCCGGCTGATCATGTCGCGCCCGAGCTCGTCCGAGCCGAGCCAGTAGGTGGCGTCGCCGACATGCTTGAGGCGGCGCAGCATCGACCCCTTGTACGGGTCCATCGGTGTGATCCAGGGCGACAGGATCGCGATCAGGACCACGAGCAGGATCACGGCCCCGGCGCCCATGGCCACGGGATCGCGCACCAGGCGGTGTCCTACATGGCCCCAGAACCCCCGGGACGGGACGAAGGCGGCCTCCGGAGCGGCGTCTCCGGTGGAGAGCACGCCGCCGTCGAGGGCCATGGAGGCTGCGGTGATCGGTGCGGTCATCATCGGCCTCCGGGTCAGGCGCGTTCGATGCGCGGGTCGAGGGCGGTCTGCATCACGTCCACCAGCAGGTTCAGGACCACGAAGAACATCGCCAGCACCAGGATCGAGCCCTGGAGCAGGGGCAGGTCGCGCTGGAAGATCGCGGCGTTGAGGAGGAAGCCGGTGCCCGGCCAAGCGAACACGGTCTCGACGAGGATCGAGCCGCCGAGCAGGTAGCCGAGCTGGAGGCCCATGATCGCCAAAGCGGTCGGGGCGGCGTTGCGCACCACGTGCTTGAACACGCCGAACTCGTCCATGCCCTTGGCGCGCAGGGCCTCGACGAAGTCCTGGGACAGGATGTCGGCCACCAGGGCGCGAACCGTGCGGGCGATGATGCCGGTGGGGATCACCGACATCGTCACCGCCGGCAGGATCAGGTAACGCAGATGGTCGAAATCGGGCCGCCAGTTGCCGGAGCCGTCGGGCCCGGCGCCGGTGGGCGGCAGCCAGCCGAGGGTGGCCGAGAACACGATCACCAGCACCATGCCGAGCCAGTAATGCGGCACGCTCACGCCGAAGACGGAGAGCGCCGAGGCGGCCCGGTCGGCCACCGAGTTGCGGTGGTAGCCGGCCACGAAGCCGAACAGCGTCCCGAAGGTGAAGCCCAGCAGGGTCGCCACGGAGGCCAGGATCAGCGAGTTGACCACCGCGCGGCTGACCTCGCCCAGCACCGGCCGGCCGGTGGCGATGGAGGTGCCGAGATCGCCGTGGAGCACGTGCCACAGCCAGATCAGGTACTGGACCGGCAACGGCTTATCGAAGCCGTAGGCGGCCTTCATCTCGTTGATGGTCTCCTGGGTCGCATCCGCCGGCAGCACCGCGCTCAAGGCATCGCCCGGCGCGAGATGGACCAGCAGGAAGCAGACCAGGCTGACGCCGAACGCCACCGGCGTGACGTAGACCAGGCGTTTGAGGATGTAGATCAGCATCACGGGCCCCGATGTCGCGTTCCAGTCGGACGTGTTCCCCCGCAGGGGCTACGGGCAACACAGGTTTCGTTCGCAGCCGCAGCCCTGCCGCAGACTGGAAAAGGCGCGGGTCCCCTCTCCCGTGCGGGAGAGGGACAGGGTGAGGGGTGCGACCTCTCCGGAAGGACCCGATCCCTCACCGCGACCCTCTCCCGCTCGGGAGAGGGAGCGCGTTGCGACTTGCAACAGCGCTTGTGCCTCACACGGGGGCCGCCCGTAGCCGTGAAGGTACGGAGACCGGCCCTGCTTTAATCACCGCCCCGCCGTCGCGATGGTGATCTTCGAAAAGTCCTGGAACCAGTTCTGGGCCTGAACGAAACCCTTCACCTTCGGGCTCATCGCCCGCGGGTTCACATCGTGCGTGATCATGATGAACAGCGCGTCGTCCACGAACTTCTCGTGGACCTTCTCCAGGACCTTCGTCTGCTCGGGCTTGTCGAAGGTGGTGCGGACCTGGTCGAACAGCTTGTCCATCGCCGGATCGTTGTAATAGCCCCAGTTCGTGCCGTTCGGCGGGGCGAAGTTGCTCTGGAGGTGGCGGATGAACCCGGTGAATGGGTCCTGGATGAAGTACGAGTAATTGATCGCCGAGACGCCGCGGGAGATGTCGGCCTTTGCCCCGGCCCGCCAGATGTTGATCAGCGTGTTCCACTCGACCACCTCGTAATCGACCTGGATGCCCACGTCGGCGAGGTTCTGCTGGACGAACTCGTTCATCGGCAGCGGCTGCATCTGGCCCGAGCCCGAGGCCGAGATCGCGACCTTCAGCTTCAGGGGCTTGGCCGGGCTGTAGCCGGCCTCGGCCATCAGCTTCTTGGCGGCGTCCGGATCGAATTTCACGTCGAAGCTCGGGTGGCCGAACCATTGGTGGCCGGGGGGCATGAAGCCCTTGGCGGGGATCGCGAGGCCGCCGAGCAGCTCCTTCAGGCCGTCGCGGTCGATGGCGAGGTTGGCGGCCTTGCGCACCCGGATATCGTTCCAGGGCGAGCCTTCGACCCGGGACAGGTGCCAGGTCCAGTTATGCGGATAGGCGTTGGTCACGATGGTGAAGCCGGCGCCCTTCAGCGAGGCCACGGCGTCCGGCGCGGGGGCCTCGATCCAGTCGACCTGGCCGGAGCGGAGCGCCGCGACCCGGGCGTTGGCCTCGGGCAGCGGCACCAGCACGAGCTTATCGAGCTTCGGCACCCGGTTCGTGTCCCAGTATTCCTTGAACGGCACCATCTCGGCGCGCTCGCGCGGGGCGAACAGGGTCAGCTTCCATGGTCCGGTGCCGGACGGCTGCTTGGCGAAGGCGTCCCAGGACTTGCCGACCTTCTCCCACTGCGCCGGAGAGGACATCATGATCCAGGCGATCTGGTAGGGCAGCGTCGCGTCGGGGGCCTTGGTGATGATCTCGACCGTCTGCGGGTCGACCGCCTTGTAGGAGGCGACCGCCGGGATCCGGGTCTTGCCCTGTGCGGACTGGCGCGGGTCGTATTGCGGCGCGTCCGACTTCAGCAGCTTGTCGAGGTTCCACACCACCGCGTCGGCGGTGAAATCGGAGCCGTCGTGGAATTTCACCCCCGGCCGGAGCTTGAAGGTCCACTTGGTCTTGTCGGTGGCGTCGACCGCCCAGCTGGTGGCGAGGCCGGGCACGAGGTCGGAAGCCAGCTCGGCGCTCGACAGGTCCCAATTGATCAGCCCGTCATAGACCGTATAGCCCAGAAACCGCATGCCCTCGCCGCCATTGTCGGTCTGGCCGGTGGTCAGCGGGATGTCGGATGCGGTCATGCCGATTCGCAGCGTGCCCTGCGCGAGAGCGGCGGTGCTTGCAGAGAGCGCGAGGGCGCCGGCCAGCGCCGCACGGGCGCCAAAGGTTTTCAGACGAGACAGCATATCGGTTCGGGTACTCGCGTTGGTCCGGGAGGGCGGGCCCGGAATACGCTCGACCGTATGCAAGCCCGCGGCCAACCGGTCCCGGTCCATGCACGCCCCCCCCCCCGCCGCTAGGCGGTCTCGATGACGCTCACATGCGCGGCCACCACCCGCCAGCCCTCCGGAAAACGCACCCAGGTCTGGCTTTGGCGGCCGGTCTTGCCGGGGGCATTGTCACGGGTGAACAGGGTCATCGCGGTCGCGAAGTCGCGCCCGTAGGTGGTGATCACCGTCTGGGCCAGCACCCGTTCCAGGCCCACGGGCGAGCGGGCGCGCCGAAACGCCCGGATCGCGTCCATGCCGTAGAGGTTCTCCCCAGCGCCGTACCGGATGGTCCTGGGATCGTCCCGGAACAGGGCCTCCAGGGTGGCGACATCGTTGGTGGTCAGCGCGATCTCGTAGGCCCGGAACGCGGCCTCGACCTCGGCCCTCACGGTGGGATCGTCGATGACCATCAGGCGATCTCCGCCACGGGGGCCGTGCAGATTCCGTCCCGCTCGAGCTGGCGCGCCACGCGCAGGGCCAGATCCTCGCGCCAGGGGGCGGCGATCACTTGGACGCCGAGCGGCAGCCCGGCATCGAGCCGCACCGGCACGGCCACCACCGGCAGGCCGATGAACGAGATCGGCTGGGTGAACAGGCCGATATTGGCCCGCACCGGCAAGGTCACGCCGTCGAGGACGAAGTGCGTCTGGCCGCCCTTGGGCGCCCGGCAGGGCGTCGCTGGGGCCAGGATCACGTCGACGCCGTCGAACAGCTCCAGCACCGCGTCCCGGTACCAGCGTCGGAAGCGCTGGGCGCGCTCGACGAAGGGCGCCGGGATCATCGCTCCGGCGATCAGCCGGTCCCGCACCGCCGGGTCGAAATCCCGCGGCCGGGTGCGCAGGCGGTCGAGGTGAAGCGCCGCGCCCTCGGCGGCGGTGATCAGATAGGCTGCGGCCCGGGCGCGATGGGCCTCCGGGAGTTCGACCGTGCGGCTCGCGCCGAGCGCGTCGGCGACGCGGGCGACGGCCGTAAACGCCTCCGGGTCGCCGCCGCGGGCGAAGTAGCCCCCCGCCACCGCGATGCGCAGGCCGCCGATCCCGGTTTCGAGGCTGGGAAGAGCGGGCTCGGGCGCCCGGGTGGTGGCGACCGGATCCTCGAGGTCGGGGCCTTGCATCGCGTCATAGGCCAGGGCGAGGTCGGTCACGCTCCGGGCCATCGGCCCGAGATGGTCGAGGCTGCCGACGAACGGGAAGCTGCCGGCCCGGCTGATCCGCCCGTAGGTCGGCTTCATCCCGAAGCAGCCGCAGAAGGCCGACGGCACCCGGATCGAGCCGTTGGTGTCGGAGCCGAGCGTCAGCGGCACCAGCCCGGCCGCCAGAGCTGCGCCGGAGCCCCCGGAGGAGCCGCCGGTCATGTGGTCGAGGGCGTGAGGATTGTGGGCGTCGCCGTCGTGGACGTTCTCGCCGGTGAAGTCGTAGGCGTACTCGCCCATGTTGAGCGCACCGACCAGGATGGCACCGGCGGCCTCCAGGCGCCGCACCACGGCGCCGTCGCGGCCGGCCGGCGGGCGGTCCCGGTTGATCTTCGAGCCGGCCAGGGTCGGCAGGCTGGCGACGTCGATCAGGTTCTTGACCGCGAAGGGCACGCCGGCGAGCGGGCCGACGGCCTCGCCGCGGGCGATGGCGGCGTCGAGTGCCTCGGCCCGGGCGAGCGCGCGCTCGCTCAGCACGTCCGTGAAGGCGCCGACGCGCCCGTCGATCCGGGCGATGCGGTCGAGCGCGGATGCCATGGTCTCGCGGGCGCTCGCACGGCCCTCGGTGATCGCGGCGGCGATCGTCACGGCATCGGAGGTGGCCGGCACGCTCATGCCTCGAACCTCGGCGCCGCCTCGACTTCATCGGGGAGCGGGAAGCCTGCCACGAGCTCGGCCGCTGCGGCGAGGACGCGGAGGTTCGCGGTAATCGGCTGCATCCAGGCCGGATCGATGTCGAGGCCGAGCAACGGCGCCGTCACCGCTGTGTAGGCATCCGGGTCGAAGGGCGGGGGCGTCTCAGGCATCGCATTCCTCGCGCCGGCCATCCGGGCAGCCAGCTCTTGTTCCGGGTTGCAGGCATCGTGCCGGATCTCCTCCGCGGCCCGACGCATCACCGGATCCGCGATGCTCAATCCCTGAGCAGAGTCCTCGGCTCATCGGAGCGATTCCAGATCGTGGACACGCCTGCCGCTTTCTTGAGCAGTTCTCGGGAGAGCGACCGTCAGCGGCTCGATTGACGCGAAAACACAATCCACCTCGGTGCCATCCTCGTGGACGAGCATCGCAAAGGTGCCTGGCGCTTGCAGAGTCATCATGTGCGCGTGCCAAGCGCCGGCGCGGTAATTGATGCCGGCATGGCCCGGAACCCGGAACGCCTGGATCTTGGCTTCGTCGGGACTGCCGTCGCGATCCGGGGCGACGACCACCACGTAGGCCTCGACCGAGAGCGGCAGGAAGGCTTGGCTGGAATGCGGGTGCCGCTCCAGGCGGCGCAGAGGCATCAGCCGGTCCATCGGTTCGCTCTGGATCAGCGCGAGGTTGGCGCGTGCCGTCGGTCGGCTGTTCTGCATCGTCCCGGCTTGGTCCTGGCGCGGCGGCGTCGCCGGCGCGTGCAAAAGGTCGCCGTAGGGCGCGAAAGCCTCCGTGGTGATCTCGGCGATCGTGATCGTGCGCATTGAGGCTCCATCGGTTCGGGATGCCGACATCCCGGCGAAGAGACGATGCGGCGTCGGTGCCGCACCGCCGGTCTTGCCGTCCCGAAAGGCGCGACCTAACTCTTGCGCATTCGATCGAGCCTGCGGCTCGGCCCACCCGGCAGCCGGCGAAACGCGGTTCGAGATCGCCGCGTCCCATCGTCGGTTTGAGGTTTTTCGGCATCGTCGGGCAAATCTTTTACAGAGTCGCCGTGGATTGTCGCCTTGGCGGCCACCTCAGCATGCAGACACGATTGCGTCTTGGGGCCGGCTGGGTCTAAGGGCTGTCCCGTTTTTATCAGACATGGTCCGACCCGAGCGCTTTTGCGTGATCCGAGCGCTCGGGTCGGACCATCGGTATTGCCGATGGATCGGTGCGGTTCCAGGGCCCGGGGACGGTCCTGGAACCCGTAGTCTCCGTACGTGGCCGGCGTCGCCGGTCGTCCCCGCGAAACGCGTGACGTACCCAACCGAGAAAGGTCAGATGAGCGCATTCGACTACCGGAATTTCGACGATCGCCGCCAGCATTCGCAGAGCGCCAAGGCCGCCCTGCTGGCCAAGTTCAAGGCCCGCCCGCCGGCCGACGATCCCGAAGTGATCGCCAAGGCCCAGGCCCGGGCCGCCATCGCCCAGGCCCGTGAAGAGCGCGCCCGCGAGCGTGAGACCGCCCGGATTGCCGCCGAGCGGAAGGCCGCCGAGGAGAAGCGTCTGCGCGAGGAGGCCGAACTCACTGCGCGCCTCGCCCGCGAAGCCGCCGAACTCGCTGCCGCGCAAGAGCGCAAGTCTGCCGAACTCGCATTGAAGAAGGCGCAGCGCGACGCCCGCTACGCCGCCCGCAAGGCCAAAGCCAAGCGCTGAGGCGCCGCGCCGGCGCCGGCGCGCATCCATCGAGCGCTCGAACGCCGTCCGCCCCCCGAGGCGGGCGGCGTTGTCGTTCGGAGGGGTATCGATCCTTCGATCCGAAGGCGCAGGTGCCTCTCGAAATCGGACTACGCTCGACACACCGCTGCGCAACCCTCCCCGACCGATGCGGGTTGAGAGCTGCCGCTATCTTGTACGAGGCGCGGTGTGCCCGGTTGTCCTTCAAGACGGCGACGTGAACGGCGAGGAAGCGATGTGGTCACGAATCCTGCTGGCAGCGCTGGCGCTCGTTTGCCTGGGATCGGGCCATGCCTCGGCGCAGGATCGCACCACCGTCACCGCCTGCGACACGCTGATCGCCGCGCGCCGGATCGATGCCGCGACCGGGCCGGCCCGCGACACGCCGGAAGCCGGATGCCGCCAAGTCCCGAAGGCCGATATCGGTCCGGTGGAGCAGCGGGCGCTGATCGGCGGCGCTCCCTATGAATGCATGACGATCACGGGTGCCGGCCGCTGCCTCTGGGTCGCGCCGTGAGGCTGTGAGAGCCGAGCGAGGCCGCATTCCGGCACGGGCCAGCAGTCTGACGAAGCTTCACGGCAGGGGCGATGCGCACTATCTCGGCGGCTCGGTCCCAAGAGGAATACGCCCCGGTATGTTGAGTATCCAGGCCAGGACGCGGATCCCCGCATTGGTGTCGGCTGTAATCCTCACGGCGTCACTCGGAATCATGCCGGCCCGGGCCGAGCCGCCGATCCGGAGCCCGGAGGACGCGGCCTGCCGGAACGAGGCCCGCGCCAAGGTTTTTTCCGCGCCTAATCCCAACGGACTGGAACTCGAGGATATCGGCCGGCAGATCTATTTCGCTTGTATGGCTCGGACGACGCAGGCCGCGGCATCACCGCGGAAGCCTACCGGGAAGCGGACGCATCACCGGCATCGGCGACGCTGACGCGCCGCCGGTCTTGCGCGCTCAGGAGTTCAGCGGGGCGCCGATTCGGGCGCGCAGCTTGTGGCGGAGCGCCTCGTTGCCGCCCTCCGCGTTCAGCGCCGCCATCAGCCGCAGCAGATGGCTGAGCGGGGTCGACCGGCACTCGATCGCCTCGGCGATCTGGTCCGGCAGGGGTTTGGCCGCCGGCACGAAGCGCGGTGCGGGGCTGGCCTGATGAGTCTGGGGCATGCGCGGCGCTCGTGCTTTGAGACGTTCCAGTTGGCGGGCGGGTGGCTACGCCTTCCCGCCGCCCCGCGCCAGCCCCATTCGCGTTTTTACGTAGCCGGCATCATGCACCGTTACCGCGCTGCAACACGGCCTGCGGGAAACCGTGGAGGACGCGGGGCTGGCCTCCGAAAGGGCTTGCTTTTGCGGTCCGTCAGCTTGTCGCCAGCGGTGATTGATCGAATCCGTCGAGCAGATCCTGCGGATCGCGGTAGATGGCGATGCAGCCCGCCGCCGACAGGTCGGCCTCCGGAAAGCCGCCGCAGAGCATGCCGATGGTGCGCAGGCCTGCTTTTGACGCCGCTTCGGCGTCGTAGGGCGTGTCGCCGATGACGATCATCTGGTTCTTGTCGAGACCTTCCAGCTTCTTCACTGCGGCTTCGAAGATGTCGGGATGCGGCTTCGAGCGATCGGCGTCGTCCGAGCTGGTGACGACATCGACCAGATCGGCGATGCCCAGAATCTCCTGATAGCGCTCGACCTCGGGGCCTTTACCTGAGGAAGCCAGGGCGATCTTCAGGCCCGCTTCGCGGATCCGATCGAACAGCGGCCGGACCACCGGGAACGGCCGGACCTTGGACAGGTACTTTGTCTTGAACAGCTCGGAGCGGAAGCTCTCGATCTCCTTGCCCTCGCGCGCGATGCGCTCCTTCGGCAGGAACACCGGCATCAGCTCGTCGCCGCCCTTGCCGATCTGGCTGCGGACCTTGGCCTCGTCGGTCTCGACGCCGAAATGCGCAAACGCCTCCACCCAGGCGCGGGCGTGCAGGTCGACGCTGTCGAGCAGCGTCCCATCAATGTCGAAGATCACGGCGCGCATCACGGGCCTCCTTGTGGCGCACGGCGTACGCGTCAGGGCGGACAACGATGGCGGGCGCGGCCTGTTCCTGCTGCGCGCGGCTCCGAAACGGCAGGAGCCCGCCCCCGGTGAGGGGACGGGCTCCTGAAACCAGCCGGGATGGCGCCCGAGGACGCCGTCGGCTCAGTGCATCGAGGCCGGGGCGCGGGCCGGCTTGGCTTTGGCGGCGAGGCCGGCCGTGACGGCGGCCTTCGAGGCCTTGGCGGTCTTCGCGGCGGCCGGCTTGGCGAGGGCGACCTTGGGGGTCACGGTCTTGGCGGCAGCGGCCTTGGCCGGAGCCTTCGGGGCAGCAGTCTTGGCGGCGGCCTTCGGCGCAGCAGCCTTCGGAGCCGAAACCTTGGCGGCCTTCGCGGCGACCGGCTGGGCTTCGGCGGCCTGGCCGTCGGCCAGCACCACGCCGGCGCGCAGCTCGGCCTCGGCGCGGATCCAGTGGGCGACCGCGTGACCGTGAATCCGGCCCTCGTTCTCCCAGATGTAATAGGCGCATTCGCGCACGTGCTGCTCGCTGATCTGCATGCGTTCGATCTCCTGTCCGTCCTGGGATCGACGATGCGAGGGTAGGGTTAAAGGGCGGTTAACCGTGTGATTTTCAAGGTACTGATTTGTTTACGTTTTTTTAAGGCATTCCTCGGTCGTTCCTCGCGCTGTTCCTGGACCGTTCAAACTGCCGGCTTCGGACCCCGTCGGCCGAGGCGAGCCGTGGCGAACCGGCGGTGCGCTTCGAGGCGCTCCCGGTCGTAGATGTCGGCGGTGGTCCTCGGGCGGGTGTGACCGGCAACCTTCGCCGCGTCGTCCGTCTGGGCGCCCCCTCCCCGGCCCTCGGTCACCGCAGAGGCACGGAGATCTCGGCTCCACAGCTCCGTCGGCAGCCCGGCCTGGAGACGCACCTTCTTCCAGGTCCAGTTGAACTGGGGGTCGGTGTACGGCAGGCCAGTGACCTCGTTGACGATCAGCGGTCCGGAGCGCGCGTCGCCCGGCACTCGCGCGAGCTCGTCGAGCACCATCGGGCAGAGCCGCAGGTCGATGACGACCTCGACGCCCGTCTTCTCCTTCGTCTTCGAGGGCACGTAACGCAGCACCAGATCCTCGCTGATGTGGCGCCACTCCAGGCCGGCCCATTTGTGCCTGCCATGGACGACTGGGCAGAGGATCGCGTCCTCGATCGGGTACCATTGCCCGGCCGCGTCCCACTGGCGGAGCGCGGTCTCGAACTGAACGGCATAGCAGAGCGCCAGCGAGGGGCGGCCGAGCGCGTGGGCTGCGGCGATCGCCTGGCGCACCTGGTCGGCGGTCGCCACGAGGCTCCGGGAGCGGATGGCGGGCAAGCGCAGCTCCGAGATGTCATCGCGCAGCGCCCGGCAGCTGCGGTGACCGGCGACGATGCAGAACGTGAGCGCCGCCTTCAGCACCGCTATCCGCATCTTCGCCGCTGCGGGCCGGGCGCCTTCCTGCGCCCAACCGGCGTGCCAGCGCTTCACCTGAAGCCCCGTCAGCCCCTCGATGCGATGATCGCCGACCTCCTGCTCCAGCAGGCGCAGGTAGACGACGTACGGCTTGCGCGAACCGGGCTTCAGCGCGTGGAAAGGCGAGTCCTCGTGCTTCTGGTAGATCCGGAGCACGCCGCCGATGGTCCCGTCGAAGGCGAGCGGATCTCGCCGTAGACCATCGAGCCAGGCCAGCATGTCGCTCTGCAGGCGGCTGCAGGCGTCGACGAGCATCTCGGGCGCGGCGATGTACTGCGTGAGGGTGGCGGACCCGCTCGGGTAGCCCCGGCGGACGGCCTCTGGCGACGGGACCCAGTACGCCGCCCAGCTTCCACTGCGCGGCCGAAACTTCAGGCCCGGCGCCTTGATCGAGGGCTTGTCCATCCCACCGCTTCCTGATGCGCCCCCGAGTCGGCAGGTGCTTTCGCTGCAGGACCATACTGCCGATCATAGAAAGCTCGAACGGCCGGCGTGTAGCGCTTGCCATAGAGAGCGGTCTGCCGGGGGAAGCCGCAGGCCTCCAGGCTCGCCACGCTCGCGCACCACTTGCGCTTGTCGTCCTCGTCCGGGCCGACGACGGCCTCGGCGATGTCGCGGTCGGCTGCGAACAGCGGTAGATCGTCGAAGGTCAGGGCCGGACGGGCGGATCGCGTCGTGCGGGGCTTGATCACCTTCCCGGCCTCCCGAAGCGATAACCCTCGATCCGCTCGATCTCGGAGCGCAGCTGCCGCAGGTACTCGGCCTGACGTTGCCGGGCGTAGTTCTCGGCCGCCCACCGGGTGCGATGCCAGTTGGCCCCCTCCCCGGCCAAGTAACGGTACTCGCCGACCTCGCTGATCCGGCAGCAGGCGCCCGTGACCTCGGCCCAGACGGCCTCGATCACGCCATCGGCCAGGATGTGTGAGGTGACGTAGACCTGAAGGATCGCGGTCTCCTCAGCCATCGGCGACCTCGACCGGCTTCGGGAAGGTGCGCATCGTGCCGTCGCCGGCGGCCTTCAGAATGCCGGCAGCGAGCGTGCGCGCCTCCGGACGATCCATGACGAAGCGGGCGGTAATGGGCTTGCCCTGGAGCGTGAAGGCGATCGCGAGCTCGACGCCGTCGGACGTCGGTACCGCGTCGATCGTCCAGTCGGCGCCATCGGGTGGAACGAGGCGGATTGCGGTCATGCAGCGGTCCTTCCGTAGCTGGCTTGCAGGGCGGCCCAGGCACGATCCCGGGCTGCCTCGATGCGCTTGGCGGCACGATCGAGGCGCTGTTGATCGACGCGCTTCGCCTCGCGCACGGCGAATGGATCGACGAAGGTCGAGGAGAGCGACGACAACTCGATCGGCGCGCAGGCCGCGACGTAGTCCGTGAAGGCCTCCAGCTCCCGCTCTCGCGCATCCAAAGCGCGTCGGGAAAGCACGGCCCACCGCGCGCCCCATAGATCAGCGGCGCGCAAGCCGAAAGACAGCTGTTCCTTGAGCAGCTGCAGCAGCTCCTCGCGGTCGAGATCGTCGAGGGCGATCGGGGGCGGGGCAGCGGCCATCGCTACGCCATGCCCAGCGCTTGCAGGTACAGCTCCAGGATCGCGTCCTGCTCCTGGCGTTCGCTGTGGTCCTGCTTGCGGATCCGGATGATCGTGCGCACGGCCTTCGCGTCGAAGCCGCGGCCCTTCAGCTCGGCGAACACCTCCTTGATGTCGCCCATGATGCCGGCCTTCTCCTCTTCAAGGCGCTCCAGGCGCTCGATGAACTGCTTCAGTTCGTCGGCGGCCACGCCCTCGGTAGAAGAGACGTCGCCCGATGTGGACAGGCCCGCGGTCATGCCGCCACCTGCCCGACCGAACCCCCAGCATCGGCGTCCGTGGCCGTGAACTCGTACGGCTCTCCGCAGAACGGGCAGAAGCTCGGGAGCGGCACGACCCCTCGCTTGCCGCGCGGGGCGATCTTCTCCGTGACGATCGTCACGGTCGTGAAGCCCGGCCGCTCCGATGTGCCGAAGACGATGGTCGGCTGGATCTTGGTGTTCCGATCCGCCAGGGCGGCGTTCAACTCGGTGATGCAGTCGCAGGCCATGGCGCTTCAGCTCCACACGGTGCGGCCGAAGACGACGGCGGGGCCGGCGATCCAGGGTTGCGTTTCAGGGTCATCGGACGGGTGCCTCTCCATCCAGGAGGCGCGGTAGATCGCGGTGGCGGCGTCGTTGCGCAGCAGGCCTTCGCCATGCCCGCCCTCGTGGACGAACATGTCGGCGCGCCGTCCCTCGTGGAGGACGGCCACGTGCTCCGGCCGTCCGCCGAGGATCGGCTCCAGCACGTCGCGCAGCTCGGCGAGGCCCGGCTCGCCGGCCATGTCGACGACACGTACGAGCGGATCGCCGGCGGGCTCCAGGACGAGGAGGCGCGTCTTCACGGCGCCACCCCGAGGTCGGTCGACTCGCTCACGACCGGCGGCGCCCACGCCCGCTGCGCCAGGAAGCGATCGGCAGCGCGCACGAAGCGGATCTCCCGGATCGCCTCGACCGCCGCCTCGGCCTCGCGCCGGCCGGGCGGATCTCCCGTCAGCGGCAGGCCCTGCAGGAGCGCACGGGCCGGATCACGGTAGGCGTGGACCTGGGCTTCGGTGTAGCCGGCCTGGAATAAGTGAACGGCCGTGCACGCGCCCTCTGGACCGTTCTTCCGCTCGGACATGATGCGGGCCATACGGAAGATGTGACGGTTCGCGTCGGGAGCTTTGCGGGCGGCGTGGACGAGGGACGGGGCTGGCATCTGCGAACCTCCTCAGGCGCTACAGGGGACGGGTGACGGATGATGCTGAGCCCTCGGGGGGGGCTCGACGCTTGGCTGCGGTCTTGGTTTTCACCTTGGTTTTTCCCGGCCGCGGCTCGGCTAAAGCGATCTCTTCAGGCGTCGGCGCACGCCAGGTCTGCGACCACTCCGGCCCGAACAGGCCGTCGTTGCCCGGCGCGATCAAGCGCAGGGCGATCGCGCGCTCGGCCGCCGTCGTGCGCACGCGCCGGCCGGACGGCGCCAAGCGGTAGCCGCGAACGCCGTCCGGGCTGACGGTCGACACCATCACCGCACCGGCGGCGAGCTCGGCGAGCAGCTGCAGCACCGGCTTTGCGGTCCGCTTCTTGGGCAGGACGACGATCGCCGGCTCGGCCGATACGGGGCGGGGCGCCTCGGGCTCGCCGGCGCCGGTCCATTCGGCGTCGGTCGCAGTCCACGACCGGCGGCGCGCCTCGGCCCGCACCTGCAGCTCGACCTCGGCGATCCAGCCCTCGATCCGCGCTGCGACGTTCCGACCGGGCGGCACCAGGTACGTCCAGGCCTGGGGTGCGGCCCGCATGCGCGGGAACGTCTTGCGCAGGCCGACCGCCAGCCAGAACTGCCGGGGCAGGCCCAACAAGAAGCCGTCGGCGACCTCGGCGACCCCGATCGGGACGGAGGTCGCCTTCAAAGGGCTGCTCCATCCACCGAAAGCCGGCCGGTGAGCACGCCGCGGCGGAACAGGTGCACCATCTGGGAGAGGATGCGGTGCGCGTGATCCTCACGGATGAGGCTGAGCTCTGACCAGGTGAGGCCGCTCAGGACTCCGACGGCCTCCGTGGCATCGAAGCCGCCGCGCTCCGAGATCCGCTCGATCGTCTGGTCGTGGTTGCTCTGGCACCTGGCGCGTGCGGACTGCTCGTTGAATAGCTCCCACGGCACCCGGTCCACCACGACGGTGCGCGGGGCTTTGCGCACTTGGTCCTGCATCGCTGTGCTGAGCATGATCCGCATAGTGCGGCCGGACTCGCACGGGGACTTGCTGACCTCAGCCACGGGCGCCTCCCGTTGCTACGATCGGATCCCGGATCGATACATCCGCCAAGACAACCCTAAGATGCATACTGAGGGCCAACATACACCTCTGTATTGTATAGGCAGAAAGAAATCGCGAATATTGCGCAGTATTCACACCTGCGTATCTTCCGGAGACTAAGTCATACGTGCGCTCGATTGAATTTAGGAGCGCACACTGATGATCACGGAACGCCCTGACGACGTTGCAAGCTGTGGTGAGGCAACCACTGCCGCGGCGCAGGAGGCGAATGGCGTGGCGTTTCTTCTCGCCAGCGCAGCCTTCCTGACGCTCGCCGGGGCTCATCTGCGTCTTGAGGGATCGGACGGTCTCGCCCTGATGGACGCAATCGAGGATCAAATCACGGAAGCGCTGGACAGTTTCGCCGCTGAGCACTCGAACGACGTGGCACGCCCCGACATCGTTCGGCATGCGATGCGCAAGGTTCGCGTCTTGCTCGACGCCGGACGGTCGATGGCCCCTGAAGGACGTGTCCTTCAGTGACGCGATCTGCGTGCCGGTGTCAGTCGCCGCCTTGATCATCTCGCGCGTCAGGATGCTTGACCCGGTCACACTCACCGCTCCTTCCGCTCGACCCGGAACGAGAAGGTCTTCGCAGTGTCGTCCGCGCCCATGAGCAGGACGAACGCGCCCGTGCCGTCGACCTCTTCGACGGGCATCTCCAGGGATCCGCCGAGGCGGTTGACCAGGGCGATGATCAGCTGGCTCTTCATCGCCTCGATGCGCTGCTGCGCCTGGTAGTCCAGGTCGGCGATGTCGTAGGGGCGCTTCTTCCCAGCCATCAACGCTGCTCCTCGGTGGGCTTCACGGTCAGCACCACGTTGCAGCCGACGGCTGTCTTCAGCTGCTCGGCGAACTGCTCGATGCGGGCGGCGATCGCGCCGGGCTGGCCCGGATCCGGGACCGTGATCTCGGCCGACAGCTGCGGGATGTTCCACAGCGCCTTCGGGAGCCGGACCTCGACGCGCATGGCGCGCTCGTCAGGCGATAGGCGCGGCGACTCGCGATTGAGGCGGACGTTCCCGTCTTGGCTGAAGGTCAGCCAGAGCGAGTAGATGACTTCGGTCGGGGTGGACCGGTGGTGCTTGCTCGACGCGCTCATGCCGCCTGCCCGCTGGTAGCTTCGGTCGGCCGCACGCCGCGCTCGGCCAGGAGCTCCAGGTCCGGGATCATCTCCGGCACGATCTCGGCGCGGGCGTACGTCCAGCCGGGCAGGCAGGCGTGCCGGTAGTAGCCACGGCGCCCGTTGACCCGGATGAAACCGGGCAGGTTGGTCCAGGTCTCCCACCATTCTCCGCGACGGGGCCGGGGCAGATCGGCGTGCACGACGTGGCGCTCGACCATGGTGGAGGGATCGGCGATGGCGGCGCGCAGCGCACGGGCGGCGATCGCTGCGGCAGCGCGCTCGCGCATGGTCGGGGGCGGGAGGGGCTTGCTGGCGCGAGCCGTCATCCGATCCGCCTCTCGGCCTCACGGGCCGCAGCCCTGGCGTTGTCGTTGGCCGCCCCTTCTGCCGCTGCCTTCCGCGCGATCGCCCGGTTCAGCATCTCGTCCAGCCAGGGGATGAGGATGATCGCGACGACGATCGACAGGACGAGGAGCGCCATGGCGAGGGCGAGGGGCGCAGAGCGGCCGGTCATCGCGCCGCCTCCTGCGCGAGGCGGATGCGCTCGGCCGGCGCGATGCCGGCACGGATCAGCTTCGTGACGTAGGGGCGGGTCCCGACCGGATAGAGGCGCCGGCGCTCGGCGCGGGCCTGGTGGTTGGCTTCGACGATCGCCGCGTGCTCCGGCAGATCGCTGACCCACTTGGAAACGGCGGCCGTCGTCACGCCGAGCTCGGCCGCGATCGCGTCCAAACTCGCGCCGATCTCCAGGCGCATGGCCCGGGCGCGCTCTCGCAGTACGGCGTAGGGCACGCCGGAGACCGGGTGCCGACGTTGGTCGCACGCGGGCCAGCCCATCAGGCTTGCCCCATCCGCGCCGGCGCCGCCGAGCGCGTGACGAAGCGGTCGAGATCCGCCCGGCCGAAGGCATCCCGAAGGAAGCTGGAGATGCCGATCATCAGCGCGGTGGCCTCGGCCGCGGCTGCGGTGCGATCGCCGGCCATGAACGACATCGCGTGCGCCAGGACGGCATTGCCAAGAGCGGCCGCGATGGCCTCCCGGATCTCTCCGCCGGCAACTCCGTGGTCGAGCATGTCGGCGACGCCCAGCAGGATCGCTTCCTGGGCGTCGATCCCCATGTGCAGCATCATCGCTGCGACGTCGCCGGGATCGCGGGGCGGGAGATCCCGGCGCGCGGCGTCGAGGGCGGCCGTCAGGACCTGGCGGTGGGGTGTGAGCGCCGCAGCTGCAGGCTTGGTGGCCCCCATCGGCGCCAGGAAGGTGTCGACGGGGACATTCAGCGTCGCCGCGATCTGGGTCAGGAGCTCGGCGGAGCGGGATGCGGTGGCGCTTATCACAAGCTGCCTCCTGGCGCACGGGTGATGTCGGCACGACGCGCCTCGCTCGCGATCCCGAGATCGGACAGCACGGCGTCCAAGCGCTGCAGGCGCTCCCAAACGCCGCCGCGGAGCGGAGAGCGGGCCAGCCGGTTCGCCTGCAGCAGATGGATGAGCGCGTCGGCCGCGGCCGCCATCGCAATCTCACAGGGCTCCGCCGGGTCCGAAGGTCCGTACGTCGGCAGGAGCACCAGGCGGCACGCGGCGCCGGGTCGGCCGCGATCCTGGGTCCGAGGCGGCAAGCCGACGGTCCCGTTGAAGGCCGCCAGTTCCTCGACGGGCAGCGTCACCGTGCAGGTGGCGCGCCCGCCCGCGAAGTCGGCGACGGTGTTCTCTAGCTCGCCAATGAAGGCGTGGTTCAGCACGGCGGGATGGGTCACGCGGAGGTCTCCGGGGCGGGATCGGCGGACAGGGCCGGGAGCGCCGCAGCGATCGCCGCCGCCAAGGCCTCGGCCGGTGCCGAGGCGCAGCGGCGGGCGAGCGTGCGATTGCCGGAGGCCGCGAGCGCGATGTCGACGGCGCCGTCGCCGGGCATCCAGGCGGTGATGACGACGGCATCGGCGCCGAGGTCGAGGCGCAGGGCCTGGGCGTCGGCGCCGTTGAGCGGGCCGGTCTGACGCGGGGTCGGAGGCGCGGCGGCCCGGGCGGCGTCGACCGCCTGGAGGATCCGGCGGGCCATGGTTACGGCGTCGTCGAAGCGCTCGGGTTCGGTGGCGGCGAGATCGGCGGCCGCGAGGTCCCGTCCGGCCATTTCGGAGAGGAAGGCGATGGCGCCAGCGCGCACGTCCTCCTCGAGGAGATCGATGGCGTTGCTCACGAGATCACTCCCACGGGGACGGGGTCGTAGGCGGGCAGCTCGGCGTGGTGGACGAGGGCGACGCCGGGGGCGGCATGGGCGAGCACGGCGCCCGACACGTGCAGGTCGAGGCCCGCGATGCGGCGGCGGAAGGCGTCTCCGACCGGATTGCCGGCGCGTAGCAGGTAGCCAGCGTTGGGGAGGCGATCGAGCCAATCCACGACGTAGACGGTAGCCCCGGTCTGGGCGTCGGGGACGACGCGGCGACCAGCGAGCGGATGCTCCTTGGCGTGGGGCATGTCAGGCGGCCTCCGACCGGGCTTCATGGCGGGCAAGGGTCGCCAACCGGGCACGGACCGAGTTGGGCCGACGGCCGATGATGTGGCCGATCTCGCTGTCGCCCCTGCCCTCCTCCGCTAGGGCGAGGAGCTGGGCATCCTCTTCGGCGGAGTAGCGACGGACCGGGCGGCCGTTGCGCAGAACGACCTCGGGCCCGGCGGCGTGGGACTGGAGCGGCCGGGAACCCGGGCGATCGGCGCCGAGCCGCAGACACGTCCAATAGGCGGTCGACTCCGAGCAGCCGAACGCTAGCGCGATCTGGCCGTAGGTGCGGCCCTTCTCGCGCATCTCGGCCATCTGCTCGTGCTGCTCGGGAGTGAAGCGGCGACCTGGCATGTCAGGCGCCTCCCGCTTTGCGGCGAGCAACGACAGCCCGCGGCGTGAACACCACGGGCAGATGCTCGTCGCACCAGGAGCCGTACTTGTTCGCGTCGGTCATCACGGTCGGGCGGCCGCAGAAGCGGTGCTCGCCCCGGACGAGCGCGCCCGGGTACCGGCACTGGCAGAAGCCGAGCTGGTCCAGGCGGTAGGTGCCGAAGTCGGGCTGGCGCTGGGCGGGGGCGCTCATACGACGGCTCCCGCAGAAGCGGGCGAGCGCACCGTGATCGCCGCGATCGCGTCTGCATCCCAGATACAGCCCGAGGCGCAATCCCAGCCGTAGTACCAGAGACCGCCGTCGAGCCGGCGGTCGTACCGATAGGGCGCGATGACGATGCCCTGGTAAGCCTCGGCGACCGCCTTCCAGTCGATGTAGTAGTGGTAGCCGGGCGGCGCGGTGCGCTCGCTGCGACCGTACTGGCCGGCAAAAGCGTCGAAGTCTTCGACAGTGGCGAGCAGCAGGATCCGCGCGTCGGGCGCGAGGTGTACGTCATGGATGACGCGAAGCCGATGGGCCCAACTGTCCGAAGACTCGATGTAGTCAGGCCAGCTGACGCTCCCGGCGTCGATCGACACCCAGAGGCCGAGCGGCTTGAAATGGGGCCGCGGGTTCTGCCCGACGGAGTAGACGTGCGGGGTTGCCCGGTCGCTGTAGTGCGTCAGCGCCGGGATCGAGGCGATCGGCGCATGGGCCAGCGGCAAGCCGCCGAACATCGGGGCGGCCGCCATCAGAGATCCCTCACGTCGATCGAGCCGCGACGGGACAGGCAAGCGCCGGTGGCGCGGTCGTACCGATTGCCGTCCATGCCGCGCCGAACGGGGCTGAAGCGGCCGCAGGCCATCGGCTTGCGGGGCGCGCGCAGACCCTTGTGGGCCTGGAAGAGGCGGCGGTTGTCGGCGATGGCGCCCTGATCGGCGGCCGTCTTGGGTCTGTCGCAGTCGCGGCAGATCACCTGGCAATTCTCGAGCGTGGCGCGGCCGCCAAGCGCATCGGGCAGGATGTGATCGAAGACGTAGAAGCCGGCGCGCAGCTCGCAGCCACAGCGCTCCCCATTCGGGAGCACGCCCTCGCAGCGCTCGCCAGCGCGATCCCACGCCTGACCCCGGACCTTGCCGGAGAAGTTGGTGCGCTGCCGGGCGGGCATCAGAACGCCCCCACGGCACGCCGCGTCCGAACGACCGGCGCAGACCGCCGATCAAGATCCCGCAGCGCCACCGCCGCCGTCCGGAGATCCGCGAACACCGGATCCACCAGGACCTCGTCGACGTGGATGCAGACGATCTCCGTCCCGCCCGGGCCGTTGAGCGCGGCGCAGTAGAAGCCCTCGCCGAAAGCCGGGCCTAGGATCGCGCCGGAGACGAGGGCGCCGTTCGGGAGCGGGCGGCCGATGCGGGTGCCGCGGGGGAGCGGGGCGGCCATGTCAGTGGGCTCCCTGCGACACGCGCCGGGCGACCCGCACGCGGTCGATCAGGGCGGCGACCGCGAAGGGCCCCAGGCCGACCAACAGAGCCGACAGGAGGGTGCCGGCGATCTGAGCGGTCGCCGAGGCGTGCTGGAGGTGGTCGAGGTAGGCGGTGAGCATCAGGGCCTCCGACGGCTTTGATGACCCATCCTCCCCAAAACGGGGAACTCAGTCAACCCCATTTCGGGGAATTTGCGCTACCGGTCTATCCACACTCATCCACAGGCGTCGCAGAGCGTTCTTGCTTTGTTCTTAATACCGCGTTTCGATGGCTCTAACGAAGTCCTGAGGAACGCCTTAATGGCCTTGAAGCCAATCGTCGCCCACGGTGTGCAGTTGTTCGTTCTATTGAAGGGTAAACTAGCTCAAGGCCGCTACGTCGAGTGCAATGGAGCAGCGGAGGCATGCAAGGTGGCCGAGGAAAAAGTTCGGATCGGCCGGGCGATCGGCGCGGCCGCCTTCACCCGCACGGTGTTAGATCCGGACTACGACGATGGCGGAGAGCCAGTCACGCTGGCGATCTTCGGGACGGTGCCGGCGGGGGTGGCGGATCAGCTGCCGTTTTGAATACCGGGCGCCCCGAGAAAATCCTGCAGTGTCGCCGCGAGCCGCTCCCTATCCCGCGTCTGGCATTCCCAGATTTCCAGAACATCCCAGCCAGCAGCCATCAGCCGGACCCCATTGCGCAGGTCACGCTCGACGTTACGGTCGAACTTGGCTTGCCAGAAATCCACGCGGGTGGAAGGCGTCGACGCCTTGCGGCAGCCGGGATGCCGGTGCCAGAAACAGCCGTGGACGAAGATCACCTTGCTCCGTGATGAGAAGACGAGGTCTGGGCTGCCGGGCAGATCCTTGCGACACAAGCGGAAGCGGTAGCCCAGCGCATGGGCAAGGCGTCGCACCGCCATCTCCGGGGTTGTGTTGCGCCCCTTCACCGCCGCCATCAGGCGGGAGCGAGCCTCCGTTGTTAACCGGTCAACCACGTTACTCCGCAGCCAACGGCACTGCTTCAGCGCGCAGGCGGATAGCCTTGAGCACACGCTCGGCGATAATCGGTGAGACACTATTCCCAATCATGCGGAAGCTGTGCCACGCGGTCGGGTGAAATTGAAAGCGGTCTGGGAAGCCTTGGAGGCGAGCCGCTTCGCGCACGGTGATCACGCGTGGCTCTGATGGATGAAGCGGTCGGACCGCCTGAAACGATCCTCGATCTGGCCCGGTACCGGCACGCAAGGTCGGACATTGCTTATTCCAGTCGAGGCGGATGTGGCGGCCGATCCGATCTCTTCCGCCGGGCGGCACTGCTGCAAAACGCTCAACGATTGCGGGAGCGTGGGGAACACGTCGGTGCCCGGTGAAAAGTCGGCGTGTGCCTCTAAGGCGTCGGGCGTAGAGAGAGGGTGGGACGTGCGATGAATAGCGCCACCAATCGAACCCGTTGAAACAGACGCCGTCAGTCACGGCATCCTGCAAATCTCCGATCGCGTCGAGGACATTTGCCGGCGGCCTGCCAAAAGCTCTGACGTCGTCGATTGAAAAGGGATCCATAAACTGGTGATCGTACCCAACCACAAAAACCCGCGGTCGCGTCGTTGCTGCGCCGAAAGCGGCGGCGTCAAGCTTCGTGGGGCCCAAAAGAGTGTATTGCTCACGAACCCGAGCAAGGGCCGCTTCTAATTCAGAGCGGTTCTTCTCAAAGACCAAACCGCGGACGTTCTCCATCAAAAAGAACCGCGGCCGGACCTCCGAGACCAATCGAAAGAAATGCCCAAGCAACGCGCGCCGTGGGTCGTCCGGCGCCGCCAAACCAATTTCGCTAAACCCCTGGCAGGGCGGGCCGCCTATGATTCCATCAATGGAGCCACCGGCATAACGGAGAAGGTCGGAACCCGACAAAGTTGCGACGTCAGCCTGGAGCAGATGTGCTCTAGGGAAATTCGCTTCATAGGAACTCGTTAACACGCCATCTCTG
This sequence comes from Methylobacterium sp. E-066, assembly GCF_022829635.1. Classification (GTDB taxonomy): domain Bacteria; phylum Pseudomonadota; class Alphaproteobacteria; order Rhizobiales; family Beijerinckiaceae; genus Methylobacterium. The sequence continues at coordinate 220,239 of NZ_JAKSYO010000183.1, forward strand.
TCAACAGATAGGGCAACTTCCATTCCGGCCATGTGAGCGCCGAGGCTTAGGCCGCCGCAGCCGCAAAATAAATCTACGACACGCATTTGCTTAGGGCGTTCCGAAGTCGGGAGCTTGGGCATACCATCCCTCGGCAAACCTGTCGATCGCCGACATTACGATATCACCTGCATAAATGACGGATATCGTGTATAATGATCACAAAATGCGGCAATCTGTTTGTCATCAAGATCGAAACCGAGGCTCTGTATATCCCTGCGTGGTATTGCTGCGCCTAATGGCAGAAGGCTCTGCATAGCAGAGGCTTCTTTAATAGAGAGGGGCGGAACTTCAATGAGGTTTGGTGCTCGCCCCGGCCAAGTTCTATGTTGCGACAATGTCGCCAAGTGTTGCTGAACAACTTGATTTGCAATTGCTCCGCCAACGGTAAGCATCGGGGTCCCATCCCTGTAGGCAACATCAAAACAGGGCACAAACGTCAGTGGTCGTCCGGCCGCAACGACGCTAGCCTGAGCATAATTCGTCAGAGTCCGACTCGTTGTCTTTATGTAACTTTCTTGATCAAACTGGGCTCTGCCAGCGTCGTGCGCTACGGATGTACCAAATGTCCTACGTAGGTTGTCTTCGCGCTGGCGTGGAGAATTTCCTAAATATTTTGGTCCAACGTTTACCGTCAAAAGCAAAATTGAATTTGCGGGTGCCCGGCTGGCTATAAAATCGATGTCGTCTCTGACGGTGTCATCAGGCCCATAATCGTAATCCAGCCACGCGATCCAAGGCCGCCCTGGATACCAATTTTCATTCAATATTTTTGGCAGGACCACACTCGAGTGCCCTTCCTCAACGCGTATGGTTCTAAAGGGGCTATTGAACCTCGCACGGCTGACGCCAATCGGATTGCTTTCAATAGAAAGCATATTCTGAATACCAAGCTGCTTATGGGCTATAATAAAATCAGTGAACCATATCGATCCAAATCCGATATAGACGTGCTCGTTCAAAGGAAGGTATTTAGAAGCAACGCCAAGACTGTCGAATATAATCGACCTCTGAATGGCCTTGTTCGTTCTTATGCTATAGTTGACCGTATCGAAGCTTGGCATACTAGGATACCATTTCTTTTTCTGCGAATTCGAACGACTGTATGCCCACATCTTTTGCGGTCATGCCGGCATATCCAAATGCTTCGGCAAGTTTTTTTATTCTGCTTTCCTCCATTCGATATGCGATATTACGCTCTTTGATGACTCGCCCCTCGGGCAGTGTAGGCAACGTAAAATTTTTACCGATATTTGAGCGAAATGCATAGCTAGCCGTGGCAGCATTTTCCAATCTACGCGCTTCGTCGATCGAGATTTTTCGCGCGTTTGTATACTCTATCCACTTTCTCGTCATGGGCTTTGCTTCGACTAGTGCTTGACGATAGATCTTGGAGCTTTGGTCGACGCGTCTTTTTGTGGTGGTTAAAGGTAGATTGACTGCATTGTTTGACGAGAAGAAGAGGATGCCGAGAAAGCCGGCATATTGCGGATGCCATCTAGGAACGCCATTCACACCCCATCCGGTTTCTTCTGACTTATCTGCCGCAACAACGACTCTATCGTTGCACAATACATACCAGCCGTATCTATTTTCGTAAGGATCTTGGTCGGATGGTTCGTTCCCCTCTGTGGGCTTGGCTGCCATTCCTGCCAGTATCTCTACAGTGACACCGTCAATATCCAGAGTTTCCCGGACCGGGGAAATGCCCTCGCCTTCTAGAAATTGAAGATTTGACGCCGTCAAAACATCGCCATTCAATTTCACTGATAAGCCAAAATTGATGAAGCGGGAATAATCGCGCTTTATAGTCATCGCTAGCTCATTCAGAAAAGCTGGGTTTCCAAACTCGTCCGATATGCCGCTATATAAATCTTTGACAAATATTGAGAGACCGGGGCTGGGCATAGTTTCATCGGCCTCAAGGTCGAAATCCCAGTCTTTGCTTTCCCGTGTGGCCCAAGTGTCGACGTCGATCACGGCTTTGAATGACGGGTCGCCTTCGTGCGTACTGCGAATGAGAATACGCTTGCCAAGTTTGAACATGGCTCGCTTCATCCCAATTCCATACACACCAATCGTAAATGGGTCGGCCTCGTCATCATCACGTCGCCCAAACGTGAAGGCGTAATCAGTCGCGTCGCTAAGTGAAAGCCCACCGCAATTATCTTTTATCTGAAATTCATCTTTACTTATACTTATTTCGATGCTGTAGGGCTTATAATCTGGTGTGGCATCCAAGCTGGGAGCTGTAAATGCACTTTTTGTTCGTGCGGCATCTATCGAGTTGTCGATCAAATCCAGTATGCAGTCGGATAAATTTATGTCGCGGGTTATCATGTGCACAAAAAACGCTTTGGTCGGATTGGCCTTAGCTTTAGCGATCGCCATTTTACATCCACCACAATTCGCCGATATGCATTTTGATTAGAGCGAAGTTGACTTGCGTCGCTCGCTCCCTCTCAAATCCGAATAACTTCGCTTCCATTTGCCTAAGCAGCTTGCCCTGAGCTCTTTCGGGATTGGAGACGACGGGATGGGTCATGACGCCGGCTGCACCTCGCAGGTGAGCGTTTCGGGCCAGGTGTAGAAAGCGAAGGCGATCGCCTGGTCCGTCACCTCGTGATCCTTTCGCGCGGGGCCGATCAGCGACGCGGTGAACTTGCCGACCTTCGCCGCAGGCCAGTCCGGCCGCAGCGCCGCCACCAGCGCACGGCAAGTCTGCTCGAACACCCTTCGCGTCGTGGCATCCCGCAGATCGAAGTGGGACCAGCGGCTGACGATCATGGTCGAGGCGGATTGCGAGCCGATCGTGTTGGCTGTCAGCGAGAGCTGCTGGCCGAGCTCCCAAACGCACGTGCCTTTCAGATACTTCGGCTCGCCGCAGGTACCGGCGCCCCAGTCCACGCGCTCGCCGATCCGTGCGGAGCCTGCGGTCACGCGCGGCCCCACCTCCACGGCCGGGATCCCGACGTCCCATGCGAACGCTGGGGCCGCACAGAAGAGGGCGAACGCGGACGCTCCAACCTGCGTCGACCGTCGTAATCCCGTGCTAGGCATCACGGCCGCCTCCACCGTTGCACCTGCCGAACCGCGCTGGTGACGAAGGCGACGATTTCAGCCTCGATCCCGCCGCCCTCCTCCTCCAGGAAGAACTCCAGCGGCGTGAGCCCCTTCGGGATGATGATCGGCTTCTGCCAGCGCTCGTGATCCGAGTCGGGCCAGAGCTCGACGTGCGTCTCCGTCCGCAGGTACCGCTTGGCCGTGCGTTGGCGCAGCAGGCCTGCGTTGCGGCGCAGCTCGACGATGACCAGGTCGCCGTCCTTCGGCCGGTAGCGGGTCGGGATGGCGGTGACGCAGACCAACACATCGCCGTCCACCGCGAAGCGATTGATCGACTCGCCCCTCACGAGCAGCCCGTACTGATGCTCGGCGGGCCAGCGTGGGTCGGGGCGAACCGGAACCGGGTCGAAGGCCGGCTCATCCACAAAGTCGTCGATCTCTAGCCAACGACCGGCGGCCACTTCGCCGATGACAGGTAGGAGATCCGCTCCGCTTTCGGCAGTGGCTACTCGGGCGCGTTCAAGAAGTGCATCCTCGAACGACGGCGACGGATCCGAAGTAGCGCCTCCCAACTCCCCCATGATGTCGGCGGGCTGAACCTTGAAGATCTCGGCGGCCTTGGCGATGCGCTCAGCTTTTAGGCCTCGGTCGCCGTCTTCGATCTTGATGTAGCCGCCCTTAGACAGGCCAAACGCGACCGCGGCCTGCTCCTGCGTCATGCCGGATGCCTCACGGAGGCGTTTCAGATTGTTCCGCGGCCGAACGTCTTTCCCCATAGCGGGGACAATCGCCGATCCTCGATTTTTCGTCGCTCCCCAAGTTGGGACAGACTCCGCTTGACGTGCATCCCCGTTTCGGGGAATTAACTGGGGCATGCGGTTGCTCGACTACATGCGCGAAAAGGGGATCGACGACGATGCGTTCGCCGAACGCCTCGGCGAGTGCAGCGCGCACGCCGTGAAGAAGTGGAAGTACGGCGAGCGCGAGCCGGACGCCCCGACGATCGTTCGCATCCAAGAAGCGACCGGCGGCGAGGTCGGGCTGCGAGACTGGGCCGAGCAATCCAGCGAGCGCAGGGCCAAGCGCTTCGCCCCCGCCGCTCCGGAGGCTGCATGACCGCCTCCCGCAACTGCTGCCCCTACTGCGGCAGCCCAACCACCACGGCCGGCCACCACATCCCGTCGCCGTCGGCGTTCCCCCTGTCCGCCGAGCAGCTCGTGCGCGGCGCCGGCTTCATCCTCGGCCTCTGGCATATCCGGACGAAGCTCCCGGGCGAGCAGGTCCCGTCGGCCGAGCAGCTGACGTTGAACCTCGCCGCAGCCGTGGGCGTGGCCCTGCCCACGCACCAGCACCAGGTCGCCATCTTGCCAAACGGCAAGAAGGTTCAGACGACCTTGGCGCCGCCGCGCGCGATCCCAACGCCCGGCATTCCGGAGGACGCGTAGATGTTGCGCGTTCACCGGCCCCTCCCCCTTTCGGCCGGCACGTTCTGTGCTGTCCGTACCCCTGCCCCTGGTGGGCGTTTCCTCCCTTGCACTTGGCCGGGGCCTGCGGGCTCCGGCCCCTTTGCGGGAGGCGTCTGATGTCGGCGGGCCTCGCAGCCATCGGCTTCGTCCTCGGCGCCCTGGATCTCGGCTGGGCCGTCTTGCTGGTGGTGCAGATCGCCACCGGGACCGCGTCCGCCTGGCTCGCTTGGATCGTGCCGCTGCCGATCGCGGTCGGTCTGTTCATCTGGTCGGACCTCGCCCTGCGTTGGCACGCCGACCGTAACAGCGAGAGGGCGGCCGGCATGTTGCCGACCACCCTCGCTTGTCCTCACGCGCCCAACAGCTTCCCGGCTCCGGCGCGTGATCATCTCCATCGTTCTGCCGACCTCCTCGCGAGGGACGATCGATGACCGCCTCGCTGTTTCCGACCGGACCTATCGGCCGATCAACCTCGATGCCCACAGCATCGAGGACTGCAATGGGAAAGTCTGACCGAAGCAACGGTAGGATCGCACCTTGTGACGGTAGAACTTTAGGAGAACGGGTTGCTTCGTACTTACGTAGCAAGCACCCGAAAAAGACGGCGCTCTACGTAGCCAGCGAGATCGGCGTCTCCGCTGAAACCGTGCGGAAGTGGCTCGAACTGGGCTCCGTTCCGAACGGCGCTGCGATGCTCGCCCTCATCCGGCGGTACCGGATGACCTTCGTGGACGGCGTACTCGGCGAGGACGCCGACTCATGGATTGCAGAGCTCGCCCGTCAGGAAGAGCAAGAGCGCCTGGAAGCCGAGGCCGCCGCGATCCGGAAGAAGCTTGCCTTCGTCATGAACGGAGGCGCGCGTTGAACCTCCGTTGGCATCTGCTGCGCGCCGCCGCGACGGTGCTGCGCTGGCTGTCCCTGCCGTTCCTGCTCGTCGGCTCGGTCGCGACGCCGATCCTCACGGTGGCCGCGGCCTGTGAGGACCGCGCCCGCGAATGGGACCCGCGCCTGTGGTCCCGCGGCCAGCACACCGACCTTCACCCCCCACCCGGAGCCTGAGACCCGTATGCGCGCCCAGCTCGCCGCCCTCGCCCTCGTCCTCGCCAGTTCCGCGTCCGCCTATGCGGCCGAGCCCCCGACCTTCCGCCTGTGCACTGGCTCCGAATCCGGCAACTACTTCCGGGCCGGCCATATGCTGAAGAGCAAGGCCGGTAGCCTGAAGATCGAGGTCGTCCCGACGCAAGGGTCGCTGGACAACCTCGACAAGCTGTCGGCCGGGCAGTGCGACGGCGCTTTCGTCCAGTCCGACGCCCTGCTGGTCTACAGCTCGAAGAACGCGGCCGCGCTCTCCACCATCGAGCGCGCCGGCGTGCTCTACCAGGAGCAGGTCCACCTGTTGTGCAACCGCGCCGCCGGCGTCGGGAAGATCACGGATCTGGGGAAGGCCAACACCATCGCGGTGGGCCCGGATGGCTCGGGCGGCCGCACCACCTGGGACGCATTCGCGCTCGCCGACAAGAAGCGCTTCGGGCCCGTGGGCGTCGACACCCGCTCGGGCGTGCGCGCCCTCTCGGCGGTCGCCGACGGCAGCCAGGTCCAGTGCGCGCTCTGGGTCGGGGCGCTCAACGCGTCCTTCATCAAGAACGACGCCCAGGCCCAGGGCGACCGGGTGGTGCTGGTGCGTTCCGACGACCGGGAGATGGTCGGCTCGGCCAAGGACGCCCGGGGCCAGGCGGTCTACGGCTACGGCGAGATCCCGGCCGGCACGTGGCCGCGAATCCAGCCCGGCGGCCTGGTGTTCGGCACCAAGGCGCTCGACACCATCGCGGTCGACGCCCTGTTCGTCACCGCGATCCCGTGGGTGAACGCCAACGAGCGCGCCTATGACGGCCTGCTGCGCGCCTTCACGGCCGCCAAGCCGCAGATCCAGGCCATCGCGAATCCGCAGGACTGACCCGATGGCCGCCCGCTCCCCCTCGTTCTGGCTCCTGATCGCCGTCCTGCTGGTCACGGGGATCATGGTGCACCCGAGCCTCGCCGCCGTGATCACGGTGCCGATCGACGTGGCGCTGATCGTGGCCCTGCGCTGGCAGGCGCACCGTGAGGGGCGGGCGGCAGAGAAAGCGTTGCGCGTGCCGCTGCGGCGGGGATTCATCTGATGGCCGCCCCGACGATCGACCTCGGCGTCCGCCGCGGATTCTGGCCCGCCCCGCATGTCTGCCGGAACTGCGGCAGCACCAGGCACGCCTGCCGCGGCTACCCGGGCGACGTCTGGTACTGCACGCCCTGCGTCCCGCCCGAACTGCGCCTGCCCACCGAGGCCGGCTACGTCGCGCCTGCCGCCATGCCCGAGATCCCGCCGGCCGCGATCGCCGCGCTCGCGCCGTCGGCCGCCGACCTGTTCTCCGGGTCCGCCCCGGCATGACGTCCAGGCGCGCCATGCCGCGCGCCGCCTCCACTCGTAATCCGCCACCCCTCCAGGGCTCGTTGATGCGTCGCGTCGAGAAGCTGTTCCGTCCGAGCGAGGTCTACACCATGGCCCTGTCGCTCCTGGAGCGAGAGCGGGCGGCGGCGCACGAACGGATGCTGGCGGCGGCGACCCGGGGCGGCCGCGTCAGACCGCTCAAGCCGGTCAAACCGGGGGCAAGGCCCGCGAAAATTTCGCGGGCCTTTGAGGATCGGACGTTCGATCGGATCGCGGCCCATTTCGACATCTCCGGCCGGCAGCTCGAGAAGATCCGGGACGTATGCGAAGCGGCCGAGGCCGACCCAGACCGGTTCGGACGGCTCCTCGAGGAGATGGACCGGACCGGCAAGGTCAACGGCCCGCACACCAAGCTCCTGCGCCTGCGCGACGAGATCCGGATTCTGGACCTCGCTCCCGTCGTCGGCCGCTTCCGCACCTTGGTCCTCGACCCACCCTGGCAGGAGGATAACATCTCCGAATCCTGCGGGCACGACTACGCCACCATGCCGATCGCCGAGATCGCCGCGGTGCCGGTCGAATCGTGGGCGGATGAGAACGCCCACCTCTATCTCTGGGCGACGAACAACACCCTGCAGCTGGCCTTCGGCCTGCTCGCCGGGTGGGGCTTCCAGCACAAGACGGTGCACACCTGGACGAAGCCGGACCTCGGCTTCGGCCGCTACTTCCGGAACACCACCGAGCACGTGATCTTCGCTGTGCGCGGCGAGCTGCGCACCCGCGCGGCCGGGCGTTCGACCCGCACCGACCACGACTGGCCGGTTGGGGCCAACAGCGTGAAGCCCGAGGGCTTTTACGACCTGGTGCGCGCGTGCAGCTACCCGCCCTACGGCGAGGCGTTCCAGCGGCTCGCCCGGCCCGATTTCGCGAATCTGTACGCGGCCCCGGCCGCGATGAGCGAGGCCGCCGAATGATCGCGGCCACCGTCCTCATGGCGATCGCCGCCGTCGAATCCGAAGCGCTGCACCGGCGCGTCCGGAGCGGCATCCCCGTCCCGCAGCTCGCGGTCCTGCACGTCGGCCGGTTTGCCGTCGCCGGCACGCTGCTGGCCACGATGTGGATACTCGGGCCATGAGCGGCCTGCCCGGACGCCGTCACCCGCTGCCCGATGGCGCGATGTGCGAGCAACACCCTGACCGGCCAGCCGTCGCCAACGTCCAGGGCGAGACGGACAGCTTTGGCTACGAGACGATCTTCATGTGCCAGGAATGCCTGGACGCGGATCGCGCTTACGAGGCCACCGAGGAAGCGCACACCGGCACCTGCGATTGGTGCAAGCGCGAAGCGACCGACCTCGCGTGGGCCCGGGACCACGAAGAGGGCATGAGCGGCCCGGTCTACCGGGTTTGCAAGGCGTGCAGCGATCGCGTGGCAGCTGCAGCCCGGCGCGAGATGGACGAGCACGACCTCGATTATCCCGAGGACGACGACTGGTACGATGAGCCGGACGACTGGGATGCGGCCGACGATTGCGGCCAGACCGGCGACGGCACCTGCATGAATGCAGGTTCGGAGTGGTGCGACTTCGAATGCCCGCGCCGCGATCAGCTCGGCGTAGCCGGCGAACCCCCGCCGATGCCGCCGGCATCGCCCGGACCGGACGCCTAGCGTGGCGCCCGGGAGCAGGCCGCGGAGCGGCCCCGACTCCCGCCAGACTCGGACTCTGAATCGCTTCCAGCCGCCGTCCGGCGGCCTCTCCGCGCCTGTGCGCCAACCCGCCCGAGGTCATTGATGAGCATGCCCACCGTCCCGGTGCTGATGGCGAAGGACAACCCGACCGGCTGGAAGCTTGAGGAGCTGTTGCCCCAGCTCCGCCAGGAGATCGCCGACAAGAACGCTCGCCTCGCCGGCGACCAGTCCGCCACCGCCATCCTAGTCCGGGCCAACAACATCCGGGTGCTCGATCACCTCCTGGCGGCCGAGGACCTCCAGCGCAACACGATCGACCGCCTCGCGGCGCTCGCCCCCGATCCCGGCCCGGACGGCCCGCCGCGCATCGGCGCCGGTGCATCAGCTCCGGAGGCCTGATCCAATGATCACCCTCTGGCCCTTGCCCCGCGGCCCTCCACGCCCGGCCCATCGAGAGCTTCGCGCGCCCTGCAGTTGGTCCCCGCCTCGTGCCCGGTCTGATGCCGCCCGGTCCGGACGAGAACCGGCCTTCCGCAGGTCCTGAGCCCACGCCTCCAGACGCCGTCCTTTTCGGCGGAGGCTGACGGCTCGGTCTGCGCCGCGAGCTTCCCACCCGCCCCGACGATCCGACCGCCGTTCGCGACCAGCGATTCCGGCGTCGGCTTTTCGCGTGCCCGAAGCCGGACAGGCTTCGCGGCTGGAGAATGAAGCTGTGCCCGGACGAAGGCCGCCCCCATGACGATCATCCGCAGACGCCACAACAAGAACTTCACCGTCATCGGCAACGAGGTGTTCGCCGACGAACGCCTGGAGCTCGATGCCCTCGGGCTGCTCTGCTACCTGCGCTCGCGTCCGCACGACTGGAACATCTCCACCGAGCACCTGCGCCGCCGTTTCGGCTGCGGCCCTGAGAAGATGCAGCGCCTGATGCGCGAGCTGATCGCCGTCGGCTGGATCCAGCGGCACGAGCTGCCGCGCGGGCCGCGCGGGATCTACGGCGGGTTCGAGTACGTCGTCCTGGACGAGCCCGAGCTCACCCCGGACGAGCAGAACGCCGCGGAAACACCGGGCGCACGGGAAGCGGAAAAACCGACTCCCGTACCGGAGTCGGATCAGCCGACTCCCGGTGAACCGTGCACGGCTGAACCGGAGTCGGTCGAACCGGAGTCGGTAAACCCGACCGCCTACTTAGAACTAGATTCTACCAAGGGATTCTCCCCCCTTAATCCCCCCGTGGCCGGGGGGACTCGCTCGATCGAGGAACGGATCTCCGAACGGGAGGCCTTGGCCGGACGGCGGCCCGAGCGATCGACCGAGCGCCGGCCACGAGCCGAACGGGGCTGCCGAGGGGCAGTGCCGCCCGCGGTGCCGCTGGATCTCGCCGCGCTCGCCAGATTCGAGCGGCTGTGGACCGCCTACCCGGCCAGCGGCCGCCTGACCGCCGGCCGGGCCGAAGCGCTGACCCGCTTCGCCGATCTGACGGCGGCCGAGCAGGAGACCGCGATTCGCACGGCGGTGGCCTACGCCGCCTCCTGCACCCAGCTGCGCAGCCAGGCCAAGGCGCTGCAGCGCTGGCTCCGGGACGGCCGCTGGCGCAACGGCGAGCTCGCCCTCGCCCCGGCTGCGTCCGGGCCCGGCGCCCCGCCCCAGCGCGTGTTCATCCGCGACGGTTCCCCCGAGTGGGACGCCTGGGCCGCGCATTACCGGAACCTCGGCAAGCCGATGCCGACCCCGATTCGATCGGAGCTCAACCGCGCCGACGGCTGGAATTTCCCGTCGGCGCTCCCGCCCGCGGCCGCGTCGGCCGCCTGACGATCCACCCCGGCGCTCGATCGCCCAAAGCTCACGGAGGAAATCCCCATGGCCACCACCAACGAACGCCTGATCACCCGCACGGCCGACCTCGCGGCCGCCTACGTCGCCCACAACCACGTGGCGGCCTCCGAGCTGCCGACGCTGCTCACGACGCTCCACGGGGCGCTGTGCGGGCTGGGGCACGCGAACGCGGCCCACCGGCCCACCCCCGCCCAGATCCGCGCCTCGATCCAGCCCGACGCGCTCATCAGCTTCGAGGACGGACGCCCCTACAAGGTCCTGCGCCGACACCTCACCGAGATCGGCATCACCCCGGAGGCCTACCGGGCGAAGTGGGGCTTGCCGGCCGACTATCCGCTCGTGCCGCAGGCCTACAGCGCGCGGCGTTCGGAGATCTCGAAGGCGATCGGGTTGGGCGGGCCGGGCCGCAGGGTGCAGCAGGCGGCGGAGTAGGCCGGCGGTAGCGTTTGACAGACCATGCCGGAGCATCCCGCCCCACGATGCGTCCACTACGTCGGCTTCCGGGACGATCGCTACTGGAACGCCTACCGGATCTTCGGCGGTCCCCGCTTCATCCACCGACGCTGGGACCGCCGGGCCCGCCGGGACATCGGCCCGGGCGACGTCGTGATCTTCGCTACCGGCGACGAGCATCAGCCGATCGTCGAGTACAACGGAAACGATGTGGACGAGGGCGGCGCGTAGGCGGACGGGAACTCTTTCGAACAGGGAGACGACATGAGCACGAAGCTGCCGTCTGACATCCTAACAGCGATCGAGGCATTCGAAACTGCCGCACTCTGGTGCGGCAAGTGCCCCGGTGAAACCAAGGAGGCCGAGGAGGCTAAGGCCGCCCGCGCCGTGCGTGACGCCACGATCCTGCGGCATCTGCCGTCCGCACGGCCGCTATTGTCTGCCGAGGATGCGGAGGCACTACGCATGGGTGGCGACCGCTGAAAAGCGCGGAGGGGAAAGGAGTCGAACTCGGATCGCGGCGGTGCATGACACGCCAATAAATAAAGCTTCCGACGAGCGAGCCCCTAGAAATCGGAACTGTGATCGCACGAGGAATATAGCTGAGTTTTTCAGCAGCGGTTGGGTGACAATGCTGAGGGAGGTCGTATGAGCACGGTCGTCGAAGAACTCAAAGGGCAAGTGCGGGCCGCTGGAAATGAATTCGATACCGTAATGCAGTTCCACGAGGTGTGGCGACCGGCGGCCTTCGATGCCGACCTGCGGGCGAGGATGCTGCCCTCGTTCGCCGGACACGCCTACCACCTGATCCGCATCGCACTCCGGCGGGAGGTCTACCTCGGGCTGATGAGGCTCTGGGGATCGCGAAAAGACGAGCTGCGGCTCGAGGAGATCGGGCGGCAACTGCGGACGCCGAAGGTGTTCGATGCCCTCGTCGCTGACCGCATAAAGACCTGGCCGTTCGGCGACGAGGACGGGCTACGTAGGAGTCTACAGGTCCACGTCGATAAGGCTTTCGAAATCATCGACAGGTACTCGAAGGGCGGTGCGGGGGAGCCGACTTTGGCGTACCTGCGCAAGCTGCGGCACGAGCACCTCGCGCACCGGGCGAAAAACCCGGTCCAACCCGAGGCCCCGGACCAGATCGACGCGGACGTCGAGGCCCTCTACGGGGACATGGCGACCCTGGTCAGCGAGTTGTTCCACGCCGTGCTCGCCACCGCCTACAACCCGCGGGATACGGCGGACGGGTTCAAGTATTATGCCGAGCTGTTTTGGGAGGCTGCGCGGGGCGAACGCACCGAGGGCCACCCTAGGTATCGGCCGCCACCGACGTCGCCCTGAATGGGGAGATGCATCCGAGAGGGATGGTCTGCCGAATTCCCATACGGACATGGCTGCACACAAGGCGTTTGAAAGGCCACGTGTTCGACGGAGGTGACATGGTTAGAACATGCGGTTGAGACACATCGGGCTCACTCTCGTGCTCCTCGCCGGCATGAGCCTCGGGATCTGGCTAGGTGCAGTGTTCGATCTCTGATCGACACGACGGTTACAATCGAACGAAGCCTTAGGCTGGCATAGTGGCAACGGCATCGAGAATTGGAACATGCTAGGAACGGGCAGCGGCGATGTGGGCCGCGCCACCGCGTTCGATGCTGCCCCGCCAGGAAGGTCCACCACTCCCCGTAGGCCTCGGTCACACGCCCTCCTGGACGAGCGGCGACGTGCTGCTATGGCTCAAGCGAGCGTTCAAGACCAACCCGAAGACGCGCAGTGCGGCTGAGATCCGGCCGCTTAATTGGTTGAACGAGTATCTCGACATCGCCGATCCGGACTGGACCAGAAAGCGAGACGTACTACTCGCCTGGGCACGATGCCGAGCGGAACGGGAGAGCTTTCAGGAGCTCATCCGCGAGATGGGCTGGAAATCGGCTACGACTTATCGCTTGCGCGATGAGGCCGCGGCGCAGATTGCATCCGGAATTAATGCGACTATCGTCGGGCTGCACGGTCATGCTGGCTGACGAGCGCTGGCATTCACCAAGCTGATCTTGCGCCATTGAACACGGTTGGTTTCGCGCCGTGATCGAGACCGTGTATAGTGTGAGTAACCACAGTTAAGTAAGAGCTGGCCGCATGGGCGAAGGGAGTGATGATGACGAGGTGCGTATGCACGCCCAACTTGAGCGGATCGCCGACCTACTCGATCGGCCGACAGCCGATTTCTTCGGCGCAACAAGTGCTCAAGCCGTAGCCCGCGACACGACCGAACTTCTAGCGATCTTGCATGCTATGGTCGATCCCGCAGATCGAGCCGAACTGCTTAGATACGCCCATTCGATCCTCGCCAGGCGCCGAGGCCGTCCGCAGTAGATGTGAAGAGCGGCGCGCGACGCAGTGCGTCAGGCGTCGCTTTCTCTCGATCGGATTGATCGAGCCAAGGCGATCGCAGCCTGGTACGCCGCCAGCTCCGCTGCCGCTATAACGGCAGTATCGCCGAGCTTTCGTGCGGCTTCCAAGAGATCAGCGGCGAGTTCAGCGACGCGCATTGCACACTCGCGATCTGGATCCGTTGCATCGGTAGGCTCATTCAGCGATGAGATCATGATCACGCGCCCGCAACAGGGCCGCGAACATTAGGACGAACGCTTGCCCGCTCAGCCGGCGAAGCCCGCTTGGAAGAGGGGCGGGAGGGTGGTCGAGAAGCTGATTGGTCCAAGATACCAGGTTCGTGCCAGCGTCCCTCAGGTCGCAGTATAATGAATGGATCTGTAGCCATCGAGATGGCGTCGGGATGTTCGTCAAGGTCAACGATCATCTCAATATAGTCAAAATCTGAGAACGTGAATTCCCGAGCCTTATCGGCCACGCGGGCACCGAGCACCTGCTTCCAAAATTCTACATAGCGCTTCTGCACATGCCCATAGATCGTCCGGTAGCCCTTCATTCGGCAAAATTCCCGGGCTGCTCGAATAATGACGAATGCGATCTCTGATCGACGATGTTCACGCCGCACAGCGACACGTTCGAGCTTCGCGAAGCCCGCAAAGAGGCGGATGCGGATCGTTGCGGCCGGCTCATCGTCAATGTAGCCAATTAGATGCGTAGCTGAAAGATCGTTTCCATCGAACTCCTCTGCATACGGGCAAATCTGCTCGCCGACGAAAACGGAGCTTCGAACGGATATTACTTTATTGTAATCCTCTAAATTGCGAACGACACCGACTGCGTACTTCGATGTAGGACTCGGATAACTATCATAGATGGGCCGCTCGACCGCCTGTACGGTCCGCCTAAATACATAGAGTGTAGCGTTGCTTACGACGGCAGTCGTATCGACCGGTTCGAAGCCAAGCTGGGGCATCAAGTTTTGCCCGGCGAACGTGGCCAATCGTGAGTACAGATCTGCGTCCCGGCGCAAAGGAGCACAGACCTGCTCGAAGGCCAGACCGATCCCCCCGGCCATCTGGCCTGGCGCATATATCGCGGCAAAGTAGATCGCGGCCGCCTTCTCGTGCTGGCCGACAAGGTGTTCCTCGTTTGGATCGCGGGCATCAAAAGAACCGTCGAGTAGAGCGAGATGGCCCGCCAGCGAGAGCGGCAGGATAGCAAAGAACCCTTGCGCGATCGGATTAGCCCAATCGAACGTTTTCTTCAGGGCGATCGCACGTATGACATCAGGATTGGCGGACATCATGCGGCGAAGTGCATCCACGGAAGAAGATGGACCAACTTCAGCTTTCCACAATTCCAGAAGTCTCTCAATTTCAGCCATACTTGGCGAGAAAATCACGACGCGACGCGCTGTCCGTGCCACATCCAGATTATGCAAACTGTGCCGACCATAGACCTCGACGGACGGGCTAGCATTAGCGAATATCTTCGTAGGAGGGTGATGAGCGGTCATGGTCTGGAATTCGCCTGTACAAATACTACCTGAAGCGGCGCAATGTTTTGCATTGTTTGCGGGGGCTGTATGCGACCAGCGGTGAAACGCGGTGTTCCAGTAAGGGAACGCCTGCCGGGCGAGCGGACTGAAGCGCAACTGGATTGGCAACTGCTCCGCTTGTTTCTGGAGCTTCGTCGCGCAGGCAGTTTCCGCGCAGCTGCCGAACGCCTTGCCCTGTCAACCAACACCGTGCGCCGACGCGTAGAGGAGCTTGAAGCGGTGCTCGGCGTGTCATTGTTCACGCGACATGTGGACGGAGTCCGACCGACACCTGAAAGTGAGCGCATCTTGGACAGCGCGCTGGCGATGGAAGAGGCTGCTTTCTCTGTTCTGAGGGCGCGTGACACGCTTGGAAGTGATGTCTCCGGAGACGTCAGGATTGCTGTGACCGAGGGGCTGGGTTCAGTCTGGCTGACGCCAAGGCTGGCCGAGTTCCAGCAGCAACATCCACAGTTGCGCATCGACATGAACTGCGGCCTAAGCTCAGCAGATGTTCTGCGCATGGAGGCCGACATTGCAATCCAGCTCACGCGCCCAACTGCAGTCGATCTCAAGATAATCCGACTAGGGTATCTGCACTCGATGCCATTTGCATCGCGAAATTATATCGCCAAGTATGGAAGTCCCCAATCCGTTCGCGAACTTGCGGATCATAGGCTAATCTTGCAAGTCGCGGAGCACACTGGTCAGTCGACTCTCTTCCAATCTGCAATCCCGGATATGGATCGTGCGCCCTTCGTGCCCTTCACTTCAAATGCCAGTACCGTACATGGATTGGCCATTGCGAACGGCATGGGCATCGGTTGGCTGCCGACGTACATTCACTCGCTACAGCTCGGGATCATTCCAATCGATTGCGGCGTCAATTTCCAGTTTGACATTTGGCTGACTTATCATCCCGACACGGTCAGGGTTCCGCGGGTACGTCAGATGATTGATTGGCTTCGAGCATGTTTCGACGGCAGGCGATATCCTTTCTTTAGGAAAGAATGGATTCACCCGAACGACCTTCCTATACTTGATAAGCATCTTCCTCTTTCGCAATTTTATCGCGGTTACATTCCGTAGTCAGAGCTGACTTGATATGTTTAGCAATTCCAAAAGTTCCACGGCGGTATTCTGCTGTTTGTGTCGAGCCGGCGGAAAGCTATCCAGTTGCCATGCGAGCGAAGCCTCGCAACGCTGAGGCAATCGTTCGCGCCCAATTGGGCCAAAAAATAATGCTTGACCCTGAGAAAACCGGACCCGGATCAATGCGGTGTTGCTGACCGGTGTGGGTTGGCACGACGATTGGGGACCACCGTGCAAGCATCGAGGCAGAGCACCACCCAGAGCGCGCAGAAGCGCCGCAAGATGACAAACGAGGAAGTCCTCCGCTGGACGATCCGGGACGAGCTACCCAAGCGCCGCGACGATCAACCGATCCGGGGGCCGATGCCGCCGGCGATGCACGCGATGTGGCGTGCGGGCGTATTCGGGGGACCGATTGACAACTGGTCGCGGGAACCCGGCATGCCGCTGGCCATGGGTGACCCTCATCCGGACGCGATCACGATCGAGGCGCACCTCCAAGTTCTGGGCGAGACCCTGCAGCTGGCCGCGGCCGGCTCGGCGGCGTGCCCGCTCGACCTCTCTGCCTACCCGATCCAGACCGAGCTGCGCGGGAAGGCGAACCTTGAAGCTCTGATCTCAGCTGCGCTGCACGCCACCCCCGCCTGGCTCATGACCTGCGCGATCCGTGGCAGCCGACCGGACGTTGGTGGCGGCATCGAGGTTGAGGCGGTGAAGTCGGACAACGGCAAGATCACGCTCTGGCGCACCATCAACACGCCCTGCGGCGAGGGCCCGGACGGCAAGCCGTGGTTCGCCAGCCATGACGAGATCGCTACCTCGAAGGGCGACGCCCGCGACACCGGCCTGTTCTGCAAGCTGAAATACACCCGAACGGGCGCCGAGGTCGTCGAAGAGCAGCTGCGCTATGCGTTCTGGCACGCGGCGCTCGCCTACTTGGTGCCCGCGCTCCAGTTCCTCACCAGCATCGAGGTTCTGCCGCCGAAGTCCAGCGCCGCTCCCTGGATCGAGCCGCAGGAAGAGGACCGCGCCCCGCTGCCGAACCTGCGCCCCCGCCGTCACATCGAGCCCACGAACCGCCGGGCCGCCGGACGCAAAGCCCTTCCGCTGCGCGCCTCGCCGGTCCGCAAGATCGACCCCCGCGATTGGAGGCCGGCCAGCGAACGAACAGCTTGACCGGGAGAACGGCTTGCGGTAGTTCGGACCCTGCAGAGTTTTAGAAGGCCCCGGCGGAAACGTGCGGGGCCTTCGTCGTTCCGGGCATGGCCCGAGCGAGATGGTGCGGCGCGCTCTCGCGCGTGAAAAAGGCATCGCAGTAAGCCGGCCAGCCAGGACGCCCGAAAGACCCGCAGCCGCCCTCGGGCGGTGGTTGAAGCTGTAGCCCTGGCCCGCACCTCCCCCTTTCGCCCGATCACGACCCGCTTCACCCCTGACAGATCGGCGGTGTGACGTGACGGGCGAACCCTATATGGTCGACGCCATGCCGGATCCGCTGCCGTGACAGAGCGCGAGATAGCCGAGCGCCTTCGGCTGCTCTGCGGCCAGGCCGACAGGCTGAAGATGCCGAGCCATCGGCACACGGCCGAGTCGTTCATGGAAGACCGCGACGAGATCCGCGACGGCCTCCGACGCTTCTATCGCGAGCTCACCGGGCACTGGCCCGATCAAGAAGGCGGTGGCCCGCCGCGTCGGGCGCCGGCGCCGGTGCCCGCCGCAGTCCTGCGCCACCGGGAACGTCTCAGGGCTACGGCCAAAACGGCCTGATCGAATAACGGCGGGCCGGGCTCTGCTGAGGGGCGTTGGCGCCCGACCCGCCGGCTACGCCGAGGCTTTTGCACGGCCCGACGCAGCCGCCCGACCTTGCCCATATCGGGTTTCAAATTCGTATCACGGAACCGTGATCGAACCCGCTGTTCGACACCAACCCCGCTCCGGCGGGGTTTTTCTTTGGAGCGTCCATGTCCGCCTCCCAGCGCGCTGCGCTCCTCGACCTGTGTGCCGCGATCCAGCGCTGCGACTGCGCCCCGGCCGACATCCGCTTCCGCGCGCACAGCCTGCAGTTCCGGCTGGCGTTCGACGCCACGTTCTTCCGCTCGATCTTCGGCTGAGAGCTCGACCCGCATGAACCTCAGCGCCTCCGACCTCGTCGACCAGGCCGTGGAGCAGCTGTCCCCGGCCCTGGGCACCTCCGCCGCCAGCTTCCGTGCCGCGGCCGACGCCTTCGACGCCTACGCGGCCAAGGCCCCGTCTGCGATGCACGAGCGGATCGCCGCCGTGATCGGCGAGGAGTGCCGCAACGCCGCCGATAGCGTGCAGGTGCGCCGCGCCTTCCTGCAGGGCTTCCGGTCGTGAGCCTTCTGGCGCGCATCGCCCTGCTGGTCGGTCTGCGCCGCGCCGAACCGGTGAAGGTGCGTTCCTGGCGCGATCCCGCGCCGGCGCTCTGCATCGGTCGGCCGGTGCACGTTGGCCGCGCGCTGTCCGTCGGTGAGGCCCCCTGACATGGATGGCCTCATCCTCGACCTCGACCTGCCGGAGCGCGTCGCGCCCTTCGTGCCGCCGGTCTGCCTGTCACCAATGACCGCGCAGGTCCTGGAGATCGCGCTGATCCTGCTGCTGGGCGTCGCCCTGCAGGAGACCTTCTTCCCGGCCAAGGGCCCACGGCGGTAGCGATGGACGACCCGATCGCGAGCCTCGCGCCGCTCCCGTTCATAGCGGTAGCGCTCGTGCTGCTGATCACGATCGCCGGCCTGGACGCCCATCACCCGGACTGGTCAGCGACGCTGGCCTTCCGTGACATCCTCCTGCTGGCCGCGCTGCACTTCGCGCTGGCCGCCTGCGTCCTGATCGCCGCCATCAGCTTGGGGCATGCCGCATGAACACGGTCTACGCCCTCATCCTGGTCTGCGCTGCGACCACCGCGCAGCCCGATTGCACGCGCGAGACCGCGCTCGACGTCATCACCGCCAAGACGCCCTCCGTCTTCGCCTGTCTCATGACGGGTCAGGCCAGCGTCGCCCGCGACCAACTCCTCG
Source organism: Methylobacterium sp. E-066 (assembly GCF_022829635.1). Taxonomy (GTDB): domain Bacteria; phylum Pseudomonadota; class Alphaproteobacteria; order Rhizobiales; family Beijerinckiaceae; genus Methylobacterium. The sequence goes on from NZ_JAKSYO010000183.1 coordinate 239,265, forward strand.
GCGATGGCCGCTTCACCAAGGTGGTGTGCGGCGGTCGCCCATGAGCTCGAACCGCCGCGTCGCCTGGGCGGCCGCGCTCGACCAGGCCCGAGGCAACCGCATGACGCGCCGCCCGATCCGTGAGGAGCGCCTGCGCGGCAAGGACTCGCCGGCGATCGCGCTCTCCGCCTGGCGCGGCCAGTCCGGTCGCCGCTACGTCGTCGCCGTCTACACGCTGACGCAGGCTCGTGAGGTCGATGCGCCTGGGGCCATCATCCTCGGCGTGCGCCGCGGTGATGGCGGGCTCGCCCGCATCGTCGGCGCGGGCTGGCGCGGCACGATGGCTGAAGCTATCGAGCTCGCCGCAGCCGACGGCGCCACCGAAATGCACGCGCATCGCCTCGCCGACACGGATGCCGAGCGCGAGGCGATCGTCGAGGACCTGGTGGGTGACGATGCCTTCTGAGCCGCGCCACCGCCTCGACCTCTGGACGCTGCTCGACGTCTACCGCTGCTCAGCCGAGATCCTTGTCGAGGCCAACACTCAGCTGCCGTTCGCGATCGCGGATGCGTGGCTGAAGCTGATGCGGGCCTGATCGTGTTTCGCGCCTGGTACCGGCGGTTCGCGCTAGGGATGGCGCGGGCGCTCGCCGCCTGATGTGACCGGGATTTGATCCCGGCTTTGACGGTTTCGCAGAGCCAACACGGGGCCAATTACTAGACCTCTTAAGATCTAGAAATTGGCCTCGAGGCGCTTCTAAAACACTAGCAAAAACAGGGGTTTGCGGGTGGCTACAAGTAGCGCCCGCGCCCGGCTCGCCCTCCGTAGGAATGCCGTCCAAACGGCCCAACGCGAGGAAGTCCGGGCGCTCGCCGTCGGATACCTGCGGGTTTCAACCGACGAGCAGGCCCAGCGCGGCAATAGCCTGCCCGAGCAGGAGCAGGCGATCCGCGCCTACGCCACGGCCGTCGGCCTCGACCTCGTCCAGGTCCTGGCCGACCCCGGCGTCTCCGGAACGGTGAAGCCGGCCGAGCGGCCGGGCTTCAGCCAGGTCCTGCAGCTCGCCGCCGAGCGGCGCTTCAGCGTCCTCTTGGTCAAGCGGTTCGACCGACTGGCCCGCAACATCGCGCTCGCGGTCACCACGTCGGCCGAGCTCGATACGGACCACGGCGTCACGATCCGCTCGGTCACCGAAGCGATCGACACGGGCTCGCCGTCAGGCAAGCTCATCTTCGGCGTCCTCTCGGCCATGGCCGAGCAGGAGCGCTCGGTGATCATCGAGCGCACCAAGGGCGGTCGGATGCAGAAGGCCGGCCGCGGCGGGTTCGCCGGCGGCGTGATCCCCTACGGCTACCTGTCGGATGGGAAGGGCGGCCTGCTCATCGATGTCGAGCGCGCGCCGATCGTGCGCCGGATCTTCGACGAGAACGGCGCGGGCCGGACACTGAAGTCTATCGCCGACAGCTTGAATGCCGACGGCGTACCCTCGCCGAAGGGCAAGCGCTGGTGGCCCTCGAACGTGAGCTACCTGCTCAACAACCAGGTCTATTCGGGCAAGGTCGAGTACGTCTTCGTGACGGACGGCGCCGTGACCCACGTCAATCGCCAGGGCGCGCACGCCCGCATCGTCCGGTGAACCCTTTGGCCGAAGAGATCGACCGCCAGCTCGACCGCCTCGTGGTCCGGCACGGCGACATCCTGGTGCTGCGCACCCGGCAGAAGCTCCAGCCCGCCACGGCCGCGAAGTGGCAGGACGAGCTGATCGGCCTTTGCAAGGACGCCGGCGTCCGGGACGTCACCGTCCTCGTCCTCGACGACTGCACGGACCTGTCGATCGAGCGCCCTCAGCGGGCAGACACCCGCATGCAGCATCAGGCGTTTCGCCCCACGCCGATCGTGAGCCGCTGACATGCCTCGCTGCGGGACCAAGACGCGGGTCACCGTCTCCGCGATCGACAAAAGCGCACTGGCCTTAAGCCGCGCCAGCCATCTCCTTCAGGACGCAGCAGAGCGTCTGGCGGCGCGCGGCGCCCTTCGTCACCATCCTGAAGGGCACCAGCGCCGGCAAGTCCGAGTGCGTGATGTTGCTCGTCACTAGGTGAGCGCGATGAGTGAAACCATCATCATCCGGCGCTGACATGGGCTGCCGCTGCGGCGAGCGCCGCGCCGCTCTCGGCCAGGGCCTGCGCGCCGCGGCCTGGGGCGATCTCTCTGGCGTCCGAGCCGCCGCCGGCGTCTTCGGCCGCACCACGATCGAGGACGTCGAGGCCATGGCCCGGCGCATGGTAGGCGATGAGCGGCGGCCTGTTCATCACCCTGGACGCCACGGCGCTCGCCCGCCTCGGTAACCAGATCGGCGCCGCCGGCAAGGGTGCGCCGCTCGCCCTCGCCCGCGCCATCAACCACACGGGCGCCAAGGCCAAGACACAGATGGTCCGAGCATTGGTCCCGCAAACGGGGCTGAAGCGCAGGACGATCGTCAAGGCGCTGCGAGAGAACAAGGCCAGCGCAGGCACGCTGACCTACACGATCAAGTCGCACGGCGGGAACATCCGCCTGAAGCACTTCGGCGCTCGTGAGACGCGCCAAGGTGTCAGTGCGGCGCCATGGGGCAAGCGGGACATCTGGCACCACACCTTCATGAAGGCGGGCTGGTGGCCCAAGCGGGTCACCAAGTCGAACTGGAACGGACAGGTGTTCGAGCGGGTCGGTAGCAAGACGACGACGCAGCACGGCACCAAGGGCTACAGGGGCATGGACCGCTTCACGGTGGTCCGCTCCGGTCTCTTCATTCCAACAGAGATGGTCCAGGGCGCATCGGCGGCGGCCTTCAACAGCATGGCGGCGTCGGACCTACCGGCACGTCTGGAACACGAGCTCGGGCGCATCATAGGCGGCTGACCCACCCCCCCTATCGCGGGTCCTACCTAGGGTCGAGCGGTCTTGCGGGCAGGAGACCCCGAGGGTCCGCCAGTCTGAGCCCGTTCGGAAAGCCTAAAAAGTCGGGCTAAAATCGACCGGACGCGGCAGACAAATCGCTGTCTTCATTCGGAAATCGCCTCTCGATCGCTTTTTAGCTCCTAAAATCGGGCTCAAAAGCGCTGCGCGGACCGTCCTAAAAAGCCGGAGGCTCCTGCGAGGCCGGGGAGCGCCATGTCGAACCCCGAACAGGTCGTTTCGAAGAGCGAGTTCGCCCGGATCGCCGGCGTCTCCCCTGGTCGGGTCACGCAATGGATTGATGAGGGCAAGATCAGCGGCGCCGGCCTCGTCGGCGAGGGCCGGTCGGCCCGGATCCGGGTCGAGACCGCGCTCCAGCAGGTCAATCTTCGACGTGATGTCGGACAGGCGTTGGGAAACGGCAGCGCGACGCGCGTCGACGCCCCTCGACGATCGCGTCCGGCGCCGCCCGACCCCGATGCCCCCCCCGGCGGCGATCCGTTCGAGGGTTGGTCGCCCGACGGCACCACGGACGACATCGATCGGCGGCTCAAGCAAGCCAAGCTTGAGGCAGCGGAGCGGGACAACCGCATCAAGGCCGCCGAAGAGGCTGCGAGCGAGGGGCGCTTCACCGAGAGCGCCACGATGCGCGCCGAGATGGGTAAGATCTCCGGTCAGATGCTGCGGATCTTCGAGGGCATGCTCCCGGCTATCGCCACGGCGATCGCGGCCGAGTTCGAACTGGAGGCGCGCGATGTCACGCACGCGCTGAACGAGCAGTTTCGCAAGGTGCGGGAGCAGGCGGCCAGCGCCGCCGCAAAGCATGCGCAGTCCTTGGCGGAGACCGCCGAGGTGTCTGCCTGACGGGTTGAGCGATGACGGTGCTGGCCAACGCCGAACGTGCGGCGTGGGACGCGATCGCCGCCGCGCTGAGGCCGCCGGCGAAGGTCGATTACCTCGCGTGGGCCGTCAACAACATCGAGTTCTCCAAGCGAGAGAGCCAGGAGGTCGGTCGCTACAACCCCGATCGGTTCTCGTACTTCAACGAGATCCTGGGCGCGCTTTCGCCCGCGGATCCATGCCGGATCGTCACGCTGGCCAAGTCTGCCCAGCTCGGCGGCACCGTGCTCGCCAACGTGTTCACGGGCGGCACGATGGACATGGATCCCTGCGATTTCATGTACGTCCACCCGACGGACAACAACGCCGAACGCTGGTCGAAGATGAAGCTCACGCCGATGCTGCGTGGGACCACTTCGCTCCGGTCGATCTTCCCAGAGAAGAGCCGGGAGGGCGGCAACTCAGTCCTCTACAAGGAGCGCGCTGACGGGCTCGGCTCGATCCTGATCTCGGGCGCCAACTCCCCTGCGTCGCTCTCGCAGGTGACGATCCCGCGTCAGGTCCAGGACGATCTGGCCAAGTGGGAGGTGAACTCGGCCGGCGATCCCGAGGTCCAGGCGGACTCGCGCTCGCGCGGCGTCACCTTCGCCAAGATCTTCAAGATCTCGACGCCGCTGGTGATGCCGGGCTGCCGGATCACCAAGAACTACGAGGCCGGCAGTCAGGAGCGACTGTTCGTGCCCTGCCCGCACTGCGGGCACATGCAGACACTCGAATGGGAGAACATGCTCCCGCACCTCGACGAGGAGCACCCGGATCGGGCGTTCTTTATCTGCACCGCCCCGGATTGCGGAGCCGCCATCGAGGAGCACCACCGGGCGCAGATGCTCGCCGGCCACGAGTGGCGCGCGGCAAACCCGAAGATGAAGCGGATCCACCGCTCGTTCTACGTCTGGTCGGCCTACAGCTTCCTGCAATCCTGGGCTCAAATCGCCTTCGAATGGTTTCGGGCCAAGGGCGACCCCGAGGCCGAGCGGGTCTTCCTGAACGACACCGTCGGACAGGCTTTCCGGGCCCAGAGCGAGGCGCCTCCCTGGGAAGGCCTGCGGGACCGGGCCGCCGCCTCGGACTACGTCTGTGGCACGATCCCGAAGGGCGGCCTCCTCGTCACGCTCGGGATCGACTGTCAGGACGACCGGGTCGAGTGGCAGGCCCTCGCCTTCGGCCGCGGTGGCCGGCGCTGGGTGATCCAGTATGGGGTCACGCCCGGCCACATCAGCGAGCCTGGCACCCGTCGGCTGCTCGATGAGCTGCTGCAGCAGACTTGGCCGAACGCGGTCGGCCGACAGGTTGGGATCGACCTCGCCGCGATCGACGGCAACGCCTGGACCGAGGATGTCTGGGGCTGGGCCGGCACGCACCCGGCCACGCGCGTCATCATGGTGCGCGGTGCAAACCGGGACGCGTCGCCAGTCCTGGAGCAGGTCCGGAAAGAGCGGAATGCCGCCGGTAAACCACTCAAGTATTCGAAGCGTTTCTTCAACTTCGGCTCCTCCGTGCTGAAGATGGCGCTCTACCGAAACCTCGCGAAGATAGACCCGGTCGAGCCCGGCTTCGTCCACCTTCCGCGGGGTCTTGAGGACGTTTACTTCCAGCAGCTTACCGCCGAGCGGCGTGAGGCCGTGAAACGCTTCGGTTTCGTAGTCTACCGCTGGGTCAAGGACGCGGGCCAAGCGAACGAGGCGCTGGACACGCACCTCCAGGCCGAGACCGCAGCCAACCGGCTCGGCCTGCGCGGCATGCCCGACCGCCGCTGGGACAAGCTGGAGGCGGAGCGGGAATGTCCGTTGCCTGCCGTGCCCGCGCCCATCGCGGCGGCGGAGTCACCGGCCACGGTACCGGCGCCGGTGCCGATTAGCGCCCCTCAGGGGCCGACTTCATCGACCGTGCGACCTCGGTTCGGCGGCATCGCCGCTCTCGCCAACGCCCTCAACCGATCGGGATGACCTCATGGCCACGCAGGCGATGCTCGACGAGGCGCGTGCGGCCTATCACACCCTTATGACCCGCGGCGGCCTGGTGAAGCTTCGCCACTACGAGCGAGAGATGGTCTACAAGGCCGCAGACCCCGCCCAGCTCCTCGCCTACATCGGCCGACTGGAAGCCTCGCTCGGCGTGCCGCTGTCACAGGCGACGCTGAGGCGCACGCCCGGGCGCCGGGTGGTCTTCGGCGGATGAGCCCGATCCGTATCCTGGGCCCGGACGGCGAACCCGTAGCACGCGTGCGTGCCACCGGCCGCGATCTCGCGAGCTCTTTCACGGCAGCCTCGCGTCGGGACACCGACTTAGAGGCGTGGAGCCCCCACAACCCGTCCGGCGCATCAGCGCTGTTCGGCGAGCGCGATCCCATGATCGCGCGGGTGCACGACCTCGCGCGCAACGACGGTTGGGCGTCGGGCGGCGTCACCCGGCAGGTCGACGCGATCGTCGGCTCGGGGTGGCGCCTCTCGGCCAAGCCGAACGCCCGTTCGCTCGGTCTTCGCACAGCCAAGGGCGGCGTCGATTACGACGCAGCCGACGAGTTCGCCTCGGACATCGAGGCGGCCTGGAAGGACTACGTCGACGACCCGGACTGCTGGTGCGACGTCGGTCGCCGCAGCGGAATGGGAGGCCTTCTCGCGCTCGCCTTCCGCCACCGGGTCCTGGACGGGGAGGCGCTGGCCGCGATCCTGTGGCGCCCGCGCGGCGGACCCTTCGCCACGGCGGTGCAGATCATCGACCCCGACCGACTGTCGAACCCATCCGACGGCATGGAGCAGGCGGGCCTGCGCCAGGGCGTAGAGATGGATGGCGACGGTGCGCCGATCGCCTACCACATTCGGGTCATGCACCCGGGCGATCTGTACATCGGCATGCAGCCCTGGCGCTGGGAGCGCGTGCCGCGCCAGACGAGCTTCGGTCGCCGCATTATCGTCCACGCGTTCGAGCCCGACCGCGCCGGCCAGGTGCGGGGCACCTCGCCGCTAGCGCCGATCGTGAAGCGCCTAAAGATGCTCGGCCGCTACGACGAAGCCGAGATGCAGGCGGCGGTGCTCAACGCCATCATGGCGGCGTTCATCGAGAGCCCCTACGACCACGAGCAGCTCGCGCAGCTCATGGACGATAAGCAGAGCAGCGAGGAGCTCTCGTCCTACCAGCAGATGCGCCTCGGCTTCCACGAGGCCGCGCCGATGCGGCTCGGCGGCGTGAAGGTCAACTTTACGGCCCCGGGCGAGAAGGTCACGCTGACCAACCCGACGCACCCCAACAGCGTCTTCGAGCACTTCACACGGGCCTCGCTGCGCAACGTCGCCTCGGCGATGGGCCTGACCTACGAGCAGCTCTCGAACGACTGGGGGCAGGTGAACTACTCGTCGGCCCGCGCCGCCCTCCTGGAGGTTTGGCGCGGCTTCACAGCCCGAAAGGATCACTTCGCCGCCCAGTTCATGCAGCCGATCTACGCCGCGTGGCTGGAGGAGGCCCTCGACCGGGGCATCGTGAAGGCGCCGAAGGGCGCCCCGGATTTCCGGGCGAAGAAGGCCGCCTACTGCGCCGCGAAGTGGATCGGTCCGGCACGCGGCTGGGTCGATCCGCTCAAGGAGGCCTACGCCTCGATCGAGCGCGTCGACGCGCTGATGTCCACGCGCGAACGCGAGGGCGCCGAGCAGGGCGTCGACTGGGAAGAGGACGTCCAGCAGATCGCCCGCGAACGCAAGCGCCTGCGCGACCTTGGCATCGAGCCAGAGGCCGCGCTCCGCGCACAGCCCGCCGGCGGCCAGCGGGCCGCCCGCGACGAGCAGTCGAGGAAGCTCGACGCCACCAAGGAAGAGCGCTGATGCCGAACCCGTTGCTCGCCCGTTTCGCCGGGGAGCCCGCGCTCGTGGCTGCCGAGCGCCGGGACCGCTTCGAGGCCTGCCTCGACGCCGTGATGGCGGTCGAGCACGGCCCGGCGATGCTGCGCGAGGGCGCGTCGGTCGACGACGGGTTCTGGCCGGAGGCCGGATCGTGGAAGGCCGCCTACCGCCCCTACGTCGTGGTCGATGGCGTGCTGCAGATCCCCGTGAAGGGCGTCCTGCTGCACGACTTCTCCTACGCGGTCGGCGGGTTCGCCACCGGCTACGTCTACATCCGGCGCGCCTTCGAGCGCGGCATGAAAGACGGCACCGTCAAGGGCATCGCGCTCGTGTGCGACAGCCCAGGCGGCGAAGTCGCCGGTTGCTTCGACCTCGTCGACGCGATGCACGCGGCCAAAGGCGCCAAGCCGATCTGGGCCTTCGCCCACGAGGCCGCCTACTCTGCCGCGTACGCGGTCGCCTCGGTCGCGGACAAGATCTGGGTCTCACGCACCGGCGGCGTCGGCTCGATCGGCGTGGTGACCGCGCACACGGACGTCTCCGGCGCGCTGGAGCAGCGCGGGGTGAAGGTCACCTTCATCTACGCGGGCAAGCACAAGGTCGACGGCAACAGCTACGAGGCGCTCCCCGCCGACGTGCAGGCGCGCATCCAGGCGCGGATCGACGCGCTCTACGACGTGTTCGTGGCGACCGTCTCCCGCAACCGCCCCAGCCTCAAGGAGAAGGCGGTCCGCGCCACCGAGGCGCTGTGCTTCACCGCCGACGAGGCGACGAAGAACGGGCTCGCCGACGCCGTCGGCTCCCTGGACGATGCCGTGGCCGCCTTCGTGGCGGATCTCAATCCCCCCGACCAGCAGGATGACACCATGATCACGCAGGAGGCTCTCGACGCCGCCGTCGCCACCGCTCGCGCCGAGGGCCGTGCGGAAGGTGAAACCGCAGGCCGTACCGCCGGAGAGGTCGCCGGCGCGGCCTCCGCCAAGACCCGGATCAAGGCGATCCTCGGCTCCGACGAGTCGAAGGGGCGCGAAGACCTCGCCCAGCACTTCGCCTTCGACAGCGATCTGCCCGCCGAGGCCGCCGTCGCCGCCCTGACCAAGGCGCCGAAGGCCGCCGCGGTGGCTCCGGAGAAGCCGAACCTCGCCGCCGACATGGCCGGCGAGCGTCGCGTCGAGCTGGGCACCGAGGGCGGCACGGATCCGTCGAAGCTGTCGGCGGCCGAGCGCGGCGCGGCCGAAGCCAAGGCCCTGCTCGGCCTGCGCTGAACCCGCCCGACCGTCTCACCCTCCCTCCCGCAGCCGGAGCGCCGCGATGACCGACTACGCCATGTACGACCCGACCTCGCTGCGCTGCGGCGTCAGCCAGCGTGATCGGCAGATCACCGTCGCTTCCGGCGCGAACGCTTCCGGCGCCGTGCTCAAGCGCGGCACCATGCTCGGCCGGGTGACCGCGACCGACAAGTATGTCCTGAGCGTCAAGACCGCGAACGACGGCAGCCAAGTGCCGGCGATGGTTCTGGCCTTCGAGATCGACGCCTCGGCCTCCGACGTCGTCTGCTCAGGCTACGACGACGGCGAGTTCGTCGCCGAGAAGATGACCTTCGACGCGAGCTGGACCGCCGCGACCCTGGAGGCCGCGCTGCGCGCCGCGGGCTCGAAGATCTACGTCCGCTCGGCCGGCGTCCTCGGCTGAACCCACCCACCCTTCCCGGCAATCCTCAGGGCCCCTCGCGGGCCCTTTTCTTTTGGAGCCCGCGACCATGGCGCTCGACGTCAACTCCACCGCCCAGCTGCTCGGCGCCTTCGGCGTCCTCGACCGCCCGAGCCGGTTCATCCTGGACACGTTCTTCAAGTTCTTCCAGCAGTTCGACACCGAAGAGGTGTTCTTCGACCAGGTGCAGCGTGCCCGGCGCCTGGCCGCGTTCGTCTCCGACACCGTCGAGGGCCAGATCCTGCCCTCGCGCGGCTACGCCACCAAGAGCTTCACGCCGCCCACCGTGCGCCCGAAGCACGTGGTCGAGCCGTTCAAGGCGCTCAAGCGCCGCGTCGGCGAGCGCCTGCTCGGCGAGCTGACCCCGGAGCAGCGCTTCGACCTGACAATCCTCGACAACATGCTGCTGCAGGACGACGCGATCACCCGGACCGAGATCTGGATGGCGCTGCAGCTTCTGCTCTCCGGCTCCGTGGTGTGTCAGGGGCCGAAGTATCCGTCCAAGACGCTCAGCATGGGCCGCGATCCCAGCTTGACCGTGGCGCTGACCGGCGCCCTGCGTTGGGGCCAGACCGGCGTCGATCCGCTCCAGAACATCCGCGCCTGGTCGACCCAGGTCCAGCGGGTGTCCGGCTTCAAGCCGCGCACTGTGCTGCTCGACCCGCTCGCCGGCGACATGCTGATCAACTCGGCGACCGTCACGAAGGTGATGAACTCGTACCGGCAGACCGCCGGTAACATCGACCTCGCCGGCAAGACCACCGGCGGCGCGGTCGGCCAGGAGGTCGCGTTCCTCGGCTCGCTGCCCGAGTTCGACTTCTGGCAGTACCAGGAGCTCTACGAGGACGACAACGGCGTGATCCAGCAGTTCATGCCGAACAACACGGTGATCCTGGCCAACATCGACGCGCTCCAGGGCATCAAGACCTACGGCGCCGTGCGTGATCGTCGGGCCGGCTTTAAAGCCATGCCGCGCTTCCCCAAGGTTTGGGACGTCGAGGAGCCCGCCACCACGCTGCAGAACATGGCCTCCGCGCCGCTGCCGCTGTTCGGCTGGATCAACGCCTCGCTGGCCGCGACCGTCGCCTGATCGCTCACGGGCCGGCTCCCGCCGGCCCGTCTCGCCGGGCGCCGTGCCGCCCGCCGGCCCATTCGCCGGCCTGACCCCTCATTCGAATTCGGAGGCGCCCCATGGCGACCAAGACCATCGTCGCGAACGTCACGCTGCACCTGCCCGGCAAGGGCCACGAGCCGTTCAAGATCGACGCCAACGGTGCCGTCGCCGGCGGCAAGTACGTGGTGAAGGCCGTGCCGCCCGGCACGCCGGTCGAACTCGACGGCGACGAGGCCGACGCCCTGATCGCGGCCAAGATGGCCGAGGAATACAAGCCGGCCGAAACCGAGAAGGCCGCGCCGGCCAAGACCGACAAGCAGCCCGCCTGAGGCCGGTCCCATGCCGTTCGAGGACGAGTGGCTCGCGCGGCAGGGTGAGCTCGATGCCGCCTTCAGCGAGGACTTCATCCTCGAACCGCAGGCGCCGCCCGATCTGCCGAGCCGGCCGGGGCGGGGAGATGTCAACGCCCGCGCGGTGTCGAGCTCGGCGCGGCCGGCGCTGCCGTTCACGGGGACGTTCGTCGACGCCGGCGCGACCCTGCATGCCCACGGCCGGCGCATGGCGGACAGCGCCTCGCACGGCATCGCTGCCGAGCGGCCGATGATCGACGTGCCTGAGGCGGCGCTGCCGCAGCGACCGCAGGTCGGCGACATCATCCGGCGTCTCAAGACCGGCGCCATCTTCACCGTCCAGGCGTATCTGCCGGAAGCGCCGGTCCGTGCTTGGATCTATCTCGCCGAGGGCGAGCGTCGCCAGGATCAGCCCCGATGAGCCTGATGCGCACGGCGCTGCGCCTTCAGGCGATCGAGGCGCTCAACAGCGACCCCGTGATCGACGCGATGGTCCAGGGGCGCGTCTACGACTCCCGCATCGCGAATTTCGACCACCGCGAGCCGGTCCCAACGATCCTCCTCACCTCCGAGGAGACGAAGGGCGAGGCCTGGTCTCACCAGAATGGTGGCGCTCCGTTCGGGCTCTCCTGCGACCTGGTCCTGGAGATCGCGATGAACGCGGTCGCGCAGGTGAGTGTGGAGGGACAAGATCCGTTCGAGGCGATCGGCTACGCCGCTACCGACCGGGAACTGGAAGCGGAGCTCGACCTCCTCGAGGAGCGTGCGATCGACATCCTAACCCGCGGCGAAACCGGGTCTGCGCAGCTGCTGCGCGGGGCGGTGATCAAGCGGGTGCCGACCGTGGCCTGCTCGCGGTTCGCCACGGATCAGACCGGCGAGAAGTTCGCCGTCCACCTCGTGACGCTGCGCATCGAGCTGTTCACGCCCGAGGACGCGGATCCGTTCGCTGTGCCGACCGGCCCGTACGCGCTGTTGCCGGAGCCCCTGCGCACGATCGCCGCGGCCAGCGACCCGGACGGCTCCGTGCGCTCGACCTGCGACCTCCTCGTGAGACGTCTCTCGCCGCTCCCGGCGCCGTCCGAGCCCGCGCCCTTCTCCGGCGCCAACATGATCCTGGCCCCGCAGGTCCTCGACGCGAAGGACGCGCCGGACCGCGCCGCCGACATCGCCGCCGGTCGCACCATCGCGATCGCCGCCAACGCCCCGCAATGAGGCCCCCGATGCGCAAGCACGTCGCCCCCGTCCTGGCCCAGGCCTCGATCCCCGATCCCGAGCGCGGCGGCTTCCTGCCGCCCGAGGGGCGTGCGGTCAGCTGGACCCCGTACTGGGCCGGCATGGCCGCGCGCGAGGAGATCACGGTGGCCGAGGCGCCGGACGAGCCGGCCGCCGCAGCCGAAGCCTCCCTGCCCACCGCCGACGCGCACGAGGCGCACCCGGACGCCTGACCCCTGAGGCCGCCCGCGGCCTCGACCCCTCACCCCTCCCGCATCCAGGCCGTCCCTCCGGGCGGCCTTTTTCTTTGGAGCGAGCCCGGACATGGCCGTCGCCTTCAACAACATGCCCGGCGATATCCGGGTGCCGCTGTTCTACGCCGAGGTGAATGCCGGCGTGCCGCCCTATTCGGGCCTGTCGCGCCAGATCCTGATGGGCCGGGCGCTGGCGAGCTCGCCGCTGGCCGCACTGAAGCCGCAGAACATCGGCTCGGCCGACCCGAATTACCTGGCCGGCAAGGGCTCGATGCTCGCCGACATGATTGCCTGGGCGCGCGCCGGTAACCCGACCGGCGAGCTGTGGGTGATGAACGTCGGCGATCCCGTGGGCGGTGTGGCCGCCACCGGCTCGATCGCCATCACCGGCACCGCGACCCAGTCGGGCACGCTCGTGCGCTACGTCGCCGGCGAGCGCTACTCGGTCCCGGTCGCGCTGAACGACACCGCCGCGACCGTCGCCGCCAACCTCGCGGCCAAGATCAACGCCGGCTACACCCGCTTCAACCGCCGGATGGGCGCCCCGGTCGCGGCGACCGTGGCCACCGGGACCGTGACGCTGACGGGCAACCACGTCGGCACCGAGTACAACGGCGTCCGCATCGAGACCGGTCTCGACGGCGACGAGCTGGAGATCCCCGGCCTGACCGTGGCGATCACCCCTATGTCCGGGGGCACCGGCGAGGTCGACATGGCGGCTGCGCTGGCCGCGTTCGCCTCCACGCAGTTCGACTGGATCGGCGGGCCGTACGCCTCGCTCGCCCAGCTCAACGCGGCGCGCGACTTCCTGTCCGACTCCGGCTCGGGCCGCTGGGCCCCGACGGTCGGCCTCGACGGGCACTACCTGACCGCGCTCAACGGCAACCTGTCGACGCTGACGACCCTGGGCGCGGCGCGCAACGACCGCCACACCTCGATCCTCGCGTGCCTGAACTACCCGCATCCGCTGTGGTCGATCGTGGCCGGTGTCGGTGGCCTGACCGCGTTCTCGAAGAACCTCGGGCGCGCGCTCACCGAGGCGGTGGAGATCGCCCGGCCGCTGCAGACGATCGTGGTGACCGGCCTGCGCCCGCCGAAGTCTCTGTCCGACCGCTGGGCACTCGCCGACCGCGACAGCCTGTACCACAACGGCCTCTCGGCGCTGAACGTGAACGCCGACGGCACGGTGGCGATCGACCGGATCCTGACGACCTACCAGTTCAACGCCTACGGCTCGGCCGACATCACGTTCCTGGGCGTGGAGACGATGGCGATCGCCGCCTACGTCAAGCGCTACCTCCGCCTGATCGTCACCTCGACCTACCCGCGGTCCGTCCTCAAGGACATCAATCCGAACGGGACGCAGGGCGTGGTCACCCCGAGCCAGATCCGCTCGACGCTGATCCACGCCTACACGCAGCTCTGCAACGTGGCGTGCCTGGTCGAGAAGGTCGAGCTGTTCGCCAAGTACCTCATCGTCGAGCGGTCGAGCGATCCGAACCGGGTCAACGCCTACCTGCCGACCGACGTCTCGAACCAGTTCACCGTGTTCGCGGCCAACATCACGATCTTCCCCGAGCTGACCGACGGCAACGCCGCGCTCCAGTAGCGCGCGACGCCCGCGGACGCGCCCTGAGGCCGTCCGCGGGCCCGGCGGCACTCATCCCCATCCCTGTCACAGCGCCGCGCCCGTGAGCGCGCTCCGGAGACCACAGCCATGTCCGGCAACAAGGGCGGGCGGTTCACGCTCGACATCAACGGCCAGACCTTCAGCGGGCGCGCCAAGGCGACGATCAACCCCGCCGGCGCCACGCGCGAGAACGTGGCCAATCAGGACGGTACGAAGTCGTCGATGGTGAAGCCCAAGCTCCCCTCGCTGGAGCTGACCTTCGACCGCGGCGTCGGCCTGGTCTGGGACGAGGACATGATGCTCCTCGATCTCAACGTCACTTTCGTCGAGACCGACGCGAAGCACACGCACCTGTTCACCGACGCATCGTGGTCGGGCGACCCGTCGATCGACACCGAGTCCGGCGAGGTCTCCGGCCTGAAGATCGAGTGCGCCTCGGCGAACTACCAGGTCACCTGATCCGAGCGCTACCGCCTCGGGTCGATCGCGAAGTTGACGATCCAGTAGGCGTTCGGGTCGCCCAGCCTGCGGATCTTCGACAGGCCCGAGGTCATCTCGCGCGTCTCCAGGACGATCTTGTCGCCCTTGTCGAAGACGCGGCAGGTCCCGGCGACACGGCCGCGGCGCCAGAGCTCGTCGGCGGCGCGGTTGTCCTTCTGGTCGATCAGCTCCAGCGCCCGGACCATCAGATCCCGGCTCTCGCACGCGATCATCTCCGTCTGGAGCTCGCCCGGCATCGCCGCCCTCGCCGCGCCCGCACAGCCGATCAGCGCGGCCGCAATCCCCAACCGCAGCATCCGACTCCCCCCACGTCCGGAGCGCATGCAAACACAGGTGCCGCCCGTGTCCAAGACCGTCCGCATCCCTCTCCCCGAGCCGATCGCCAGCCATGGCGGGCCGATCGCCGAGATCGTGCTGCGCCAGCCGACCTACGACGAGTACGTCTCGTGCGGCGGCGAGCCCTACTCGATCGGCGAGAGCGAGGACGGCGCGCTGTTCACCATTGAGAAGCCCGAGGTGATCTGGGCCTACGCGCAGGCCTGTATGGTCACGCCGAAGGACCCGCTGCTGCTGTCGCAGCTCGGCCCGGGCAACTGGACGGTGGCCCGCGAGGTGCGCAAGGCGGTCATGGGTTTTTTCCGGGCGCCCGCCGCGGCCAGCGCACCCTCGGAGACCTCGCCGACGACATCGTCTTCGAGCTCAACCAGCCCCTCGACGCCGTCGGCCGGCTGACGCCGACGCAGATCATCCACTGGTACGGCCGGGCGGTCGCCCGGGCGGAGAAGCGTAAGCGGGAGGCCGCACGCAGAGGGCATCGCTGATCATGGCCAGGATCATCGAAGCCAAGGCGGTCATCAGCGCGGAAGATCGCACCGGCAAGGTGCTCGACACCATCGCCCGTAAGTTCAAGGAAGCGGGCAAGAGCGCGAAGGTCGCCTCCGAGATCGCGCGCCTCGGCAAGGAGGCGAACGCCGCGCAGTCCAGCCTGAAGAGCGTCGACAACTTTCGGGCGGTGCAATCCTCGTTCGGACAGGCGCGGGCCGCGTACCGCGGGACGCAGCTCGAAGTCGCGCGCGTCGCCAAGGAGCTGGACAACGCCCGCAAGGCGGCGGCTCAGTTCGACGGCGTGCGCTCCTTCTCGAAGGGCGGCGCGGTCGCCCAGGAGATGGCGACCGCGCGCAAGCAGGTCTCCGACCTGGAGCGTCAGTTCGTGAGCGCGCAGCGCGCCGTGAAGGCCTCCGCTTCGACCTACGAGGCGCAGGCTGCTGCCCTGAAGGGTGTCGCGGCCGAACTGGGGGGATCGGGCCTGGCGATCGGCAAGCTCGTGGCCGAGGAAAACCGCCTGAAGGCCGCGATCGAGGGCGCGAACGGCGCGATGCGACGGCAGGAGCAGCTGCTCAAGGCCGAAAGCGGGTTCGCGGCAGGCATGGGCGCCGCCGGCAGCCGTCAGCACGCGAAGATCGCACAGGACCGCTATCTGACCGATGGGATGAGTGCGCCGGCGCGCGCCGCGCGCGCCCAGCAGGCGCAGGAGCGGCACGAGGCGACCCTGGCTCAAGCCGAGCGCCGCCAGGCGCGCAAAGACGCGTGGAAGGGCGCCGCCGGCATCGTCGGCCTCACCGCCGTACACAAGGCCGAGCATTTCGGCGGCCACTCGCTGCACACCTACCAGGAGTTCGATAACGAGCGTCGGTTCGGCAAGGCGGTGATGGGCCTGACGGATGAGGAGCAGAAGCCGCTCGTCGACCAGGCCGTGCACATGGGCGGCAGCACCCGCTACAACGACGTCCAAGTCCTTGAGGCCCAGCGCGAGCTCGCCGCGCGCGGCCTGAAGAAGGATCAGGTCATGGGCCTGATGGAGCCGGCCGCCGCGCTCGGGCAATCGCTGGATCTGCGCCTACCCGACGCGGTCAAGCAGATGGAAGGCGCGATCTTCGGGTTCAAGAAAGACATCTCAACCCTCGACGCGGCCAAGGCGTCGGCCAAGCGCACCGCAGATGTCCAGGTCAAAGCTGCGAAGATCTCGGGCATGACCCCTGAGGACATCAGCCAGACCTACAAGTACGGCGCGACCCCGGCCCGCATGGCCGGCCTGTCCGAGGAGACCCTGCTCGCGTTCGCCGGCATCTCGAAAAAGGCGAACATGGGCGGCGACGAGGCCGGCGTCGCGTTCCGCGCGCTCGTCGCCAACGCCATGTCGCCGACGCGCGGGGCGAAGGAAGCCATGCTCGCCAATGGCATGGACTACAAGAACTACCAAAAGATGCCGGACAAGATCGACACGGCGGCTTTCACCAAGACTGTCGCGGCGACCTACGGCGTTCAGCTCGACAAGGCGACACAGGGCGCGCTCAACAAGATCTTCACCGACAAGAAGATGATCGCCGACCCGTCGAAGTTCACGCCGGCGGTGATGAACCTACTGTCAGAGAACCTCGACGGCGACGATGCCAAGTCTAAGAAGAGCATCGCGGGCTTGGCCAACCGGTTCCGCGACAAGAGCATGAAGGGGGTCGACACCGATCGCTTGGTCGCCGATCTGATGACGGCGATCCCGAAGAACCCGGCGCTCGCCAACGCCATCTTCGGCTCGAAGCAGGGCGCCCGCATCGCCAACGCGCTGGGCGACCCAGAGACCTTCAAGCATATGCTTGAGGAGCTGCTCCATCACGCCGACGGATACTCCGACAAGGTTTCCTCCGAGCGCAATGCCGGCTTCGATGGCGCCAAGCGCCGCCTGGACGGCGCTATCACCAACGTGGAGACGAAACTCGGCCGCGCCTGGGACAACGATGGCAACGGCGGCGCCCTGACCTGGATCACCGACAAGATCGGCCACCTCACGCAGTCGTTCGCGGAGCTGGACAACGGGGTGGTGCGGGTCGCAAGCGTCATCGCGGCCTTCGGCACGGCCTTCGTCGGCATCAAGAGCTTGGGGCTGCTCACCAGCGGCTTCGGCCTGGCGCCGGCGGCGACCGCACTCACTGCGTCGGCGGCAGCCCTCGACGCGGCCGCGCTGAAGCTCGGCGCGGGTGGCGCTCTGGGCGGAGCGGCCGGCGAAGCAGCCAAGACTGCGGGCGCTGGGGCCGCCGGCGCCGGCATCACCGCCGGCGGCCTCGTGACCGGCGGCGTGATCCTCGGGGGCGCCGTCGGCGGCGCCTACCTCGATGCGGGGATCTCGGGTGCCACCGGCGGTATCGGCGACCTCATGCGGTATCGCGAGCAGATGCACGCGGATGCCGAGGCGGCCAAGCGCCTGGGCTACGGGTCCTTCACCACGCTGCCCAAGCGCGAGATGCTGCCGGGCGCCGATGCCACGGGTCCGGCAGCCACGACGGTCGAAGGATCGGGCGGCCTGATCCACGACTTCCTGTGGGGGCGCAAGAAGACCAGCGTCGCGCTCCCGAATTTCGGTTTGGGTGCGATGCGGATGCCCGGCGATCCTCTGCCGGAGACGCAAGGCCCCGTCGCGCCGCGTGCGGTCCCGCTCCCGCCCGAGCGCCCTCGTGAGTTCGGCGGCGGTACGGTACCGGTCGAGGTGGTCTCGCTGCCGAAGACCGACCGTGCTCCCGATGGCAGCAACGCGCCGGGCGCGCCCAAGACGTTGCCCGGCGGAGCGGACGCGGCCGCGGGCTTTCCGACCACGGTCGAGCGGTCGCGTGGGTTCTGGGGCGACCTGCTCCGGGGTCCGGAGGTGACATCGCAAGGATTGCCGGGCTTCGGATCCGGGGGGAAGACGCTCCCGGTCGAGGTGGTCTCGATGCCGGCCAGCGCGGATCGTTCCGGGCAGGCCGACGCCTTGCGCAACACCCTGGACAGGGCGGCCAGCGCCTCGGCGACGCAAGCCAACGGCGGTAAGCCGCTGGAGGCCACGGTCAAGCCGGACCAGATCACCGCCAAGGTGACGGAAATGCCACCGGTGACCGGCGAGGCGACGGTCACGCTGCAACCGCAGCGCATCATCGTCGAGCTCAACAGCGACATGCTCACGGCCAAGATCGCCGGGGCCGTCGCGAGCCAGACGGCCAAGATGCCGCTCACCTCGTCGGGTGCGCGGCCGGGCGCCGTGTCCATGCCGGGGGCGGCGACGACACCAGGCGCGCAGTAGCAGGAAACCGCCATGCGCGACTGGATCGCAACCCTGCGCGGCGCCTCCTTCGCGGGGGTGCCGTTCCACGTCGACGACGAGGCGATCCCGAAAACCGGGCGCCGCGTCGTCACCCACGAATACTCGAAGGCCGAGACACACGACACGGAGGACATGGGGCGGCTGCCCCGGGAATTCCGGATCAAGGCGTACATCGCCAACGACCGCGCCGATAGCGACGTCCAGGCCCTCGTCGAGGCCTGCTCGACCGAGGGCGAGTTCACCCTCGTCCTGCCGTTCTTCGGGCCGCAGGAGGTTCGGTGCACGGGCTGCGCCCCGTCGCACAAGAAGGACCGGCTCGGCTACGTCGAGATCGACCTGGAGTTCATCGAGGCCTCCGGCGACGACGGCGCGGGGGGCGGCTTCGATGGGGCCGGGAGCTTCGGCCTCCTGGATCTCGGCGACCGGATCGCCGCCTCGGCCCTCGATGGCCTCGCCGACGCCGTATCCGAGGCGATCGGCGCCTACGTGCCCGACGAGATCGCCGGGTTCCTCCCGCCCTTCTGACCGACCGCGGAGACGCCATGGCCTCGCCCCCGTCCTCGGCGATTGCGGGGGCGGCCGCCGCGGCGTCGCGCCTGGCCGACGTCGTCGCCGACCTCGCGCGCGCGCTGCCGATCCCGACGGCCGAGGCGCAGGCGGCGAGCTCGGCCTGCCGCCGGATCGGCTGGATCTCCGCGCCCCGGGTGCTGGGTCCGGTCGATGTGGCGGCGATCGCCGCGAGCCTCGTGGGGACCGTCCAGGCGGTGGCCCGCGCCGGGGAGGCGGCGGACGCCGCAGCCGGCCTGTACGCGGCGGCCGCGGCGACGCAAGGGTGCGCGCCATCCTCGGCTTCGCCGGCCTTGACCCGGAGCTACAGCCTCGCCCGGGCCCTGTGCGTCGCCGTCGAGATGGCCTGCCTCGGCGAGGCTTTCGTCGCGGAGGCCCGCACCGGGTTCGCCGATCGGCAGTCCGCCAGCGCCGCGCGCGTGCGGATCCGCGCCGCCTACGACGGCGCCGCCGACCGGGTCGCGGCCGCCCTCGGTCAGGACGTCCTCGCCATCCTCGATACCGCCGCGCGCGAGACGTCGGCCTACCTCGTCCAGGAGGCCGCCTCGCTCCAACCTGTGATCCGCGTCGACGCCGCGGCGTCGTTCCCGGCCGCCTCGCTCGCCTGGTCGCTCTACGGCGATCCGGAACGCGCCGGCGAGCTGATGGACCGCAACGCCGTCGGGACCCCATTCCACATGCCGGCCACGATCGAGGCCGTCTCGCCGGGTAAGCGCTGATGCCCTTCGTCGAGGAGATCGTCACCCTCACGGTCGACGGTCAGGTGCTGATCGGCTGGCAGGACGTGTCCCTCGACCGCTCGCAGGAGTCGGCCGAGATCTCGTTCAGCCTCGGGGCGACGAACCCCTCTTGGAGCGACGCGGCCAAGCGCCTGCGTCACGGCAAGGAGATCGAGATCCGCACCTCCGCGGTCGGCGGTCGGGCGCGACCGGGCCGCGGCGATCTGCTCTGTTCCGGCCACATCGGTGGCTACGGCGCCAAGTACGCAAAGACCAAGCAGGTCACGGTCGACGGCAAATCGAAATCCGCCGACGCCGTCGACTGCCATCCGGTCAAGCATAAGACCGGGCGGTTCGAGAACAAGACCCTCCTGGAGATCGCCAAGGAACTCGACGAGGTCCGGTGCGGCTTCAAGACCGACCAGCAGCTGACCAAGATCCCCAAGGTCCAGCGCCAGCCGCACGACACGATCTTCCAGACGGTCGAGCGCGAGGCGCGCCGGCTGGGCTTGATGCTCTCGGGGCAGCCGGACGGCTCGATCAACATCACCCGGGCCGGCACGAAGCGGCACGCCGGCGCACTCATCCTCGGTCAGTCACCGGTCGAGGAGATGGACGTCAAGATCAAGTGCGGCGACAAGTATTCGCACTACGTCGCACGGGGACAGCGGGCGCGGGGCGTCGGCAAGGACAATCTCCGGCAAGAGGAGACGGAGCGGGACCCGAGCGTCAAGCGCAACCGGCCGCTACTGATCATCCCCGAGGGGGATTGGTCGAAGAAGGAACTGAAGAAGCGCCTGCGCTGGGAGCGCCTGCGCCGCGCTTCTTTCGGCACGACGATCAGCGTGAAGGTCGCGACCTGGCGTGACGAGGCCGGTCAGCTCTGGGAGCCCGGCCGCCTGATGGCGATCGTCAACGAAGAGGAAGACATCGACGGGGACTACGCCCTTCAGACTGCCAACCTCCGCCAGGGCCAGCAGGAGGGCACGGTCGCCTACCTCACCTTCGTCGACCCGAAGGCTGCCGGCGGCAAGGAGGCGACCGACAAGTCTGACGGCGTGTTCGACCCGGGCGGCGGCATCGATGACGACGGGGAGGGTGAGGAGTGAGCCGCACCAACCTGTTCCGCGCCGAGCTGAAAGAGACCGACGACTCTGGCGAGATGCAGACCGGCGCCGGCTACGGCTACGCCGGCGAGGAGGTCGACAAGGTCCAGATCGTGCGCCAGCACGGTCTGGCCTCCCACGCGCCGAAGGGTTCGCACGGGATCGGCATCGCCGGCTCGGGCGAGCGTTCGCTCGTCGCCTTCCTCGGGCTCGAGCACCAGGATTACCGCCCGCGCGACCTGAAGGAGGGCAACACCACCCTCTACGACGCCAAGGGCAACGCCACGCGCTACCTCGGCGACGATGGCATCTGGCACGATGCGGCCGATCGCCCGCAGAAGATGACCGCGAAGACGCTCGGCCTGCAGGCGACCGAGACCGCCAGCCTCGGCGGCAGACGCGTCTACCTCGGCGGCGACGGTACGGACGGAACCTACGCACCGGTGATGACCGCGGAGGGGCCGTCCTCGGTGGTGTTCGCCAAGCTCTGACGCGGCCGCGCGCCGCCCCAGGATCCCGCCCATGCAGCTCACCCTGACCCCGCTCGCGGATGCGGGCGTGAGCCTGCTGCCGTTCGACATCGTGTGGAACGGCATCGTCGGGGATTTCGCGGTCTCCACCGGCGGCGACGACGGACCCGCCGGCGGCCTCGTCTCGGCCAACCCGCTGCGCACCGCGGTGCTGCTCTTGCTGTTCACGGACGCCCGCGCCGACGCGGCGTCGCTCCGGTTCGATCATCGGGGCGATCGCCGCGGCTGGCCCGGGGACGGCTTCGACATCGACGCGGCCGCCGGCGAGGCGCCGCTCGGGTCCCTGTTGTGGCTGTTCCGGCGCAGCGCGCTGCTCGACGCGACCGGTGCTCAGATCGAGGCGGAGGTACAGCGTGCGCTGAAGCCGCTGATCCGCCAGGGCGCCGCAGCCAGGATCACGACCTCGGCCGTCGTCGACAAGGCCAACGGCCGCGTCGCCCTCTCGGTCGGCCTCTACGGCCGGGACGGCTCGCAATCCTACTCGGACAAGTTCGACATCCTCTGGAGGCGGGCCGATGGCGGGCTATAGCGTTCGCTCGCTCACCGAGCTGTCCCAGGCCGCACGGAAATACTTCACCCAATCGATCGACGGCGCCGTCGCCTCGGTCTGGGCCAACACGTTCACGGTGCTGGCGAAGGTCCTGGCGCTGGTCGGCCAGGGCCTCGAACTGCGCCGCGCCTGGCTGGTGCGTCAGCTGTTTGCATCGACCGCCGATCGGCTCTGGCTGATCCGGCACGGGTTCGAGCTGGACCTGCAGCCGTTCCCGGCCGACACCGCGCTGGGCTCGGCGACCTTCCCGGCCGCCCCGGGGGTCGCCGTCCCGGCCGGCCTGCAATTCGCCCGCGCCGACGGGGCGACCTTCACCAGCGTCGCGGCGGTCACGCCCACCGGCTCGACCGTGTCGCTGTCGATCGAGGCGGATGTCGCCGGATCGGCCGGCAACACCGATGGCGGCACGGCGCTCACCCTGGTCGATGTCGACGACGCGCCCGCGGGCTTCGGCGGCGCCGGCACGGTCGATGCGGCCGCCGACGGCTCCGGCCTCGCCGGCGGCGCCGACGCCGAGGAGACCGAGGCTTTCC
>NZ_JAKSYO010000011.1 GCF_022829635.1 Methylobacterium sp. E-066
CTCCCGGGACTTGGCGCCGGTATAGGCGGCGAACAGGTGTTTCGGGATCACCATGCCGACGGTGCCCACGAAGGCATCGCTCCAGTACGGCGTCGGCTTGTCGAACAGGATCCGGATGCTGAGGTCGTCGATCTTCTCGACCGTGCAATCCTTGTAGGAGCCGATCGTCACCGCTGCGGTGGCGGGGTCGCGGGCGTAGTCCCAGGTGAAGACAAGGTCGTCGGCGGTGAGCGGCTTGCCGTCGTGCCACGTCACCCCGGGCTTGATCTTCCAGACCACCGAGCGGCCGTCCGCGGCGAGGCCACCGTTCTCCTTGGACGGGATCTCGGCGGCGAGCACCGGCACGAGGTTGCCGTCCGGGTCCCAGGCGGCCAGCGGCTCGTAGAAGATCCGGGAGGCTTCCTGGTCCTTGGTGCCGATGGCGAAATGCGGGTTGATCAGGGTCGGCGCCTGCCACCAGAGCAGCCGCAGCGCCCCGCCGCCCCCGGCCTTGGCCGGCTTGTAGGCGGCCCGGAGATCGGCGGCCATCGCCACCCCGTTCTCGGCCAGCATCAGCCCGGCCAGGGGCGCGGAGAGCCCGACCGCCAGCATCCGCTGCACGAAGCCGCGCCGTGACAGGTCCCCGGACTTCACCCGCCCGATGAGCCCGCGCAGATCCCGCTCGTCCATGCATCGATCCCTGATTGTCGCCGCGACCCGCACAGCATCCTTCTGGGTGCGGCCTTGGCAAGGCTCTTGGCAAGGGGCGCGCCAGTTACGCTTCGGCCGAAACCTCATCGCCGGGCCTCGGCAGCCTGGCCCCGGCCCTGCATGACGGTGCCCGATACGGATTCCGGTCGAAGACCTCGAACGGCCTTCCCGTCATTGCGAGCGCAGCGAAGCAAGCCAGAGCAGCGCGCGATCTTGGACCGTAGCGGATCCCTGGGTCGCTTCGCTGCACTCGCGATGACGGTGGAAGGATCGACCGAGCGATCAGACCGGGAAACGCCTGACACGCTGGGCGCCGCAACCGCTATGGTCGCGCGACACGCCCAGCGACACGCTCGGAGACGACCGGATGGACAACCGCAACGCCGTGTGGCGCCACGTGGACGCGCAAAAGGAGCGGCTGATCGCCCTGTCCGAGCGCGTCTGGGGCATGCCGGAGGTCTGCTACACGGAAACGCGCTCCTGCGCCGAGCACGCGGCGGAGCTGCGCCACCAAGGCTTTCGCGTCACCGAGCCGATCGCCGGCATCCCCACCGCGGTGATGGGCGAGGCCGGGGAGGGCGGTCCGGTCATCGCCTTCCTGGGCGAGTACGACGCCCTGCCGGGCCTGTCGCAGGAGGCGGGCGTCGCCGAGCACCGGCCGGTGGAGCCGGGCGGCCACGGCCATGGTTGCGGCCACAACCTCCTCGGGGCGGCGGCGCTGCTAGCCGCCACCGCCGTGAAGGATTGGCTGGCCGAGACCGGCACTCCCGGCCGCGTGCGCTATTACGGCTGCCCGGCCGAGGAGGGCGGGGCCGCCAAGGCGTTCATGGTCCGCGAGGGCGCCTTCGCGGATGCCGACATCGCGATCTCCTGGCACCCGGGCAGCTTCTGGGAGGTGGCGCCCCCGGTGGCGCTCGCCAACACCCGGGCGGACTTCATCTTCACCGGCCGGACCGCCCACGCGGCCGCCGCCCCGCATCTCGGCCGCTCGGCGCTCGACGCGGTGGAGCTGATGAGCGTCGGCGTGAACTACATGCGCGAGCACATGCCCTCCGACGCCCGCGTGCACTACGCCTATCTCGACGCCGGCGGCATCGCCCCCAACGTCGTCCAGGCGAGCGCCCGGGTGCGCTACTCGATCCGGGCGCGGGACCTGCCGGGGATGCTGGCGCTCGTCGAGCGGGTGAAGAAGGTGGCGCAAGGCGCCGCGCTGATGACCGAGACCAGCGTCGAAATGCGGATCGTCAGCGCCGTGTCGAACCTGCTGGGCAACGACCCGCTGGAGCGGGCGCTCCACGGGGTCATGGAGGAACTCGGGCCGCCACATTTCGACGCCGCCGACCGGGCCTTCGCCAGCGCGATCCGGGGCACGCTCAGCGACGGCGACATCGATGCCGTGTTCCGCGCCATCGGGCTGCCGCGCACCGAGGCGCCGCTCGCCGACTTTTTGGTGCCGCTCGACGCCCCGCGCAACCCGGCGGTGGGCTCCACCGATGTCGGCGACGTGAGCTGGGTGGTGCCGACCGTCCAGGCCCACGCCCCGACGGTGGCGGTGGGCACGCCGTTCCACACCTGGCAGGTGGTGGCACAGGGGCGGAGCCCGGCCGCCCACAAGGCGATGGTCCAGGTCGCCAAGGCGATGGCCGCCACCGGCGCCCTGGCCCTCACGGACCCATCTCTGCGCGCGGCCGCCAAGGCCGACCTCGCCCGCCGGGTCGGCGCCGCGGGCTACGTCTCGCCGCTGCCCCCGGAGGTGGTGCCGCCGCTGCGGATGTCGGTGGGGTGAGGGCGGCCGCCGGCCACGCGCGCGCGTTTCCCGCCCCCGTGTGGGCGACCGGTTTCAGGTGCTTCCGGATGCGGCGCGGGTCCCCTCTCCCGTGCGGGAGAGGGGGCGCGTCGCGCCTTGCACAAGCCGATGTGAGAACATCGTAGCCCGCAGAGGGGGGAGGGAGGGCGCGCGCGCTGTCAGGCGATGCGCCCTCGCCCCCGCATACCGAAACCCGCCGCGAGCGGGTATGACCCGATCCGGGCGGCACGCGCCCCGCACGGCATCACCGATGGACGTCACCCCCAAAACGACCTGCGTGGCCATCGTCGGCCTGGGCTATGTCGGGCTTCCGCTCGCTTTGGCCTTCGGCCAGAGCCTGCGCACGATCGGCTACGAGCGGGCGCCCGCCAAGGTCGCGGCCTACCGGGACGGGATCGACCCGGCCGGGGAGATCGAGCCGGCGGCGTTCCGGGCCGCAACCCACATGGCGATCACCGACGACCCGACCGCCCTGTCGGAGGCCGACGTGATCATCGTCACGGTGCCGACCCCGGTGGACGACGCCCAGAGGCCGGATTTCAGCCTGCTCACCGAGGCCTCGGCGCTGGTCGGGCGGCACATGCGGGACGGGGCGATCGTGGTGTTCGAATCCACGGTCTATCCCGGCGCCACCGAGGAGGTCTGCGTCCCCGTGCTGGAACGCCATTCCGGCCTGCGCTGGAAGGCGGACTTCTGGGTCGGCTACTCGCCCGAGCGGATCAATCCCGGCGACCGGGAGCACAGCCTCGCCAAGGTCGTGAAGATCGTGGCCGGCGACACGCCGAAAACCCTGGACCGGCTCACCGCGCTCTACGGGACGATCATCGAGGCCGGGATCCACGCGACCTCGTCGATCCGGGTCGCGGAGGCCGCCAAGGTCATCGAGAACACCCAGCGCGACCTGAACATCGCGCTGATGAACGAGCTGTCGCAGATCTTCGACAAGCTCGACCTCGACACCCAGGAGGTCCTGCAGGCCGCCGGCACCAAGTGGAACTTTCTGCCGTTCCGCCCGGGGCTGGTCGGGGGCCACTGCATCGGGGTCGATCCCTATTACCTGACCCACAAGGCCGCGATGGTCGGCCACCACCCGCAGGTGATCCTGGCCGGGCGGCGGATCAACGACAGCATGGCCGCCCATGTCGCCCGCAAGACCGTCAAGCTGATCGTCCGGCAAGGGGGCAGCGCCCGGGGCGCCAGGGTCATCGTGCTCGGCCTCACCTTCAAGGAGAATTGCTCGGACCTGCGCAATTCCAAGGTCGCCGACCTGATCCGGGAGCTTGCGGAATTCGGCTGCGCCGTCTCGGTCCACGATCCCCGGGCCCGCAAGGACGAGGCACGAGCCGAGTACGGCATCGACCTGGTCGACTGGGCCGACCTGCCCGATCAGGCCGACGCCGTGGTGGTGGCGGTGCCGCACCAAGACTATGCCGCGCGCGCCCCGGCGGAGATCGCCGCGCTGCTCAAGCCCGGGGGCCTGATCGTGGACGTGAAGGCGCTCTACGAGGCGGAAGCGTTCCGGGCGCTGGGGCACAATGTCTGGCGGCTCTGACAGAACCCTTCCGCAAGGCCGCCGGCTCAGCGATGATGCGGCCTCCCGTTGACGGCCTCGCTGCGCGCTCGCGATGACGGCGCGGGTCGATAGGCCGAGCGCGTGAGCAGGAAACCGTAGGGTACGGCGGGAGCGGCGGGCATGCACCAGACCAATGACGGCCAAGGGACGCCACCGCCGGACGCGCCGGATCCGGACTTCGCCGCCCGGCACGCGCGCTATCCCGAGGCGCAGATCCGAAAAATCCTGACCGACACGCGCACGATCGCCCTGGTCGGCGCCTCCGCGAACCCGGCCCGCCCGAGCTGGATCGTGCTCAAATACCTGCTCGACCGGGGCTACGCGGTCACTCCGGTCAATCCGGGCCTCGCCGGGCAGGATCTCCTCGGGCGGCGGGTGGTGGCCTCCCTCGCCGAGGTTCCGGAGCCGATCGACATGGTCGAGATCTTCCGCAATTCCGCCGCTGCCGGGCCCCTGGTGGACGAGGCGCTCGCCCTCGACCCGCAGCCGAAGGTGATCTGGATGCAGCTCGGCGTGCGCGACGACGCGGCCGCCGCCCGGGCCGAGGCGCGCGGGCTCACGGTCATCATGAACCGCTGCCCGAAGATCGAGTACGGCCGGCTCTCGGGGGAGATCGGCTGGACCGGGGTGAACTCGCGCATCCTCACCGCGAAGAAGCCGGTTCTGGCCGGCCGCGGCGTCCAGCGGCTCACCATCGCCGAGCGAGGCAAGCGCCCGGAATGAGCGACGCGGTATCATGTTACCGCTAATGCGAAGTCATTACAAAACAAGGCGTTTTCGGGATTTCGATTTTATCGGTTGACGGACCGGGCATCCCCGGCTATCCACCGGCCGTCGCCGCCGCGTGCTCCCCACGCGGCGGCTCGTTTTTCGGCACCCCGAGGCTGTCCGCGTCCCGATCCGTCGGGGTTCCGGCGCGTCGGAACCCTGGGATCTCACCATGAAGACCACCTCGCTAAAGCCCGCCGAGGTCGACAAGAAGTGGATCGTGATCGACGCGGAGGGCCTCGTCGTCGGCCGCCTCGCCTCGATCGTCGCCATGCGCCTGCGCGGCAAGCACAAGGCCGCCTACACGCCCCACGTCGATTGCGGTGACCACGTCATTGTCGTCAACGCGGACAAGGTGAAGTTCACCGGCCGCAAGTACGTCCAGAAGCGCTACTACTACCACACCGGCTACCCGGGCGGGATCAAGGAGCGCACGGCCAAGTTCATCCTCGAAGGGCGCTTCCCCGAGCGCATCGTCGAGAAGGCCGTCGAGCGCATGCTGCCCCGCGGCCCGCTCTTCCGGCAGATCCTCGGCAACCTCCGCGTCTACAAGGGCGCCGAGCACCCGCACGTCGCCCAGCAGCCGCAGGCGCTCGACGTCGGCGCCCTCAACCGCAAGAACGTGAGCGCTTGATCATGGCGACCCTCCAGTCCCTCGCCGACCTCAACCGGGCGAATACCGGCGCGGTCGACCCCGCCAACGAGGCCCCGGTCCACGTCCAGAAGCTGGACGCGCAGGGCCGCGCCTACGCAACCGGCAAGCGCAAGGACGCGGTCGCCCGCGTCTGGATCAAGCCCGGCAAGGGCACGGTCACGATCAACAAGCGTCCGGTCGAGGTCTACTTCGCCCGTCCGGTGCTGCGCATGATCCTGCGCCAGCCGCTGGAGATCGCCAACCGCGTCGACCAGTACGACATCAACGTCACGG
This sequence comes from Methylobacterium sp. E-066, assembly GCF_022829635.1. Classification (GTDB taxonomy): domain Bacteria; phylum Pseudomonadota; class Alphaproteobacteria; order Rhizobiales; family Beijerinckiaceae; genus Methylobacterium. The sequence goes on from NZ_JAKSYO010000011.1 coordinate 5,767, forward strand.
TCGCCGGCGGCGGTCTCTCGGGTCAGGCCGGCGCCGTGCGCCACGGCCTCTCGAAGGCGCTGACCTACTTCGAGCCGGAGCTGCGCGCCCCGCTCAAGCGCGAAGGCTTCCTGACCCGCGACGCCCGCGTGGTCGAGCGCAAGAAGTACGGCCGCAAGAAGGCCCGCCGCAGCTTCCAGTTCTCGAAGCGCTGATCCGCGGTTTCATCGACGGTTTGGGGGAGGGCGGTTCCTGCGGGAGCCGCCCTTTTTCGTGTTCGGGCCAGTCTGTGCCGGGGTTGACGGCGGCGCCCGAGCGCGGCCGTTCACGGGCTGCGGAGCGCGCCGGCGAATCGCGCGCGGCTCACCGCATCCGGACGACGGGACCGAGACGATGACCGACCTCAAGCGACGTGACCTCCTCGCGGCCGGCGCCGGCGGCGCGGCCCTGCTCGCCCTGGCGGGACCGGCCCCGGCGAGAGCCGCCCCGGGTGGTGTCGTCCAGGTGAAGGGCCTGGCGATCGGCGAGGGCCGGCCCAAGATCATCGTGTCCCTCGCCGGCAAGACGCCGGAGGCCGTGCTGGAACAGGCGCATGCGCTCGCGGGGCGGCCCGAGATCGACATCGTCGAGTTGCGAATCGACCACCTCGCCGAGGCCCTCGACCCCGCCGCCTCGGCCGCCCTGGCGGCGCCGGTCGCGGCTTCCATCGGCGGCAAGCCGCTGCTCGCGACGTTTCGGACGAAGCGCGAGGGCGGCGAGACCGCGATCGAGCCGACCCGCTATGCCGCGCTCTACCAGGCCCTGCTCGACACGAAGGCCGTGGACCTGATCGACCTCGAACTCGCCCTGTTGGAGGCACCCGCGGTCGCCACCGTGCAGAGGCGCGCGCAGGGTGCGGGCGTGGCGGTCCTGCTCTCGCACCACGATTTCGGCGGCACGCCGCCGACCGAGCGCATGCTGGCCCTCCTCGAGGAGCAGGCCGCCAGGGGCGCGGACATCTGCAAGCTCGCCGTGATGCCCAAGGATGCGGGCGACGTGATCCGCCTGCTCGAGGCGACCCGGCAGATGCGGTCCCGCCACCCCGACCGTCCCCTGCTGACCATGGCGATGGGCGCGCTCGGCGCCGTGACGCGGGTCTCCGGGGCGGTGTTCGGCTCGGCCGCGACCTTCGGCAAGGTCGGGGCGGCCTCAGCTCCAGGCCAGATGGACGTGGCAGACCTGCGATCCGTCATCGACGCGCTCGGCCGCGCCCTGGAGCCTTGATACGGATGAACAGACGCAGCTTCCTCGCCACCGGGATCGGCCTCGGTCTCGGCCTTGCGGTCGGGCGCGCCTCGGCGGCGCCCCTGCTGCCCGGCCCCAGCTTCATCAACACCGTGCTGCTCGGCGGATCGCCGGAGCAAAAGCTCCACGCCGCCCGGGCCGCTGGGTTCGATCAGGTCGAGCTCTGGACCACCGACGTGGCCCGCGCCGAGGGCGGGGCGGCGGGCGTGCGCGCCCTCAACACGGAGATCGGCCTCGGCCTCACCGACTATCAGGTGCTGCTCGATTTCGACGGCGCGCCCGGCGACAAGCGCGCCGCCAAGCGGGCCGAAGCCCTGACCATGCTCGACACCGCGGCGGCGGTCGGCGCCTCCACGCTGCTCGCCCCCGCCTCGACCGACCCCGATTGCGATCCGGCCCGCATCACCGAGGATCTGGTCTGGCTGGTGGACGAGGCGCGCCGCCGCGGCTTGCGGATCGCCTACGAGGGCCTGGCCTGGAGCACGGTCAACCCATCGCACGCCGGCGCCTGGGCGACGATCCGCAACCTCGACCCGCGCCATGCCGGATTGGTGGTCGACAGCTACCACCTCTTCGTCCGTGGCGAGACGCCGGCGATCCTCGGCGACGTTCCGCCCGAGCGGATCTTCCTGGTGCAGTTCTCCGATATCCCCGGCCCGGTGCAGCCGTCGGACTACCGGGAGGTGGCCCGGCACGCGCGCCTGCTCCCGGGTGACGGACGCCTGCCGCTGTCCGGCCTCGTCGGAAAGCTCAGCGCGATCGGCTATCGCGGGCCGGTCGGGCTGGAGGTCTTCAACGATCGGCTCAAGGGCGAATCGCCCGAGACCGTCGCGAAGCAGGCCTTTGGGGCGTTGCAGAAACTGCTGTCCGAGGGCGCCCTGTAGGGTTTGTCGCGATTTGTTGAACGGAGCCTGCCGCGGCCGTCCGTGCGAGCGCGCCAAATCAAAAACTGAGAGTCGTTTCGCTGCGTCGCGACACGGTACACGACGCTGCCTTGGAAGCGCGGTCGGCTGAGCGGACACAACCGTCGGTCCGGTCCTGATCGGCGCTCCTCCAACCCAACCCCCTCATCCTGAGGTGTGAGCGAAGCGAGCCTCGAAGGAGCCCTCCAGCCAGCCACGCGATCCCTGGAGGGCTCCTTCGAGGGCGCCGCTGCGCGTCGCCACCTCAGGATGAGGGGGTTGGGTTGGACGAGCGGCGATAAAGCCTCAGGCTGCCCCTGTCGTTTACCGTGGCGTCGCGATGACGGTGCGCCCAGCCGCTCATCCAAAGGGTCTGGACGGGTGGCCGTATGCACCCGCACCACGCCACCCGATTACTGACCTAAGTAAAATATACCAGCAAAACGATTGCGCACAACGGAACAACCGGGCCCGCGACTTGTTACCCGCCGCCGATCCAGTCCGGGTCGCATCAGGCGAGGCAGCTGAACCACCGTGACCGCGGGCGTCGACAGACACGAGCTGAGGCAGATCATCGCCGGCCTGACCGAGGGCGTGATCCTGGTCGAGCCGGACCAGACGATCACCTGGGCCAACGATGCGGCGCTCGCCATGCACGGCGCCGGCAGCCTGAAGGAGCTCGGCGAGACCGTCGACGCCTATCGGGACCGGTTCTCCGTCCGCTACCGCAACAACCGGCCGCCCGAGCATTACCCGATCGAGCGGGTGGTCCGGGGCGAGACCTTCCACGACGTCATCGTGGAGGTGGTGCGCACCGATCAGCCGGACGTCGCCTTCGTCCATTCCCTGCGCAGCCTGGTCGCCACCGACCACGCGGGGCAGCCGAGCTGCCTGGCGCTGATCCTCCAGAACGTTACGCCGCAATTCGAGGCCGAGGAGCGGTTCGAGAAGACCTTCAACGCCAACCCGGCGCCCGCCGTGATCACCCGCCTGTCCGACCTGCGCCACGTCAAGGTCAATGTCGGCTTCCTGGAGATGACCGGCCACACCCGCGACCAGGTGATCGGGCGCAGCGTCTACGAGGTCGACGTGCTGGCCGACGCCAAGCAGCGCGACCTAGCGGTGACGCGACTCAATGCCGGCGCGACCATTCCCCAGATGGAGGCCCGGTTGCAGCTCCCGGATGGCGGCACCCGCTTCGTCATCGTAGCCGGGCAGCCGATCGAGATGGGCGAGGAGCCGTGCATGCTCTTCACCTTCGCGGATCTGGAGCTGCGCAAGAAGGCCGAGACCTCCCTGCGCCAGAGTGAGGCGCGCTTCGCCACGGCGTTCCGAATGACCCCGGTGCCGACGCTGCTCGCCCGGGCCGACGGCTTCGCCGTCACGGCCGTCAACGAGGCCTTCCCGCGGATCTTCGGCTACGGCCAGGACAAGACCATCGGCCGCTCCGCCGCGGAGATGGGCCTGTGGATCTCGGAGTCCGCCCGGGCGAAGTTCGAGGCGACGGTCCGGCGCACCGGCTACGTGCTCGGCCTGGAGACGTGCATGCGCCACGAGGACGGAACCGAGATCGACTGCCTCGTCTCGGCCGAGCGGGTGGTGATCGGCGACGACGATTACGTACTGGCGGTGCTCCAGGACATCACCGAGCGCAAACGCTCCGAGCGCGAGCTGTTCACCGCGATCGAGACCGTGATGGCCGACACCTCGTGGTTCAGCCGCGGCCTGATCGAGAAGCTCGCCGGCTTGCGCCATCCCGGCCGCGACAGCGCCGACGAGGGCGTCCAGAGCCTGACCGTCCGGGAGCGCCAGATCCTCGGCCTGGTCTGCGCCGGCCTCTCCGACGAGGCCATCGCCAAGCGGCTGAACCTGTCGCGCAACACCGTGCGCAACCACGCCGCCTCGCTCTATCGCAAGCTCGGCGTCCACAAGCGCACCGAGGTGATCGTCTGGGGACGTGACAACGGCTTCACCACGCGGGAAGCCAGTACATGAGCTGAACGATACCGGTATGAATTAACTATTGATCCGAGCAAATCAGATCCCACCTGCGGTATCGTTCGAGATCAATCCGCGAGAAGTCCGAATTTCGAAATCGAGACCGTCATGCGGGCAACCCTCGGTCCGGTCTCGGGTTCACTCATCAGAGCCCAGGGCCCGGCGACGCGGCATCGCCGCGACGAGCAGCCCGGCTCGGCACGCTTCGCAGAAGTCCGACGCGAGACCCCGGATGCCGCGCCACGCGCAGTCCGGGTCGAGCGGCGCACACCCACCACCCCAAACAGCAACACCCCAATAGGAGAAACATCATGGTTGATACCGATCGCGTGACCGGAGCCGCCAAGGAATTCGTCGGCAAGGCCCAGGGCGCCGTGGGCGACCTCACCGGCTCGAAGGGCGACTCGGTCGAGGGGCGCTTCCGCGAGGCCCAGGGCTCGGCCGAGAACCTCTACGGCCAGGCCAAGGACACCGCCCGCAACGTCGCCGACGAGGCCGGCCGCTACGCCGAGGACGCCTACGAGAACGCCGGCGACTACGCCCGCCGGGGCACCCGCGCCGTGGCCCAGCAGGTCGAGGAAAGCCCGCTCGTCGCGCTGCTGATCGCCGGTGCCGTCGGCTACGGCCTCGCCCTGCTCATGCACGCTCGCCGCTGAGCGCCGGCACCCTTTCCGACACGACGACCAGGAGTCCACAGTGACCGCTTCCCCCAGCCTCTCGACCGCGCCGCTCGCCCATACGAGCGACGCGCGCACCGTCCTTCTCCACCAGGTGTCGTGGGGTGCGATCTTCGCGGGTGCCACCACGGCGCTGGTCGCCCAGGTGATCCTCAACATGCTCGGCGTCGGCATCGGCCTGTCCAGCGTCGGCATGAACGCCGCCGACAACCCGGCCGCCTCGACCCTGTCGATGAGCGCCGGCATCTGGTTCGTGGCCTCGGGCATCGTCGCCTCGCTGATCGGCGGCTTCCTGGCCGGGCGGCTCTCGGGCAAGCCGGTGGGCGGCGCGGCCGGCCTGCACGGGCTGGTCTCCTGGTCGGTGACCACACTGGTCGTCCTCTACCTGCTGACCTCGGCGGTGGGCGGCATCGTCGGCGGCGCCTTCAACGGCGTGGCGACCACGCTGGGCGGTGCCGGCAACCTCGTCGGTGGTACGGTTCAGACGGCCGCCCAGGCCGCGGCGCCCTCGCTGTCGAAGATCACCAACCCGCTCGACGGAATCGAGAGCACCGTGCGCCAGCAGGCGTCCGGCCAGGATCCGCAGGCGGCGCGTGACGCGGCCGTGGCGGCGGTCCGCGCGGTTCTGACCGGTGACCCGGCCCAGAAGCAGCAGGCCGAGACGCGTGCGGCGGACGCCCTCGCCAAGGCGCAGGGCATCCCGGCCGACCAGGCCAAGCAGCAGATCCAGGACTACGAGAAGCAGTACGACCAGGCGGTCGCCACCGCCAAGCAGAAGGCCGAGGCTGCGGCCGTCGCCACCAAGTCGGCGGCCACGCAGGGCGCCTTCTACGCCGCCCTCGCGCTGATCCTCGGTGCGCTGGCCGCCTTCCTGGGCGGCCGCCTCGGCGCCCCGAAGGTCGAGACCCTGGTGGATTCCTACGGCACCCGCCGCGCCTGAGACCCGCGATCCCCGCGCACCTCGCGCGGGGGTCCGTCGACCGGCGCCCGGATTCCGATCCGGTCGCTTCCCCCGTCGCCCCCTTGGAGAACCCCGATGATCCGCAAGCTCCTCACCATCTTCGTCCTGCCGAAGCTGATCGCCTATGTCGGCCGCCGCTTCGCCGGCCGGTCCGCGGCCCCATCGCGTCGCCCGCGCTGACACCCGTCGCGAGCCCCGGATTCCGCCGGCCGGGGCCCGCGATAGAAACGTCTTCGGCGGACAGCGAAGAGGACACGCCATGAGCAAGGGTTACCCCTCGATGACCGCGCTGCTGGGCCTGCTGGCCCTGGCCGGCTACCAGAACCGCGACAAGCTCGCCGAGCTGCTGAAGGGCCACGATCACGGGACCGCACCGTCGCCCGTCCCGTCCGTGCCGAACCCCGCCTCCGCGAGCGGCGCCGATCCCCTATCCCGCCTCGGCGGATTGCTGGGCGGCGCCGGGACGGCCGGGGTCGGCGGCCTGATCGCCAGCGGCCTCAGCGAGCTCGTCGACCACTTCACCAAGGGCGGGCACGGCGAGACCGCGACCTCGTGGATCAATCACGGCACCAACCGCGACATCCCCGAGACCGATCTCGAGCGCGCCATCGGGCCCGAGACCCTCGACCACCTGACGCAGCAGACCGGGCTCAGCCGGGCGGCCCTGCTGGCGCGCCTGTCCCGCGAGCTACCCTCGGCGATCGATCGCTACTCGCCCGACGGCCGCCTGCCGATCTGACGGCGTTGACAGGGGCGTCCGCAGGCTCCACCTCCGAGGCGTAACGGCCGGGTGTGATTCTGGCCTGCGAGACGGATCATGGCGAGCGAAGCAGCGACGCGGCCCATCGTGTTCATCGACGGCGAGGCCGGCACCACCGGCCTCGGCATCCGCGAGCGCCTGGAGCGCGACGGCCGCGTGGCCCTGCGCAGCATCGCGCCCGAGCACCGGAAGGACCCGGAGGCCAAGCGCGCCCTGCTCGCCGAGGTCGACCTGGCGGTCCTGTGCCTGCCGGACGACGCCGCCAAGGAGACGGTGGCGCTCGCCGACAGCCTGCCCGAGGGCGGCCCGCGCATCCTCGACGCCAGCACCGCCCACCGGGTCGCCCCCGGCTGGACCTACGGCTTCCCGGAGATGACACGGGAGCAGGGCGCCGCCGTGGCCCGCGCCCGGCGCGTGGCCAATCCCGGCTGCTACCCGACCGGCGGCATCGCGCTGCTGCGCCCCCTGGTCGAGGCCGGCCTGATCCCGGCGGATTTCCCGATCAGCGTCAACGCGGTCAGCGGCTATAGCGGCGGCGGCAAGGGCATGATCGAGGAGTACGAGGGGGGCAGCGCGGCGCCGTTCCTGCTCTACGGCCTCGGCTTCGCCCACAAGCACGTGCCGGAATTGCAGCTCTATAGCGGGCTCACCCGGCGGCCGATCTTCGTGCCGTCGGTGGGCAATTTCCGCCAGGGCATGCTGGTGAGCGTGCCGCTCCACCTCGACGCGCTCCCGGGCAAGCCCGCGGCTGGCGACCTGGAGGCGGCGCTGCGCGACTGGTATGCCGGTCAGCCGCTGGTGCAGGTGGTGACTGGCGCCGAGGCCGGCGCCCACCGCGAAAAGATCACGCCCGAGGATCTCAACGACACAGACCGGCTGGAACTGCGAGTGTTCGGCTCGTCCGAGCACGGGCAGGCGGTGCTGGTGGCGCGCCTCGACAATCTCGGCAAGGGCGCCTCCGGGGCGGCGGTGCAGAATCTCGGGCTGATGCTCGGGCTCGACGCCTGATTTTTTGCCGACCTCGGGAATACCCGGGGCGGCTTGGCGGGTTTCATTCCGGGGCGCGGAGCTGCGGGGTGAGCGGCCGATGGCGGCGCGAGAGAGGAATCCGGGGGGCGGCGGCGCATGACGACGCTCGCCCGTGCGCGCTTCAGCCAATTGGTCCTGCCCCGCCTCGATGAGGGCTACCGGCTCGCGCACTGGCTCACCGGCAACGCCACCGATGCCGAGGACGTGATGCAGGAGGCCTGCCTGCGCGCCTACCGGGCGATCGAGACCTTCGCGGAGGGCAACGCCCGGGCGTGGTTCCTGACCATCGTCCGCAACACCGGCTATTCGTGGCTGCAGCGGCACCGGCCGCGCGCGGTGATCTTCGCCGAGGACCTCGCCCCGGCGGCCCGGGCCGCCCTGGATGCCGGGAGCGTGCTCGCCGAGGCGCCGGAGACCCCCGAGACCGCCCTCATCGCCCGCGACGAGGCCGGGCGGCTCAGCCAGGCGATCGAGGCGCTGCCGGTCCCGTTCCGGGAGGCGCTGGTCCTGCGGGAATATCACGGCCTCGGCTACCGGGAGATCGCCGAGGTGACGGGCGTGCCGATCGGGACCGTGATGTCGCGTCTGGCGCGGGCGCGCCAGCACCTGCTCGAACGGCTCGCGAAGGACGGGCGATGACCGGCGACGACGAAACCCTCCTGTTGCTGAGCGCCTACGCCGACGGCGAGCTGTCGCCCGGCGAGGTGCTGGCCATGGAGCGCCGCCTCGCGGCCGAGCCGGACCTGCGCGCGCTGGCCGAGCGCCTGCGCGGCCTCTCAGGTGCCGTGCGGACCACGCTGGCGGAGGTGCCGGTCCCCGGGACCCTGCGCGGGCGGATCGTCCAGCAGGTCGGGTTCGCCGATCCGGAGCCCCGCCGCTCCTGGTTCAGGTCCTGGACTGCGCTCGCCGCGACGCTGGTGGCGGGCCTCGCCGTCGGCGCGTCGATCGGGGGCGGCCTCGTCCCGCTCGGGACCGCCGAAGCGCCCGCCCCGGCGGCCGAGGCCGTGCTCGCCGGCCATCTGCGGGGTCTCGCCGCGCCGCAGCCCTTCGATATCGCCTCCGCGGACGGGCACGTGGTCAAGCCGTGGTTCAACGGGCGCACGACCATCGCACCCGACGCCCCCGATCTGGCCGATCGGGGCTACCCCCTGATCGGCGGCCGGGTCGACATCGTCGACGGCAAGCCGGTGCCGAGCCTGGTCTACCGCCACGACCGGCACGTGATCAGCGTCACGGTGGTCCCGGCGACCGATGGCGCGCCGGCCGGCGAGGAGCGTCGGGACGGGACGTTCATCGAGCGGTGGGAGGCCGGCGATCTCACCTACTGGGCGGTGTCGGACCTCAATGCCCGGGATCTGCGCGGCTTCGTCGAGCTGTACCGCACCCGGACCGCCCGGCCGCGCTGACGAAATTGGCCCGGCCCGGGAATAAAGGCGCGGGGACTCGGGTTCTTCACCCCGTCATCCGCAACGATCCGACGAGGGCCGCGCGTGATTGCCATCTCCGACCGAGACACGCGCCCGGCCTGCGGGTTCGGCGCCCCGCGAGCCGCCCCCGATCCGGTCCCGGTGGAGGATGCGCTTCACTGGCTGATCGAGCATTTCGAGCAGGGCGTGGCGGTGACCGACCGGTCCGGACGGGCGCTGTTCCTGAACCACGCCGCCCACGCCCTGATCCGCCGGGGCCTGTTGCGCCTCCAGAACGGATGCCTGTGCAGCGGATCGCCCGAGCACGGCGCCGCGATCGGCCGGCTCATCGCCCGCTGCGCGGTCGGCACCGGCTGCTCCCTCCGCCTCGCGGGCGAGACCGGCACGCTCCTGATCGCCGCCTGCGCGATCCCCGGGAACGCCGTGCTCCTGCGCGTCATCGCCCCCGCCTCCGCCCCGCTGCCGGACCCGGGCGTGCTGCAGGAGCAGTTCGGCTTCACCCCCGCCGAGGCGGCGCTCGCCACCGACATCATGGCCGGGAACGATCTCGCGGCGAGTGCGGCCCGGCGCCGGGTCACCCTGCACACGGCCCGCGCGCATCTGCGCCGCCTGTTCGAGAAGACCGGCACCCGCCGGCAGGCCGAGCTGATGCGCCTCCTGCTGCTGTGCCCGCTTCCCGTCCCGGCGGCCGCAGAAGCAAATCCGCAGCCAAATCGATTTTCCACGCAGCATTGTTCAAATGAGTGATGCGCATAAGGAAGAATAAAACCACGCTCAAATCCGTCGAATATCGACATCATATCAATATTCATGGCGGAGGAGAGCGCGATATGCTCATCTCGATCCTGAGATCCATCCGGGTCCGGCGCGTGGCTGCGCGGACCTACCGCGTCCTTTCGGCGCTCGACGACGACGCGCTGTGCGATATCGGTCTGGACCGGCGCACCCTGCGCGCGTTCTGTGACGCCGGCTGCAGCCACCCGGCAGCACCCGGTATAAGAACAAGTCGGGCGCTAGTTGTGATGCAGTCTGCAATGCTCAGACCGAACCTCGGCTGACAGCTCCTTACGCGACAAGCGGTACAGCAACCTACAATATTGGGAGTTCGGCCCGATCGATCAAACGCCGAGCTTTCATTCGCAGTCGCCGCGTACCATTGGACGATGCTAGATATTAGACTTTACATCGAACCCATTTGCGAACCGATCCCACAGATCATCAGGCATCGCTGAAGCGTTCCATTGAGCGAGCTTGCCCTGATTATCGAGATAATAAAACGTCCGATCTACAACGTTGACTGCAATTCCGCGTGGACGGAGATTTTCGGGATTGGGAGCGGATCCAGGCTCTGTTCCCCTGTAAAAGCGAACAAGCGTCATTTGCTCACCGAGATTTTTCAACCACGAACCCATTCGATACCCTCGTCAAATCGCATGAGAAGTCTTGAACTGTCGGATCCAAAACATCGATACAGCGATAGACCGACCCGGATGATTTTTAGACAAAAGAGAATTATTAAAGCAACTCAGTGCGCCATGTCACATTCGATCGAATTATTCTAGCTGGCACGCCTGCGGCCATCACATTGGCTGGAAACGTCCCGCGCACCAGCGAATGCGCACCGATGAATGATCCATCGCCGATCGTCGTGCCCTTCAAAACCGTCGATCTCGCGCCGATCCACACACGATGACCAAGCATAATAGGCCGTGCAGGATTGATACGCGCGCCGGTCTCCAAGTCTATCACTGAGTGCATATCACTGACGGAAACGGTAACCTCGTCAGCAATAAGACAGTTGTGTCCAAAAGTGATTTCCGCCGGCTCGTGCGTAGATATTTGGGCGCTGCCGACAAATGAGGTAAACTCTGCAACAATTAATTTTGTCGGAGCCACAATATGCATTCTAGCTTTGGCCAATCGCACGTGATCGCCAATATGGACCACGGCATCTGAGCCACAATGCAAATAAATATCGTCACTGTTAGAGTTCTTACCGATAATCACATGGCTGTTATCACGCTCAAAAAAAATTGTTCCATTTTGGGTCTCGAGAAAATCATCAGACGTATCAATTTGGTTATTGTGGCCGCGGTCAACGATCTTGATTGGCATGCTCGATCAATCTTATCTTACGCAATCTAGCGCGAGCCACAACGATAATGCTGCATCGAGGGACCGAGCGCTAGACTCCATCGACAGTCACGCCAATATCGCATCGGTTCGAGAGCCTTGTCCATCCAGCGCGGATCAGCCGGCTCTCGACGCCCCCACCCCTCGACCGGTGTAGCAGGCTACCGTAGAGACACCTGCCATAGAGCTGAACGCTCGGATCACCCTTTTGCCTGAATGCGGGCCGGTCCCGCGACAACGATCACGCTCGTGGTAGAAGGCCTGAACTTGCAACACCCGGGCTCCAGGGCGTGTGGTTGTCGGCAGGCAGTCAGACGGAAAGGCACGGAACACACGTTGATGTCTATGAGACCCGTATACCGTCAAAATCTGATCGACCTGATGCAGGGCGGCTCATGGCAAGCTGTCAATCAAGACGGTTCCTTGCAAGCAGAAATAAACTCATCCATTTCCTGGCGGAAAATCGACCTCGGCCTGCGGTTTCCAATCCATTCTATACAAATAGACTCATCAAACCCGAGACTAACCCAGAAGGCGTTCAACGATGTCGTTGCATTCTCGGATGACGGCGAGACGTGGTCGCATCCTGAGATAATCCCGCCAGTCGGCGGGGAGGATGGCGCGCTGTCGATGCAGTTTGTGCCGGGCGAGACGAACTGGACACGCTATATTCGACTCGGAGGAGGGCTAAATATCGGAAGCGCTGTGCGTATCTGGAGTGAGCGCGCCAGTTTCGATCTTATCGCGCTGCGCAAGCTTCTCGACGCCGATTTTGATATCGTGTCTGAGCGTCCAGGTCTCGACGTTTACAGAGCTTACAGATTTTTGAGCAGCCCAAATCAAAAAAGTCTGGCTCTTGTCGGTATCGATCTCTACGAGAATGGCGCCTTCGGCAATTTCATTATCCAGTGCTTGCTCGCTATCGGCATCTGCCGCGCGCTTAAGCTCAAATATATTAAACTCTCGATCATGGACAGGAGTGAAGTTCTTGATATAAAACACCCTGTTGATATTGGTGGCATAACCTTCATACCATCGACAGACGCACTTCCCGATGACGGTTATTTTTTGTCTGGAATGTTTTTTGACGTCAAAGTACAAAAACTGTCACAAGATCTTGAGCAAAAAGAATCCCGGCACATCATAACGAACTATATCCACCCGTTGTTTAATCGCTTGCCTGCCAAATTTAGTGAGAAGCCGCGCGATCAATTGCTTATCCATATCCGCTCCGGCGATATTTTCAGCACTTGGGTCGCCCCTCATTACCCCCAGCCACCCCTAGCCTTCTACAAATTAGTCATTAGCCGCCTCCTCGCAGAAAATCGAATTTCATCGATTAAGATGGTCTTCGAGAACCGTCTCAATCCGGTTATCACCGCCTTAGAGGCATATATTTCTGAAATTGGAATTCCGCTAACAACTCAGAGCGGCACTCTAGCAGACGACGTCGCAGCGCTAGCGAATGGGCGTTACTTAGTGTTTGGCCTTGGAACCTTCGGGCCAGGAGTTTGTCATCTTTCGGAGCATGTTGAGCAAGTCTTTTATTTCGCCTCCGGCTGGCCTCAACACTTTCGTGGCATTCCAACTATTGGGGCCATCATCGAAGTACTGGATGTGGCGGGTGCGTACACCAAAGTTGGAGAATGGGACAACTCGCCGGAGCGTCGGCAGTTGATGCTTGACTATCCGCTCGAGAACCTCGCCTTCGACGACGCCTGAACGCCCTCGGGCGACGCGCCTTGCCGTGATTTAGAAAGTCGGTGACAAGCGCCGCGAGCCATCCCGGAGGATCAATTTGGTCAGCGCTGTCCAGCCCTCAGAGGCCCTGCGGGTCAACGCCTTCCCGATGCACCGGGCCGAGATTCTGATGCAGCAGCGGCGGCGCCTGCGCTCGCGCCGCAACACCTTGGTCAGCTTCGCAGCGAAGTACCACTACGTCGAGAGCCAGCGCCGCCTCGTCGCCGCGGCCGCCGCCACCGGGGATTTCGACACGATCGAGAGCTGGTCGCCCGACCGGCTGCACGGGACGCCGTTCTACGCGGCGCACAGGCAGATCCTCGACCGGTCCCGGGGCGCCGGGAACTGGGCCTGGAAGCCCTACATCATCGCCGAGGCGGTGGCGCACAGCCGCGACGGCGACTTCATCGTGTTCACCGATACCGGCATGCAGGCGATCGACGACGCGCCCCTGCCGCCGATCACGCCGCTCCTGACCTGGCTCGCCGAATCCGGACGCCGGGTCGCAGTCGGCGTGCTGCACGGGAAGCCGCAGCGGGTCTGGACCAAGCGCGACTGCTTCGTGCTCATGGACTGCGACACGGAGCGCTACTGGAACGCCGACCAGATCCAGGCGACCTGGATCGCCTTCATGGTCAGCCCCGAGACCCGCCACCTCGTCGCCGAATGGCTGCGCTATGCCGGCGACGAGCGGGTCGTCACCGACATCCCCAACCAGATGGGCCTGCCGGATTTCGACGGGTTCATCGACCACCGCTTCGACCAGAGCATCCTGTCGAACCTGATCTACAAGCTCGACCTGGAGATCCCGCCCCTGCGGGAGGCCTCGAAGAAGATCAAGACGCTGATCGGCGAGCTGGAGATGGACACGCTGGTCTCGGCGCGGCCGTCCGAGAACCTTGCGCTTGGCAAGACCTGGCGCGCCAGCTCGGCCTCGCCCTGGTCCGGGACGACCGGCGTCTACGGCGAGCGGACCACCGGCGACCCTTCGTTCTTCTTCCACACGGCGCTGGAGCCGAATCCCTGGTTCGTGCTCGATCTCGGCGCGGTCGAGCGGGTCTCGGAGATCCGCATCTACAACCGCTGGGGGCAGCCCAGCGAGCGCGCCCAGACGATGCGGGTCTGGCTGGGTGAGACGGAGGCCGATTATCGCCTCGTCTTCGACGCCGTGGATGCCCATTGCCATCCCGGCCTGCCGCTGCACCTGCGTTTCGACAACGCCCGATTCCGGTATCTAAAGGTCGATCTCGACGAGGAGCAGGTCCTGCACCTCGACGGGATCGAGATTTTTTCGGCGCGCTGAACCGGCATGCGCGAAGCCAGACCCGCATTACGGACGATGGCGAAACCCATGATGAGGGCGACCGCATGAGCGCGCCGGCCGGCGACAGGCCGCTCTTCCCGTTCGGGCCGATCCTGTTCTTCGGCGATTCGGTGACCGCGACCTGGACGGCGCAGAGGCCCGAGGCCTTCTCCGGGCCGCAGACCGTCGCGCGCGGGATCCCCGGGCAGACGACCCGGGACATGGCGCGCCGGCTCCGCTCCGAGATCGCCCTCTACGGGGCCCGAGGCCTCCACCTGATCTGCGGCCGTGACGACATCCTCGGCGGCCACCCGGGCGTCTCACTGGACGGCATCGTGGCCGACATCCGGGCGATGCTCAGCGACACGCGCGACCTCTACGTGCGCAGCTGGGTCGGCTCGATCCCGCCGGTCGACCCGGCCTCACCCGCCGCGTCCGGACGGCCCATCGAACTCATCGCGCAGGTGAATGCGTGGCTGCGCGACCACGTGCACGAATACGGCGCCGCCTTCATCGATCACGACCCCGTCCTGGCGACCGGGACGGGCGCGCTGAAGCCCGCGTTCAGCGACGACGGCGTGACCCTCAACGCCGCCGGCAACGAAGCGCTCCAGGCCGCGATGCTGGCGGCGCTCACCGCGCCCGGCGTCGATCAGATCTGGCCGCCGCCGGAGAGCGAGGACGCGGCGCGGCGGCGCAAGTTCCTGCACCATTTCGACTATCTCGACTCGAATACCCGCCACCCGAGCCCCTACATCCAGTTCGCCGGTAAGCCGGGGGCGAGCCATTACGGCGTCCCGTTCGACGCCCAGGGCTTCCTCAACGCCACCGCCATCACCGCGCACAAGCCCCCCGGCGAGACCCGGATCTTCGTGGTCGGCGACTCGACCACGATCGACGGCGGTACCCTCGCCAGCACCCTGCCCGGACGCCTGGAGCGGATCCTGCGGGCGGACGGACTCGCCAGCGCGCGGGTTTACAATTTCGGCGTGATGTCGAGCTGCCTCACGCAGATGACCCACCTGATCTGGTCAAGGCTGGTCGGCTACCAGCCCGACGCGATCGTGGTGATGAACGGCAGCACCGACCTGTTCCAGCCCTGGACCTACGATCCGCGGCCCGGCTACCCGTACAATGCCTTCATCACCGAGCGGCTCTACGACCATTTCTTCGACACGCACGATCCCCGCGCCCGGGAGGACGGGTTGTCCTACGACGCGCTGGTCACCCTGATCTACGAGGAGTTGAAGCGGCTGCGCGCGGAGGTGGGCTGGCAGACACCCGACTGGGAAGAGGCGATCGTCCACCACTACCAGCGCGCCGCGCACCGGCTCACCAAGCTGTCCCACGACCACGCCGTGCCGATCGTGAGCGTCCTGCAGCCGACGGTGCTGCGCAAGCGCCACCTCACCGAAGTGGAGCGGAGCGTCGCCTCGGGGGCGTTCCTGGCCTATCTCGATCGCCAATACGGCAAGCTGGAAGCGTTCACCGCCGAACTCGCGGCGCGGCGGCCCTACCGGAGCACCTTCACGGCGCTCGATCTCAGCGGGATTTTCCGGGACCGGGAGGAGGGGACCTTCTACGACATCGTCCATTACGACGATCCGGCCCGCGAGATCGTCGCCGCGCGGCTGGCGGCCGAGGTGACGCGGGTGCTCGACCGGCCTCACACGCCCTTCGAGCGAGTCCGGCGTTTCCTGGGCGGTGCACAGCGATAGCGCACGATCGAGGACAACACCGGCGTAGCGGTCTTAATTGCAGAGATATTGTTCAAAAAACGCTTTCATGATTCGGACGAAGACCCATCCGAATCATTTGTACGCTTGCGCTACACGCTTACAAGGCTTCTCACCGAGCCGCGCGAGCGTAGCTTATCCCGCCACGGCGTGCGGTACGACCGAGCTCTCGACCAGTGGGCCGGGGATCGCGGCCTCGGCATCGACCATCAGGCGCGCCTCGTGGCGGCGCATGAACATCCACAGGGCCACGGCGCCCAACAGCACGAAGGCCAGGAGTGCGAGGCCCACGGGCCCCATGACGTTCTCGATGGAGCGTCCGCATAGATACGCGCCGAAGCCCATGATCGAGGCCCAGGCGACGCCGCCCACGGCGTTGAAGAACATGAAGCGGCGGGCATCAAGCTTGTTCACGCCGGCGAGGACTGCCGCGTAGGCACGCAGCATCGCGGTGAAGCGGCCGAAAAACACGATCTTCCCGCCGTGCCGGCGGAATAGGTACTGGCCGAGCTTTAGCCGGCCGTGATCGAGGCCGATCATATGACCCTTGCGCAGGAGCAGGGGCAGGCCCCAGCGGCGGCCGACCCAGTAGCCGGCATTGTCGCCGAGGATCGCGGCGGTCGCGGCGATCGCGACCACGAGGGCGATGCTCAGGTTGCCGGTGCTGCCGGCATAGGCCGCCGAGGTGAGAAGGACCGTCTCGCCCGGAAGCGGCAGGCCGGCGCTCTCCAAGGTAATGATGACGAAGATGGCGATGTAGCCGTAATTGGCGATCAGGTCGGCAATGGGCAGATCGTGCAGGAAGGACATGCGGTCTCCTCGCGGATCGGAAAGCTGCCCTGTCGGCGAGAAACATGGCCGCTCCGGGGCGGAGCGCGAAATACGCGTCCGAAATACCATCCGTGGTGCTCCCAAGCACGAAGATGGCGTGGTTTCTCCCGCTTCAGCGAATGAAGGGCAGGGGTGAGCCGTCCCCGCTGGCTTCGGCCAGATGGGCGCGCATCCACGCGATCGTGCTGATCAGGCCTTCGCGTAGGGCGATGCGCGGCTGCCAGCCGAGTTCGGAGCGGATCAGGGTGGTGTCGAGGACATTGGCGGGCACGTCGGCTGCCCGGCTCGGCTTGTGGACACAGGGCAGGCGGTCGCATCCGAAGGCCCGTTCCAGCTCGACGATGATCTGGTTGACGCTCAGGCCCGCGCCGCTGCCGACATTCATCACCTTGTGAGGACCGTCATACGGGATCGCCGCGAGAAAGGCGTCACTGACATCGTCGATGTGCAGGAAGTCGCGCACCACTTCGCCGGTGCCCCAGACTTCGAGCGGTAGGTCCGCGAGCGCGCGATGGATGTAGCTTCCGATCAGACCCTGATGCTTGTTGCCAAGCTGGAAGCGGCCGTACGGGTTGGCGATTCGCAGGATCTGGTAATCGATCCCGTGGAGATGTTGGTACAGGTACAACGACTTCTCGATCATCAGCTTGCTGATGCCGTAGGCTGAGATCGGATTGGTCGGCGCCTGTTCCGGGATCGGGGTGGCGCGCGGGATCCCATAGATCGCCCCCCCGGAGGACGCGAACACGACCTTTTTGATCCGGGCCGAGCGGCAAATCTCGAGGAGATGCAGGGTTGCGATCGGCGCGGCGGCGAGTTCCGCGGACGGGTCCCGGTTCGAGCTCTCCGGGATCGATCCGGCGATGAGGTGAAATACGATGTCCTGGCGCTCGACCGCGTTGGCGATGGCGAGCCGGTCGGAGAACTGTCCTGTCACCCGGGCGACGCGTCGGTCGAGGGCCTCGGCTTGGGTATGGCTGCGGCTGAAGCAGGTCACTTCGGCACCCGATTGCGCGAGCCGGTTGCACAGGTTCAGGCCAAGAAAACCGGCGCCGCCCAGCACGAGGCAGCGAGCCCCCGCGAAAGCCGAAGCCGATGGGCCGGCTCCGGCTAGATCGACCGGCGACCCATGACGTCCTTGGCCGCCACTCATGGTCGGAGTTCAGCGCTATGGTGCGCCGGTGCCGGGACTGCCGACCTCTCGGACCCGTCCGAGGCCGGATCTCGCGCTTCGATCAGGCGCTCGACCAGGGCGAGGGCGGAATGCTGAAGCGCGCGGCGCGTCGGCTCTAGCGGTGCTTTCCCGTACGCCCGGGCCGCCGCGTAGGCACTCGCGTAGGCCGCATCCCAGCCGGCGGCGAGGATCAGCGGACCCGCGGCCTCGAGCGCGTCGCGGATGGTGACCCAGGCGGCCTGCTGTGCGGCATCCCAGGCCGCCGCTCGAACCGAGGACCCGGTCTGCCGCAGGGTAAGATTCGCGACCGCCGCCCGCTTGCGCGCACGTTTCAGGTGATCGCACAGGGTAGCAAGATCGGTGATGGCCTGCAGTTCGGGCAGATCAGCGAGTTCATCCGCCTTAACATTCAGCTTGGCGAGATGAAACCACGCCGGCAGGTGAGTGCGGACGAGCCAATCCGCGACCGTGACCACGCGCCGGCGCTCCAGAACGTCCGAGCCGTGCGTGCCGACCAGGCGCGGGAGCAGGGGTAGGATCAGACCGTCACGTTCGGCCTGAGGCAGGCCGTCGCTCCAAGTGCGGATGAACGCCGCGATGCTCGGGGAGGCGCATTCCGGTTGGTCCGAGGGTGGCTCGTGCACGATGTAGGCCACCGCTTCCATCGCGCACATCGCGCCGCCACCCTCCGGGTGTGCACCCGCGGCCAGGGTGGCAATCTGAGTGAGGCGATCAGGATCGATCGCCGGACTAGCGGTCCGAACCATGGCCGGCCTCCCTTTCCGTAATGCCGAGCTTGTGAGGGATGGACGAACTTCGGGACCAAGCCCTCGCCCGACCGATCCCGATGACCGGCATCTCAGGACCTTCAACCAAGCCGATCGGTCCGGCGCAACCAACTGGCCGTGTGCGCGAACAGGCTACTGAACAGAACCTCGCGACTTTGCGAGCGGAGCAAAGACGCGAATCGGCCAACGTCTGCGCAGCAGCCTGCTAATCCGTCTTTTTCACGCGGTGTGTCAGGATGATCGAGAGCCAGGGCACTACCGCGTGCGCGACCTCGATCTGCAACAGCACCTCGAGGTGCAGCGCGTAGGGAAGGACGAATTGGAAGCCACAGCGCGCTTCCTCCATCGTCGTCGGCATATCCCCAAGGACCGCCGCAATGACGTCCGGCCGATGGATGTCGACGGGGATACGCTGCACCTCACCGTCGACTTCGGCGATCAGCGTGGCCTTGTCCCGGTTTGCCGCGACGATCCAGCCCGTGAACACGACCTGCCCGTCCTGGATCTCGGCCCAGACCCGATCCCGAGGCGATTCGAGATTTGCCCTTGCGAAGGAATCTGGAAGCTCGCCGTCGAGCTCGGCGATTGTACAGCCGACCTCGTATTTCTCGAATCCGCGCCCTTCCCCGAAGATCGTCGCAAACCGCCTTTGGTACTGGCCGATGAGGAGATTCTTGATGGTCTCGTCCAGGCCCGACCACTGCCCCTTGGTCTGGATCGTGTAGACCGACAGGATCTCGCGCAGGAACGCGATGCGCCCCTTGTCGGCGATGTACAGGTTCATGAGCCAGTCTGCGGCGCCCTGCTCGTCATAGAAGGATTCGGGGACGCGGCGGAGCGCGTCAGCCCGATAGAAACAGGCCGAGAAGTTCGCCGTGAGCGGGGCCCTGGCGAGCATCGGAAAGCTGATCGTCCCGGTTTGGTAGCGGCCCTGCTCCTCGTGCGGCATGAAGGATCCGTTCGCGACGTGGTGCAGCAGGACCCAGTTGAAGCACATGTCGAGCGATGGATCCGTCCGCAGCATGCGCAGCTGCAGGCCGATTTTCCGATCGGAGATCCAGTGGTCGTCCCCCTCGCAGAACGCGATGAAGCGACCCGTGCAGGCGGCAATGCAATCGCGCATGTTCTGTAACATGCCGAGATTGCGCTCCCGTGGCCGGACGATGATTCGATCCGGATGGCGAAGGCGGTACTCCTCGATGATCTCCGCGGTCCCGTCCGTGGACCGGTCGTCGCCGACTACGACCTGCATCCGAAACAGGCCACGCTGGCCCAGCACCCCGTCGAGGCAGCGTCGGATGGTGCCGACATGGTTGTAGGATGTGACGATCACACTGACGGTGAGCTGATCCTCGATCCAGGTCCGCAGGGCGGTGGGATCCTGACGCGGCCAGTCGGTGGTCAGGCCCAGCTCGGTCAAGGCCGTCTCGGCGATGTCGAGGTTGTCCTCGATCAGCTGTGCGAGACGCTCCGGATCCTCCTCGTCGAGATAGGCTTCGGCCAGCCGGCGGAAGATGCGCTTCTGCGTGACTTCGTATTCTGCGGCGTAGCGGCCGCCGAAATGACCGCGTAGCTGCCGATAAAACTCGATCTCCGACTTACCGAGCCGCTTGTGCCGCGCCAGCACAGTGTCGAAGGCGGCCCACATGCCACCCGCGTGCTTACGGTACACGCCCATGATCTGCGGCAGGAACCCGATCCGCCCGACCTCGGCGTGCATCAGGTGGATGTACCAGTCGGCCGGGATGATACCGCGACCGATCTCGAGCTTCTCGCCGCCACGATACCGCCAGCGGTAGAACACGCTGTTCGTCTGAATGAAGTTATGGGCGACGAGGTCCGACAGGGACGGCTTCGGATTGGGGTGCTCCGGATACTGCTCCTCTACCTCCGGCATGTCTTCGTAGACGACCTTCACCGGATGGTAGCACAGGGTGTATTCCGGCCTGTGCCGCATGTAATCGAGCTGGCGCTGCAGCTTGTCGGGATCGGTCCAGTAGTCGTCGCCCTCGCAGATGGCGACGTACTCGCCGGAGACGCGCCCGGCGATATCATCCAGGTTCTTGACGACGCCGACGTTCTCCGGGCGCAGGATCGCGACGATGTTCGCGTGGCGCGCAGCGTACTCGGCGATGATCTCCGCGGTGCCGTCGCTCGACCTATCGTCGCCTACGATCAGCTCGAACGGGAAATCCGTCCTCTGGCTCAGGATGCTGTCGAGCGTCTGGCGGATGAACGGCTCTTGATTGTAGGTGATGCAC
>NZ_JAKSYO010000012.1 GCF_022829635.1 Methylobacterium sp. E-066
CTTGACAATGTTCCTATTTTGTGCTCATTAGCCGCCACCTGTCCTTCGGTGCTTCGGGAGCGATCCCGGGGCACTCTTCGGGGGTCCGTGCGGTGGCTGACCGGCGGGTTCGGAGGGTGGGGCGGTGCCCGCGTCGGTGGCTCTCAGCCGCCATCGCCCCGGGCGGCGAACCGATGCGGGGCGTGTCTCGGATGCGGGCGTGAGGTCGGGCGGCAGTTTGCCCGGCGGGGGCGGAAAAATGCTCCCGCGGCGACCCGGGTCTGGGCTGACCCTAAGCAACCTGCGGACCCGCCCACTACGAGGCGGCAGTCGGGTGAGAGACCACGGCGGTGAATGCGGGTTCCGGGGGCGTCTCGGCTGCAATACGGCTTGGCCGTGCGGCTTGGGCGCCATGGGCAGTGACCGCTGGCATTGGAGTCGCGGGATC
>NZ_JAKSYO010000040.1 GCF_022829635.1 Methylobacterium sp. E-066
GTCGAACGCTTCTTCAGCAAGATCAAGCACTTCCGCGCCGTCGCCACCCGCTACGACAAGGATCCCGACAACTTTCTTGCCAGCGTCAAACTCGCCGCCCTCCGGGTCTGGCTGCGAACTTTATGAGTCCGCGACCTAGACAACACGTCAGAAGCGCTCGACCCAGGGGCGCAGCTCCAGTTCCGAGGTCCAGGCGCTGCGATCCTGGCGCAGCAGGTCGCGATAGGCGCGGGCGATGGCGTCCGGGTCGAGATGGCTGTCCGGGGAATCCGCCGGCTCGCCGCCCCTTGCCGGGTTCCGGATGGCGCCGTCGATCACCACGTGGGCGACGTGGATGCCCTGCGGCTGCAATTCGCGGGCGAGGCTCTGGCCGAGGCCGCGCAGGGCGAACTTGCCCATGGCGAAGGGCGCCGAGCCGGCAAAGCCCTTCACGCTCGCCGAGGCGCCGGTGAGCAGAATCGCCCCATGCCGGTGCGGCAGCATCCGACGCGCCGCCGCCTGCGCCACCAGGAAGCCGCCATAGGCCGACACCATCAGGGACTGTGCGACGGCTGCCGGATCGAGATCGACGACCGGCCCGCGCAGCCGGCCGCTGGCGTTGTAAACCACCACGTCGGGCGATCCGCCCAAGGCCGGCTCCAGCCGGGCGAACAGGGCTTCGACCTCGCTCGGATCGCTCGCGTCGCAGGCATGGACTACGGCGCCGGTCTCGGCGGCCAACGCGGCGAGCTTATCGACGTTGCGGGCGGCCAGCCCGACCTTCAGCCCGTCCGCCGCCAGGAGCCGAGCGAGCGAGGCGCTGAGGCCGGAACCGGCGCCGACGATCAGGGCGCGTGCATAAGTCGGTGTCATGGGCGGACGCTCCGTTCGATCCTGCGAGGATGCCCCGAAGCCGCGCGTGTTCAAGCTCTCAGTCGCGGCGTTCGGCGAAGAATTCGCGCAGCAGTCCGGCCGCCTCGATCTCGCGGAAGCCGCCATAGACCTCCGGCGCGTGGTGGCAGGTCGACTGGTTGAAGACCCGAGGCCCATGCTCGACGCCGCCGCCCTTGGGATCGGCCGCGCCGTAGTAGAGCCGCCGGACCCGGGCGAAGGAGATCGCGCCGGCACACATCGGGCACGGCTCCAGGGTGACATAGAGATCGCAGCCGGTCAGCCGCTCGTCGCCGATGGCCGCGCAGGCGGCGCGGATCGCCAGGATCTCGGCATGGGCGGTCGGGTCGTGGAGCGCCCGCGGCCGGTTATGGGCTACCGCCAGCACCACGCCGTCGCGGACCACCACTGCCCCGACCGGCACCTCACCGACTGCGGCGGCCGCGCGCGCCGCCGCGAAGGCGCGGTCGAACGCCCCCGACGATTCATGCTGAGCTTGTTGGATCGGATCGGCCGCCACGGTGTTTATCACCCCATCGCCGGGACAGGCAGCACCCGGCGCCGGAGACTGATCCAGGGCAATGTTAATGCCTGGAACATTCCCCGCATCGCCATCGTTGCCAGTTCGATTGCGGCGCCGCCGCGAGATGATTGGACGGAAGGAAACGCCATGAGCAGCACCACCGACAAGATCAAGGGCGCCGCCAACGAGGCCCTCGGCAAGGCCAAGCAGGGCCTCGGCGACGTGACCAACAACGACAAGCTGAAGGCCGAGGGTGCCGCGCAGGAGCTCAAGGGCAAGGCGCAGGGCACCGTGGGCGACGCCAAGAGCGCCGTGAAGTCGGCGACCGACAAGCTCTGAGTTCCAGCGTCTGACCGGATCGGGATCCGCCCGCGGCGGGTTCCGATCCCGAACCGCGTGACTTTCGTGAGGTTGCCATGATCGGTTGGGCTATCACGTTTCTCGTCGTCGCTCTCGTGGCGGCGCTCCTGGGCTTCGGCGGCATCGCCGGTACCGCCATCGAGGCAGCCAAGATCGTGTTCTTCGTGGCGATCGCCCTGTTCCTCGTCTCCGCCGTGTTCGGCGTGATGCGCGGGCGCTCCCCCAGGCTCTGACGACGCGCCTGACGGCGTAGGATCGGGGGCGGTCCATTCGGGCCGCCCCGTTTTGTTGGGCTGAGCGCATATTCCTTTGCCGCGGCTCAACCCGTCTCGCCTGTCCGGGCCGGCTCTGGTAAGGCCGGCGCATGAGTGACTTACCGAAAGACGATGTCCCGGGGGCGCCCGCCCAGCCGGACACCGAGACCACGCGAACCGAGCGCTGGAAGCCCGCCACCGATGTGGGCAGCGAATCCGAGACGAAGCCCGAAGATTCTTCCGCGGCGAGCCCCCCGCGGAAGGCGGCGGCCGAGCCGGTCGCAGACGAGCCCGACACCCCGACCCCGCCGGGCGAGCGCATCGCCAAGGCGATGGCCCGGGCCGGCATCGCCTCCCGGCGTGACGCCGAGGCGATGATTCTTGCCGGGCGCGTCAGCGTGAACGGCGAGACTCTGACCTCGCCGGCCCGCAACGTCACCGACGACGACACGATCCTGATCGACGGCGAGCGCATGCCGGCGCGCGAGCGCAGCCGCCTGTGGATCTTCCACAAGCCGCGCGGCCTCGTGACCACCGCCCGCGACCCGGAAGGCCGCCAGACGGTCTTCGAGGTCCTGCCCGAGGACCTGCCCCGGGTGGTCGCGGTCGGCCGGCTCGACATCAACACCGAGGGGCTTCTGCTCCTCACCAACGACGGCGGTCTCGCCAAGGTGATCGCCCATCCCGATACCGGTTGGCTGCGCCGCTACCGCGTCCGTGCTCACGGCGACACCGATCAGGCCCAACTCGACACCCTCGCCAAGGGCGTGACCATCGACGGAATGGAGTACGGCCCGGTCGAGGCGACCCTGGACCGGGTGCAGGGCGACAATCTCTGGCTGACGCTCGGGCTGCGCGAAGGCAAGAACCGCGAGGTCAAGCGCATCCTCGAGCATCTCGGCCTGTCGGTGAACCGCCTGATCCGGCTGTCCTTCGGCCCGTTCCAGCTCGGCGATCTTGAAGTCGGCCTGGTCGAGGAGGTGCGCATGCGCGTCCTCAAGGACCAGCTCGGCAAGGCCCTGGCCGAGCAGGCCGGGGTCGATTTCGAGAGCCCGGTGCGCGAGCCGATCGGCGCTTTCGGAAGCCCCAAGAAGGCCGAGAAGTCCGAGCGGGCGCCGTCCGCCGGCCGCAACGCCGCGCGCCCCGCGCCGGCGCCCCGGGTCTCCACCGGCGGGGCCGGGTCCGGCCCGCGCAAGTCGGCCTGGCGGGCCGACGAGGATTCCGGCAAGCCGCACGCCGCCCGCGTCCCGCGCCGGGGCGCGGATCCGCGCGCGTCGCAGGCGGCCGCGGCCGAGCGCGGCCATGAGCGGGTCGGGTCGTTCCAGAAGGGCGATCGCCGGGTCGTGGTCGAGCGCCTGTCGGCGAGCCCGGCCGCGCCGGCCGTGGAAGAGAAGCCGCGCCGCCGCTACGCCGACCGCGGCGCACCCGAGGGCGGTCAGCGGAGTTCCGCGGGCCGTCCGGATCGCGAGAGCTGGGGCAACCGCGGACCGTCGCCGCGGGGCGACCGGGGCGCGGGTGACCGTCCGAGCTACGGCGACCGTTCGGGGCCGCGCGAATCAGCCCGGGGGGCGTCCGGCCCGCGGGACGATGCACGCCGGGACGACCGCCGTGACGCCCGGCCGGGCGGACGCGGAGATCGGCCCTACGGCGCTGGATCCGGCGAGGGTGCACCGCGCGGCCAGAGCGGTTTTCGCGGTGAGCGGTCCGGCGAAGGCGCGCCGCGCGGCCAGAGTGGCTTCCGCGGCGAGCGGTCCGGCCCCGGGGGCAAGCCGGCCTTCGGCGGTCCGAAGCCCGGCGGCGGAGCGCGTCCCGGCGGCAGGCCCGGTGGTTTTGCCGGCAAGAGCGCCGGCGGCTTCGCTGGGAAAGGTCCCGGAGCCAAGCCGGGTGGCCGTCCAGGCGGCTTCAAGGGTGGCGGTAAGCCCGGCGGCGCGAGACCCAGCGGCGGCGGTGGTGGCGGCGGTGGGCGTCCGCCGCGCGGTCGATGAGGATCGTCGGCGGCGCCTGGCGCGGCCGGAAGCTCGCGACCCCGCGCACCGACGCGATCCGGCCGACGTCGGACCGGCTTCGTGAGTCGCTGTTCAACGTGCTGACGCACGCCTATGACGAAGTTGTTACCGGCGCGCGGGTCCTCGACCTGTTCGCCGGCACCGGCGCCCTGGGTTTTGAGGCCCTGTCGCGGGGTGCCGCCTATGCCCTCCTTGTCGATGAGGGCGCCGAGGCGCGCGCGGTGATTCGCTCCAATATCGAGGCGTTCGGCGCCGAGGGCGTGACCCGGCTGTTCCGCCGCGACGCGACGCGCCTCGGGCCGGCCGGCACCACGGCGCCGTTCTCCCTGGTCTTCTGCGATCCGCCCTACAATCGCGGGCTGGCGCCCCTGGCGCTGGCGAGCGCGGCCGAAGGGGGGTGGCTGGCGCCGGGCACCCTGGCGGTGGTGGAGGAGGCCGAGGGCGTGCAACTCGCCTGGCCCGAGGGCTTTACCCCGCTGGAGCGGCGCGTCTACGGCGACACTGCGGTGGCGGTGGCGCGCTTCGCAGGCTGAACGGGGTTCACGGCGTCTCGTCCATTCCGACTTCCGGCCCGACATGGATCGCGAGCCAGATCGTCGGCGAATCGGTGCGCTCGACCCGGTGACGGCGATGGGGCTCGATCAGGACCGTGTCGCCAGCGGTGAGCCGGCGCGGTGTCGGCTCGTCGGCGAAGCGCAAATTGGCGGATCCGGCCAGCACCGCCACCCATTCTGCCTGCGGCTGGTCATAGTGAAAGCCCGGCGGGCTCGCCTGCCCGGTCGAGACGATGCGCTCGATCCGCAGGCCCGGCGCCGCATACAGCACCGTGACGATCTCCTCGGACGCGTCGAGGGCGAGATCGGCGAACAGGTTCGTCAGCAGTGTCGCGGCCATCGCCGGCGTCTCCCGAATCCGGTTCGCGAGACGCGGTGGGCTGTTTGGCGGAGCCGGTCAACCGGCCCCAGCGACCGTCTCAGGCCGACGGTGCGGCAGCGCCGTTGGTCGCGGACCGCTGCTGCGCGGCGATGTCGGCGGTGCCGTGGCCGATCCGGGCCGCGGACTTCACCAGCGCGATCACGTCCCGGCGCATCTGGTCGTCGGTGATCTGGTTGTAGGCGCGAAGCAGTTCCACAGCTCCGGCGACCCGGAGCAGCGCCGGGCCGTTCTCGGTGGCGGCCTCGGGCTCGGGCTCGAAGAAGCTCGCCACCGGCACGCCGAGCCGCTCGGCGATCGCCTGGAGGCGCCCGGCGCCGACGCGGTTCTTGCCGGTCTCGTACTTCTGAACCTGCTGGAAGCTGACGCCCAAAGCGCTCGCGAGGGCGGATTGGCTCAGCCCGTTGGCCGCGCGCAGGAACGCGATGCGGCTGCCGACCCCGTGATCGATGGCCGTGGTCTGCTTCGGCTTGGGGGTGGGGTTGGACATGGTTGGAAGTCCGAACTTCTTCAGGTTGCGCAGACGTGGTCGTGCGGACCCTGGCCGACGCTCACAACCGACAGGTGCAACATCACGCGGCCAAGGTCCAGACGTGACGCCTGTTAGTGCCACAGTGCAGCCCAGTGTGCAACGAATGGTCACGCTTGCATGATCATGCAGGGCGAACATAGCCGCCTGAGTTTCGCGTTCGCGCCAAGGCGATCGGCACACAGATCGCCGGCGGATCAATTTTGACGGTCGGTACTACGCAGGCCGGGACTTTCCGGCAACGATCGCGTTCGCACGATTGCCTGCTGCACAAATGATTCGGCCTCGCCTGGACTTTCGAACCTCGGATCGATCCTGATCTGATCCGCACGGAGTCTTTCCGATGTCGAGGCTTGCCGATGCCGAGTCCTGCCGGTGCGGAGGCTTGCCGATCAGGCGGCGGGGCCGAGCCAGTCGGTGACGATGCGGAGTTGCGCGTCGTCGAGCAGCGCGGGGGCGTGGCCGCAATCGGGGATCTCGATCCGCTGGGTGGGCGGGCCGCGCCGGGTCATCTCGTCGGCGGTGGAGGCGAGGAGCAGTTCCGAGTGCGCGCCGCGCAGCAGCAGAACCGGGCAGGTGATCGCGTCCCAGTCGCGCCACATGCTGACGCTGTAGACCCGCCCCGGCCGGAAGGCGTCGCCGATGCCCGGATCGTAGTGCGGGCGCCAGCCGCCATTGGGCTCCGGGAAGAAGCTGTGCTTGGCGATGTGGCGCCACTGCTCGTCCGTGAGCGGCCCGAAGGCCGACAGCACCGTCCGGAGACGCGACTCGCCGGAGGCCAGGTTGTGGTGCAGCCGCGGGGCGTCGCGCAGCCGCGTCCCGATATGGCGGATCGGCGCCCAGGGCAGGAACGGTCCGATGTCGTTGATGACCATCCGGCGGATCGGCGTGTTGGCCGAGGCTGCCAGCACCATGCCGGTGAGGCCGCCGAGCGAGGTGCCGACCCAGTCGATCTTGCCGCTGATCCGCAGGTGCCCGATCAGGGCCGCCATATCGGCGGCATACTGGGGCAGGCCGTAGAGTTCCGGGTCCTTGAGCCAGCCGCTCAAGCCCCGCCCGGGCAGATCGGGGCAGACGACCCGGTAGCCCATCTTGGCCAGCTTGTATCCGAGCGGATCGAAATCCCGGCCCTGCCGGCTCAGGCCGTGGACGCAGACGACGACGTGGGGGCTGTCCGGATCGCCCCATTCGACATAGGCGATGCGGTGGAAGTCATGCGGCGCGTAGGCGGCGAAATGGCCGGTCCGGAACGGCACGTCGGCGCGGCTGAGATCGTCCAGGCGCGGCATCGGCTCCGGTGCGGACTCCGCGACCCGCTCAGCGGAGAGCGCGGTCACGGGGTTTCCGTGCGGGCAGCGGCCTCGCGGGCGAGACGGCTGGTGGTCTGGTGGAGGTCGACCATCTGGTCGGTCAGGCGGCGCGACTGCTCCTGCATGAAGGTGACGTGCAAGGCCGCCACCTCGCGGGCGTCGGCCGCCTTCGTCAGGCGTTCGGCGAAGTCCAGGGAGGCGCGGACATTGGTGTCGGAGGCGATCAGCATCCGGTGCCCGATCTCGCGCATCGCCGCCATGGTGTGTCCGGCATTGTCCTCGAACGCGTTGTAGAGCCGCGCGCCGACGGCGTCCCACTGCTCGCGCATCTTGCGGGCGCCGGCGACATTGCTGTCGGAGAGCTGATGCGCCGTCTCGCGGCTTGAGCCCATCACCGAGCGCCAGCCGTCGAAGCTCTGCGCCAGGGAGGTCTCGAAGGCGTTCAACGCCATCTCGCCGGCTTCGGCGAAGTGTTCATAGGCTTCGCGGACCCGCGCCAGGCTGCCCTCGGCGATCTCGCGTCCAGCCTGTGGCGGGACCATCGGCAGGTTGTCGTCCTTCACAAGCCTCTCCCGCGCGTCGAACGTCCTCAACCGCATTCCGCCAGGGCGGCTCCGTCGTCAACCGCCGCCGCGTGACAGAGCCTGGATCGTCTCGACAGGTTTCGACATCCGTGCGGCGGTGTGATGACCGAGCCCGCCTGTAACCGGCGCGCCGATTGACAGTCCGGAGGGACGCGACGTCATCTCAGGGCCGAGCGCACGCCACGCCAGCCGCCCGATCAGAAGGCACACCGATGACGGAGACAGATCCGACCCGCGCGGGCGCCCGGGAATCCGACCGTCACCCGTTCGAGACCGGGCTCGACCAAACGCCGGCGAACTACGTTCCGCTGACGCCGGTCAGCCTGCTGGCTCGGGCCGCCGCCTCCGTAGGGGCGCGGATCGCCGTCATCGACGGGGCGCGGCGCCTGACCTATGCCGAGCTGTATGGGCGCTGCCGCCGCCTCGCCTCCGGGCTGGCACGGCGCGGGATCGGGCGCCTCGACACGGTGGCGATCCTGGCGCCGAACGTCGCCGAAATGATCGAGGCGCATTTCGCCGTACCGATGCTCGGCTCCGTGCTGAATCCGCTGAACACCCGCCTCGACCCGGCGACGATCGCGTTCTCCCTCGACCACGGCGGCGCCCAGGTGCTGATCGTCGAGGCCGAGTACGGGGCGCTCGCCGCCCGGGCCCTCGCCGATCGTGCGCGGGCGATCCTGGTGGTGGAGATCGGTGTCACCGGCATCGCCGGCGCGATTCCCTACGAGACCCTGCTCGCCGAGGGCGACCCGGACTATGCCTGGCCCGGCCCCAGGGACGAGTGGCAGTCGCTCTGCCTGCTCTACACGTCGGGCACCACCGGCGATCCGAAGGGGGCGGTCTACAGTCATCGCGGCGCCTATCTGCAGGCGCTCGGCAACGCCGTCACCTTCGGGCTCACCGCCGAGAGCGCCTATCTCTGGACGCTGCCGATGTTCCATTGCAGCGGCTGGTCCTACCCCTGGGCGAGCGTCGCCGCCTGCGCGACCCAGATCTGCCTGCGCAAGGTCGAGCCGGCGGCGATTTTTGCGCTGATCGCCGAGCACGGCGTGACGCATCTGTGCGGCGCACCGATCGTGCTCTCGATGATCGCCCACGCCCCGGCCTCGGACCGCGTGCCGTTTCGGCAGCGGGTGCGTTGCGCGGTGGGCGGGGCGGCGCCGTCCTCGACGATCATCCGCACCATGGAAGAGCTCGGCTTCCAGGTGACGCATCTCTACGGCGCCACCGAGAGCTACGGCCCGGCCACCGTCTGCCTGGAACAGCCCGATTGGGCCGACCTGCCGGACGACGACCGTTACGCCCGGATGGCCCGGCAGGGCGTGGCGCTCGCGACCCTGGAGGGCGTGGTCGTTGTCGATCCGGACACCGACC
The DNA here is from genome assembly GCF_022829635.1 of Methylobacterium sp. E-066. Taxonomy (GTDB): domain Bacteria; phylum Pseudomonadota; class Alphaproteobacteria; order Rhizobiales; family Beijerinckiaceae; genus Methylobacterium. The sequence continues at coordinate 8,744 of NZ_JAKSYO010000040.1, forward strand.
GGCCGGTGCCGCAGGACGGCCTGACGGTCGGCGAGATCTGCCTACGCGGCAACACCGTGATGAAGGGCTATCTCGGCAATCCCGACGCCACCGCGCAGGCGCTCGCCGGCGGCTGGTACCGCACCGGCGACCTCGCGGTCTGGCACCCCGACGGCGCCGTCGAAATCAAGGACCGGGCCAAGGACATCATCATCTCGGGCGGGGAGAACATCTCCAGCCTGGAAGTCGAGGAGGTACTGATGCGCCATCCCGCGGTGATGCTGGCCGCCGTGGTGGCCCGCCCGGACGCCACCTGGGGCGAGAGCCCCTGCGCGTTCCTGGAGATGAAGCCCGGCGCGGGCAGCCTCACCGATCGGGAGCTGATCGATTTCTGCCGAGAGCGGATGGCGCGGTTCAAGGTGCCCAAGACCGTGGTGTTCGGCCCCCTGCCAAAGACCTCGACCGGCAAGATCCAGAAATTCGTCCTGCGCGAGCAGGCCCGGGGGTTGTCGGATCCGGTCTAACGCTGGGTATCCAACCCCCGCCCTCATCCCTAGCAGATTCACACATCGGGGTCGGCAGGATACGCCGGAGACACCGCGGCCCTCCCTCCCCCGCAGAGCAACGATGCTCGCACATCGGCTTGCGAAAGCCGCGACGTACCCCCTCTCCCGTGCGGGAGAGGGTTGGGGTGAGGGATCAGGTCTTTCCGGAGAGGTCGCATCCCTCACCCTGTCCCTCTCCCGCACGGGAGAGGGGAACCGCGCCACATCCGGGGATGTGTGAACGTCGTAGGCCCTCATCCTGAGGCTGCTGCACAGCAGCCTCAGGATGAGGGGGTGAGTTGGATGCCCCCCCAGGTTTGACCGTCACGCTCCGGGCTTCGACGGCTTCCAGATGTCGGCGGCGGCCTCCGCGGCGGCGCTGAGGGCCGCGTGCAGCTCCGGATCGGCATCGCGCGCGCCGGTTCGGATCGCCCGGACCAGGTCGTCCAGCGCATCATCACCCGTGCCACCAAGGAGCCGCGCGCTGGTCTCGCCGAGCCGGTCCGCCTGCGCGATCTCGCGGGCGGCGATGCCGATGGCGTTGGCGACCATCAGGGCGACGTAGCGGGGGCGGCCGGTGAGGCCGGGCACGACTTCTTCCGTGAGCGCCCGGCGGGCGGCGTCGAGGAGGGCGGCGCCGGAGGGTTCGTCCTGCATGCTCAGCTCCAGTGCTCCGGGGCGGTCGCCCGCAGGATCGTGCGTTCGAGTTCCGGCACCATCCGGCCGGTGAGCGCCAGCTCCAGGGAGAATTCCCGGCCGGAGACGTGGCGGGCGCCCTGTTCCAGGGCGATCACCGCCCAGCGCAGATGCGCCAGCACCTCCCAGTAGGCGACGCTCTCGGGATTGATGGCCCAGCCACTCTCCTCCGTGTAGCCCCGATAGAACGCCGCCCGGGAGCCGATGCCGCCGGCTTCCAAGTCGGGGCGGCCGAAGCGCCAGCAGGCGGCGCAGAACCAGCCGAGATCCTGTGCGGGATCGCCCCAGCCGGCGAATTCCCAGTCGAGAATCGCGGTGAGCCCAGATTCATCGACCATGTAGTTGCCGGTGCGGAAGTCGCGATGCACCAGGGCCGGCGCCGGGCAGTCCGGCGCCCGGACCTCGCCCCAGCGCAGCCCCCATTCGATCGCCGGGCGCTGGGCGCCGATCCCGTCGAGGCTGGCGCGCAGCCGGGCGATCTCGGCGAGCGCCGGCTGCTTCTCGGGCTCGCCCAGGAAGGCGAGCGCAGCGGGCGGCTCCCGCGGATCGACGGCACCGTGGATGCGGGCCAACTCCCGGCCGAGCGTCTCGGCCAGGACCTCCCGGTCGCCACCGAGGGACAGGTCCTTGGCGATGCGCGGTCCGAGGCCGACGCCCTCGACGAGGCCCATCAGCGCGAAGGGCGAACCGAGAACCGCCGGATCGTCGCAGAATCCGACCGGCTCCGGCACCCGCACGCCCGCCTGCCAGACCGTTTCGAGGATGCGGAATTCCTCCGCCCGGGAACGGCTCGACGCGATGGTCGCGGCGGCGTCCATGCGCAGCACGAAGGCCCGCGCGGTATCTCCGATCCGGCAGCGGACCAGCCAATTCTCCTGGATCGAGCCGCCGCCCAGCGGGCGGATCTCTTCGATGGTGAGGTCGGGATGGCCGAGATGCCCGGCGATCCAGTCGCGCAGCCGCGTTTGTTCCATCGGCTAGAGTCCCGACACGAGGTGGCCGCCATCGACCGCGACGACGCTGCCGGTCATGTACGAGCCGGCATCCGACGCGAGCAGCAGGAGCGGCCCGTCGAGTTCCGAGGCCGCGCCCAGCCGGCGCTGCGGCACGCGCTTGATCAGCGCCTTGCCGGGCTCGGAGTCGAAGAACGCGTCGTTCAGCTCGGTGGCGATGTAGCCCGGGGCCAAGGCGTTCACCCGGATTCCATGGCGCGCCCATTCAAGCGCCAGGCTTTTCGTGAGCTGCACCACCCCGGCCTTCGAGGCAGCGTAGGGCGCGAGCCCGCCGGTGACCCGCAAGCCCAGGATCGAGGCGATGTTGACGATGCTGCCGCCCGCCCCGTGCCGGACCATGCGCCGCCCGGTCGCCTGCGCCACCAGCCAGACGCCCTTCAGGTTCGTGTCGAGCACGAAGTCCCAGTCGGCTTCATCCAAATCGAGGGCGGGCTTCGTGGCGGTGACGCCGGCATTGTTGATGAGCACCGAAACGGGGCCGAACCGCGCCTCGGCGGCGTCGAGCGCCCGCTCGACGCTCGCGGCATCGGTCACGTCCATGACGACGGCGTGTGCCTCGCCGCCGCCCTGTTCGACCCGTGCGACGGTTTCGGCCAGGGCGTCGGCGCGGCGGGCGCCGAGCGAGAGGCGGGCGCCGGCCTTGGCCAGCGTGCCGGCGAAGTGGCGGCCGAGGCCGCTCGACGCACCGGTGACCAGCACGTGCCGGCCGGTGAGATCGAACAGGTTCGCCATCTCAGTGCAGCCGCTCGATCGCCATGGCGATGCCCTGGCCGCCGCCGATGCACATGGTGACAAGCCCGTAGCGGCCGTTGACCCGAGCCAGCTCGTAGAGGGCCTTCACGGTGACGATCGCCCCCGTTGCCCCGAGCGGATGGCCGAGCGCGATGGCGCCGCCATTCACGTTGACCTTGGCCGGGTCGAGATCCAGGGCGCGGGAGACCGCGCAGGCCTGAGCCGCGAAGGCCTCGTTCGATTCAATGACATCGAAATCGGCGGCGCGCAGGCCGGTGCGTTTTAGCAGACGCTGCACCGCCGGCACCGGTCCCATGCCCATCTCGGACGGATCGACCCCGGCATGGGCGTAGCCGACGATCCGGGCGAGCGGCTTCGACCCGTCGCGCTCGGCCGCCGCCGCGCTCGCCAGCACAACGATCGCGGCACCATCGTTGAGCCCCGAAGCGTTGCCGGCGGTGACGCTGCCGGTCTTGGAGAAGGCCGGACGGAGCTTGGCGAGATCCTCGGCGCTCGTGGCCTTCGGGTGCTCGTCGGTGTCGAACGCCACGGTCTCGCGCTTGTGCTGGACCTCGACGGGTAAGATCTGCTCGCGGAACCGGCCCTCGCGGATCGCCCGGGCGGCCCGTGCCTGGCTTTCGGCCGCGAAGTCGTCCTGCATGGCTCGGGAGATGCCGTAGCGCTCGGCGACGTTCTCGGCGGTGACGCCCATATGGCCGTGGCCGAACGGGTCGTTGAGCACGCCGACCATGTAATCGACCAGGGCGGCGTCGCCCATGCGCTGGCCGAACCGCCCAGTCTTCAAGAGGTGGGGCGAGCGGCTCATGCTCTCGGCACCGCCGGCCACCGCGACGTCCGCATCGCCCAGCATGATCGCCTGGGCAGCCGAGACGATCGCCTGCAGGCCGCTGCCGCACAGGCGGTTGACCGTGAGCGCCGGCACCGCCTCGGGCACCCCGCCCTCGATGGCCGCGACCCGGGCGATATAGGCGTCCCGCGGCTCCGTCGGGATGACGTGGCCCAGCACCACATGGCCGACGGTTTCGGGCGCGGTCCCGGAGCGCTTCAGCGCCTCCGCGACGCATTGGGCCGCCAGCTCGGCTGGCGGGATCGCGGCGAGCGAGCCCCCGAAGGTGCCGATCGCGGTGCGCACCGCGCCGGTGATCACGACATCGGTCATTTTTTCGGACCTTTCCTCTCGTCGCCTACCGCCGATCAAGGCGTTCCCATTGCCGGTTTTTATTCTTTACTGCCGGATGCGCAGACAACCGATCATCCCACCCGCGCCCTCATTCTGAGGCGCCCGCGTCAGCGGGCCTCGAAGGAGCCCTCCAGCCCGCCGCGCGATCCCTGGAGGCCTCCTTCGAGGCGGCTTCGCCGCACCTCAGGATGAGGGGGTGGGTTGGACACTCATTCAAGGGATGGAATGACGTCGGTCATTCCTCAACACCCCAAGTCCAGAACGCATCGCCTTCGGCCTCGAGATTGCGGTTGAGCACCATCTTGTGGACCTCGTCGGCCCCGTCCACCAGCCGGGCCTGCCTGGCGTAGCGGTAGATCCATTCGAGCGGCGTGTCGGTGGAGTAGCCCCGGGCGCCGTTGATCTGGATCGCGATGTCGGCCGCCGCGTGGATCAGGTTGGCGACGTGGACCTTGGCCATCGAGACTTCCTTGCGGGCGAAGCTGCCCTGGTCCAGCGCCCAGGCGGCCTTCATCACCAGCAGCCGGCCGATCTCGATCCGCATGGCGAGGTCGCCGAGCATGAGCTGGATGCTCTCCCGGTCGGCGAGGCGGATGCCGAAGCCGTGCCGCTCGGCCGCGTAGGCCCGGGCGATCTCGACGCAGCGCTTCGACAGGCCGAGCCAGCGCATGCAATGGGTCAGCCGCGCCGGGCCGAGGCGGATCTGGGTCAGCTTGAGGCCGTCGCCCTCGTTCATCAGGACGTTCTCGGCCGGGATCTCCAGACCGTCGAACAGCAATTCGCAATGGCCGCCATGCTCCTCCGGGCCCATGATCGGGATCCGGCGCAGGATCTCCCAGCCCGGCTGGTCCTTGTGGAACAGGAAGGCGGTGAGCCCCTTGCGGGCATCGTCGGAGGTGCGCGCCATCAGGATGAAATGGGCGGCCTCCTCGGCCCCGGTGATGTACCATTTGCGGCCGGTGACCACGTAGGTGTCGCCCCGCCGCTCGGCCCGGGTCTGGATCATGCCGGGATCGGAGCCGCCGCCGGGATGCGGCTCGGTCATCGCAAAGGCCGAGCGGACCTCGCCGCGCACGATCGGGGCGAGCCAGCGCGCCTTCTGGGCCGGGGTCGCGACCTTCTCCAGCACCATCATGTTGCCGTCGTCGGGGGCGGCGGAGTTGAACACCACCGGCCCGAAGATCGAGCGGTTCATCGCCTCGTAACAGACCGCCATGCCGACCTTGTCGAGCCCGGCGCCGCCGGTCTCGGGCTTGAGCTGGAGGCACCACAGCCCCTCCGCCTGGGCTAGACCGCGCAGACGGGCCAGCTCGGCCAGGCTGATGTTGCCGTGCGCGTCGTAGGCCGACCGATCCGCCTCCACCGGCAGGATATGCGCGTCCACGAAGGCCGCGATCCGCGCGCGGTAATCCTCGACGCGGCGGGAGATGGTGAAATCCATGGTCGCGGGCTCCGGCGGGGGCGCTGGGCGAGGGAGGTTATCGGCGGCCGAACAGCCGCTCGATATCGGAGAGCTTCAGCTCGATCGAGGTGGGGCGGCCGTGGTTGCACTGGCCGGAATTGGGCGTCGCCTCCATCTCGCGGAGCAGCGCGTTCATCTCCTCCGGACGCAGGCGCCGCCCGGCGCGGACCGAGCCGTGGCAGCTCATGCGCGAGAGCACCGCGTCGAGGCGCCGGCCGAGCGGGCCGCCCTCGGTGGCGGGGGCGCCGCCCTCCTCGTCGCCGCTCGCCTCCAGCGCGTCGAGGATGTCGGTGACGAGGTCGCGGATCGAGGCGCCGAGCAGGGCGGCCGGCACCTCGCGGACCAGCACGGCGCCGGTCCCGAACGCCTCGATGGTGAGGCCGAGCCGGTCGAGATCCGGTGCGGCGGCCACGAGGCGCTCGGCGGCGTCCGGGCTCATCTCGACCACGTCGGGGATCAGCAGGCCCTGGCGGGCGATGCCGCCCCGGGCCCGCTCCGCCTTCATCCGTTCGTAGACGAGGCGCTCATGGGCGGCGTGCTGATCGACGATCACCAGGCCGTCCCTGGTCTGGGCCAGGATGTAGGTCTCGTGGATCTGGGCGCGGGCCGCGCCGAGGGGGTGGTCGACGGCCTCGGCCGCCTCGGCCACGGAGCGGACATCCGCCTGGGGCGGCGCCGCGTCATTTGCCGGCCGCTCGAACAGGGCCTGGGCCGCCTCCCCGAAACCCTGCGGTTCCCCGAAGACCGGCTCCGCATGCTCGACGGCGGATTCGGGGGCCGGACGCCAGTTCTCCGGCCGGCGATAGCCCGAGGGGGCCGCTACGGAGGGCGTGCCCGCGGGGAAGAAGCTCGGCCGGGCCGATCGGAACAGGCTCGGCGCCGCGGCGCCGGTATGGGTGGCGAGCGCCGGCCCGGCCGGGCGCAGGGCGTCGAGGGTCCGGTTGGCGCCGGTGGTGGCCGAGCGGGCGCCGCCCCGGCGCAGGGCGTCGTGGATCGCGCTCACCACCAGCGCCCGCACCAGGCCGGGCTCGCGGAACCGGACCTCGGTCTTGGCCGGGTGAACGTTGACGTCGACCAGTTCGGGATCGCAGGCGATGGAAAGCCCGAGCACCGGATGGCGATCGGAGGCCAGGGTGTCGGCATAGGCCCCGCGCACCGCACCGAGGAGCAGCCGGTCGCGCACCGGGCGGCCGTTGACCACGAGGTGGATGTAGCCCGCGGCCCCGCGGTGATAGGTCGGCAGGCCGACATGGCCGGTGACCGAAAACCCCTCGCGGGTCAGCGAGACCGGCAGAGCGTTGGCGGCGAAATCCGCGCCCAGCACGGCGGTGAGGCGGCGGAGTTCCCCTTCAGGGCCGGTCTCGGACGGCAGCAGCAGCGGCTGGCCGGCATCGGAGCGCAGGGTGAAGCGGATGCCGGGCTGGGCCACGGCGAGCCGCCGCAGGGTCTCGGCGATGGCGGCGTTCTCGGCCCGGTCGGATTTGAGGAATTTCAGCCGCGCCGGCGTCGCAGCGAACAGCTCGGTCACCTCGATCCGCGTGCCGCGCTGAGCCGGGGCCGGGCGGACGGGACCCTTGAGGCCGGCCTCGACGGTGAGGCTCGCCCCGGCCTCGGCGCCCTCGGGGCGGGTGGTGATCGCGAGGCGCGAGACGGCGCCGATCGAGGGCAAAGCCTCGCCGCGAAAGCCCAGCGTGTCGATGGCCGAGAGGTCGCCGCCCGGCAGCTTTGAGGTGGCGTGGCGCTCGACGCAGAGCGCCAGATCCTCCGGGCTCATGCCGCGGCCGTCATCGACCACCCGGATCAGCCGGCGGCCGCCATTCTCCACCACCACGTCGATGGTGCGGGCCCCGGCATCGATGGCGTTCTCGACCAGCTCCTTCACGGCCGAGGCCGGACGCTCCACCACCTCGCCCGCGGCAATGCGGTCGACGAGGATCGGGTCCAGGCGGCGGATGACGGGCGCGAGAATGGACATCGAGGGCCACGATAGCCCGGGGGGAGCGGCGCTCCTAGAGCCTCATGCCGCCGCGGCGCTCAGGCGCGGCGGCCCGAGCCGCCGAGGCTGACGCGGTTGCCCGCCGGCCGGGCGCCGTGGCTCGGCGCCTTGTAGGGCCGGCGCGACGCGTCGTAGAGGGCGTTGCCGACAAGGCCGGCGGTGCGGCGCAGCGTTGCGCCGTCGCAGGTCGCGGCGACGCGCACGCCGATCTCGTGGGTGTGGCTGCGCCCGTACAGCCAGACGGCGAGGCGCGCCCGGGTCGCCTCCGGGATGCCATCGAGGATGTAGGAGGCGGTATCGGCGTCGGCCTTGATCAACTGGCCGACGGTTTCGGGCGGAATCGGGCAATCCACCGCGGGATCGTCGATGCTCAGTGGCTGGGTCTTCGTCATGGGTAAACCTGTCAGCCTGGGAACTGCAGGTTGAGCTGTCGTGGTTAATGATCCGTCAACGATCGCACGATGGCCACCTCGGCGGATCTCACAGCGGCTTGCGGATGATCCGGGCGATCAGGCCGACGATCCCCTCGCGGAACAGCAGCACGCAGAGCACGAAGACGCAGCCCTGGATGATCGTCACCCAGGCGCCGAACTGCGCCAGGTACGTCTCCATCGTGACGATCACCAGCGCGCCGACGATCGGCCCGAACACCGTGCCCATGCCGCCCACCAGCGTCATCAGCACGACCTCGCCCGACATCGACCAGTGGACGTCGGTGAGCGAGGCGAGCTGGAACACGATCGCCTTGGTCGAGCCCGCGAGCCCGGCGAGCGTCGCCGAGAGGACGAACACCGCGAGCTTGTACTGGTTGGCCCGGTAGCCCAGCGAGATCGCCCTGGGCTCGTTGTCCCGGATCGCCTTTAACACCTGTCCGAAGGGCGAGTGGATGATCCGGTAGATCAGCAGCATTCCGACCATGAAGACCACGCAGACGAGGCCGTACATCGCCCGGTCGTCGGCGAGGCTGAACACGCCGAACAGGTACCCGCGCGGCACGGCCTGGATGCCGTCCTCGCCGCCGGTGAACTTGGCCTGCAGCGAGAAGAAGAACGCCATCTGGGCGAGCGCCAGGGTGATCATCGAGAAATAGATGCCCTGGCGGCGGATCGCGAGCGACCCGAAGACCAGGCCGAACAGAGCCGCCGTGGCGGTGCCTGCCAGGATCGCCAGTTCCGGGGTGAAGCCGAGGCTTTTGGCCGTGTAGGCGCAGAGATAGCTCGCCATGCCGAAATACGCGGCGTGGCCGAACGAGAGCAGGCCGCCGTAGCCGAGCAGCAGGTTGAAGGCGAGCGCGAACAGCGCGAAGCACAGGACCTTCATCAGGTAGACGGGATAGAGCACCAGCGGCGCCGCGATCAGCAGCAGCGCGATGCCCACGAAGATCATCCGGTGCAGCGCCTTGTCGTCGCGGCGCGTCGGCAGCGCGGCGGCGATCGGTGCGACGTCGATGGCGGCGGTGTCGGCCATGGGATTCGTCCCTTAGATCGCGATCAGGCCGTGCGCCCGAAAAGGCCGGCGGGTTTGACGAGCAGCACCAGCACCATGATCACGAAGATCACGGTGGCCGAGGCCTCGGGGTAGAACACCTTGGTCAGGCCCTCGACCAGGCCAAGCGCGAAGCCGGTGATCACCGAGCCGATGATCGAGCCCATGCCGCCGATCACCACCACGGCGAAGACCACGATGATGATGTCGGCGCCCATGTTGGGGTTCACCGAGTAGATCGGTGCCGCGAGCACGCCGGCGAAGCCAGCGAGCGCCACGCCGAACCCGTAGGTCAGGGTGAGGAACAGGGGCACGTTGACCCCGAAGGCCTGGACCAGGGTCGGGTTCTCGGTGGCGGCGCGCAGGTACGCGCCGAGCTTGGTCTTCTCGATGACGAGCCAGGTGGCGATGCAGACGGTGAGCGAGGCCACCACCACCCAGGCCCGATAGTTCGGCAGGAACATGAACGGCAGACGCTGACCGCCCGACAACTCCGCCGGGATCGCGTAGGGCAGGCCCGAGACACCGTACTGGTTGCGGAACAGGCCCTGGATGATCAGGGCCAGCCCGAAGGTCAGCAGCAGGCCGTAGAGGTGGTCGAGCTTGTACAGCCGGGCGATCAGCACCCGCTCCAGCACGACCCCGAACACCCCCACCACCAGCGGGGCGAGGCCCAGCGCCCACCAGTAGCCGAGCCCGACATAGGTCAGCAGCATCCAGGCCACGAACGCGCCCATCATGTAGAGCGCGCCGTGGGCGAAGTTGATGATGTTCAACAGCCCGAAGATGATCGCGAGCCCGAGCGACAGGATCGCGTAGAACGAGCCGTTGATCAGGCCGAGCAGCAACTGCCCGAACAGGGCCTGGGTCGGCACGCCGAAGATCGTGGTCATCGCGGTCCCCTCATGGCCGTCCTCGGTGCCGCATCGTCAGCCCTTCACCAGCGGGCAGTTGCCTTCGTTGAGCGGGCGGAAGACCTGGTCGCCGGGGATCGTATCGAGCTTGTTGTAGAGATCCCACTCGCCCTTCGACTCGGACGGCTTCTTGACCTCGAACAGGTACATGTCGTGGATCTTGCGCCCGTCCGCGCGGATCGTGCCCTTGCCGAACAGCGGGTCGTCGGTGGGCATGGACTTCATCTTGGCAACGGTGGCGGCGCCGTCCGCAGTCGACTTCGTCTCGGCCACCGCCTTCAGGTAGTGGAGCACATCCGAATAGACGCCGGCATGGTTGGCGGTGGGCTTGGAATTGCCCTTCATCTGCTTGGCGAACCGGTCGGAGAAGGCCCGGGTCTGGTCGTTCAGGTCCCAGTAGAATGGCTCGGTCAGGACGAGGCCCTGCGCGACTTTGGTGCCCAAGGAGTGCACGTCCGAGGAGAACACCAGGAGGCCGGCCAGCGCCTGGCCGCCCTCGGTGATGCCGAACTCACCGGCCTGCTTGATCGAATTGATCGTGTCGGTGCCGGCATTGGCGAGCCCGATCACCTTGGCGCCGGACCCTTGGGCCTGGAGCAGGAACGACGAGAAGTCCGAGGTCGGGAAGGGCGTCTTGACCGAGCCGATGACCTTGCCGCCGTTCTTGGTGATCACCGCGCTGGTGTCGCGCTGCAGGGTCTGGCCGAACACGTAGTCGGCCGTGAGGAAGAACCAAGTGTTGCCGCCGCGCTTGACCATGGCGCCACCGGTGCCGTTGGCGAGCGCCACCGTGTCGTAGACCCAGTGGATCGTGTTCGGCGTGCATTGCGGGCCGGTGAGGTCGGCAGTGCCGGCGCCGGTATCGATGAAGACCTTGTTCTTCTCCTTGGTCACCTGGCTGATCGCCAGGGCGACCGACGAGGTGACGCCGTCGGTGATCATGTCGACACCGTCTCGGTCGTACCATTGCCGGGCGATGCCGGCCCCGACATCGGGCTTGTTCTGGTGGTCGGCGGAGACGATCTCGACCTTCAGCCCGCGCTCGGCCGGCTTGAAATCCTCCACCGCCAGCTTCGCGGCGACCACCGAACCCTCGCCGCTGATGTCGGAATAGGCGCCCGAGCGGTCGCCTAGGATGCCGATCTTCACATTCGTCTGCGCGCTCGCGCCGCCCATCATAAGGGCACCAGCGAGGGCGGCGAGGGATACGGACCCGATGTGACGTCCGAACATGGTCTTCCTATCCTCCAGCGGCGCAGCGGATCACCGCCTGCCGAGTGTCCGACGCCGTTTTCCGGCGCTTATCAGGTATTGGTCGTCCGCCTCAGACGCCGAGATAGGCGTGAAGCTTGTCGATATTGGCGTCAAGCTCGGCATTCGGGATCATGTCGATCACCCTGCCCTGCTCGATGACGAAGTGCCGGTCGGCCAGCGTCTGGGCGAAGCGGAAGTTCTGCTCGACCAGAACGATGGTGTAGCCCTGAGACTTCAACTGCTGGATCGTCCGGCCGATCTGCTGGACGATGACGGGGGCGAGACCTTCCGTCGGCTCGTCCAGCAGGATCAGCTTGGCGCCGGTCCGCAGGATCCGGCCGATGGCGAGCATCTGCTGCTCGCCGCCCGAGAGCTTGGTGCCCTGGCTGCCGGCGCGTTCCTTCAGGTTCGGGAACAGGGTGTGGATCTCCGCCACCGTCATCCCGCCGGGCTTCACCCGGGGCGGCAGCATCAGGTTCTCGTGGACCGTGAGGCTCGCGAAGATGCCCCGCTCCTCCGGGACGTAGCCGAGGCCGAGCCGGGCGATGTTGCGCGACGCCATCCGGATGGTCTCGACGCCGTCATAGACGATCGAGCCGGCGCGCTTGCCCAGGATGCCGATGATCGCCCGGAGTGTCGTGGTCTTGCCGGCACCGTTGCGGCCGAGCAGCGTGATGACCTCGCCGGCCCGGACATCGAGATCGATGCCGTGGAGCACGTGGCTCTCGCCGTACCAGCCCTCCAGCCCGCGCACGGTCAGGAGAGCATCCGTCGCCGCGGCCGGCACGGGAGTCTTCAGGGCCGCCTCACGCATGTCCCGCCCCGATATAGGCCTCGATCACCCGCGAATCCTTCGAGACGGTGGCGTAATCGCCCTCGGCCAGGACCTGGCCGCGGGCCAGCACGGTGATGCGGTCGGACAGCGACGCGACCACCGAAAGGTTGTGCTCGACCATCAGGATGGTCCGGTCCTTCGAGACCCGGCGGATCAGCTGCGCCGTCCGATCCACGTCCTCGTGGCCCATGCCGGCCATCGGCTCGTCGAGGAGCAGCATCTCGGGATCCAGCGCCAGTGTCGTGGCGATCTCCAGGGCGCGCTTGCGGCCGTAGGACAGCTCGACCGCGAGCGAATCGGCGAATTCTGACAGGCCGACCGCCTCGACGAGCGCCAGGGCCTCGCCGTCCAGCGCCCGCAGCACCTTCTCGGGCCGCCAGAAATCGAAAGAATCGCCCCGGAGCCGGCGCTGAAGCGCGATCCGCACGTTCTCGGTCACCGTCAGGTGCGGGAACACCGCCGAGATCTGGAAGGAGCGCACCAAGCCGAGCCGCGCCACGTCGGCCGCCCGCATCCCGGTGATGTCCCGATCCTTGTACCGGATGCTGCCGGCGGTCGGGATGAGGAACTTCGTCAGCAGATTGAAACAGGTGGTCTTGCCGGCGCCGTTCGGGCCGATCAGCGCATGGATCGTCCCGCGCTCGACTTCCAGCTTGACGCCGTTGACGGCCCGGAATCCTTTGAATTCCATCGTCAAGCCATCGGTCGCCAGGATCACGTCCCGTGCCAAGCGCGTCCCTCCCGCGTATGATTTATTGACGACCATATCGCCGATCCGGTCGTGAACAGTCCATCGCAAACGCTCGTCGCGGCGGGACAATCCCCGGCTCATGATATGTTGACACTTTTCCGACCCGGGTCGGGCATCACGCCGGATCCACACGAGTGACCCCGACAGCGGTCGGGCCGCCTGTTTTCCGGAGCGGACCGGCAGGGCGACCGGCTTGACCGTCTCAAGGCCGGGCCTGTAACTCAGACAAATTACGGATCGGGAGGGTGCGCATGTTCGGTCGAGCGGCCTACATTGCCGTCGACTGGGGCACCACCAACCGGCGCGCCTACGCGATGTCGGCGGATGGCGACGTCATCGACACCCTGCAAGACGATCGCGGCGTCCTCGCGCTGTCGCCGGGCGACTATCCCTGCGAGATCGCGCGGCTGCGGGCGCGCTTCGGCGCGCAGATCGTGGTCGCGGCGGGCATGGTCGGCTCGACGCGGGGCTGGCGCGAAGCCCCATATATCGACGCGCCCGCCACACTGCAGGATCTCGCCGCGGCCAGCCTCGACGTGGCGACCGACGTACGGATCATCCCGGGCGTCGCCCTCCGCAGTGGCCCGCGTCCGGACGTGATGCGGGGTGAGGAGGTGCAGGTGCTCGGCGCGATCAGCACCGGCGCGGCGCCGCCGACGGCTTTGTTCTGTCAGCCCGGCACGCACAACAAGTGGATCGACACGGTGGACGGCGCGATCACCGATTTCACCACCGTCATGACCGGCGAGCTGTTCGCCCTGGTCCGCAGCCACGGGATCCTGGCCGGCATGCTGGACGGCGCGGTGGCGGACGGTGACGCGTTCCGCGATGGCCTGCGCCGCGGGCGCCAGGCGCGCAACCTCGCCGCGTCCCTGTTCGAGGTCCGGGCCGGGGTGCTGCTCGACAGGTTGGCTCCCGCCGATGCCGCCGCCTATGCCAGCGGCCTCATGATCGGCGCGGATGTCGGCACGCGCCTCGATCTCGGCGAACGCCCGGTCCACCTGCTGGGCGGCGGCACGCTGGCCGCGCTCTACGCCGTTGCGATCACGGAAGCCGGCGGCCATGCCCAGACGGTTCCGGACGGGTCCACGACGGCCGGCATCCACGCCATTTGGAGAGTGCGGGCATGACGATCCTCGACCGATTCGAAGTGGCCTTCGCGGCCTGCCCCCTGGTGGCGATCCTGCGCGGGCTCACGGCGGACGAGGCCCCGGCGATCGGCGACGCGCTGGTTGAGGCCGGGTTCACGCTGATTGAAGTGCCGCTGAACTCGCCCGATCCGCTCAGAAGCATCGGGCTGCTGGCCGAACGCTTCACCGGGCGCGCGCTGGTCGGCGCCGGCACGGTGCTGACTCCGGCGCAGGTCACGGACGTCGCTGCAGTGGGCGGGACCCTGATCGTCTCGCCCAACACGGATGCGGCCGTGATCCGCGCCACCGTCGCCGCCGGCCTCGTGTCGCTGCCCGGCTATCAGACGCCCAGCGAGGCGTTCGCGGCGCTGACGGCTGGCGCGACCGCCCTGAAACTCTTCCCCGCGGATATCGCCACCCCGGCGGCGCTCAAGGCCCACCGGGCGGTGTTCCCGTCCAGCGCGCGCGTGCTCGCGGTCGGCGGCGTCACGCCGGACGGCGTTTCCACCTGGCGACAGGCGGGTGCGGTGGGCTTCGGGCTCGGCTCGAACCTCTACCGTCCCGGCAAGCCGGCAGCCGATGTCGCCCGGGACGCATCAGCCTTCATCGCGGCGATCGGGGGATCTGCATGAACGCAAAGCTGCCGTGACGGCGCCTCCCGCCCTGTCTAGAAGCGCTCGGGTGGCGAGCGTGGGAGCGGGAGAATGACGGACGGGCGCATCGGGCGGGCGGACGGCTTCGACGATCTGGAGACGCCCTGCCTGCTTCTGGATTCGGACAAGCTGACCGCCAACGTCGCGGGGATGCGAGCGCGGCTCGACCGACTGGGCGTGGCGCTGCGGCCGCACCTGAAGACCGCCAAATCCCTGGATGTCGCCCGCATCGCCATGGCGAGCCGGTCCGGCCCGGCCACCGTCTCGACGCTGAAGGAGGCGGAGTACTTCGCCGAGGGCGGCGTCCGTGACCTGATCTACGCCGTGGGAATCGCGCCGCAGAAGCTCGACCGGGTCGGGGCAATCCGGCGGCGCTGGGGCGTGGATCTGGAGATCGTTCTCGATTCGGTCGAGCAGGCCGAAGCGGTGGCGGCCTGGGGCCGCGGCAACGGCGATCCGTTGCCGGTGCTGATCGAGGTCGATGCCGACGGGCATCGCTCCGGCGTAAACCCCCGCGACGCCGATACGCTCACGGCGATCGGCCGGGTGCTGGCAGACGGCGCGAGCCTGCGGGGCGTGATGCTGCACGCAGGCGACAGCTACGGGCTGAGCGATCCTACGGATCTGAAAGCTGCGGCCGAGGCTGAGCGCCAAGCCGCCTTGGCAGCCGCTGCGATCCTGCGCGAGGCAGGTTTCCCCTGCCCGGTGGTCAGCGTCGGCTCGACCCCGACGGCGCGCTACGCGGCGACTCTCGATGGCATCACCGAGGTTCGGGCCGGCGTGTTCATGATCGGCGACCTGTTTCAGGCCGGTGTCGGCTCCTGCGGGATCGACGATATCGCGTTGAGCGTCCTCACGACGGTGATCGGCCACCAGCGGGACAAGGGCTGGATCATCACGGATGCCGGCTGGATGGCGCTCTCGCGCGACCGCGGCACGGCCCGGCAGGCGGTCGACCAGGGCTACGGAATCGCCTGCGACCTGGCCGGTCAACCCTATCCGGATCTGATCGTGCGGGACGCGAACCAGGAACACGGCATCCTGGCTTTGCGGCCCGGCACCTCCGGGCGCCTTCCGGACCTTCCGATCGGATCACGCCTGCGAATCCTGCCGAACCACGCCTGCGCCACCGGCGCCCAGCACGATCGCTATCATGTCATCGCCGACGGCCGGCTGACCGGCGCGGTCTGGCCGCGCATCAACGGCTGGTGAGGCCGGGTGTCAGGGCCGGTTCGAGACGGTCCGAACCGGGCGGTCGGACTGGTCCATCACCACGCGGCAGCCGGGGCTGAGATTCGGGCGCTGCTGGCGCAGGCAGACCGTGATCGCGGCCACATTCGGGATCTGGGAGGCGCAGAGGCGCATCACGTCCGGCGTGCAGGCGGCACGGTCGGCCCGGGATTCCGCCAGCGCCGGCGCCGCGCCGACGATCAGGGCGAGCAGAGCGAACGAAGCGGATTTCATGGTACCGGATCCTCTGGCGGAGGCGTGGACGGCCCGAACGGCCAAGGCTCGAAGTGGGGCGAGAACGTCGGGACGGGCCGAAATTTCCCCTCGGCCAGTGCCCTATTCTGTCGCACCACCGGGCGCGCCGCGATGTGCGGCGGCGCTCCGATGGGATCGGCGGCCGATGGCGGGCGGCGCGGTCAGGGTCGCGAACCGGGCGTGATAGCCCCGGTGGCGGCGGGCTCGGCCAGAGCCGCGGCGGCGTGGGCCGGGGCCTTCTGCCGGTCGAGCTTGTCGGCCGAGACGAGAGCGGCCGCGATCAAGGCCGCCACCGCCATCGTTGCCTTCACAACCTCCCAGGTCCGCGCAAGCATGACTGATTCCCAATGGCGTCACAGCATCTTGAGCAGATCAGCCTGGGGCGAAGCTGTTCAGACGGGGTGCAGCGCGCCGGCTGATCGATCCGTGACCTCACGATCTTCAGCCGCGACCCTTCCCAAAACCTTTCTGTGTCGGTCTCCGGAAACCATGAGCGGGACCGTGATGCATCCACGCCTCACCTCGGCGCGGCCCCCGCTGCCTCGGCAGCCAGAACCTCGAAGACCAGCGCGTGCCGGAGCGCCAGGGCCTCCACGTCGGACGTGTAGCCGCCGCCGATTACCGCCACGAGCGGGATGAGGCGCGCGCGCGCCTGGGCCACGACGAACCGATCCCGGGCCAGCAGGCCGGCATCGCTGAGGCAGAGCCGGCCGAGCCGGTCGTCACGGTGCGGATCGACACCCGCATTGTAGAAGACGAGGTCGGGAGCCAGTACGTCGAGCAGTGGCGGCAGGCGGGCGCGCAGGACTTCGAGATAGCCGGCATCGTCGAGCCGGTCCGGCAGGCCGATATCGAGATCCCCGGCGATCTTTTGGGCGGGATAGTTGTTCTCGCAATGGATCGAGAGCGTGAACAGATCCGGGTCGAAGGCCAGGCAATCCGCCGTGCCGTCGCCCTGGTGCACGTCGCAATCGACCACCAGCACCCGCCGGACCGCCCCCTCCGCCTGAAGAGTGCGGGCGGCGACGGCCACGTCGTTCAGCACGCAGAAGCCGGCGCCCTGCTGCCTCCGCGCGTGGTGGCTGCCCCCGGCCGCGCTGCCCGCCAATCCCTCCGTCAGGGCGAGCCGGGCCGCGAGGAGCGTCCCACCGACGGAGGCGCGCGAGCGGCGGACCAGGGCGGCGTCCACCGGCAGGCCGATCGCCCGCTCGATCTCCCGGGGCACGGCGACGCCGAGCACCGCCGCCACGTAGGCGGGATCGTGCGCGTGGGTCAGGATTTCGGCGGTCGCCAGCTCCGGGGTGACGAAGCCGAGCGGCGCCAGACCCTTGGCGACCAAGGTCTCCGCGAGCAGGCCGTATTTGCGCATCGGAAAGCGGTGCCCGACCGGCAGGCTCGATTCGTAGGCCGGGTGAAAGGCGATGGGCGGGATCACGCCGGCCGCCTCATCGCTCGGTCATGAGCGTCCGGCCAGCCGAACCCCGCGACAAGGCCCAAGCACCCGCGTCGAGGATCGAGACGCTGTGGCGCCGATTCACGGCATCGTTGGAACGTCTCGGGCGTGTGGCGTCGCGCATCGCGTGGACATAGCGCGGCAGGCGGCCGGATGGCAGGGAAGCCCGACTGCGGCGCTTGAGCCCGCCCTCAACCGGGACGGCTCGCAGATCGTACGGATACCGGGATCACGCAGCCGATATCTCGATCAGGCGACGCCTCCCGCATCATGCGGAATCCGGACGTCGGATACGCGGCCGTTCGCCGCCGTTCTGGATGATAAGGGCTGCGATGCCGACCCCGGCGGCCCCCGCACCGACGATCGCCGTCGCGGTCAGCCCGAACGCGTCGACGACACCACCGCCCACCGGGGGCCACGCAGACCTCGCCGTCACCGCCTCCACGCCGGATCCGCAGCGTTACGGCTTCGCCGACCTCGAGACCGAGCGGCAGATGCTGGTGGCTGCGCCTACCTTCGCCGCGCGGGCGAAGGGACGAAGCGTCACCGCGGACTTCCTCTCCGCCCTACCAAGCCTGGCCTATGACGAGACCCTGCCGCTCATTCGACCGTATTTCGAGCACGTCTTCGGCGAGCCGCCCGACATGCAGGCGGCCGCGACCGCACCGGATCTGCGCATCCTGCTCGGCCTGGCGGAAGCCGGGACCGGATGGACCGTCCTGCCGGATTACATATGTGCCGATGCCCTGGCGACGGGGCGCCTGGTCGAGCTGCCGACCGTGAAGCCGGGACCGGACAACAGGCTCTACCTCGTCTGGAACAAGGCCGCCCTGCGTCATCCCCGCGTCGTCCACGTGCGCGACCGTCTGCTTCAGGCGATCGGCCGGGCCTCTCCGGTCCGGGCCGGCGATCCGGCGCGATGAGGCCGAACCGCAATTCGCTGATTTGAGACGATGGTGCGGGTAGAGGGAATCGAACCCCCACGCCTTGCGGCTGGCGATTTTGAGTCGCCCGCGTCTACCAATTCCGCCATACCCGCGCGCGTCGCGCTCTTCGCATAGGTGTGGCGTCCAGGCCAAGGGTGTGCGTGCAGGTTTTTTTGCCGGCGCCGTCGAACTGGCCAGGGCGCAGCGCCTATGCTCAAAGGGCGGCTGTTTCCTCACGATCTGGAAGTTGTATGCTTCGGCGGCTCTACGCGTGGATCCTCGCGCTCAGCGGCAGGCCCTCCGCGCCTTACGTGCTCGGGGCCGTCGCTTTCGCGGAGAGCTCGTTCTTCCCGGTTCCGCCGGACGCGATGCTGGTGCCGATGGCGGTGAGCCGCCCGGACCGGGTCTGGCTCTATGCGACCATCGCCACGGTGGCGTCGGTGCTGGGTGGCCTCGTCGGCTACGCGATCGGGGCGCTGCTGTTCGATTCTGTCGGCGAATGGCTGATCCGTCTCTACGGGCTGCAGAACTCGGCCGCGACCTTCCAGGATTCCTACGCCCGCTACGGCCATTGGGTGATCCTGTTGAAGGGGCTGACGCCCATCCCCTACAAGCTCGTCACGATCACGTCGGGCTTCGCCCATTACAGCCTGTTCTGGTTCACGGTTCTGTCGATCGTCACCCGCGGGGCCCGGTTCTTCATCCTGGCCGGGCTGCTCGGGCGCTACGGCGTCCAGATCCGCGGCGTGCTCGACCGGCATCTCAACGCGGTCGTGGCGATCTCGGTCGCCGTGGTCGTCCTCGGCTTCCTGCTGTTCAAGGTGATCCTGTAGCGATGAACATGGCGGCCGCGCTGCGTCTCAAGAGAGCGGGCCTCTGGCTCGCCCTCGCCTCCGCCCTGATCCTGGGTGCCGTCCTGGTGCTCCAGTACGGCTACGGCTACGCGCCGTGTAAGCTCTGCCTCATCGAGCGCCTGCCCTACTACGCCGCGGTCCCGCTCGGGCTCGCGGCCCTGTTCGCGCCGGAGCGGCTCGCGCGCCTGGCGCTTGGGCTCGCAGCCCTGGGGCTGCTGTATGGCACCGGGATCGGCGTCTACCACGCGGGTGCGGAATGGGGCTTCTGGCCGGGGCCGAGCGATTGCGGCGGCGGGACCGGCGCCAACCCGGGCCAGGTCGGCGATTTCCTGAACCAGCTTCAGACCACGAAGGTGGTCGACTGCTCGGTTGCGGCGATGCGGGTCCTGGGGATCTCGCTGGCCGGATGGAACGCCGTCGTGGCTTTCGTGCTGGCCTCTCTCGCCGGCACGGCCGCCGTGCGTCCCTAAGCAAAACCCGATCAGTTGCGGTCGTCGGGCATGATCGGGATCGGCGCGACGTCGATCCCCTCATCGATCAGGGCGCGGGCCTCGGCGGGGCTCGCCTCACCGTAGATCGGACGGCCCTCGGCTTCGCCGTAATGGATCTTGCGCGCCTCCTCGGGAAAGCGCGCCCCGACATGCTCGGAATTGGCGATGACCTGCTCGCGGAGCGCCCGCAGCATGGCGCGCACTTGCCGCTCGGGCTCGGCGATCATCGGCATCGGAGCGTCGGCCTGGGGCGCCACCGGCGCCGGAAGCTGCCTGCGATCGGTGCGGGCGACGCTCGGGGCCATGAGCGCCTTCGTCACTTTGGCGCTGTCGCAGATCGGGCAGGTCACCAGACCGCGCGCGGCCTGCGCATCGTAGGATTCGGAAGAGGGAAACCAGCTGTCGAAGCCGTGGGCGGCTTCGCAGACGAGACTGTACCGGATCATTCTGTCGCTTACTGTGCGGCCTGGACCTCAGGCCCGATGCGCTCGACCGTGAACGCGCGCGTATGTTGCAGCGCCGGGATCCGCGCCCGCGCATCCGCGACCTGGGCGAGGTCGATCTCGGCCAGGATCACCCCCGGCTCGGCCCCGTCGGCATCGGCGAGCACCCGGCCCCAGGGATCGACGATCAGCGAGTGGCCGTAGGTCTCGCGCCCATCCTCGTGGACACCGCCCTGCGCCGCCGAGATCACGAAGGCGCCGGTCTCGATCGCCCGCGCCCGCTGGAGGATGTGCCAATGCGCCTCGCCGGTCTGGCGGGTAAAGCAGGCCGGCGCGGTGAGGATCTCCGCGCCCGCCTCGGCCAGGGCCCGGTACAGAGCCGGGAAGCGGATATCGTAGCAAATCGTGAGGCCGAGCATCGCCCAGGGTGTCGCCGCCAGGACCGCACAGGCGCCACCGGTATAGGTCGCCGATTCGCGCCAGCGCTCGCCGCTCGGCAGATCGACATCGAACAGGTGCAGCTTGTCGTAGGAGCCGAGTATCGCGCCGTCCGCGCCGATCAGGTAGGCCCGGTTGGCGATCTTGTCGCCCGACCGCACCGCGATCGAGCCGATATGCACCATCACCCCGCTATCCCGGGCGGTCTGCCGCAGGCCGGCCAGGGTCGCATCCTGGTCTTCCACGGTGACGTGCGCGAACAGCCGCTCGCGACTGCGCTCGACCAGGGAGGTCATCTCGGGGGTCTGGACGTAATGCGCGCCGCGGCTCGCGGCCTCGCGCACGCCGGCAATCGCCGCGTCGCAATTGGCCGCCGGGTCGCGGCCCGAGCGCATCTGCACGCAGGCGGCGGTGAAGCGCCTCTCAGGCATCGGCCTTGTCCGTCAGCAGCGGATCGAGCTTGCCGGCACGGTCGAGGGCGTACAGATCGTCGCAGCCGCCGACATGGGTCGCCGCGATGAAGATCTGCGGGACGCTGGTGCGCCCCCCGGCGCGCTCGACCATCGTGGCCCGCGCGCCCTGCGCACGCTCCACGTCGATCTCCTGGAAGGCGACGCCCTTCTCCTTCAGCAGACTCTTGGCCGCCGAGCAGTAGGGGCACCAGGCCGTGGTGTAGATCGTGACCGGCTGCATGGCGGGCGTCGTCTCGCGCGTGAACTCCCACCATATAGGAGCACACCCGTCGAAACACCTATGCCCGCGTGGTCACAGACGCACCGGCCCGCATGGCGCGGGGCCGATGTCGAATACAGAACCGATTAGCCGGATGGGCCTGTCAGGCGGCCATCAGCTTCTCGACCTCGTTGACGAGGTCGCGCAGGTGGAACGGCTTCGACAGCACCTTGGCGTCCTTCGGGGCCTTCGAATCCGGGTTGAGCGCGACCGCGGCGAAACCGGTGATGAACATCACCTTGATGTCCGGATCGAGCTCGGTGGCGCGCCGCGCCAGCTCGATCCCATCCATCTCGGGCATCACGATATCGGTCAGCAGCAGCTCGAACGGTTCTTCGCGCAGCCGGTTGTAGGCGGAGAGGCCGTTGTCGAAGGACAGGACGTCGTAGCCCGCGTTCTGCAACGCCTTGGCCAGGAACCGGCGCATGTCGTTGTCGTCTTCCGCCAGCAGGATTTTCATCGGCCGTTTCCGAGCCCTCGAGTCGAAATGTTGATCCCATAAAGGGAGGCGATGGTAAACAAGGTGTTAGGATTGGAGCCCGCGGCCGGCGCCGCGCGTCTCATGGACGGCCGTGTGGGCCGTCGGCACCAGAGTGGACAGGCGATCATTCGCATACCACAGTGCGTGTCCGCTGCGTTTTCCCAACCGCCGGGGCCTGCACACATCCAATGATCGCGCCCGAAACGGTACAGCCCGACGCCTTCGGTTTTGCCCCGGCCTTCGCGGTCGACGAGCCGGCGACGCACACCCTGCCCTTCGTCTTCAATACCGGCCATTCCGGCGCCGTCTACCCCCCGGATTTCATCGCGGCTTCGCGCCTGGATGCCCTGACCCTGCGCCGGTCCGAGGACGCCCATGTCGATCGCCTGTTCGCCCCGGTGGTCGAGCTCGGCGCACCGCTGCTCCGGGCCAACTTTCCCCGGGCCTTCCTCGACGTGAACCGCGAGCCGTTCGAGCTCGACCCGCGCATGTTCGACGGGCGGCTGCCGCCCTTTGCCAACACGAGGTCGATGCGGGTCGCAGGCGGGCTTGGCACAGTTCCGCGGGTCGTGGCGGACGGCCAGGAGATCTACGCCAAGCGCTTGCCGGTCAGCGAGGCGACCGCCCGGATCGAGGCCCTGTACAAGCCCTACCACCGGGTGCTGCGCGGGCTGATCCAGCGCACCGCGCGCACGCACGGCCATTGCGTGCTGATCGATTGCCACTCGATGCCGTCCTCAAGCCTCGGGCGTGATGCCGAGATCAAGGCCGACATGGTCCTGGGGGATCGCTACGGAACGGCCTGCGCACCCGGCCTGATCGAGGCGTTCGAGGCAACGTTCCGCGCCCACGGCTTTCGCGTGGTGCGTAACAAGCCTTACGCGGGCGGCTTCATCACCGAGCATTACGGCGAACCGAATCTCGGGCGTCATGCCCTGCAGATCGAGGTCAACCGGGCGCTCTACATGAACGAAACGAGCCTCGCGGTGACGGCGGATTTCCCGACCCTCGTGAAGGCGCTGCGGACGGTCATCGCCACGGTGGCGGCCGATCTCGGCGATCTCGCGCCCAGCCGGATGGCGGCCGAATAGGATCCGCGCCGCAGGCATTCGACATCGCTTGTCGAGAGCCCGAAAAGAAAAAAGGCCACTCCCGAAGGAGCGGCCCGAAGTCTAGGGAGGAAACGCCCAAGAAGGGCTACGGGACCGCGACGCCATCGCGATCTCGCAACGCACAAATTAAAGTGCGCCGCACAAGAAGCAAGGGCAAAAACCGCGTCGGCCTCCGCGATGATTGCATGGCTCGGCCGCGCCATGCGCACAGGGTCTAGCTCTGGGCCAGCAGCTTGGCGATCTCGGCCTTGAGCGGACCCGCCAGGTCCGGCCGCTCCAGCGCGTAGGCGAGGTTGGCCGTGAGGAAGCCGATCTTCGAGCCGGTGTCGTAGGTCCGGCCCTCGTAGTGCAGGCCGAAGAAATCCTGCGTTTCCATCAGGTCGATCATGGCGTCGGTGAGCTGGATCTCGCCGCCGGCGCCCTTCTTCCCGTGCTCCAGGATCCCGAAGATCTCTGGCTGGAGGATGTAGCGGCCGGAGATGATGAAGTTCGACGGCGCGGTGCCCTGCTTGGGCTTCTCGACCATGCCGGTGATCTCGAAGGACTGGCCGTAGGTCTCGCCGACGCTGACGATGCCGTACTGGTGCGTCTCCTCCGGGGCGACCTCTTCGACCGCGATGATGTTGCCGCCGTGCCGCTCGTAGGTCGCGAGCATCTGCTGCATGCAGCCGCGGCTCAGCATGTCCGGCAGCAGCACCGCGAACGGCTCGTCGCCGACGATCTCCCGGGCGCACCAGACCGCGTGGCCGAGGCCGAGGGGGGCCTGCTGGCGGGTGAAGCTGGTCTGGCCGGCCTTGGGCAGATCGCGCTTCAGCTCCTCGTAAGCGGCCGTCTTCCCACGCTCCTGAAGGGTGTGTTCGAGTTCGTACGCAATATCGAAATGGTCTTCGATCACCGCCTTGCCGCGACCCGTGACGAAGATGAAGTGCTCGATGCCGGCCTCACGCGCCTCGTCGACGACGTGCTGCACTACCGGCCGGTCCACGACCGTGAGCATTTCCTTCGGGACCGCCTTGGTGGCGGGCAGGAATCGCGTGCCCAGGCCCGCGACGGGCAGGACAGCCTTGCGGATCGGTTTCATCAAGCGGCAACCCCGGGAACAGAAAGGAACGGCATGGGCAATGGTTCGAGCCGTGAGATAGCTTAGCACGATGCTTTGCAAGGCCTCTACGTCGTTAGTATGAGGCAGAGCACCGTAAATATACCGTCTCCGACCACCTGAAGTGGCCGTTACCAAGTGGAATCCCACCCGGCGTTTGAACGCGCGATGAAGCGGCGGGCTGGCCCCTTGCCCGGCCGCATTCGGTTCGGGCAAGACCCCCGGCGAATATCATCGGAACGGCTTCGGAGCGGATGACATGGCGGTTCTGGTGACGGGCGGGGCGGGGTATATCGGCAGCCACATGGTTCTGGCGCTGCTGGATGCCGGCCACGACGAGATCGTGGTGCTAGACGATCTCTCCACCGGCTTCGACTGGGCCGTGCCCGAGGGCGTCAAGCTCGTGGTCGGCGACGTCGCCGACCAGGCGCTGGTCACCCAGACCATCCTGCAGCACCGCATCGACGCGCTCGCCCACTTCGCCGCCCGGATCGTCGTGCCGGACTCGGTCGCCGATCCGCTCGGCTACTACCTGGCCAATACCGTCAAGACCCGCGCCCTGATCGAGGCCGCGACGCGGGCGGGCGTGCGCCACGTGATCTTCTCCTCCACCGCCGCCGTCTACGGCGAGCCCGAGGTGGTGCCGGTGCCCGAGGACCTGCCCCTCAACCCGATCAACCCCTACGGCCGCTCCAAGCTGATGAGCGAGTGGATGATCGCCGACGCGGCCGCCGCGCACGGCTTTTCGTATGTGGTTCTGCGCTACTTCAACGTCGCCGGCGCCGATCCGGCCGGACGCTCCGGGCAGTCGACCCCGGACGCCACGCACCTGATCAAGGTGGCCACGCAAGCTGCGCTCGGCCGGCGCGACCGGCTCGACGTCTACGGCACCGACTACCCGACCCCGGACGGCTCGTGCCTGCGCGACTACATCCAGGTCTCTGACCTGGCCGAGGCGCACCGGGTGGCGCTCGACCACCTGCGCGGGGGCGGCGAGAGCCTGACGCTGAATTGCGGCTACGGCCGGGGCTACTCGGTCCTGGAGGTGATCGAGGTGGTCAAGCGGATCTCCGGGCGGGACTTCGAGGTGCGGCTGTGCCCGCGCCGGCCCGGCGATCCGGCGCGGATCGTGGCGGAGGCGGGGCGGATCCGGTCGCGGCTGGGCTGGCAGCCGCGCCACGACGACCTCGACGCCATCGTCGCCCAGGCGCTCGCCTGGGAGGATAAACTCAGTACGCGCAATCGGGTCTGAACGGCGCTAAAGCGTGCTAATGCCGGCCTCAAGCCATGAATCCTGATAGAGGTTGCCTGAATGCGAGTTGCGATCGTTCATTATTGGCTTGTGGGCATGCGAGGCGGTGAGAAGGTTGTTGAAGCGCTCTGCAAGATGTACCCGCAGGCCGACATTTTCACCCATGCCTATGCGCCGGATTCGATCTCGCCGCTCATAAAAGCCCATCGGATCCAGACCTCGTTCATCGGTCGGCTTCCGTTTTCCGCGACGCGCTACAAGTCCTATCTGCCGCTCATGCCGATGGCCCTCGAGCAGCTCGATCTGCGCGGGTACGATCTGGTGATCAGCAGCGAGTCCGGGCCGGCCAAGGGCATCATCCCGCCCTCGAATTCGACCCACATCTGCTATTGCCATTCCCCGATGCGCTACGTCTGGAACATGTTCCACGATTATCGCGAGCGGACGGGGTTCCTGAACCGCCTCCTGATGCCGCCGGCCGCGCATTACATCCGGAACTGGGATGCGATCTCGGCGAGCCGCGTCCACGAGTTCGTGGCGAATTCCGCCACCGTCGCACGGCGGATCGAAACCTATTATCGGCGTAGCGCCACCGTGATCTATCCCCCGGTCGATACCGATGCGTTCGGTGCGGTTCCGGAGCAGGAGCTCGGGGATTACCATCTGATGGTCGGCGAGCTGGTCCGCTACAAGCGTCCGGAATTGGCAATCGAGGCGTTCAACCGTCTCCAAAAGCCTCTGGTAGTGATCGGCGGCGGGGAAATGCTGCGCGAGTTGCGGAGCTTGGCCGGCCCGCATGTCACGATGCTCGGCCCGCAGCCCTTCGCGGTGCTGAAACACCATTATGCCCGCTGTCAGGCCCTGATCTTCCCCGGCGAAGAGGATTTCGGGATCGTGCCCGTGGAGGCCATGGCGAGCGGGCGGCCGGTGATCGCGTATGGGAAGGGCGGCGCAACGGAGACGGTGCAGGAGGGGGTGACCGGGACGTTCTTCCACGAGCAATCGGTAGAGGCGCTGATCGACGCCATCGAACGCTGCAAGGCGATCGCGCCGAGGCCAGACGCTCTGATCAGCCGCGCCGCCGAGTTCAGCGTCGCGCGCTTCACAGACGCGATGGGGCAGTTCATTGACGGTGTCCTCGCCCGGGGCGAACAAGGGCACCGCCCCGTGATCGCGGGTGGACAGCTCGACCTGCTGAATTGAGTTTAAGCTGATCGTCTCGTTTTAAATCCGTACCCTATCTTCGTGCGAAAGATTGAGCTTGATGCCTGAGCCTATCGATACGGTCTATCCCATGATCCTGTGCGGTGGCACGGGCACGCGTCTGTGGCCGGCCTCGCGCGAGAGCATGCCCAAGCAGTTCGCCCGGCTGGTCGATGCCAAGACCTCGACCTTTCAGGCTAGCCTCGAGCGGGTCGCGGACGCCGCCGTGTTCGCCAAGCCCACCGTGATCGCTTCGGCCGAGGCCCGGTTCATCGTCGCCGAGCAATGCGGCCAGTGCGGGATCGCCGCCGACATCGTGCTCGAACCCCAGGGCCGCGATAGCGCCGCCGCCGTGGCGGTGGCCGCCCTCCACGCCGCCGCGATCGACCCGCAGGCCGTGGTGCTGATCATGGCCGCCGACCACGTCGTGCCCGATACCCAAGCCTTCGTCGCCGCCGTGAAGGCCGCCGCCATCGGCGCGCGGGCCGGCTACACCATGACCCTCGGCATCGAGCCGACCCGCCCGGCCTCGGATTACGGCTACATCCGCCGCGGCGCGCCGATCGCCGAGGCGCAGGGCGCCGCCCGGGTGGAAAAATTCGTCGAGAAGCCGGATCGCGCCGGCGCCGAGGCGCTGATCACTGACGGCGCGCTTTGGAACTCGGGCTACTTCCTGTTCCGCGCCGACCTGATGCTGGCCGAGCTCGAAGCCTTCGTGCCGGACGTGCTGGATGCCGCCCGCGCCGCGCTGGAAGCGGCGGTGACCGACCTCGACTTCGTGCGGCTCGATGCCGAGGCTTTCGCCAGAGCTCCAAAAATCTCGATCGATTACGCGGTGATGGAGCGGACCGCCCGGGCCGGCGTCCTGCCGGTGTCGTTCGCGTGGTCGGATGTCGGGACCTGGGACGCGGTCTGGCAGGTGCTGGACCACGACAAGGAAGGCAACGCGGTGCGGGGCCGAGTGTCGCTGATCGGGACGAAGAACAGCCTGGTGCACAGCCAGGGCGGCGGCCTGACCGCGGTGGTCGGGCTGGAGGACATCGTCGTGGTCGCGACCCCGGACGCGGTGCTGGTGGCCTCGAAAGCGCGCTCGGGCGAGGTCAAGCAGCTGGTCAACGCCCTGCGGGCCTCGGGCGAGCCGGAGGCGGACGCGCATCTGCGGATGTACCGGCCGTGGGGGTGGTACCAGCGGATCGACATCGGCGAGCGCTTCCAGGTGAAGCGGATCCAGGTGGTGCCGGGGGGGCGGTTGTCCTTGCAGAAGCACTATCACCGGGCCGAGCACTGGGTGGTGGTGCGCGGCACCGCCGAGGTGACGGTGGACGACCGGGTCGTGCTGGTCCACGAGAACGAGGCGGTGTACCTGCCGATCGGGTCGATGCACCGGCTGGCCAACCCGGGCAAGATCCCGCTGGAGCTGATCGAGGTCCAGGTTGGCTCGTATACGGGCGAGGACGACATCATCCGCGTCGAAGATATCTACGGGCGCTGAAACGCGCCCGAGCGGCCTTCCCTTAGGGCGGTTTCGCGGCGCCGGCGCCAGCAGGCCTCGACGGACCTCTCCGGAAGTCTCGTCGATCCCCGGATGTCGCCTGCGCGGCTGCAACGCAGCATTTCGGCGCCCATTGGTCTAGAGCCGTTCCCGATCGCGCTGCAATCGGGCTCGCCTCTAAGTCCTTGATATGACGTGCTCGCTTGCGCCGAACTGGAATCCACGTCGGCGGCGAGCACTTTAACGCCCCTTCCGGAGAGGCAGGCTCTCCGAATTCCCGTCCGCCGCATCCGTCGGACGGGGATCCGGCACGCGCGGCCCCTCCCTCGTGAGGCATGTATCTGCCCGCGGAAATAAAATCGTTCTCGCCCCGCTTCGCAGATTTACCGATCTGCCTGTGATGCGATACGAATGCCAATCGAATCACAATTTGTAATGGAACATATCGCCGATGGGCCAGATAGAAACCTTTATGGCCGCATCATCGCGCCCGCGGCCATGCTGACGCTCACATCATTCGTATGATGAAGATTGGATATTCCAATCGACATGTCGAGATGAGACATGGTTGATCAGGCAAATTCGACGATCGAACCCCCTGGAACGACTGAAAATTTCGATGCGGTCGTTCTCGGTGCCGGTATCAGCGGCCTCGTCTCGGCCGCGGTCCTGAATGAGCAGGGATACCGGCACATTCTCGTCATCGATGAATTCGAGAAGTACGGCGGCAATCATATCGATTGTACGATCGGCCCGTACACATTCGACATCGGGAGTCTTATATTTCAGGACGACTCGCCGTTGCTGGCGCATTTTCCGGAGATGCTGCCCCTTTACGTTCCCATAGACCCGACCTGGGGGAAGCTGACGCCGCAAGGGGCCGTTGCAGGCTATCCTCTGTCCATCAGAGACGACATCTTGCGCTCCGGCTTGTGGGGCTGCGTCAGGATCGGATTTTCGCTCCTGTACTCGAGAATATTCCGCTCCAAGATCCGGAATGCGCGCGATTTCGCCCGGTACTGGATCGGCGACTACATGTTGAAAAGGTCGGGGCTGGAAAGTTACATGACGCGCTTCTTCGGCATCGCCGCCGAGAAGGTCGATCTCGATTTTGCCGAAAAACGGATGCTCTGGATCAGGGAGCGCTCCTCCGTGAGGGCGATGCTTCGGCACCTGCGCCCGCATAAAGCGGCCGCGCCCACCAATCGACAACTTGCCCGGCCGCGATCCGGCTTTGACGATCTGTATGCGGTTGCTGCCGAGAAACTGCGCGGACAGGGCACGGTTTTCCGGCTCGGCTGCGAGGTCTCGCGGATCCGAAAAGTCGGGTCGACATTCCATTTCGACGCCGCTGGACGGACCTTGACCGCCGAGCGGGTCGTGTCGACGATTCCGATCAACCGGGCCCTCGATATCTGCGGACTGGATACCGATGAAACCCTGTCGTCCGTGACGCTGATCAGCCTGTTTTTCAGCTTCTCCGGCAAGACGGGCTTCGATTGCTCGGTCCTGTACAATTTCTCACATGACGGGTTTTGGAAACGTCTGACGATGTATTCCGTCTTCTACGGCAAAGCCGAGGGGCGCGACTATTTTGGCGTGGAAGTCATCGCTTCCCAAGCGGGGAACAGTCTGGAGATTGCGGAGCGGGATTTCCGGTCGCATGTCGCGCGCAATCATCTGTTCGACGGCGACCTGAAGCTGGAGGGCGCCCGCTTCGTTCCGAATGCCTATCCGATCTACGTCAACCGGGCACAGGAACGCGTCGCTTTGGCGCTGACGCGACTGCGCGATTTCGGGGTCGAGTCGTTCGGGCGGCAGGGCGGGTTCGATTATCAGCCGACCGCTCGCGTCTCCACCCAGAACGCCGAAGCGCATCTGCGGCGCAGGCCCGAGCCGGAAACCCCCTGACGCCGAACAGCCATCACAGGACAGGGCTGCCGCCATCTCGGACTCGCGTGTTGGGGTGGTTGAGAGCGCACAGTTATGCTCAACCGTAAGCTTGGAATTGCCTGACACGAAAAATTGAGAGCCTGCGTCATCAGAGCAAAGGATGTGAATTCAGCAATCCAGTCACTGTATATGCCGTCGGAACGAGTGGATTTTATCGGCCGATGGGGATACATCGCGGCTTGAGAGCCGTCCCCGGGCGCGTTGCGCGCGTGCGGCTCCGAGTCTTGGTGGGGCCTGCTTTCCTTCGCGAACGGGCTTCCGCTCCGGATATGGGCTCGAAGCCGCGCGGCGTGAGGCGTCCGCGAGCGAGCCTGATCTGCGGGAGCGCGAAACGGAGTGGGCGTCAGTCGTGGAGAGGGAGCCGAGAATCGCCGTCGTCATCACGTGTTTCAATTATGAAACCTACGTGGGCCGGGCGATCCAGAGCGTCGTCGGCCAGAACGCGGCCGATTGCGAACTCGTGGTGATCGACGACGGATCGACGGACCGGTCCTGGGAGGTCATCCAGCAGACGGGCGTTCGCGCTTATCGGATCGCCAACAGTGGGCAACGGTCGGCATGCCTGTACGGTCTCGGCCGGACGCGCGCGCCGTTCGTCCTGTTCCTGGATGCGGATGACGAGTTGCTGCCCGGCGCGCTCGACCGGATCCGCCCGATGCTCGATCCCGGGGTCGCGAAGGTCCAGTTCTGCCTGACCTGCGTCGATGCGACCGGGCACGTCATCGCCGAGCGCTACCCGGCGCTCGAAGCCTTCCGCAGCCAGGACAGGGTCGTCGACGAGGTCCTGCGCTCGGGCGTCTACCAGACGCCGCCGACCTCGGGGAACGTGTTCCGGCGGGATGTCTGCGAGATCCTGCACCAGTGCGACTATGATCGCGCGGTCGATGGCGTCATCCTGCTCATCGCGCCGTTCATGGGCGATGTGGTCAGCATCGCCGACAGCCTCGGCCTGTACCGTGTCCATGGACGAAATGATTCGGGGGTCGGGCGTGCCCCGCAGGCCGCGACCTTCGAGCGTGATCTCCGGCGCTTCGAGTTGCGCTTGGCGCATCTGCGCGAACTGGTCCGGCACCTGCGGCCCGAGGCGGCTCTGATCGCAGCCCAGCGGACCTACTACTTTCGGCTTATGGATTTCTCCGCCACGCTCGTTCGAGGCTCCCGATATCGGCCAGGGTCCTTCCTGCAATTGCTCCGCGCTATTCTGACGGAGCCGCGCCCCTGGAAATGGAAGATCGCGAACACGCTGTTCTCCGTGGCGATGTTCCTGGCGCCCCTGCACCAAGCACAGGCCCTTCTCGCGCTCCGGTTCTCCGTCGGGCGACGGTCGGTGCGACAATTTCTGCGTGCAAATAATGCCTCGCACTAGAATCGCAGGCGTCCGAGAATCGCTCAAATTTCCATTTATCCCGTGAATAACCCCACAATACGTAGTCAAATTGTTTCAGACAATTTGTATTGACCTTCTGCGTTGATTAGGATCTGACCTCACCGGCCAAGGTTCCGACGTGTCGGATGTCAAGTTGGGCGGCTCTCGGACGAAGTGAGCGTTGGTGTAACGTGCGAGTTCTGCATCTTCTCAACCACACGCGCCGCATGAACGGCCATGTTCATGCAGCCGTCGATCTCGCCTGCGCGCAGGCCAAGCTCGGCCACACCGTCGCCATCGCGAGCCAGGGCGGTGAATTCGACGCCTTGCTTCAGGAGAACGGCGTCGAGAGCTTCATCGTCGATCACGAGCGCCGCCCCGGCCGGATTCTGAAATCCATGGTCGGGCTTGCGGGGCTG
Organism: Methylobacterium sp. E-066; assembly: GCF_022829635.1. GTDB lineage: Bacteria > Pseudomonadota > Alphaproteobacteria > Rhizobiales > Beijerinckiaceae > Methylobacterium. Next base: position 40,589 of record NZ_JAKSYO010000040.1, read on the forward strand.
CTCAAGCGGTGGCGGCCGGATGTCGTCCACGCGCATATGATGACGAGCACCGTCCTCGCCTGGCCGGCCTGCAAGCTGGCCGGTGTCACGCTGATCACCACCGTGCACAACGAGTTCGAGAGGGGCGCGATCCTGATGGGGCTCGGCGACCGCGTCATCGCGGTGAGCGCCGCCGTGGCGAAGTCCATGCAGAAGCGCGGCATTTCCGCCTCGCGCATCGACGTCGTGCTGAACGGGACCATCGGCTCCGCACGGATGGCCGACCGCTGCGAGGTTCCGAAAGCGCTCGACCACCCCGCGATCGTGTTCGTGGGCGGCCTCCATCCGCGCAAAGGCTTGCCCAATCTCCTCCAGGCGTTCGACGCGGTGCATGCGCAGCACCCGGCCGTGCGCCTCTACGTGGTCGGCGGCGGCCCGACACAGGATAGCTATGCCCAGATGGCGCGGGAGATGGCATCCGCGGCCGCGATCACCTTCGCCGGCCCGCAGGACGACCCCTATCCGTGGATGCTGGGCGCCGACATCTTCGTCCTGCCCTCCCATGCCGATCCGGCGCCCCTGGTGCTCTCGGAGGCCCGGGAGGCCGGCTGCGCGGTGATCGCCACGCAGGTCGACGGGATTCCGGAACTCCTCGATCAGGGACGGTCCGGGATACTCGTGCCGCCGAACGCGCCCGACAAGATCGCGGATGCGCTCCGGATGCTGGTGACCGATCCGGACCTGCTGCAGGCGTGGCGCGCTCACAGCCAGATTGCGATCGACAACCTGCGGATCGAGCGCGTGGCGCGCGAGGTCATCGCGGTCTATGACCGCGCCACCGGATCCAGGGCCAAGCCGTCCGCGGCGTGAGCGCGGCGCAACCGGCACGGTCGTGGAGACGCAGTCAGCATGGCGTCGTGTCGCAGATCCGGTAAATAGGCCGGACTGAGCTTATCATCGCCATATTGCCCTTATCCGGGTCCAATATCATCGATAGAGACAGCACGTTTCGCGCCGGCCGCGATCCCGCTCAATGTCGTTCCCCGCAGGATCGGTTTATGCTCACCCTCAAGACGTTACGCGGTGCCGGCTGGAGCGTCGCGGCCCGGACGTCCGCGCGCATGATCGACCTCGCGACGCTCCTCGTCCTCGCCCGGATTCTGACGCCGGCGGATTTCGGCCTCACAGCCATCGCGGTGTCGCTGATCTCGATCGTCGAGATGATTCTCGAAGTGCCGCTGGTGCAGGCTCTGATGCGCCTCCCGAGGATCGAGCGATCGCATCTGGACACCGCCTTCACCCTCGGCCTGCTGCGGGGCAGCGTGGTCGCGGTTCTGATGATGCTCGCCGCCTGGCCGGTCGCGCATATCTACGACGATTCACGTCTCGTCGCGCTCATCCTGTTCCTCGCGCTGGCACCGATCGCGCGGAGCCTCGCCAGCCCCGCGATGGTGCATTTCTACCGCGATCTCGATTTCCGCGTCTCCTTCGTCACGGACTTCTCCGGAAAAATCATCGCGGCGCTGATCTCCGTGGCGACGCTGTATGCGGGGGGCGGATACTGGGCGCTCGTGATCAATCCCGTCATATCGGCTTGGATACCCACGATCCTGTCCCACGTGCTGGCCCCGTACGCGCCGAAGCTCTCCCTGGAAAAGCTGCGCGACTTCTCGGCGTTCACGGGCTGGTTCACCTCGGCGCAGATCCTGACCGCGTTCAGCTGGCAATACGACCGCGTGTTCCTGGGTTACAACGTCGAGAAGTCGGTTCTGGGCCGGTACAGTCTGGCCAGCGACTTCTCGGTCATGCCGACCCAGAGCCTGATCGGTCCGGCCATGCGCCCGGTCATGGCAGCGTTCGCCACCATGGCCGACGACCGGAGGCGTCTGAGCCTCTCGTTCCTGAAGGCGGCCCGCCTGACGATGTTCATCGCATTGCCGGCCGGGATCGGAATCGCGCTGACATCGGACCAGATCGTCAATGTAATCCTCGGAAGCCAATGGAGTTCCGCGGCGGTATACTTGCGGTGGCTGTCTCTGGCGATCATGTTCACCGCCTATTACCAGCCGGTCTATTCACTGTGCCTCGCGGTCGACGAGCCGAACCTGTTGTTGAAAATCAACATGTTCGAAGCCGCGGTGAAGATCCCGTTGATGACCGTGGCGTTCTATACGGGCGGTCTGCTGCTGATGCTGTATGCGCGTGTCCTGGCCGCGGTCATCCATCTTCTGGTCAGCGCCGTTTATGCGCGCCGTGTGATCGGCGTCAGTATCGCGGTGCAGTTGGGCAATCTCTGGCAGGTCGGCCTGTCCTGCATCGTCATGGCGGCCTCGGTCTTCGCCTTGGAGGAAGCGTTGCGGCGGGTCGAGATCGGGGCGCTCGCGCCGCTCGCCGCCATGACGCTCTGTGGTGCGCTCGTCTATGCCGCGTCGATGCACATGTGCGGCTTCCGCGTGCGCTCCCTGCGACAATGACCTGGCGGGATCAATCGCGATCGCGACAGGCGCCCGGCAGGGATGTGCTGTCTCCGGATCCCTGGGATCGGGATGTGTTTGTTTGCCATGGCATCGGGTTTTCAGCGTGATCGGCCGGTTCGAGCGTGGCGTAAACTGCCGAGCGGGTTGAGTGCGGCCTGATATCGTATACAGTAACATCCAGCGACGCAGTGCGGCTCGGCTCCCTAATAGAGGTTGTTGGCCGAAGTATTTTGCCGGAAGCCGGTTTCGGTTTGGGAGACTTGGATGTATTGGCGGCAGATCGCTGCGTCTTGCGTGTTCGTGGTTGCCAGCGTTCTCGCAGCACCGGCTGCCGAAGCCCCGGGCCGATACCTGCTCGGCCCGCAGGATCGGTTGACTATTCGCGTCTACGATCTGCGGCGCAACACCGGCGAGGCGTATTCGTGGACCGCGTTGAACGGAGAGTTCTCCGTGGCCGCGGATGGCACAGTGTCGATGCCTCTGATCGGCCAGATCAAGGCGGCCGGCGGGACCCCGACCGATCTGGCCGAGGCGATCGGAACCTCGCTGAAACAGGCGGCCGATCTCGCGGAAACGCCGGCGGCTTCGGTCGAGGTCGCCAGATACCGGCCGTATTATATCACCGGTGCGGTCCAGCGGCCGGGCAAGTTCGAATATCAGCCCAGCCTGACCGTTCTCCAGGCGGTCAGCACCGCGGAGGGCCTCATGCGCGGGTTGGATCCGCGGATGATCCGGCGTGAGATCGTGACGACGCGAGGCGAGTTGCGCACGCTCGTCACGGAGCGGATCGCGCTGGCGGCCAAGCAGGCGCGGCTGGACGCGGAGATCGCCGGCGCGGACTCCGTCAGCTTCGGCGAGGATCTGAAGGCGGCCCCCGACAAGGCGCGGGCCGATCAGGCCATGCGCGGCGAGCAGCTCCTGTTCGAGACGCGGCGCAACGCGGTCAAGGCGGAGATCGCCGCGATCGAGCAATCCATCGTCAGCTTCCGCGCCGAGATCAGCGCCCTGGAGAACAAGGCCAAATCCCTCGATCGCCAGATCGAGCTGAGCCGGGGCGAATTGAACCTCGTCAACGACCTCGTCGCCAAGGGACTCACGATCACGCCGCGCAAGCTCGCCGCCGAGCAGAGCCAAGCCGCGTTCGAGAGCAACCGGCTGGACGTTCAGGTCGCGACGTTGCGCGCTCAGCAGAGCCTGACGCGGGCCGAGCGCGACATCATCGAGCTCCGGTCCCGGTTCCGCCGCGACGCCCTGGCCGATGCGGCGGAGACGCGCCTCAAGCTCGGGCAGAACGACGAGAAGACGCTGACCGCCGGGCGGCTCTCGGCGGATGCCGAGTCGCAGATGCTCGGCAGCGGCGAGGAGGGCGGCGAGATGCTGATCCCGCGCTACGAGGTGACCCGCAGGGTCGGCGACCGGTCCAGCACTTGGTTCGCGCAGGAGGATGCCCAGGTCGAGCCCGGCGATGTCGTCCGGGTCACCCTCGTCCGGAACCCGAGCGGTCGGTCCGGGGAGGCGCCGCAAGTCTCCGGACCGCGCCGCCCGCCTGAGGGCGGCAACGCCAATCGCACCGGGCCGGCCTCCGCGGAGGCCGTGCGTCGCGCCGCGGAAAGTACGGATCGGTAGGACGCGATGCCGGTTCGCTCGCGGGAAGACGCGATCCTCGGCCAAATCGTCGGTCTTCAACTCGAGGCAAGCGGATCATGAGCTTCGAACCGATCGGCGCCATCACGATCGTTGTCGGGCTGTTCTGCTTGTTGTTCGGCACCCGATCGACCGTGGTGGCGTTCGTCGTGTTCTGCACGCTTGGGTCCGCCGCCGCGCTGCTGCTCGGCGGTGCCAACGTTCAGCCGGCACACCTGTTTCTCGTCTTCCTGGCCATCTCGACGCTGTTCTGGCGCAAGACCTCCATCACGATGCTGGAGGCGCTCAAGATCACCGAGCCCGGCTTCTGGCTGCTCTGTCTGGTCCTGTACGGCGTGCTGAGCAGCTATGTCATGCCGCGGCTGTTTGCCGATGCGACCTACATCATCCCGCTCGGCACTTCGACGCATCTGAGCACCTATGACGGCGCCGTGCCGCTGGGACCGGTCTCCAGCAACCTGACCCAGCCGATCTATCTGATCGGCGACCTCGTCTGCTTCCTCATGATCGCGACCGTCGGATCGACGCAACGGGGTCTTGCGACGCTTGCCACCGCGCTGACCGCCTACGCGGCCACCAATATCGGCTTCGGCATCCTCGACCTGCTCACGAGCGCGACCGGCACCCAGGAGGCGCTGCAATTCATCCGGAACGCTCAGTACACGTTCCATGATGAGGAGACCATCGGCACGATGCGGCGGATCATCGGCTCCTGGCCGGAAGCCTCGGCTTTCGCCAGCATGACGCTGGGGGCGCTCGGGTTCACCGGCATGCTGTGGCTCTGCGGACGCAATCCCCTCGTCACCGGGTCCTTGGCCCTGCTGTCGCTGCTGTTCGTGGTGATCTCGACCTCATCGACCGGGCTGGTCGGCTCGGTGGTCGTCCTGGGACTCCTCTACGTCACGGCCGTGCAGCGGTGCAGCATGCGCCCGCAAGATCGCTTCAGCGCCGCGGCGGTCGTCCTCGGTCCGCTGGTTCTCTGCCTGATCGTGCTGCTCGTGCTGGTCACCGAAGGCGTGGCGGAGAGGATTTACGAGTATGTCGACACGCTGATCTTGAGCAAGGCGCAGACGGATTCGGGCGTCCAGCGCTCGTACTGGAACACGCTCGCCTGGCAGAATTTCTTCGACTCACGAGGCCTCGGGGTCGGCCTCGGGACGAACCGGACCTCCAGCTTTCCGCTGGCGGTGTTGTCGAATGTCGGCGTTCCGGGCGCGGTCTTCTACCTGTTGTTCCTCGCGACCGTGTTCGGCGTCCGCCGGGGCGAGCCCCGGAGCTATTCGAGCGACGTGCGCGCAGCGTCTCGTCTCGCCTGCTTGTCCCTGCTGACCGGGAGCATCATCGCCGGGCCTACGGTCGACCAGAGCCTGCTGTTCTACGTCTTCGCCGGGGTCGCATCTGCCTGGCCGGAACGCGAGCGGCTCCCCGCCGCGCAGTCCGCGGGGCTCGTCTCCGACCCTCTCGCCCTGGCATCGATGCGATCCGCGCTGCGGTAGCGATCGGGCCTGGGTCGGACGGGACCGCGACCGGCGCGCGAGGGCGTCGGTCGCTTTCGCTGCGTTCTCTATGACGCCGCAGTCACGCGGCCAAATCGGCTCCGACGGCTCGCCGGATGGCTTCGGCATGAATTTTTGCCGTGTTCTCGACGCTGTACTGCTCGATGTTGTGCCGTCGGAAGTCGGCAAACGTCTTCTCTTCGGCGATATGATCGCAGTAGTGGTTCATGGCCTCCACAAGCGCGGCTTCGTCGTTCGACGGGACCAGCTGCCCCAGGCGGCGGTCGACCAGGATGTCGCTGGGGCCGAAATCGCAATCGGTCGAGATGACCGGGAGCCCGCACCGGAGCGCCTCGCAGATCGCCAGCGACCAGCCCTCCCATCGCGACGTGGCGACGAACACGTCGCTGGCATACAGTGCCCGCTGCGGGTTATCCGGATGGAATTCGAGCTTGACCACCTCTGACAGGCCGAGGCGTTGGATCCGATCGGACAGGGCGGGCTCGTCGGCTCCATGGCCGACGAGCCGCAGCCTTATGTCCTGGCGCCGTTCGTAGAGCCGGGCGAACGCGTCGATCAGGAGGTCCTGGCCCTTCTGGTAGTCGTAGCGTCCGACATTGACGAACGTCACCAGGCCGGCCGGCGGCTTCTCTTCGGCTGCCGGAGGCTCGAATTTCCGGACCGGGTTCGGCACCCAGACGGTCGGCCTGCGGCAGTCGAAATCCTCGGTGAAGGCTCGGAGCTGCCGGGGCGAGGTGCCGAACACCACCGTCACCTGTCGCAGGACGAGATGCCGGAGGAGGAAGAACAGGATCTTCGCTTTGAGATGTCCGTTCTCGCGGCGCGGATTTCCGTGCAGGTGCATCGCGATAGGCCGCTTTAAGCCCAGTCGCGCAAACCAGAAGATCACCGTTGGATCGATCTGCGGGACCACGACGAGATCGTAGCGCTTGTCCCGGACGACGCTGCGGAACGCCCGCATGAGACCCAGGCGCGATGAGACCGCGCGCCTGACGATGTTGTAGGCCCGCGGGGTGGACGGATAATTGCGGTGCTCGGATACCAGCAGGACATCGACGTCGAATGCGTCGCCGTAGGTCTTGGCGAGTTCGGTGCAGATCTCGTCATTGACCCGTTCGATGCCCGCAAAGACGCTGGTGCCGGGCTGGCAATAGAGGACTCTGATCTTTCGATCGGTCGCGGCTGGCATCAACGATACTCCGAAGGATGGTTTGCAGGCGCGGCAATCGCCGCAAGACTGCCGCGCCGGCGAGGCTTCGCTCGGACCGTCGCAGGTCCTCCGTCGAGCCGGAGGCCGGCTCGGCTCAGGAAGGCGCGTCGGAGCATGAGCACGACGTGCAGCGGGCAATCAGACGCGATTGAGGATGGCGCCGATGACGCTGGCGCCGGCGCTCCGCAACCCGTTCACGGCGTCGGACAATTCGTCGACGGTCGTGCGTCCGGCTTCGGCCACGATGACCACCGCATCGGCCCGCCGCGCGGCGGCCCGCGTCTCGGCCGAGACCGAGAGGGGCGGCAGGTCGAGGATGACGTAGCCCGTCTGCCGCATGTGCTCGATCACCTTGTGGAAGGACGGCGCACCGAGGTAGACGCGGCTGTTGACAGCCGTGTTGGGCAGGCGTGCGGGCAGCACCGCGATCCCGCCGTAATCGAGGAGCTTGGCGCCGGGAATGCGGGCGGGATCCTCGATCAGATCCGCCAGGCAGGTCCCTTCCCAGGTGTCGAAATCGTAGGTCAGCGATCGCGGCGCGGACCCGTGCACGTCGGCGTCGATCATCGTCACCGGGCGCCCGCTCTCCTGGATGATCCGGGCCAAGTTCAATCCGATCAGCGAGGTGCCGGAATTCGCCGTGCAGCCGACCAGGGCGACGACGGTCTCGGCTTCGCCGGGGCGGCTCGACAGGGCGAGCTGGATCGAGGTCCTCAGGTCACGGATGCCCGAGGCGAAGCCGCTGTTGCCGAGCCACAGGGTCGTCGCGGATCTCAGGTCGCTCGGGCCGCGCCGGCCGGCGACGCTCTTGCGCGAGACGTCGGGCATGACGGCGAGGCAGGGAACGCCAACGCGCTGGACGAGATCCTGCGGCGTCCGGATCCGTCGATCCAGGGCCTGCCGGAGGGCGACGGCCAAAAGTCCGCCGACGAGACCCACCGTCAGGCCGAGGCCGAGGATCAGCGTCTTGCGGGGCGCCGACGGCGTGAGGGGCTGGAGCGCCGCGCCGATCACGCGGGCATCGGCATCCGGTGTCGGCGCGTCGGGCAGGCTTCCACTGGAAACCGCGGCCGCCGCAGACCGCGCCTGCGACGACAAGGCGTTGACGCGGCCCTGCAGGAATTCCGCGCCGTTCTTGGCGGCATCGGCCTTCGCGGCGATCGATTGCCAGAGGTAGGCCGAGACGGCCGCGTTCGCGACCCGTCGCGCCAAGTCGGCGTTCGGGGAGGTGTAGGCGACCTCCACGACGTAGGATTGGCCGACCCGGCGCACGGTGAATTGCTGCGCGAAGGTCTCGAACTGCCGCTGCTGCACGACCTCGGGGGTCGGCGGCGGCGGTTCCGGAATGCCGAGCAGGGATTTGAGGCTCAAGCGCCGCGTCTCGGCCTTGCCGGAGGGCGGCGTGCCGAATTCGGGATTGTTCGCGAGCCCGAGGCTGTTGAACACGTTGGACAGGAGGCGCTCGGAGCGCAGGACCTGGAGTTCGCTCTCGGCCCGGCCGACATCGAGGCTCGGCGCCAGCGAGCCTTCCGGCGACCCCGAACCGGCTTGGCGTCGCGGTTCCAGGAGCAGCGTCGCGGTCGCCGTGAAGAGCGGCGTCGCGGTCATCGCGTAAAGCAGGGCGACGCCGACGCAGAACAGGATCCACAGGGCCACGACGAACTTGTGGCGCTTGGCCGCCTTCAGGGCGGCCGAGATCACCGCCAGGGGGCCATCCGGCACGCCCACGGAGGCCGCCTCCGGGAACGGCCAGACCGCCTGAGGCCGCTCCGGCGCGATCCGATTTTGATTGTGCACGGTCATCTCACGGCTTTCGGTCGGATCTGCAGGGCCCGCTCGGGTTCGAGCCGTCCCAGGAGGGCGTCGGCCGCGCCCCGTAGATTGCCCCGTAAACGGCCGCGCCGATCGATGAACGGTTCCGGGACAGCCGATCGCGCCAGATTGCTAGTGAAATTCCGAAATAAATGATCCAGCACCTGAGCGTAAGTCATCGTTCCCTTACGCAGCATGTACAGGGGATTAACCACCTGCGAATAGCCGAGCCGATCGCCGGCGATCCGCCCGCCCTTGACACCCATATGGACGCCGCGCGCCGCCATGCATTTCACGAGCCGTCCGCCCTTGGCTCTCAGGGCTGCGCCGAAATCGCGGTCCTCCAGCCAGCCATACAGGACCAGGCGCTCGTCGAACCGCAGGGTCCCGATGGCGGAGCGCCGGAACGCCATGTTGCAACCGTAGGGGCTGAACGGCTCGATCATCGGCGCCGATTCGACCGGCCCGGTCGCCGCGAGGAGGCGATCGACCTCGGCGAAGCTCAGACCAGGGCCCTTGATACCGTCCGCCAGCACGTCGCCCGTGAAGCCGACGATGTCCGCCTCGTCGCGGAATGTCCGGGCCGCGACTTCGAGCCAGTTGGGCTCGGGCACGAAATCGTCGTCGAAGAAGGTGACGATCTCGATTCCGTCGGGCAGGGCGGCCAGCGCCGTGTTGCGCTGCGCCGCAAGACCGGGGCGGCCGGTCAGCACCGTGACGTCGCCCCAGCTGGCCGCGTCGCCGGCATCCTCCGGCTTGATACATGAGATGATCACGGCGGCGGGCTTGTAGGTCTGCCGATCGAGGATGCGCCGCAGCGTCTGCGCCACGACCTCCGGGCGCCCCAGGGTCGCTATGACCACGGCGATGCTGGGCGGCGCCGACGCGGTGCGCGGGCGCCCGACATCCCTCCGCCCGGGCGAGCGCATCACGTCCAGGTAGCCCTGCGCCGTGTCGGCCCAGGAAAACCGGGCCGCCTGAATGCGGCCGCGGCCGATCAGGTCTTCCCGAAGCGTGGCGCTCGCCAGCAGGGCCCGGACATGCGCCAGCCAGAGTTCCGGCTGGTCGGGAGGCGCCAGGAGCGCGGCGGTGCCGCAGATTTCCGGCAGGCTGGCGCGATCGGTCGAGATGACCGGGCAGCCCCGGGCCATCGCCTCCAGCGCCGGCAGGCCGAAGCCCTCGGTCAGCGAGGGAAAGGCCAGGCATAGGGCGCGTTCGAGCAGGTAGGCGAGATCGTGATCGGTGACGAAGCCGAGATGCTGGACGTTGTCGCTGCGCTGCAGCTCTTCCGCCGCGAAGATGCCCGCTTGGCCGCCGGCGATGATCAGGTCGACACCGAGGCTCGCGAACTCGCGCGCCAAGCCGAGCAGCAGGCCGAGATTCTTGTGGCGCGCGCGCGAGCCGAGCGCCAGCACGAACGGGCGCTCGGTGCCGTCCGGATTGCGGCGCAGCGCCGACGGCGCCCGGGTCGCCTGGTCCGGGTCCCAGGCGTGGACGTGCTCGTGCCCGTTGGGCAGGACGAGGATGTCGGACGCCTTCACCGACAGATGCTGCGCGATCTGCCCGGCCGAGAAGCTCGAGACGGTGGCGATCCGCGCCGCGCGCCGCGCCAGCAGGGGCTGGAGCGTCTTGTAGAAGGCGCGGAACGAGGCGCTGTAGCTCTCCGGTTCGAGGAAGACGTTCGCGTCGTGGATGCAGACGACTTGGTCGGCCCTGAGGGCGGGCGCGGTGTTGCAGAGGTTGAGCAACCGGCCCGGCCAAGCGCGCGGCAGGGCGACCTGCTCCCAGGCATGGCCGCCCGAGCGGCCGATGACCTTGAGCGGCGTCCCAGCGAAGCCGGGATCCTGGGCGCCGGGCGGTGCCAGCAGGGGAATCGTGGCCCCGCGCGCGGCCACGGCCTGGCTCATCGCCCGGGTCACGTTCCATGCGTAGCGCTGAACGCCGGTCATCGGTTGCGTCAGGAAGCGACCATTGATCCCGAACGATTCAGCCGCCGTCATACTAACGATATACTCCTATCGATATTCGAACTATAATTTTTGAATTGAACCGACATCGGCGGCAATGCTTCTGAGTATTTGGGGTGTTCAATGACACCCTCTCAAGCCGCCGCTTCGGTTTCAACTGCTACAACCCGTTTTGCACAATCGCGGCACTATTAATAGTAAACACTCCTTGAGGAAACGATCCTTACGCTATCTCCAGGCCGTGTACAAGAAATGGCCGTCGCGCATCAGCACGGCGCGGCTGCGGCGCGACCCCTGCGGCCGAGGATCGTCCGGGTCGCGGCCGGCCCGGCTCACTCGGCCAGAACCAGCAGGGAATAGCCGCCGAGGATCCGCACGGTGAGGTCCTGGTTCAGCGCGAACAGGGCCTGGCGCGGGATTTTCATGAGCCGGCTCGACGTGGCCTGATTGGGCAGTTCGAGGCGTCCGGCTGTGTAGGCGTGGTCGATGATCGTGTATCCGCAATCCCTCAAGGTCGCGAGCGCCGATTCCTTGAAGAAGTAGTGTAAATGCCCGACGCCCTTCCGGAGATTCATGATCGGCCGTTCCCGTAACAGCGACTGCACCGACAGATCGAGCGGGATGTGGAAGATCTTGTACTTGGCGAGGGGCCGCAATTTTTCGGCGAAGCCGATGTAATCCTCGACGTGCTCGATGACGTCGATCACCAGCATCAGGTCGAACGGCGATGCCGCGGCGTCGAACACGCTTTCGAGGTAGAATTTGGTCCGGCCGGTCTGCTTCCTCTTGGCCCGCTGATAGGCATGCGGGGAGACCTCGTAGCCGTAACCCTTTGAGAAACCGAAGGACCGCTCCAGGTTGAGAAGGATCTCCCCGGTTCCGCAGCCGACCTCACAGAGCCGATCGAACGTGATCGCGTTCTTATTGATGATCTGTGCGATCTGCTTCGCTTTCCAGGGCGCGTCTTCCTCGTGCCAGCTCGGATTGTTCTCCGCGTAGGTCTCGGTCTGATATATTTCTAACATGGTAATACGTCCCTGGCATCCGTGTGACGGGGAACTGCGTTCATCCGGTCATTAACGTTTGGCGGCCGATATAATTTCGCCGCGCTTTGGATTTTGTAGCTCTGATGCCTGTTGGCGCAATCATTCAATCGAAATATCAACTGCTTAACGGCAAGATCGTTAAAGCCGAATCGGTACGTAATTTACTGAACGAGCAATTCTGTCGCGCTATCCGGACGACAACAATCGTGGGCGATGCTGTCGAGCCGAACCGACCTCGCTGGCCGGCGAGCCGAGCGAGCGGATGGATCAGCTGCTCGGAATCTTTAGCGGCGCAGAGAAATGAGCTACATCCGGATCAGTACTTATATCCGTGTTCTGCGCAGCGATTTCAGCCTGGGCCAGGGCGGCGGTCGCCGGTTCCCTCCGACGGCGAATCTCTCAGGTCGCCCGACCGCGCCGACGCAGGGCCCGCATCTCCGAGCGCAGCGCTCGCGCGGCATAGATCAGTTCGATGAGCGGGAGCGCCAGGCGGCCGCCCCGCGGGAAGCTGCGCACGACCGCACCTTCGCGCCAGAGGCTTTCGCGGATCTGCTTCAAGGGGCTGGTGCTGCCCGCGCCGGCAAATTGCGCTCGGAGTTCGGTCCGTCCGAAGTCCCGGGATCGGTGCCCGAGGCTCAAGGTCGCCACGGCCTGCTCGCTCGGCCAGACCACCGCGTCCTTGAGGTGCCGCCAGGCGCGGGCCGCATCCTCCGGGACCCGGTGGAGCGTCTCCGGGGTGAGGCCATCGATGTAAGCGAGGACGCCGGTGAACAGGCCCGGCTGCTCCGGCGCGATGCGGCTCTCCCACCCCGGGACCTGGAGATTGGCGCGCGGCGGCCCGCCATCGGCTGAGGCCGTGAAGGTTCGCACGCTGGACAGCTCCGGCTCGAGGCAGGACTCGATCAACTGCCAGAAGCGGAGCGCCGAGGTCCGGACCTCCCAGGGCTTGTAGCCGTCGCTCTCGACGCTGAGGCCCAACGTGCGCGCGAAATGCGGCGTCGGAAGCCGCTTGTAATTGCAGCGGGCGAATTGAAGCCCGGACCATTGCCGATCTGGAATGCCCTCCTGAAGGATCCGCACCGTGCTGCCGTACAGCCCGGTATCGACCAGGATTCCGTGACGACGCGCGCCGGTGCAGGCCGTCAGATGGGCCCGGAACAGGCCATCCTGCTCGGCGACCGCTTGGCGGAGCATCACCACGCCGGGCTCGGTGCCGGCCAGCAGGGTGGTGAAGCGTGTTGCCTCGAATGGCGCATGCCAGGGGGGCGGCAGGTCGAGGTCGTCGCGTTGCGACAGGGCGGCGGCGATCTCGGCCATCGACTGGCCGCTGAACTCGCGCTCCAGCTCGGACAGGACCCCCGGGCTCGGCGGGTCGAACGCGGTCCGGGCCGCGACGAGGCGCGACACCATCAGATCCGCGCGGGGCAAGCGTTGCGGCAGACCGGTCCGCGCCAGGAAGTGCTCGTAGGCCAGCCGCATCCGCAGGCCGCCCCGGGCGCAGAACAGGAGGACGGCATCGTCGCCCTGGATGAAGCGCTCGAACAGCCAGAGGCGGAGGCAGAACTCCGCCAGGATGGGCCCCAGCGCGCTGCGCCCGAACGCCTCCGCGTCGAGCGGGCCGGTATCGGGCGCCGTCACGCCGGCGCACCCGCGCGCGGCGCGTGCGCCGCCCGGATCCGGAGCCCGTGCAGGGCGCGGGCGCGCAGGGCATCGGCCCGGCGCCGGAACACGAGATGCTTCGGCCGCAGGACCTGCAGGGAGCGCAACCCCGCGGCCTGGGCCATCGTCACGTCGGCGGTGGTGTCGTCGCCGATATGCAGGATGTCGGTGGCTGCGACGCCCTCCTGGCGCAGCACGACGCCGAACAGGGCGCCCGTCCGCTTCGTCGCGTTGTGGTCGGCGCTGGCATAGATGTGGGCGACGGGATGATCGGGCGCGTGCGCGGCGAGCAGCTGGGCGATCGTCTCGCCGCGATGATAGGTGTCGCTCACGGCGATGATCCGGCATCCCGCCCGCGCCTGCTCGGCCAGCCAGGCCAAGAGCGGCGTATTCGCCTTCAGCTGGGCGATCTCGACCGCGATCTCGGCCCGATGCAGGATCTCCGCCGCCTGCGCATCGAGACTCAGGATCCGGCCCATGGCGTCGACCATGTCGGCGAACCGCACGTCTCCCGTCGGGCAGGACAGGTCGAGCGCCCGGTAGGCCTGCTTCTGAACCTCGATGCGGGCGTCGTAGATCGCCCCCGGATGCCGCACGATCCGCCGCTCGGCGGCGAGAAGCTGCGCGGCGCGCACCGCAATGTCGTTGAACCGCTGGCGTTCCGACCGGTGGTCGCGATGGAGCAGCGTATCGAACACGTCGCAGGAAATGATCCGGGCGGCCGCTGTTTTGGGAAGGAGCATGATGCTTTTGAGCCCTCGAAACCCGTGCGTATCGCCGCCGCGGAGGTGCAGCTCGGTCGCGATCCCGCATGCCCGACCTGTCGGAAGCATGGCAATCGCGATTTTTAGTCTGTGCCCGCGGATGCAATCAAAAGGACGATGATTCGTGGCATTTGATCGTCAGGACACTGTTTGATCCCGCGATATCCGTCGAATCGCCGTACAGGCGAGGGAATATCCGATCTCCCCCGCGTCCTGAGTCCGATGGCCCGGCGCCGGGCCATCGGCCTTACTCCTTGCAGATGGCGTCGCGCTTCGTCTCGTCGGGGGCGAAGGCGTAAACGTAGTCGACCAGCAGATCGGAGGGGTTGGGGGTCTTGTCGATCGGCCAGCCGGAACCGAGGGCGAGATTGACCAGGATCATCAGGGGCTTGGTGTGCTCGGGCGGCGTCGGCGTCCGGCCGATCTCGCGGCGGTCGAGGTAGAACACGACCCACTCCTTCGTCACGTTCACCCCGTAGGTGTGGAAGCTGTCGTTCAGCGAGCCGCTCGGGACCGAGGTGATGATCTCGCCGCCGCTGTTCTTCTTCGGGTCGGTCTTGTCCCAGACGTGCCAGACCGAATGGAATCCGTCCGGGAACTGGCCGTAATATTCGAGCACGTCGATCTCCACCGACGGGGTCTTGTCGTCCTTCGGTTTGTTGGCGTTCAACCAGAAGGCGGGCCACACGCCGGGACCGGGCGGAAGCTTCATGCGCGCCTCGAAATACCCGTACATCAGGGCGAATCCGGCGGTGGTGGGATCGGCCGAGGAGAGCAGGCCGGAGGTCCACTTTCCGTTGTCGTGCTTCCGCGCCCGGATCTTCAGGATCCCGTCCTTGACGATGAACGGCGCGTTCTTCTCGGGATCGGCGAAGATGTCGATCGGGTCGATGAATTGTGCATCGCCGAAATCACCGTTCCAGGGCGTGTGCGCCGACCACCGCGCCCGCTCGTTGTTGGATTTCGAAACGCTCAAGTCGTTGAAGTCGTCGGCGAAGACCTTCTTGAACCGACAGAGCTGCAGCGGCTCGCCTTCCGCCTTCAGCTCCCGACATCCGGCGACCGTGGCGAGGCCGACCAAGGCTGCAACGGTTGGGAATACCCATTTATTCCGCATCAAGCGCGCACCCATTCGGCTCACCAGCAGTTTCGGCGAATTATAGCGTTCAAGTTCTGCCTTATTAGAGGGTTTATATAGTTCTGGTCCAGGGGGAGGGGCGGAGAAGTGCCGAGGCCCGGGCGAGGCGTGTGCGCCGTCGCGGCCTCGTCCCGAAGGTTGCAACGCCTGTCGCGGATGCGCCGGTCTTGTGCGCCGCAGCAATACGGTGGCCGCGCCGCAGAGGGGCGCTTGCTTCAGGCATCCCGGATTTTGGTGGGCGAAGATGTCGGGTCTGCGCTGGCCAATGCACCGTCGTCGCGAAGCGATCCGAAGCGGCCGCGATGCTCAGGGCGAGAGCGCTACGCGAGGTTGATCGGCCGCGCGCGCAAGGACGGTTCCAGCTGCCGCGAACCCAACGCTTAGCCTGAGGCGGGCAGTTCAGAAACAAGTCGAGCTTGGGAAAACCCGTCTCCAAAAGCTCAGAACGCGAACCCGACCTCCGCCGCGAAGGCGTCGAGGAGCGGCAGGGAGGCGTCGAACAGCGGACGGGAGCCGAAGGCATCGCCCGCGCGCACGAACAGGGTCGCCTTGGCGTTGCGGTGCGGGCCGAACACGCAGGCGAGGCGGCCGTCGTCCTTGAGCTGGTCCAGCAGGGCCTGCGGCCGGACCTCGACCCGGCCGTTGATCAGGATCACGTCGAAGGGTGCCTCCTTGGGGGCGCCCGCCTGCAGCGGACCCTCGATCACCCGCGCCGTGGTGCCGAGCTTGGTGCGGGCCGTCTCGGCGAGGTCGGGCACCGATTCGAGCGCCGTCACATCCGCGCCGAGATCCGCCATCACGGCGGCGGCGTAGCCGGTGCCGGTGCCGACATCGAGGGCTTTGGCGCCGGGCCGGATTTTCAGGGCCTGGATCAGCCGGGCCAGCACCATCGGCGCCGGCAGGCAACGGGTCTCGCCGTTCGCGCCGTCGAGCCGCAGGGTCTGATCGATATAGGCGAACGGCTCGCGGCCCTTCGGCACGAAGGCTTCGCGCGGCACCGTGTCGAACGCGTCGAGCACCGCGTTGTCGTTCACGTCGAAGGTCCGCAACTGGCAGTCGACCATCATCCGCCGCGCCTGCGCGTAATCGATCATCGAACCGTGTCCTCGAACCGGATCGGAACGCTGCGTGGGCCTGGCCACGGCGCGCGCCGCGGTCCCCGGCCAAGCTCAAGCGTTCCGGACGCGCGCGTTTTCGGAGATCACCGGCCAAAACGCAAGGTTTTCACGGGTGGACCCGGCCATGAGCATCGACGGCCGGCACCGCACCCGGATTGGCCGGCGGCGCTGGATCGCGAAAGATGCGTTACGGGGGCATCCCGCTGTCGCGCCAGGGTTGTCGAAGGGGTCGCATTGCGCGGTCAGACGTTGAATAGAGAATGCAGATCGGACCGGGCGATCCAAGATGCCGGCCATCTCGGGAGACATCATGACGCCAGTCACCAAGCCGATTCTGACCCGCGGACTCGCCGCCGCACTCGCCTGCCTGGGCTTCGGGACCGCGTCCCCGGATGCAGTGCGTGCGCAGGAGACGAAGGCCAGCTCCGCGCCGCCGGCCAGCGTGCAGGTCGATCGCGGCTCGGCCCTCTACGGACGTCCCGAAGGCGGGGACGCGGCCAAGCTCGCGCCGGTCGCAGGGCCGCCCCTGGCGACGGCCGCCGCCAAGCTGCCCCTCGACAAGCTGAAGGTGCCGGAGGGCTTCAAGGTCGAGGTCTATGCCAGCGGCCTCGCCAATGCCCGCTCGATGACCCAGGCGCCGGACGGAACGCTGTTCGTCGGCACCCGCACGGTCGGCAAGGTCTACGCGGTGCTGCCGCAGGCTGGGCCGGACGGTAAGCGCGAGGTCAAGACGATCGCGTCGGGGCTGCACCGGCCGAACGGTGTCGCATTCCACGAAGGCGCGCTCTACGTCGCCGAGCTGTCGAAGATCTGGCGCTACGACGACATCGCCAACCATCTTGACGGCTCCGAGAAGCCGAGCCTCGTCTACGATGATCTGCCTAAGGACGAAGCCCATGGCTGGAAGTTCATCGCCATCGGGCCGGACAACAAGCTCTACGTCCCGGTCGGCGCGCCCGGCAACATCGTGATGCCCCCAGACACGCACGCTCAGATCCGCCGGATCGATCTCGACGGCAAGAACGCCGAAGTGATCGCCCGCGGGGTGCGCAACACGGTGGGCTTCGACTGGAACCCGAAGACCAAGCAGCTCTGGTTTACGGACAATGGCCGCGATTGGGTCTCCGAGGACATCCCGAACGACGAGCTGAACGTGCTCACGGAGCCGGGCAAGCAGCATTTCGGCTATCCGTTCTGCCACCAGGGCACGTTCACGGATCCCGAATACGGCTGGGGCCATTCCTGCGCGGAGTTCACCGCGCCGGCGGGCCTGCTCGGGCCGCACACGGCCTCGCTCGGGATGCGGTTCTACACCGGCGCGCAGTTCCCAGATTCCTACAAGGATGCCGCCTTCATCGCCCGGCACGGCTCCTGGAACCGCACGACCAAGCTCGGCGGCGACGTCGTGGTCGCGCGGCCGGGCCCGGACGGCAAGGTCGCAGCCGTGGAGCCGTTCCTGACCGGCTTCCTCCAAGACAACAAATATGCCGGCCGCCCGGTCGACGTGCTGGTCGCCAAGGACGGGTCGCTGCTCGTCTCGGACGACTATAACGGCGCGATCTACCGTGTCAGCTACGGCCAGTGATGCGCCGCGGAGCGAGGATCGGGCTGATCAGGGGGCTTGCCTCGGCCCTCGGTGTCCTGCTGGCGGGTGCGGCGCTGGCTGCGCCCGATGCGGCGATGCAGGAGCGTCTCGCCCCCTGCGTCGCTTGCCACGGGGGCGGAACCTCGGAGAATGAGGGCGTGCCCTCGCTGGGCGGCCAGCAGGCGGACTACGTCGTGACGCAGCTGTTCCAGTTCCGGGAGAAGCAGCGCGCGGCGGAGCCCATGAACGACGTCGCCGCCGGTTTCTCCGACGACGACCTGCGCACTTACGCCGATGCGGTCGCGGCCCTTCCGGCGCCCGCTTGGTCGGGGCCGGCCGCGGACCCGGCCCTAGTGGCGCGCGCCCAGGCGCTGGTCTCAAAGCACCAGTGCAATTCCTGTCACGGTGCTGACCTTGCCGGCCGGGATGCAATTCCCAGGATCCGGGTGCAGCGGGAGGAGTACCTCGCCCGGGCCCTCGCGGCCTACAAGTCGAACGCCCGGCCAGGCTACGACCCGGCGATGAACGAGGTCGCGCAGGGTCTGAGCGACGCCGACATCCAGGATCTGGCAGCCTACGTCGCGCGGCTCTGAGGGCCGCGCCTAGCTCACCACGCGCAGCCTATCACCCACCGCGAGCGCTCCGCCGGCGATCACCTCGGCGTAGACCCCGAGGTCGCGGTGGCCGAGGCGCGCGTCGAGGGTCCAGGGAATGTCGTGGTCGCGCACGCCGCTCACCGGATCGACGTTGGTGGCGGCGCAGCGCACCGTGCGCTTGGTGATCTTGAGCCGCAGCCCGCTCGGCGCCTCGATCACCTGGCCGACCATGTCCAGCTCGGCGAAGGGCGCGAGCCCCTCGACCAGCAGGTTGCCGCGGAAGCGCAGCGGGTCGACCGGCGCGCCGAGATAGTCTTCCACCGCCGCCACGCTGGCCCGGTTGATCAGCGAGACGTAGCCGGTGGGCGAATCGGTGAACCGGTATTGCGGCGGCGCCGCCAGCACCTTCGGCTCGCCCCGCAGGTTTTCAGGCAAAGTGCGCCGCATCAGGTCGGCGAGTCCGTCGCGGCCGGCCTCCGTGTCGAGCCGGAACGCCAGCGCTTCCCCGGCATGCTCCACCGTGAGCGTGGCGGTGGCATCGTCGTAGCGGGTGCGCAGGCGGGCCAGAGCCTCGTCGCGCATCAGCATCAGGTACTTGGTCTTGGGTTGGTGCCGCGGCGCCACCGGGTTGAAGCCCGAGGGCCCGTTCTCGATGGCGTAGAGCCGGTCCCCCGGGAAGAACCCGCTGGTCTCCAGCTCCGCCCGGTCGAGGGGCTCCGGGCTCAGGCCCTTCACAGGGTAGCGGTAAAGGCCGAGGAGGCCGATTTCGAGGGCGGCTTGCATGCCGGCAGGGTGGCTCGGAAAAGCTCCGCCGCGCAAGGCCTGAGCCCTTGTGGTGCGCAAATACAACACCACATCGGGCCTACCGGTGGCTTTCGGCGCCGGGGCCCCTTGCGGCAGAATGCGGAGGGGCGACGTTTCGGCAAGGCCGCGCCATCTCGGGCGGCGGATGCCGGCACGGGAGGGTGAGACACGCATGAATTTCGAACTCTACACCGAG
The DNA here is from genome assembly GCF_022829635.1 of Methylobacterium sp. E-066. GTDB lineage: Bacteria > Pseudomonadota > Alphaproteobacteria > Rhizobiales > Beijerinckiaceae > Methylobacterium. The sequence goes on from NZ_JAKSYO010000040.1 coordinate 60,101, forward strand.
CGCGCCCGCGGCTTCGTCCAGGCCGCGCAGAACCTCGCCATGCGCGAGGGCCATCCGCAGCTTCAGCCGGGGCATCTGCTCAAGGTGCTGCTCGACGATCCCGAGGGCCTGTGCGCCGGTCTGATCGACCGTGCCGGCGGCCAGTCGCGAGTCGCGCTGGCACAGACCGAACAGTGGCTCGCCAAGCAGCCGAAGGTGTCCGGCAACGCGTCCGCTCCGCAGGCGACGCGCGAGCTGATGCGCCTGTTCGACACCGCCGAGCAGGCGGCCAAGAAGGCCGGCGATTCCTACGTCACGGTGGAGCGCCTGCTCCTGGCCCTGGCGGTGGAGAAAGAGTCCGAGGCCGGCCGCGCGCTCCAGGCGGCGGGCGTGACGCCCGCGTCGCTGAACGGCGCGATCAACGCGCTCCGCAAGGGCCGCACCGCCGACAACGCCTCGGCCGAGAACGCCTACGACGCGCTGAAGAAATACGCCCGCGACCTCACCGAGGCTGCCCGGGACGGCAAGCTCGACCCGGTGATCGGCCGCGACGAGGAGATCCGGCGGACCATCCAGGTCCTGTCCCGGCGTACCAAGAACAATCCCGTCCTCATCGGCGAGCCCGGCGTCGGCAAGACCGCGATCGTCGAGGGCCTGGCCCTGCGCATCGTCAACGGCGACGTGCCCGAGAGCCTGCGGGACAAGAGCCTGCTCGCTCTCGACATGGGCTCGCTGATCGCCGGCGCGAAGTATCGCGGCGAGTTCGAGGAGCGGCTGAAGGGCGTGCTCTCCGAGGTCACCGCGGCCGAGGGCGGCATCATCCTGTTCATCGACGAGATGCACACGCTGGTCGGCGCCGGGAAGGCGGACGGGGCCATGGACGCCTCGAACCTGCTCAAGCCCGCGCTCGCCCGCGGCGAGCTGCACTGCGTCGGCGCCACCACGCTGGACGAGTACCGCAAGCACGTCGAGAAGGACGCCGCGCTCGCCCGCCGCTTCCAGCCGGTCTTCGTGTCGGAGCCGACCGTGGAGGACACGGTCTCGATCCTGCGCGGCCTCAAGGAGAAGTACGAGCAGCACCACGGGGTGCGCATCCAGGATGCGGCCCTGGTGGCGGCGGCGACGCTCTCGAACCGCTACATCACCGACCGGTTCCTGCCCGACAAGGCGATCGACCTGATCGACGAGGCCGGCTCGCGCCTGCGCATGCAGGTCGATTCGAAGCCGGAAGAGCTCGATTCGATCGACCGCGAGATCGTGCGGCTGAAGATCGAGGCCGAGGCGCTCAAGAAGGAGACCGATTCCGCCTCCCGCGACCGGCTGGTCCGGCTGGAGAAGGAGCTGGCCGATCTTGAGGAGCGCTCGGCATCGATCACCGCCCGGTGGAAGGCCGAGAAGGACAAGCTCGGCACCGCCGCCGGCCTCAAGAAGAAGCTCGACGAGGCGCGCAACGAATTGGCCGCGGCCCAGCGCCAGGGCCAGTACCAGCGCGCGGGTGAGCTCGCCTACGGGGTGATCCCGGGCCTGGAGAAGCAGCTCGCCGAGATTGAGGCCAAGTCGGAGAACGGCCGCGACGGCATGATGGAGGAGGCGGTCACGCCTGCTCACGTCGCCGGCGTGGTCTCCCGCTGGACCGGCGTGCCGGTGGACAAGATGCTGGAGGGTGAGCGCGAGAAGCTGCTCGCCATGGAGGACGCTTTGGCCAAGCGCGTCGTTGGCCAGCGCGAGGCGGTGGCGGCGGTCTCGACCGCGGTCCGGCGCGCCCGGGCCGGGTTGCAGGATCCGAACCGGCCGATCGGCTCGTTCATGTTCCTCGGCCCCACGGGCGTCGGCAAGACCGAGCTGACCAAGGCGCTTGCCGGCTTCCTGTTCGACGACGACACGGCGCTCGTGCGCATCGACATGTCCGAGTACATGGAGAAGCACGCGGTCGCCCGCCTGATCGGCGCACCTCCGGGCTATGTCGGCTACGAGGAAGGCGGGGCGCTCACGGAAGCCGTTCGACGCCGGCCCTACCAGGTCGTGCTGTTCGACGAGGTCGAGAAGGCGCATCCGGACGTGTTCAACGTCCTGTTGCAGGTGCTCGATGACGGACGGCTCACGGACGGGCAGGGGCGGACGGTCGACTTCCGCAACACGCTGCTGATCATGACCTCGAATCTCGGGTCCGAGTATCTGGTGAACCAGCCCGCGGGCGAGGACACCGAGGCGGTCCGCGACGAGGTGATGACCGTGGTGCGGAGCCACTTCCGGCCGGAATTCCTGAACCGGGTCGACGAGATCATCCTGTTCCACCGCCTGGCGCGGTCGGAGATGGGGGCGATCGTCGAGATCCAGCTCGGGCGCCTGGCGAAGCTCCTGGAGGATCGCAAGATCACCCTCGACCTCGACGAGGAGGCCAAGATCTGGCTCGCCGACAAGGGCTACGACCCGGCCTACGGGGCGCGGCCGCTCAAGCGGGTGATCCAGAAGAACGTCCAGGATCCCCTGGCCGAGCTGGTCCTCTCGGGCAAGATCCACGACGGCGAGACGGTGCCGGTCCGGCTGGGCCCGATGGGCCTGATGATCGGCGACATGACGGTCGGCGCCGAGCGCCGGCCGGCCAACGTGGCCCTGAACTGAGCGTCTCGGTTTCGAGCGAGGCGGCGCGCCTGAGGAGGGCGCGCCGCCTTTTTCGTATGTGTCGTGCGCTCCGGACCCTCAGCCCGCCGCGACGCGCCTGACGCGAGCCAGGATCGCCACCTGCAGCGCAAAGCCCGCAGCCGCCACAGCGGCGGCGGCTGTTGGCAGGGCGGAGATTCCCGCCAGCGTGACCACCACGCCGCCGAGCGCCGCACCGGCCGCGCCGCCGAGGTAGTTCGCGGAGCTGTTCAGCGCGACGGCGACGCTGCCGTGATCGGGCCGGAGGTGCAGCAGGGCATGCTGCTGCGGCGCCTGCGAGGCCCAGCCCATCGCGCCCCAGATCAGCAACGGCAGGTAGCCAAGGAGCGGGGTGCCGAGCAGGCCGGGAAGCGCGGCGAGCGCCAGCGTCAGGGCGGCCAGGATCACGGCCATCAGCCGACGGGGATTGCGCGTCCGGTCGATCAGCGGGCCGACAGAAAAGCTGCCCACCATCCCGCCGATGCCCCAGGCCCAGAAATACGAGGCCGCAGCGGTGCCCAGCCCGGCCCGGTCGAGGAGCGGTGCCAGATAGGTGTACAGCCCGAGGCTGGCGATGGCGGTAAGGGACGTAACCATCACCGTGGCGACCACCGACGCGTCGGTCAGCAGGGCGGCGCGGGCCCGCCAGGATGGCGGCTCCGCGGCCTCGATGTCGGGCAGGCGTGCCAGGATCGCGGCCGTCGCGACGGCGCCCAGCAGTGTCACCATCCAGAGGGCGCTCTGCCAGCCGAGTCGTTCGGCGATCCACAACCCGGCCGGCACGCCGATGACCGTCCCGGTGCTCATGCCCCCGAGGGTCAGCGCCAGGGCGCGGCCCTTGCGGCCCGGCTCCACCAGCGTGGCCGCGGACGCGATCGCCACCGGCGCGTACAGACCGGCCGCGAGGCCGGCGAGCGCCCGGGCCAGGAGCAGCCCCAACAGGCCGGTGGCGAGGGCGCTCAGCATGTTCGCGATGGTGAAGACCGCGAGCGCCAGCCCGAGGATCCGCCGCACCGGCTTGCCGGCCAGCAGGGTGGCGCAGACCGGGGCCGCCAGCGCGTAGGCCAGGGTGAAGACCGTGACCGCCTGCCCGGCCTCGCCGGGCTCGACCTGGAACGCGGCGCCGATCCCCGGCAGCAGCCCCGCGACCACATACGCATCCAAGCCCAGGGCGAACATCCCGAGCGCCAGAACCGCGATTCGTCTCATGTCCCGCCGCCTCTTTACGATGTACGACGAAAATCGTACATAAACGGCGCCATGAGCCCCCGCAAGTTCTTCCATCCCGACGTCTCCGAGCTGACCCTGCATCGGATCCTGTTCGCCCTGAGCGATCCGACCCGCCTGGCGGTGGTGTCGGATCTGATGAAGGACGGTGAGCGCGCCTCGGGCGATCTCCTGGCCGAGAGCGTGCCGCGCTCGACCATGACGCACCATCTCAAGATCCTGCGGGAGGCCGGCGTGACGCGCACCCGCCCCGAGGGGATGCGCTGCCTGATCTCGCTGCGCCGGGAGGATGTCGACGCGCGCTTCCCCGGGCTCCTCGACGCGATCATGGCCCATGGCGGGGCCGAGGCGTGAGGGCGTGCCCTTCGGCGGGTTATCAGGGCAAAACCCTGATGTTGCAGGGCTCTGCCCTGCACCCGCAAAAGGTCGAAGACCTTTTGAAACCTGGATTTTTCAAGCGTGGGACTGGCCGCTAGGCCTTGCGGATCGCCCCAGCCAGATCGGCTGCCTGCGCCCGGTCCCGACAGACCAGCCAGAGGTCGTCGTGGGCGGACAACTCGGCGTCGAACAGGTCGATGAACGCGGCGGGCGGGGGAGCGAGGTCGGGCCAGTGGTAGAGGCGAAAGCCCAGCGCCTCGAACAGGGGCAGGATCGGCGCCAGGTCCCACAGCATGCTGTTGACAACCGTCGCGTCGAGCCGCCCGGTGGCCAGGAGCGCGGCGTCCGAGATCGACCCGCCCTCGCTCCAGGGGAACCAAGCCCGCCCGTAATCCAGGGTGAAGCGCTGCGCCGCGACGGCGAGCCAGCCGACATGGCCGGTGCGGCTGGTGGAGGGTTTCAGCGCGCGCAGGGCCTCCGTCCGGCGCCCGCCCCGGGTCGGCGCCCAGAACGCCCGGCCCTCGTAGGCCGCGAACAGGATGCCCCGGGCCGCCTCCGCGGATTCGATGCGGGCGGGGCCGGAGCGGTCCTCGTTCCAGGCCGGAAGGTTCAACACGCCGGCCCGGGGCCAGCCGGCGCGGCAGGCCGCTACCATCACGCCCCAGCCCGACAGGCCGCCCGCGAACGGCCGCGTGCCGTCGATCGGGTCACCCAGGAAGGTCCAGGCATCCCGGGCCAGCATCGCTGTCGCGGCCGCGTGCCCCAGATCGTCGGCGGTCTCCTCCTCGATCAGGTCGGGGCCGAAGCGGGCGTGCAACAGGCGGCTGACCGCGAGGTCGGCCTCGGTAAGCGCCTGGCCGAGATCGGGCCCCTTGTTGGTCATGGCGAGCCCCGATGCCCGCATCGCGAGCGCCAACGGGGCCGCGTCCTCGGCGAAGGCGAGCATCTCGGCCAGGACGGCGTCGATCGGGGCGTCGGGCTGGATCATGCGGCGAACAACTCGGGGCGGCGCAGCATCAGCGCCTGGACCAGGACCAGGGTCTTGAGATCGGCCAGGCGGCCGGAGCGCGCCTGCTCCGCCAGGGCAGCCAGGGGTAGCTCCAGCACTTCGACCTGCTCGCCCTCGCCGGGCAGGCCGCCGCCGGGGCCGACCCGGTCGGACTCCGTATAGGGCGCGAGGTAGAGCCACAGGCGCTCGGAGGAGACGCTCGGCATGCTGTAGGCGTGGGTCACGGGCTCGAGCCGTTCGAGCCGCAGGCCCGCCTCCTCCATCGCCTCGCGGATCGCGGTCGCTTCCGGCTCGCCGCCGTCGAGGCCCCCGGCGGGCGCCTCGTCGAGGGCCGCCGGCTCGCCCCAGAAGGCGGGGCCAACCCGGTTCTGCCGGACCAGTAGGGCGACCCGCCGCTCGGGATCGTAGGGTAGCACGCAGGCCGCCTCGCCATGGTCCTCCAGAGCCCGCGGCACCGTGCTGCCGTCGGGCTGGGTGAGCGTGGCGATGCCGAAGGTGTTCCAGCCCCTGTGGATCACCCGCAGGGGGAGGGCGGTCTGCGTGTCGGTCATGGACGGGTCAGCGCTGGGTGGTTGCGGCGGTCTGACCGAACATCACCTTCTTGGCGTCCTCGCTCATGGTCTTGCCGTGGTCGGGATTGACCTCGGGCGCCCGGGCATAGGCCGCCTTGGTGGCGGGCCGCTCCGCGATGGCGGTGAACCAGCGCTTGAGATTGGGGTGCTCGTCGAGGTTCTGGCCCTGCTTCTCCCACGGCACGATCCACGGGTAGCTGGCCATGTCGGCGATCGAGTATTCGGAGCCCGCGACGTAGGGGCGGTCGGCCAGGCGCCGGTCGAGCACGCCGTAGAGCCGGTTGGTCTCGTTGACGTAGCGCTTGATCGCGTAATCGATCTTTTCCGGCGCATACTGAGAGAAATGATGGTTCTGGCCCAGCATCGGCCCGAGTCCGCCCATCTGCCAGAACAGCCATTGCAGGACCTCGGCCCGGCCGCGCAGATCACTCGCAATGAACCGCCCGGTCTTCTCGGCGAGATACAACAGGATCGCGCCTGATTCGAACAGAGACACCGGCGCGCCGCCATCGGCCGGCTCGTCATCGACGATCGCCGGCATGCGGTTGTTCGGGGCGATCTTGAGGAAGCCCGGGTTGAATTGTTCGCCTTTACCGATGTTGATCGGCTTGATCCGGTAAGGGACGCCGGCCTCTTCGAGGAACATCGTGACCTTGTGGCCGTTCGGCGTCGGCCAATAGTACAGATCGATCATCGGATTGTGTCCCGCTGGCGCATCATCCCGGACGGTGGTGCCGGCTTTCGAAAAAGATGATGCCAAAACAAAGCCCTGGCGCCGCCTCGTGGATGCGCGATCCGGAAGGAGGCCCCGAGCCCCGGCGCTCGGGAGGTGGGCCTGCGACGCGCTCCGGTCAAGCATGGCCCGGGCCGGCTGCCGCAATGCGGTCTCACCCGCCGGGGCAGCCCTGGATATCCACGTAGAGGGCGTAGAGCGACTGGCTCGCCGCCATGAACAGGCGGTTCCTGTGCCGCCCGCCGAAGCAGAGATTGGCGCAGCGCTCCGGCAGGCGGATGCGGCCGATCAGGCGGCCCTCCGGGTTGAACACCATCACGCCGTCCAGCGCGTCGTCGCCCATGCCCCAGCCGCACCAGACGTTGCCATCGGTATCGCAGCGGATCCCGTCCGGCGTGCCCGGCCCGGCATCGATCAGGACCCGCCGGTCGCGCAGGGTCCGGCCGCCGACCACGTCGAAGGCCACGATGCGCCGGGTCGGCTCGCCGCGGGATTCGACGAGGTAGAGCCGCGACTCGTCCGGCGAGAAGCACAGGCCGTTCGGCCCGGCGATGTCGTCCGCGACCACGTCGAGAGCGCCAGTCTCCGCGTCCCGCCGGTAGACGTTCTGCGGCAGCTCGGATTCGGCCCGCTCGCCCTCGTAGAACCCGGCGATGCCGAAGGTCGGATCGGTGAACCAGACCGAGCCGTCGCGGGCGGTGACGACATCGTTCGGCGAATTGAGGCGCTTCCCGTCGAAGGACTCCGCCAGCACCGTGACCGCGCCGTCATATTCGGTCCGCACGACCCGGCGGCCGCCATGCTCGCAGGTGACGAGCCGCCCCTGCCGGTCGCGGGTGTTGCCGTTGGCGAATCCCGACGGTTTGCGGAACGCGCCGACCGCGCCGGTCTCCTCGTCCCAGCGCAGGATCCGGTTGTTGGGGATGTCGCTCCACAGGAGATAGCGCCCGTCCCCGAACCAGACCGGCCCTTCGCACCAGCGGCAGCCGGTGGCGAGCCGCTCGACCGCCGCGCTGAACACCCGGTAGCGGGCAAAGGAGGCGTCGAGGATCTCAATGGCCGGATCGGGATAGCGCGGGCTCGGCGTCCACACGGGGCTGATCTCCTCCCACCGGCACGCGGCTTTGCGCGTGGCGCCTGCGATACAGAATCGCCGGGGAGATGCCAGAGGATCGAGGGGCCGTCGCGCAGGCGGTCGACCTCGGTGGCCCTTCAAGGTCCGGTGAAGAAACCCGGAGCGCGACAGCGTGGGAGCGACGAGGACCAAGATCCCCCACCGCCGGTTGCCGACCCGCCTTTCCACCGCCCCCCAATGGAAATGCAGCCGGCTCGTCGGTGCGAGAATCAGCCCTCGCCGTCCCAATAAAAACCTTAGTCGCGACCGAATTGTCTGACAAGTGATCGATGCGGTTTCCGACGGCTTTTCGATCCGGTGCGGTTAATCGGCCTGGCATGCGTGCCGTCGCCGGCTGCCCCGTTGCGTCGGCCCCCCCGAAACGCTAGGGCTTGCGTGCCGTCATCGGCAGTCGGGGTGTGGCGCAGTCTGGTAGCGCACCTGGTTTGGGACCAGGGGGTCGTAGGTTCGAATCCTATCGCCCCGACCATTCGATCAGGAGCTTGTCGAGTTCAGATGCCGAGCGCCCGCATCTTCCGTCCCTCCCGTGACGCCACCCAGTCGGGCTTGGCCCGCACGAAGCAGTGGATCCTGGAGTTCGACCAGACCAGCCCGCGCGAGATCGATCCGCTGATGGGCTGGAACGGATCGGCCGACATGATGCAGCAGGTGCGTCTGGAGTTCGATACGGAGGAGGAGGCGGTGGCCTACGCCAAGCGCGAGGGTATCGCCTACCGGGTCGAGCAGCCGGCCAAGCCGGTGTTCCGTAAGGGCCTGTCCTACTCGGACAACTTCAAGTTCAACCGCACGGCACCCTGGACGCATTGAGGCATCGCATCCGGAGGCCGCGTCAGGATCCGCGGCGCGCCTGCCACGCGGCGTAGGGCGCTTCGCCCGCCGGCCGGATCTGGCTGAGGCGCATCGGCTGCTCGTCCAGGGGGCGGCACAGTTCCGCGTAGAGCGTCGCGTCAGCAGCCCCGTATTCCTCGGCCTCCTCGGCCGAGAAGGCGAAATAGCCCTCGCGAAAGCCTGCGAGCCGCATCGCGGCGTGGCACATCGGGCAGGGGCGGCCGCTCGCATACATCACGCAATCCGACAGGTCGCGTCGCTCCAGCACCTGGCTGGCTTCGCGCAAAGCCACCATCTCGGCATGGGCGCTGGGGTCGTTGGTGGCGTGCACCGTGTTGGCCGCCCGGACCAGCACGGCGCCATCGCGCACGATCACCGCGCCGTAGGGGGAGCCGCCGGCCAGGACGTTCGCCTCGGCCAGGGCGACCGCCTCGCGGATATAGGCCTCGTGGTCGGACATCGCTGCGCCTCTCCCGGAATGCCCGCGCCAACGCGCCGTCGGCCCGAGGGTTCAGAACGCGTAGCGCACCGTGCAGTACGGCATGGTCTCGGCCAGCAGGGCCTTGAACCGGGCGAGCCATTGGCCCTTCCAGCCGGTCCGGTAGCGCAGGTTAGTGCCGCCGCCCTCGGAGACCTTCGCTTCCTGGATGTCGGGCCGCCACAGCAGGTCCTCTGCCTTCGGGTGCCAGCCGAGATTCACCTCATGCAGGCCCGCATTGTGGGTCAGCATGATGATCTCGCACTTGAGCTGGGCCTTGGCGGCGTCCGAGAGCGTGCCGTCGATCTCGGCAAACAGCGCGCGCCAATCCGCCTCCCAGCCCTCATAGAGGATCACCGGCGAGAAATTGGCGTGGACCTCGTAGCCGGCGGCCACGAAGTCGTCGATCGCGGCGATCCGTTCCGGGATCGGGGTCGTGCGGACATCGACGATCTTGGCGATCCGGGCCGGCATCAGCGAGAACCGGATCCGGGTCTTGCGTTGCGGATCGTAGGCCAGCAGATCGCGGTTGACCGCCTTGGTGGCGAACGAGGCCTTGGCGTTCGGCAGGGTGCGGAACCGCTCGATGAAGGTGCGCACGCCGGTGCTCACCGCCGCATCCACCGAGAGGTCGCCGTTCTCGCCGATATCGTAGATCCAGTATTCCGGGTCGATCGTGTCGGGCTCCGGCAGGGGGCCCTGGCGCCCCGCGTGCCGGGCGATCGCCGCGCAGGCCTGGTCGATGTTCACGAACAGCGAGATCGGGTTCGAGATGCCCTTGCGGCGCGGCACGTAGCAATAGGCGCAGGCCATGGCGCAGCCGTTGGAGGTCGAGGGCGCGATGAAATGGGCGCTCCGGCCGTTCGGCCGCAGGGTCAGGCCCTTCTTCACGCCGAGCACCAGGGTCGAGCGCTTGATCCGCACCCAATCCTCCACCGAGCCTTCGTTGCCGTGGAGCGCCGGGATGTTCCAGTGCGACGGCACCGGGATGCGCTCCGCATCGGGGAAGCGCGCCAGGATGTCTCGACCGATCGGAAACGCGTCGACCGTGGGCTCGTGGTAGATCGTCCGGATGTCGAGGAGGTCGCTGGTCAGGGCCATGGGGGATCCGGGGCCCGGCGGCGGCCCGGCATGGGATATGGCGCGGGACGGCGGGACCGGAATGGCTTGCGACCGGCGGTCTCAATCCGGCGGGATCGATCAGTAGTAACCACGGATCGGCCTGTTCAACACTCTCTTACGACTCTTGGTCGATAATCGTGCGCCTCTGATTGGACGGACGATGACGCTTCACGACCTGGAGGAAACGCTCCCCGGGCTGGCGGGCCCCGCTCGGGCGCCCGACGCTTCGGGTCGGCGGCTGGCGGCGCTGGTCCGTCGCGACCAGCTCGAGGCGGTGCGCCGCAGCGTCCTCACGGCGATTCCCGTCAACATGCTGCTCGGGCTCGCCAGCGTGCTGGTGGCGTTCCAGGCCGGCAACGGCCGCGCCGGGATGATCTGGTACGCGGCCTCGACCGGCGCCAACCTGCTGCGGATCGGGCTGTGCCGGGCGGCCTGCCCGGGCCTCGCCCTCACGGCCGCGATGCCGCCGGACATGGCCGCGGAGGCCTCGCGCTCGGTGGAGGGGCATCTGCGGGCCTGCACCCTGGCGGCCTTGCTGTCGGGCCTGGTCTGGGCGTTCCTGCCGCTGCTCTGCGCCGGCTACACCTCGCCGCAGACCCTGTTCTACCTCACCATCACCTGCGGCATCACCGCCGGCGCGGTGACCCACGGCACCGCCTATGCCCGGATCCCGTTCAGCTTCATCCTGCTGCCGCTGCTGTCGGCGGCCCTTTGCCTGTTCGCCGTCGGCGGGTTCGATCGTGCCTGCCTGGCGGCCTGCGTGCTGCTGTATCTCGCCGCCCTGTCGCGCACGGCGTTCCAGAGCGAGGCGGGGTTTCGCGAGGCGAGCCGGCTGAAGAACGACGCCACCACGTTGGCGCGCTCCCGGGCCGAGGCCCAGGCCAGCGCCAACGCGCTGGTCGAGGAGATGCGCTGGCGCGCGACTCATGACGACCTCACCGGCCTGCTCAATCGCGCCGGCTTCATTCAGCAGGCCGAGGCGCGCCTGAACGCCGGAACCGCCTGTCTGCTGCTCCTCGACTTGGACGGCTTCAAGTCGGTCAACGACGTCTACGGTCACCAGACCGGTGACCGCGTGCTGGTCGAGGTCGCCCGCCGGCTGCGGGCCACGCTGCCGCCCGACGGCCTCGCCGCCCGGCTCGGCGGTGACGAGTTCGCGGTGCTGTACGATCCCGCCGGCGCCGGCGTGCCGTATGCGGACTTGGCCGCCGGCCTGATCGCGGCGGTCGCCCAGCCCTTCGACGGCTTCGACGAGGCGCGCCTCGGGGTCAGCATCGGCGTCCATGCGGAACCCGAGCCCAATCTGATGGAGATGCTGAGCTGCGCCGACGAAGCGCTCTACGCCTCGAAGGCCGCCGGCCGGAATCGCTTCCGCCTGTTCGACGCCGGCTTGCGCGATTGCCTGGAGATGCGGCGGGATCTGGAGCGCGACCTCTCGCACGCCCTGGTCGAGAACGCCCTCGAAGTGTGGTTCCAGCCGATCTACGCGCTGGATGCCCGCACCCTGGTCGGGCTGGAGGCGCTGGTGCGCTGGCGCCACCCGCGCCTCGGCTGGATCGCGCCCCCCGACCTGATCGCCGCGGCCGCGATGGCGGGGCTGACCGAGTCGCTCCTGCGCTTCATTCTCGATCAGGTCTGCCGGATGATGCAGATCCTGCGCAGCCAGGGGCTCGGCACCGTCCGGGTGGCGATGAACGTGTCGCCCCGGGAGATGGCGCAGATCCCGGTGGACGAGATCGTGATCGGGCGTCTCGGGGCGCTGGGCCTGCCGCCTGCGATGCTGGAGATCGAGATCACCGAGGAGACCGCCCTCGATCTCGGCGCCGTGCAGGGCAAGCTCCAGGCGCTCTCGCGCGCCGGCATCCGGGTCGCGCTGGATGATTTCGGCATCGGCTACTCGTCGCTGTCGTCTCTGCGCCAGCTCAGGGCCGACCGGATCAAGATCGACCGGAGCTTCGTCACCGGGCTCAGCGCCTCCGACGACAAGCGCGGTCTGGTCCTGGCGGTGCTCGGCCTCGGCAACCTGCTCGGGCTCGAAGTGGTGGCCGAAGGGGTCGAGTCGCAGGAGGATCTGCAGACGCTCCAGGCGATGGGCTGCCCGTTCCTGCAGGGCTACCATCTCGGCCGGCCGATGCCGGTCTCGACCCTCGAAGCCACGCTGTTCGCCAACCGGACGCAGGCGGCCTGACTCAGGCGGCGCGCGAAGTCGGGTTCCGCTTTCCCCTCCCCATTGCGGCTACGGGCTACACAGGTTTCGACCGTAGCCGTGATCATGCCATGGGTGCAGAAGGCGCGGGTCCCCTCTCCCGTGCGGGAGAGGGACAGGGTGAGGGATGCGACCTCTCCGGAAAGACCTAGTCCCTCACCCCAACCCTCTCCCGCACGGGAGAGGGGGGCGTTGCGGCCTGCAACAGCGCTTGTGCCTCAAACCTGTGTAGACCGTAGCCCTTGCGGGGAGGGGGCAGGGGTGGGGGTGGTGCAGGATGAGACGCAGCGGCGCCTTCTGGACCACCCCCACCTCCAACTTCTCCCCGCAAGGGCTAGCGAATTCACACATCTGGGTCGGCAGGATACGCTGGAGACACCGCGGCTCTCCCTCCCCCCTCTGCGGGGGAGGGTGGCCCCCGAAGGGGGTCGGGAGAGGGGAGCGCCGTGTCCGAACAGGTCGCGCGGGGCGTGAAACCCTGAATCGTCGCGCTGCCCCTCTCCTGACCCCTGCTGATGCAGGGGCCACCCTCCCCCGCAGAGGGGCTATCGGATTCACACATCCCCGGATGTGGCGCGGGTCCCCTCTCCCGTGCGGGAGAGGGACAGGGTGAGGGATGCGCGCTTTCCGGAAAAACCTGGTCCCTCACCCCAACCCTCTCCCGCACGGGAGAGGGGGCGCGTGGAGGCTTTCGCAAGCCGATGTGTGAACATCGTAGCTCTGCGGGGGGAGGGAGAGGCGCGTGTCCCCGACCGATGCCCGCATCGGCCGCCGATCTGTGAATGTCGTAACCCAGCCGAGAGAGGGCACGCATCGCGACCGGCAGTCCCCATCGCCGGGTCAAACGTGCTGGCCGCCGTTGATGTGCAGCTCGGCCCCGTTCACGTAGGACGAGGCGTCGGTGCACAGGAAGTAGATCGCCTTGGCGACCTCGTCCGGGGTGCCGAGCCGCCGCTGCGGGATCTGCTCGACGAGCTTTTCCGTGCCGGGCGACAGGATCGAGGTGTCGATCTCGCCGGGCGAGATCGCGTTCACCCGCACCCCGAGGGGCCCGAAATCGGCGGCCATCTCGCGGGTCAGGCCGGCGAGCGCCGCCTTGGAGGTGCCGTAGGCCGCGCCCGCGAACGGGTGGACCCGGGAGCCCGCGATGGAGGTGACGTTGACGATCGAGCCCCGAGCCCGGGCGAGCTCGTCGCGCAGGCCGCGGGCCAGCAGGATCGTGGCGAAGACGTTGACCTGGAACACCCGCTGCCAGCCGTCGAACTCGGTGGCCAGCGCCCCCAGGCGCTCGCCCGCGGGACCTTTGGGCGAGATGCCGGCATTGTTGACCAGCGCGTGTAGCACGCCGCCCTCGGCGTCGAGCCGGCCCCGGACCTCCTCGATGGCACGCATCGTGTCCTGGGCGTCCGCGAGGTCGACCTGGAGGTGGTCCTCGGGACCCATCTCCCAGGGGCAGTTCTCGGGAAACGCGTGGCGCGAGCAGGTGATCACCCGCCAGCCGGCCGCCGAGAAGCGCTTGACCGTGGCGTGGCCGATGCCCCGGCTCGCGCCCGTGAGCAGCATGATGCGCCGGCGTTCGTTGACGGGGAGGGCCAAAGCCGTAAGCCTCGCTGGCGGGGTTTCGGAATCGCGTCCGGATCGGGCGCTCGTCGTCCCGGTGAGCCTGAACGGTCTAGGCTGACAGGCACCGGAAATCCAGAGTGCGTCACAGGCGTACGGTACGGGAGATGAGGCAAGCCATGACGGGTACGGACCGCCTGCCGGAAATCCCGGCGGACACCCTCACCGACGCGCAGGCCAAGGCCGCGGAGGCGTTCAAGGCCGAGCGCGGGGTCCCAGTGTTCGGGCCGTTCGTGCCGCTGCTGCGCAGCCCCGAGCTGATGCTATGCGCCAGCCGCATGGGGCTGTACCTGCGCTACGGCAGTTCCCTGCCGCTGCGGATCAGCGAGTTCGTGATCCTGTTCGTCGCCCGGCTGTGGAATCAGCCGGTCGAATGGCAGATCCACCACCCGATCGCCCTCAAGGCCGGGGTCGCGCCGGAGACCGCGCAGGCCCTGGCCGAGGGCCGGCGTCCCGACACGATGAGCGACGACGAGGCGCTCGCCTACGCGTTCTCGACCGAGCTGCAGCATAACCGTGCCGTGAGCGATGCCACCTACGCCAACCTGGTGGCGCGGTTCGGCGAGCAGGGCGCGATCGATCTCACCGGCATCAACGGCTATTACGCGCTGCTCGCCATGACCATGAATGTCGGCCGCACGGCTTTGCCCGAGGACGGGCCGCCGCTGCCGCCGCTGGTCCGGTAGAGGCGGATTCAGGTCGGCGCGTGCCATCCGCCGATCCGGAGTTTCGGAGCCGCTGCGCGGCGCGTTCCGTGCTGGGTCCCGGATCAGGTTTCGCTTCGCTCCACCTGTCCGGGAAAAGGCGGGATGCGCCACGCAGTGGCCCCGCCAACCCGTCTCTCACGATGCGGTGCCGCGCCGTCGCTCCTGCGCCGCTTGTCGCGCCGGCCGCTTCGGTCTAACCGTCCCCTATCCCGTGGGCGCCCGAAGCGCGGCGCCCGCGCCAACCCCCGAAAAACCGACCGGACGCAGCCATGGTCGCCCATACCCGCGCCGCCACGGCGCCGATGCCCGCGGATCCGGCGCTTGCCGGCGCCCGCATCCTCGTCGTCGAGGCGCGCTACTACGACGCCCTGGCGGACGAGCTGCTGGCCGGCGCCCTCGCGGTGATCGAGGCCTTCGCCGCGCACGCCACCGTGGTGACGGTGCCGGGCGCCCTGGAGATCCCCGCCGCGGTGGCAATCCTGGCGGACGATTACGATGCCGTGGTGGCGCTGGGCTGCGTGATCCGCGGCGAGACCGGGCATTACGACATCGTGGCCGGCGAGAGCGCCCGCGCCCTGATGGACCTCTCGGTCCAGCGTCGGCTGCCGCTCGGCAACGGCATCCTGACCGTCGAGACCGAGGCGCAGGCGCTGGAACGCGCCCGGGTCGCCGAGATGAACAAGGGCGGCGGCGCGGCCGAGGCGGCGCTCGGGGTGCTCGCCCTCAAGCGCGCGGCCGAGGCGGCGCGCCCGCGATAACGAGAACCGACATGACCGGGACCCCCGAAACCAGGCCGGACGACATCGCCCAGGATGCCCCTGAGGAGACCGTCCGGGCGATCAGCCCGCGCAGCGGCGCGCGCCTCTCCGTGGTGCAGGCGCTCTACGAGATGGACATCTCCGGCAAGGGCGTCCTCGACGCGCTCGCCGAGTTCGAGGCGTTCTGGATCGGCCAGGAGGTCGACGGGATCCTGCATCCCAAGGCCGAGACCGCCTTCTTCCGCGACCTGCTGCGCGGCACCGTGGAGGAGCAGCGGGCGATCGACCAGAAGCTCGATCAAGCGCTGGCCCAGGGCTGGCCGCTCCGGCGCATCGAGATCGTGCTGCGGGCGATCATGCGGGCCGGCGCCTACGAGCTGATGTTCCGGCCCGACGTGCCGGCGCCCGCGGCGATCTCCGAATATGTCGACGTGGCCCACAGCTTCTACACCGCCGACGAGCCGGGCCTCGTCAACGCCGTGCTCGACCGGGTCGCCCGGGAGGTCCGGCCGGGCGAGATGAGCGCGCCCAAGGGCGGCGGCAAGGCTCCCGGTAAGCCGGGCTCCGGGAAGCCGCCTGCCAAGAAAGCCTGAGCCGTGGCCGAGCCGGGTCGCGCCTCCGAGGAGGGGCTGATCGCCCGCTATTTCGCCCCGCTGGCGGGACCGGGGGCGGACGGGCTCCGGGACGATGCCGCGACCCTGACCCCGACCCAAGGGCACGATCTCGTCGTCACCGCCGACGCGGTGGTGGCCGGGATCCACTACTTCCCCAACGATCCCCCGGGCTCGATCGCCCGCAAGGCGCTGGGGGTGAACCTGTCCGACATCGCCGCCAAGGGCGCGGTGCCGCGCGGCTTCCTGCTGACCCTAGCGCTGCCCGACGACTGGACGGAGACGTGGCTCGCCGGCTTCTCCGAGGGGCTCGGCGCGATGGCCGCGGAGGCCGGCTGCCCGCTGCTCGGCGGCGATACGGTGCGCTCCGGCGGGCCGGCCTTGATCGGGGTCACGGCGTTCGGCGAGGTGCCGGGCGGCGGCATCGTCCGGCGCGGCACCGCACGGGTCGGCGACCGGATCTGCGTCAGCGGCACGATCGGCGACGCGGCGCTCGGCCTGCGGCTGCGCCTGGAGCCGGAGGCGGCCTGGGCGGCGTCCCTCGACCCGGCGCAGCGGGCGGTGCTGGCCGACCGCTACCTGCATCCGCGCCCGCGCCTCGCCCTGGCGGGCGTGATCCGCCGCCACGCCTCGGCGGCGATGGACGTGTCCGACGGGCTCGCCGGCGACCTCGCCAAGATGCTGGGCGGAGGCCGCAGTGCCCGGATCGCGGTCGAGACCGTGCCGCTCTCGGAGGCCGCCGCCCGGGTGCGCGCGGCGGAGCCCGGCCTGATCGAGCCGATCCTGACCGGCGGCGACGATTACGAGATTCTCTGCACCGCAGCCCCGGAGCGGCTCGACGCGCTCCTGGCCGAGGCGGCGGAAGCCGGCATCCCGCTCACCGCCATCGGCACCGTCACCTCAGGCGACGGCCCGCCCGGCTTCGAAATGGGCGATGGCGCTGCGCGCGTGTTCGCGGCTGGGGCGTTCAGCCACTTCTGAGGCCGGGCCCGGGTTGGTCCGGCCCAGCACGATGTGGGTGACCCCCTCGGGCTGCCGGCCGATCTGGCGGCGGACCTCGTCCATCATGCCGGCCGCCACGATCGGCATCCACAGGGCCAGGTCGCCGGGCGTCAGCGCGGAGCGGCCGGTGACCGCTTCCTCCGGGCGGGGCGGGGTCGAGAAGGCCCGCTGCAGGATGTGCAGGAGGTCGCCCTGGGCCGCTTCCGGCTGGGCCGCGACCCGCTCGGCGATCAAAAAGTGCACCGCCCCCGTCAAGACCTCGATCGTCGCCGCCAGCTTGGCGACCTGGTCGCTGCTCATGTCCAGCCCCATCCGGTTATACAACCGGAAGTAGAAGACGGTATGGTTAATCGCGGGTTAAGCGCCCCATTCCCGCGAAGAATCCGGTCCCGCACCGGGCGCACGCTGCGAAGAAATGGCACCGCCGGACCGCGTCTCTTCGGCGTGTCTTCGCGGCGAGGCTTCGCCAGGATTTGGCGCAGTGCAGCATTCGCATCCCGCACCGCCGACGGCGTAAAACCGGGCGTTTGCGCTCACCGGCGAAGTTTGGCAACACATGTCGGGCCGATCACGCCATGGTCGGGCCGACTCTTATCCTTTGCTGAGACGCATCACTGTCGCCGAGCCGGTCTCCCCGACGGCGGTGGTCGCGCCAAGACTGACCTTTGGGAAGGAATGCCCCGAATCGAGCGCCACGTCCCATGATCGTCGAAACACGGTCAAGCTCGACAAGAATCACAAGCCCCCGCCAGGCACGATAAGAACAAGGACGGTAGAGCATGATCCCCTTGGCTTTGATCATCGTGGGCGGGCTCTGTGCCGTCGCCTACGGCATCGTCACGATCCTCGATCTGATGCGACGGGACGCCGGCACCCAGCGCATGCAGGAGATCGCCGCCGCCATCGCGGAGGGCGCGCAGGCCTATCTGAAGCGGCAATACCTCACCATCGGCCTGGTCGGCGTGGTGCTGTTCGTGCTGCTGGCGGTGTTTCTCGGGATCAAGGTCGCGGTCGGCTTCCTGATCGGCGCAGTCCTGTCGGGGGCGGCCGGGTTCATCGGCATGAACGTCTCGGTGCGGGCCAATGTCCGCACGGCCCAGGCGTCCTCGACCTCGCTGGGCGCCGGCCTCGACATGGCGTTCAAGTCCGGCGCGGTGACCGGCATGCTGGTCGCCGGCCTCGCGCTCCTGGGGGTCGCCTTCTACTACCTCTACCTCACCCGCGGCGCCGGGCTCGACCCGTCGAGCCGCGAGGTGATCGACGCGCTGGTGGCTCTGGGCTTCGGCGCCTCGCTGATCTCGATCTTCGCCCGGCTCGGCGGCGGCATCTTCACCAAGGGCGCCGATGTCGGCGGCGACCTCGTCGGCAAGGTCGAGGCCGGGATCCCGGAGGACGATCCCCGCAACCCGGCCACCATCGCCGACAACGTCGGCGACAATGTCGGCGACTGCGCCGGCATGGCGGCCGACCTGTTCGAGACCTACGCGGTGACCATCGTGGCCACCATGGTGCTGGCCGCGATCTTCTTCTCCGGCCCCACCGGCAGCGGCCGGGCGGTGCTCGAGCCGATGATGCTCTATCCGCTCGCCATCGGGGCGGCCTGCATCGTCACCTCGATCGCCGGCACCTACGCGGTGCGGCTCTCGGCCAACCAGTCGATCATGGGCGCCCTGTACAAGGGGCTGATCACCGCGGGCGTGCTGTCCGTGGTGGCGATCGCCATCGTCAACCTCACCCTGCTGGGCGGCTTCTCGACGGCGTTCACCACCTCGACCGGGGTGACCTTCACGTCGGGCGGCCTGTTCGGCTGCGCGGTGATCGGGCTCGCCATCACGGCGCTGATCGTGGTGATCACCGAGTATTACACCGGCACCAACTACCGCCCGGTGAAGTCGATCGCCGACGCCTCGGTGACGGGCCACGGCACCAACGTGATCCAGGGCCTGGCGATCTCGCTGGAATCGACCGCGCTGCCGGCCCTCGTGATCGTGGCCGGCATCATCAGCACCCATGCGCTGGCCGGCCTGTTCGGCATCGCCATCGCGGTCACCGCGATGCTGGCGCTGGCCGGCTTCATCGTGGCGCTGGACGCCTTCGGGCCGGTCACCGACAATGCCGGCGGCATCGCCGAGATGGCCGGCCTGCCCCCGGACGTCCGCAAGTCCACGGACGCGCTGGACGCGGTCGGCAACACCACCAAGGCGGTGACCAAGGGCTACGCGATCGGCTCGGCCGGCCTCGGCGCCCTGGTGCTGTTTGCCGCCTACACGTCCGACCTGAACTACTTCATCGCCAATGCCAGCCCGACGCAGTACCGGTTCTTCCAGGGCGTCAGCGTCGATTTCTCCCTGTCCAATCCGTACGTGGTGGTGGGGCTTCTGCTCGGCGGCCTGATCCCGTTCCTGTTCGCCGGCATCGCCATGACGGCGGTCGGCCGGGCGGCGGCCGCGGTGGTCGAGGAGGTCCGGCGCCAGTTCCGGGAGAAGCCCGGCATCATGCAGGGCACCGACCGGCCGGATTACGGACGGGCGGTCGACATGCTGACCCGGGCGGCGATCAAGGAGATGATCGTCCCGTCGCTGCTGCCGGTGCTCTCGCCGATCGTGATCTTCTTCGTGATCCAGCTGATCGCCGGCAAGAGCCAGGCCTTCGCCACGGTGGGCGCGAGCCTGCTCGGCGTGATCCTCACGGGCCTCTACGTCGCGGTCTCGATGACCTCGGGCGGCGGCGCCTGGGACAACGCCAAGAAGTACATCGAGGACGGCCACCACGGCGGCAAGGGCTCCGACGCCCACAAGGCCGCGGTGACCGGCGACACGGTCGGCGACCCCTACAAGGACACGGCCGGCCCCGCGGTGAACCCGGCGATCAAGATCACCAACATCATCGCCCTGCTGCTGCTGGCGGTGCTGGCGCATTATTGAGGGGCGGGGCGGCGATCCTGCATGGGGCCAGACGCTTCATGCAGGATCGAACCGCCGCTCCAGCGTCGGACGCCCGACCGAGCGGCTGAACGCAATCGGCATGGCCGGGGGGGATGTCTGAGACGGGTGGATTTGCGACGGTCTGCTTCCGGTCGATGACCGAAGGAATCAGACATCGCCGTCGCACCCGCTCGCGACCCTTTGTGAACCCATAGACTCGCTCGGAAGCCGTTCAAGACGCCGACAGCACGTCGGGCAAACCCTTCAGGTCGTCCAACTTGGCGTGCGGCGGCCAGTCTGGGTTCAGCGGCTCGCCGACCCGGTCGATCCACACGGACCGGATGCCGAGTTCGTGGCAGACCTTGAGGTCGGTGAACTGCCCCATGCCGACGTGCACGGTCTCCTCCTTTGTCACGCCCAAGGTAGCGTAGGCGTGCAGGAAGAGCCGGTGGTCGGGCTTGTAGGCGCGGGCCTGCTCGGCGGTGATGACGAAGTCGATCGGGACCCCGATCGCCGCGACGGTGCCGGCGATCAGGTCGTCGTCCGTGTTGCTGATGATCGCGAGCCGGTAGCGTGCGCGCAAGCGACTGAGAGCGGCCGGAACGTCGGGGTGCGGTTCAATCCGGCTGAGGGTCGATAGCAGCAGCTCCTCGTCCTCGGGCTTCGCTGTATGACCGGCCTCGGCGAGGGCTACGGCGAGGGCAGAACGCAGGACAGACTTGTAGTCGCAGTAGGGCGGGCGCTGCTGCCGCTCTACGGCGGCGCTGCGCAGCCGGTCAGCCAGAGCGACCGACTGGTCTTGCGCATCAGGTTCCGTAAGACGTCCGGCCAGGATCGCGCGGGCCGCAGACCGTACAGCGTCATGCCACCGGACTAGGGTGCCGTAGCAGTCGAAGGTGATCACCTTCGGCACAGGTTGCAGTTGCAGCATGATTGCTCCCACCGGACGGTCCTACGCGAACTATCCCTACCCACCACGTCCTCTGTCCACCTCTGAGGTGAAGTTGCCGGACGGCCGACGAATGGCTGCTTACGGGAAGCGCCCATGGAGACTTGAGCGGCCGGGTTGGGTCGCAAGCAACCACCTTAAGCGCAAGCTGATGGGTTCAGACCCCAGGATAGGCGCAAAGCAGGGCTGTCGTATCGGTCCGGCCGGCGCCCCTATCCTTCCTGGCCACGACGCCCCCCCTCGACGATCACTACGGCAGCAGCTGCGGGATGGCCTTCTTCACCCGGGCATAGCCGCGGGTGGCCAGCGGCCAGGCGACTTCGTCCCAGGGCCGCCGGACGCGCAGGCACGCGTCCGGGAGGGCATCCGCGGACGGGCCGACCGGGGCCCAGGCCGTGACGACCGGATGGGCGTCGGACCAATCCGGGGCGACCGGTCCCGCCGGACAGCCGAAATGCGCCGCCGCGCGCGCCAGGGCATCGGCCATCGCCGCTGAATCGGCCGCCCGAACCCTGTCCGACGCGCCGGGGACGTGGGCGACGAGGCCCGCGACCCGGACCACCCGGGCGTCCCCCAACGGCAGGCTCTCCGGGTGCAGGTCGTCGAGATGCAGCAGCAGGGCGACCGCGCCGGCCGGCGCCGCGTCGGCCCGCGGCAGCGCGATCTCGCGCGGCGGGTTCGATTCGTCGAGGGAATCCGGATACTCGTCGAGCCCGGCGGGATCGAACCGGCCCTCCGTGTAGCGCCGGATATTCTCGGCGCGGGCGACGTAATGCTTGCCCCGCGTGTGCAGGCCCGCCACCCAGCGCCAGGACAGGGTGTTGCTCGCCGGGTCGCCATCGACGAGATGGCGCAGGAAGAAGTCGGCACCGAGCGCCCAGGGCAGGCGCAGGGTGAAGATCCAGATCGAGGCGAACCACATCCGGGCATGGTTGTGCAGCCAGCCGGTCTCGACCAGCTCGCGCGCCCAATCGTCGAAGCCGTCGATGCCGGTCCGGCCCTCGACCGCGCGCGCGTAGGTCCGGCGCAGCCCGGGCTCGGCGGCGAGCCGCGCGCGGTCCGCCGCGGCCAGGGCCAGAAAGTCCGTCCAGGCGACCGGATGGGTCTCCAGATGGCCCTTGAAGTAGGTCCGCCAGAACACCTCGGAGACGAATTTCTCGGCGCCGCCGTCGCCGAAGGCGCTGTCGGCCGCGGCCACCACCTCGGCCTCGGTGATCAGGCGCCGGCGCAGATAGGGCGACAGCGCCGAGGTGGTCGGCCGCGCCTGCGTGCCACGGTCGGTGTTGCGCGAGGCGGCGTAATCGGCACCGGCCTCCGCGAGGAAGGCGGAGAGACGGTCGAGCCCGGCATCCCGGGTCATGGGGAAGATGCGATCCATGCCGCTGAGCTAGCGCAGGACCTCGCGGGCGCGGCTGCGACCCATTCCCTGCCCGGCGGCGACACGGCCTGTCGCGCCTCCGACTTTCGGCGTTGCACCCCGGCTGACCAACCAGGAATGCTCCCCGATTCCCGAAACTCCTGGGATGATTCCACGTCCCTGGGACGTGTGCTCGCGCACGGACCGATCCCCCATGGTGCGCTGCACCCTGGCATCACCGCGCCGCGACGCCACCTCGGCGTCTGACACACGGAGGCGGCGCCGCCGCACCAGCACGAGGTTTCCATGCCGTCCCTGCTAGACCCGATCCGCATCGGTGCCATCGAGGCGAAGAACCGGATCTTCATGGCCCCGCTCACCCGCGGCCGCGCCACGCGCGAGCACGTGCCGACCCCGCTCATGGCCGAGTACTACGCTCAGCGTGCCGGCGCCGGGCTGATCCTCACCGAGGCCACCGGCATCTCCCAAGAGGGGCTGGGCTGGCCGTTCGCGCCGGGCATCTGGTCCGACCAACAGGTCGATGCCTGGCGGCCGATCGTGAAGGCCGTGCACGATCGCGGCGGCAAGATCGTCTGCCAGATCTGGCATATGGGCCGGCTGGTCCATCCGGACTTCCTGGGCGGTGAGAAGCCGGTCTCGGCCTCGCCCATCACGGCCCCGGACCAGGCGCACACCTTTTCCGGCAAGAAGCCCTACGCCGAGCCGCGCGCGCTGGAGGTCTCCGAGATCCCGCGGCTGCTCGCCGATTACGAGCGCGCCACCGCCAACGCCATCGCGGCCGGGTTCGACGGGGTGCAGATCCACGCCGCGAACGGCTACCTGATCGACGAGTTCCTGCGCGACGGCACCAACCACCGCACCGACCAGTATGGCGGCTCGATCGCCAACCGCGTGCGATTGCTGCGCGAGGTGACCGACGCGGTCGCCGGGGTCGCCGGGCCGGAGCGCACCGGCGTGCGCCTGTCACCGAACGGTGAGATTCAGGGCTGCAACGATTCGGATCCGGAGGCCCTGTTCGTGGCCGCCGCCCAGGCGCTGGCCGACAGCGGTATCGCCTTCCTGGAAATGCGCGAGCCCGGCCCGGACGGGACCTTCGGCAAGGCCGACCACCCGCCGATCGCCCCGGCGATGCGCAAGGTGTTCCGCAACCCGCTGATCCTCAACGCCGATTACGACGGCGTGAGCGGCCAGAAGGTGCTGGATGCCGGGCAGGCCGACGCGATCGCGTTCGGCCGGACCTTCATCGCCAACCCGGACCTGGTCGAGCGGATCGCCAAGGGCGCGCCGCTCGCCAAGGACGAGGCCGCCACCTGGTACAGCCAGGGGCCGAAGGGCTACACCGACTATCCGACCCTCGACGAGGCCCGGGCGGCCTGATCGCCTGCTTCAACGCGGTGCCGGGGCCTGCGCGACGGGCCCCGGCACTCTGGAAATCGCATGCGGACTGTGCGGTTGCTCGTCCTGCACCGTCACCAAGGACGCGAAAACCTTAATCCGCGGTCGTGCCTAGGCATCCAGCCGATCTGCGCCTATTTGAGCGCAAGACCATGGATGTGCCGCCCCCCCACTCACGCGCGGATCTCGAACCGACCGACCGGCGCTGGAGCAGAGCGGACCGGCTCGCGGAACTGCACGACCTCGCGATCCTCGATAGCGAGCCGGAGCCGCTCTACGACGATCTCGTCCGCATCGCCGCCCATGTCTGCCGCGCGCCGGTCGCCCTGGTCAGCCTGGTCGATGCCGAGCGGCAATGGTTCAAGTCGGAATTCGGCCTCGGCCAGCGCGAATTGCCGATCAACTGCTCGGTTTGCGCCCACACGATCGAGGCCGGCGAAAGCCTGATCATCCCCGATCTCGCCGACGACCCGAGGACCATCGACAACCCGCTGGTGACCGGGGGGCCGGGTTTCCGGTTCTACGCCGGGGCGGTGATCCGGGGTTCGCAGGGTATCCCGCTCGGAGCGCTCTGCGTCCTCGACCGGGTGACGCGGCCGGAAGGCCTCGATGCCGATCAGAAAGCCACCCTGACCGCCCTGGCGCGCCAGATCTCGACGCTGCTCGAAACCCGCCGGACCCATGCCCAGGTGGCCGCCCGGGAGGCCGAGCTTGCCGCCAGCGAGCGCCGCTTCCGGGTGATGACCGCGGCGATGCCCCAGATGGTCTGGACTACCCTGCCGGACGGGTTCCACGACTATTACAACGACCGCTGGTACGAATTCACCGGCATGCCCTACGGCTCCACCGACGGCGAGGGCTGGAACGGCGTGTTCCACCCGGACGACCAGGAGCGGGCCTGGACGCGCTGGCGCCATTCGCTCGCCACCGGCGAGCCCTACGAGATCGAGTACCGCCTGCGCCATCGCGACGGCAGCTACCGGTGGACGCTGGGCCGGGCCATGCCGATCCGCGACGCGGAGGGGCGGATCGAGCGCTGGTTCGGCACCTGCACCGATATCGACGACCTGAAGCGGGCCGAGGACGAGGCGCGCAAGCTCGCCGCCATCGTGGAGACCTCCAAGGACTTCATCGGCCTCTGCACCCTGGACGGGGCCGTCACCCATCTCAACGAGGCGGCCCTGGCCCTGGTCGGCCTAGCCGACCTCGCCGCCGCCCGCCGGCACCGGATGGAGGATTTTTTCTGCGCGGATAGCCGCCGGGTGCTCGCAGAGACCGTGATGCCGGCGGTGCGGCGCTCCGGCTACTGGGAGGGCGAGCTCGCCTTCCGGCATTTCGGCACCGGCGAGCCGGTGGCGGTGCTGTACAACATCTTCCCGGTGCGCGACCCGACCGGCGCCGAGATCGGCTACGCCACCGTCACCCGGGACCTGCGCGAGGCCAAGCGCGCCGAGGAGGCCCGCGACCTGCTGATCCGCGAGCTGTCTCACCGGATCAAGAACATCTTTGCCGTGGTCGGCGGCCTGGCGGCGCTCACGGCCCGGAGCGACCCGGCGGCCAAGCCGTTCGCGGCGGCGTTCCGGGAGCGGCTCGGCGCCCTCGCCCGGGCGCACGAATATGTCCGCCCGCATTCCCCCGAGAGCGCCCCCGAGGTCGAGGGCCAGACGGTCCTCGGACTGATGCGCCTGATCATGGCCGCCTACGAGGAGGGCGGCCGGGCCCGCGTCGCGATCTCCGGCGACGATGCCGCGATCGGCGAGCGCACCGCCACGGCGCTGGCGCTGATCATGCACGAGCAGGCCACCAACGCGATGAAGTATGGCGGGCTCTCCACCAAGGAGGGCGGCGTTACCTTGAGCGGCCTGCGCGACGGCGAGCGCTACACCCTCACCTGGGCGGAGGCCGGCGGCCCTCCGGTCACGGCGAAACCCTCCCGCAAGGGTTTCGGGACGGTGCTCGCCGAGCGCAGCGTCGCCGGCCAGCTCGACGGCGTGCTGGAGCACGATTGGGCGCCGGGCGGCCTGCTGATGCGGCTCAGCGTGCCCCTCGAGAATCTCCGCCACTGACATGGGCCCTGACATGGGCCGCCGCGCCGGTGAGGCCGGGCCATCCCTGGTCGTGCTCGATTTCGACGGGACGCTCGCCGACAGCTTCGACTGGTTCTGCTCGGTCCTGAACGGCGTCGCCGACCGCTATCGCTTCCGCCGGGTCGAGCCCCACGAGGTCGAGGGGCTGCGGCTACAGGGCGCGCGGGCGATCGTGGCCCAACTCGGCATCCCCCGCTGGAAGCTGCCGTTCATCGCCCGCCACATGCATGCGCTGGCGGCGCGCGACGCAGGCCAGATCGCGCTGTTTCCCGGCGTGCCGGCGATGCTGGCTGGGCTCAACGAAGCGGGGGTGCCGCTGGCGATCCTGTCGTCGAACCGCGCCGACACGGTCCGCCGGGTGCTTGGGCCGGAGAACGCGGCGCGCATCGACGCCTATGCCTGCGGCGCTTCGCTGTTCGGCAAGGCGCGGCGGTTGCGGGCGCTGCTGGCCCGCCGGGGCGTCGCCCCGGCGCGGGCCCTGTGCATCGGCGACGAGGTTCGGGACCTGGAGGCTGCGCGGGCGCTCGGCTGCCCGTTCGGCGCGGTGGCCTGGGGCTATACCGACGCGCGGGCGCTGGCGGCGCTCGGCCCCGACCATCTCTTCGCCGCGCCGGATGAGATCACCCGGCTGGCGAATCGTCCCGAGACGTGGCTGGCGGTCTCGGAAGGGCGGTCACCCGAGTCGCTCCGGACGGCATCCAATCCAATCCCCTCATCCTGAGGGGCCCGCGTCAGCGGGCCTCGAAGGAGGGCTCCAGGGATCGCCGAGGCTTCTGGAGGGCTCCTTCGAGGGCGACGCTGCGCGTCGCCGCCTCAGGATGAGGTGGTGGATGGGACCGACCGGGTTGTCCTGGAAAGCCTCAGCGTCCGATCACAGGCCGCGGTTGGCGCCCGGGACCACGCTGGTGCCCTTGCCGGTGCCGAACGGCTCGTAGCGGGTGAGGCCGCGGAACAGCTGGCTGAGGAAGGCCCGGTCGGCGCCGCTGGTGGGCGTGGTGCGCTCGATGAAGTCGAACACCCTGCCGTCCTGGAGGCCGTAGAGCGCCACCCGCTCGACCTTGAAGCCGGAGGTGAAGTAGACCGCCGTGACCTTCTGGTCCTCGACCTGCTCGCCCAGGAACATGATCGTCCGGCTGGTGTTCTGCGAGATGTAGTACCAGGACTTGTTGCCCACCGTGGAGACCGTCGACGGCGTGCCGAGGATCTGCAGCACCTGCTCGGGGCTCATGCCGGGCTTGATCGTGGCGAGCGCGGCCTGATCGACCTGGTAGCCGTGGCGCAGCTCTTCGCTGACGCAGCCGGCGAGGCCGGAGCCCGCGAGGCCGAGCAGGGCGAGGCGCGCGAAGGACTGGACGAGACGGCGCCGCATCGGGCCCCCAGAGAGCGTGTTGACGGACGAGCGACGCAGGCCGCCGCCGGTCCATGTCTCCGACGGCGCTTGCGCCTTGGGCGTGGGTTGCCGTACCGCGGGGATATGGCTTTGACAAGGCAAGCTTGGCCACACGCGCCGGCCCAACGCACCCGCTCTCCCTCCCCCCTTTGCGGAGGAAGGTGGCCCAATGGGCGCCCTCTACGTCAGCAGGGGGCGGGAGAGGGGAGCGCCGTGGCCGGAGACGTCGCGACGGGAGCCACAAGCTGCGCTGTCGCGCTGCCCCTCTCCCCCTGCTGCGCAGAGGGGCTACGGGCGACACAGGTTTCGACCGTAGCCGTGATCATGCCGTGGGCGCAGAAGGCGCGGGTCCCCTCTCCCGTGCGGGAGAGGGACAGGGTGAGGGATACGACCTCTCCGGAAGGCCCTGGTCCCTCACCCCAACCCTCTCCCGCACGGGAGAGGGGGCGCGGCGCAGCCTGCAACAACGCTTGTGCTTCAAACCTGTGTAGACTGTAGGCAGAGGGGGAAGGGACGTGCGTGTGTCGGCTTTGTTCTCGGCCTCCTTCAAGTCCGCGAGGCGCCGATGATCGCCGGGCTGTTCCGGCGCGACAGCGCGCGACGTCGGGCCGTCGAGGCGTTGCACGCGGCCATCAGCGCGGCGGCGCGACAGCCGGGCCTGTACACGCGGCTGGCCGTGCCCGACACCGTCGAGGGCCGGTTCGAGGCCCTGTGCCTGCACGTCATCCTGGTTCTGCGCCAGCTGAACCGGTTGCCGGCCCCGGCCGCCGACGTGGCGCAGGATCTGGTGAATTCGGTCTTCACCCAGCTCGACGCCGCTTTGCGCGAACTCGGCGTCGGCGATATGGGCGTCGGCAAGCGGATGAAAAAACTCGGCGCCGCCTTCTACGGCCGGGCCACGGGCTACGATGCCGCCCTCGACGCCGGCGACGGCGCGGCCCTGGCCGTGGTGCTCGCCCGCAACGTGCTGGGCGGCGCGGGTGACGCGGCGGGCCTCGCCGCCTACGTGCTGGCGGCCGATTCGGCGCTGGCGAAAACCCATCTCGACGGGCTGCTCGCTGCCGGGCCGCCCTTCCCGGAGCCGGACGCCTTCGCGCCGGCCCCGACCGGAGACAGGACATGAGACACCGTACGGGTCCGGAGAGCGGGCCGCTCTCGCGCTGGATCAACGTCGAGCGCCTGCCGCAGGGCCGGGGCGCCGTCACCGTCGAGGCGAGCCCGGCCGAGTGCACGGCGCTCGCTGCCGACTTCAAGATCCCCGCCATCCGCGATCTGGTCGGGCGGTTCGAGATCTCGGGCTCCACCAACCGGATGACCGTGACCGGCACGGTCGAGGCCGTGGTGACGCAGGTCTGCACGGTCAGCCTCGAGCCGTTCGAGGGGCCGGTCCGCGAGCCCGTGGAGGTGGTGTTCACCGATACCGATCAGCTCGCCGGCACCGATGCCGAGGATGTCGAGATCCCCGATCCGCTGATCGGCGGCCGGATCGATTTCGGCGCGCTCACGGCCGAGTTCCTGGCGCTCGGCCTCGACCCCTATCCGCGCAAGCCCGGCATCGCCTTCGAGCCGGTGGTGGCGGGCGAGGATGCGGGGCCTTTCGACGCGCTGCGCCGGCTCCGTGACGGGGAGGGGTGAGGCGGACCGGCCTGGCGCTGCGACGGGTCGGGTCGCTGGGCGTGATGGCAGGATTGAGCGGCAGGTTTCTGCTTAGGGATATCCAACCCACCCCCTCATCCTGAGGTGCCGGAGCGCAGCGGAGGCCTCGAAGGAGCCCTCCAGCCGGCCGCGCGATCCCTGGAGGGCTCCTTCGAGGCCCGCTGCGCGGGCACCTCAGGATGAGGGGGCTAATGGGATTACCCGGGTTCGAGCACCGCAGGGGATTCGCCCGCCCCGAAACAATTGCCTGACGCCGCCGGCCCGATTTCATTTGCCCGGCGGGCCGGTATCGCTATGGTCCGCCGCGCTTGGCGGCCGGCCCTCGCCCGTCCCGCCGTCCTCCTGCCCAGCTGAGACCGCGGCCCGCAACGATATGTCCCAACGCGTGTGCATCTCGCTCGACGCCATGGGTGGCGACCACGGGCCTTCGACCGTCGTGCCCGGCGCCGCCCTGGCCCGTGAGCGCCATCCCGACATGACCTTCCTGCTGTTCGGCGACGAGGCGGTAATCGCGCCGCTGGTCGCCAAGGAGCCGCGCCTCAAGGACTGCGTCGAGATCCGCCACACCACCGTGGCGGTCGCCATGGACGACAAGCCCAGCCAGGCGGTGCGCCAGGGACGAGGCAAGTCCTCGATGTGGCAGGCGATCCAGGCGGTGCGCGACGGCCAGGCCGATGCCTGCGTGTCGGCCGGCAACACCGGCGCCCTGATGGCGATGTCGAAGATCTGCCTGAAGACCATGTCGGGCATCGAGCGTCCGGCCATCGCCTGCCTGTGGCCGACCGTGCGCGGCGAGAGCGTCGTGCTCGATGTCGGCGCCACCATCGGCACCGATGCGGAGCACCTGGTCGAGATGGCCGTGATGGGCTCGGCCATGGCCCGGATCGTGTTCGACCTCGACAAGCCGACCGTCGGCCTGCTCAACGTCGGCACCGAGGAGATGAAGGGCAACGAGGCGGTCAAGGAGGCC
Source organism: Methylobacterium sp. E-066 (assembly GCF_022829635.1). Taxonomy (GTDB): domain Bacteria; phylum Pseudomonadota; class Alphaproteobacteria; order Rhizobiales; family Beijerinckiaceae; genus Methylobacterium. Next base: position 89,855 of record NZ_JAKSYO010000040.1, read on the forward strand.
GCCCGGCTGCTGCGCGAGATGGACAGCCCGCGCCTGACCTATCACGGCTTCGTCGAGGGCACGGATCTCGGCCGCGGCACCGTCGACGTGGTGGTGACCGAAGGTTTCACGGGAAACATCGCGCTCAAGACCGCCGAGGGCACCGCCAAGCAGATCGGCAGCTACCTGCGCTCGGCCATGACCCGGACCCTGTCGGCCAAGATCGGCGCGCTGTTCGCCCGCCAGGCGTTCAAGGCCCTGAAGGACAAGATGAACCCGAGCCGCGCCAATGGCGGGGTGTTCCTGGGCCTGGAGGGCATCGTCATCAAGAGCCATGGCTCGGAGAACGCGCAGGGCTTCGCCGCGGCGATCGACCTGGCCCACGACATGGCCCGCCACGACATGATCCGCACCATCCGCGAGATGCTCGACCAGACGGCGGTTCTGGCGCCGGCTTGAGCGTCCGTAGAAGAACGGGATGGAAACGGGCCTCCTTCTCGCGCACCTGACGGAGCGTCCGTTCAAAAGACGCGCAGCGCCCTCACCGTCATTGCGAGCGCAGCGAAGCAACCCAGTGCAGCGGGCGATCCCCGAATGTGGCGTGTCCCTCGGTTGCTTCGCTGCGCTCGCAATGACGGATTATTGGATCGTTGGTCGGCCGATCCGACCGGAAACCGACTGACACATGGGCGGACCCGCCATCCGGTCTGGGGCGTTCACACAAAACACAGCGGCGTGCGCTCCTCCGGTCCGTAAGGGGACGGCGATTCGCACAACATGTTCAAGGCGTTGACGGCCGGCGGGGATGTCCAAGCCCCCCTCGTCCGGGAAGGAAAGCGATGTCAGCCCTCCGCACAGAGTCTCCGCAGGCGCTCCGCTCGGTGGTGGTCGGGACCGGATCGAGCCTGCCCGCGCGGGTGGTGACCAACGCCGCGCTGAGCGAGCGGGTCGAGACGTCGGACGAATGGATCGTTCAGCGCACCGGCATCCGCCAGCGCCACATCGCCGATGCGAGCGAGACCACCTCGGTGCTGGGCACCCGGGCCGCCCAGGCCGCCCTCGACGATGCCGGCCTGACCGGCGCCGACATCGATCTCGTGATCTGCGCGACCTCGACGCCCGACCACACCTTCCCGGCCACCGCGACCCAGATCCAGGCGGCGCTCGGCATCCATCAGGGCGCGGCCTTCGACCTCCAGGCGGTCTGCGCCGGTTTCGTGTTCGCGGTCTCGACCGCCGACAAGTTTTTGACCACCGGTTCGGCCCGCCGGGCCCTGGTGATCGGCGCCGAGACGTTTTCGCGGATCCTCGACTGGGAGGACCGCACCACCTGCGTGCTGTTCGGCGACGGCGCCGGGGCGGTGGTGCTGGAGGCGCGGGCGGATGCCGGCGAGCGCGGCGTCCTCTGCGCCAGCCTGCGCTCGGACGGACGGCACCGCGAGAAACTCTATGTCGATGGCGGCCCGGGCTCTACGGGAACCACCGGGCATCTGCGCATGGAGGGCCGCGAGGTGTTCCGGTTCGCGGTCGGGCAGGTCACCGACGTGATCGCGGACGCCTTCGCGCAGGCCGGACTCACGGCGGACGACCTCGACTGGTTCGTGCCCCACCAGGCCAACCGCCGGATCATCGAGGCCTCGGCCGACAAGCTCGGCATCGCCCGCGAGAAGATCGTGCTGACCGTGGACCGTCACGGCAACACCTCGGCCGCCTCGATTCCCCTGGCTCTCGACGTCGCCCGGCGGGACGGCCGCATCCAGCCCGGCGATCTGGTGATGATCGAGGCGATCGGCGGCGGCTTCAGCTGGGGCGCGGCGCTGATCCGTTGGTGACGGGCTGGACCGATTCCAGGCCTCCCCGCGGTTGACCGGGCGGCGGGCGCCGATTAGCGTGCCGGATCATAGGGATACACCTTCAGCTTGCTGTGCGGCCGAGTTCGCCGCGCCTGTGGGCTGCCGGAAGAGAAGAGCGGGCGAGGGGACACGGCATGGCAGGCAAGACGGTGACGCGCGCCGACTTGAGCGAGGCCGTCTACCACCAGGTGGGCCTGTCGCGGACCGAATCCGCCGCCCTGGTCGAGACCGTGCTGTCGGAGATCTGCGCCTGCCTGGCGGGGGGCGAGACGGTCAAGCTGTCCTCGTTCGGCTCCTTCGTGGTGCGCAGCAAGGGCAAGCGCGTCGGCCGCAATCCCAAGACCGGCGTCGAAGTGGCGATCGAGCCCCGCCAGGTGATGGTGTTCAAGCCGTCCAACGTGCTCAAGGCCAAGATCAACGGCCAGGCGATCAACGGGCTGGACAAGCACGACGAGGATGATTGAGCGGCCCGATAGAGGCCCACTACAGAGGTGACGCACTCTCCCTCCCCCCTCTGCGGGGGAGGGTGGCCCGCGAAGCGGGTCGGGAGAGGGGAGCGACGGTGCAGAATAGGGCTGCGGCCTTCACATCGGCCCCGCCTTGTCCTGAACCCGGGTTCCCCTCTCCCGACCCCTGCTGACGCAGGGGCCACCCTCCCCCGCAGAGGGGGGAGGGGACGCGCGGGTCGGTCTGATCTCCCGCTAAGACGACAAACAAGACTCCTCACGCCTGGTAAGGCTTGAGCCCGGCCGCGCGGACCGGCAAGATCGACGCCTTCCCCCGCCACATCAG
>NZ_JAKSYO010000149.1 GCF_022829635.1 Methylobacterium sp. E-066
CGCCCGATCCGACCCGCCAGCTGCCGCGCGATCTCCTGCGCGCTGCCGAGCATCGCATCGCGCTTCCCGGCCTGGAGCAGGGCGCGCTCGACCTCGTCATCGAAGCGGTCGCCGGGGGAGGCCCGACACGGCGGAACGATCCCGAGCTGGCTCGGACCCTCGACATCGCCGACCTGCCGATCGCCTTCGGGGGTGCCGCCCCACGCGATGCCTGTATCGACGCCCTCGCCCGGGTGATGGCAGCCAAGGCCGACTCCCTTCAGACGGGTTCGGAACTCGAGGACCTCGACGGTTATGGTGCGGCCAAGGATTGGGGCCTGGCACTCGCTGCCGACCTGCAAG
>NZ_JAKSYO010000046.1 GCF_022829635.1 Methylobacterium sp. E-066
ACGATTTCGAGACCCCGTCCGGCGCGAGCCGGGCGGGGTTTTCTTTTGTACCGCGACGACGGCTTGGGCGAGGGGCAGGAGGCTGGATGGGAGCGGCCGGTCGGATGGAGCCCGCCTTATCGAGACGGTTGTGTCGATCACCCCGCTCACGATGCAGCGCGGCGCCCCGGTCCCGGCCGGGCTACGATGTTCACAGATCGGTGCTGACTCAGGCGGACGGCGAGACGAGCGCGCGTGTGCGTCCCCCCTCTGCGGGGGAGCGTGGTACCCGGAGGGGGTCGGCAGAGGGGAGCGACGGTGTAGGATACGGCACTCGCCCTCCGGCCGGCCCTGCTTGATCAGGAAACCGGGCTCCCGCAGCCCGACGCCTGCTGACGCAGGGGACACCCTCCCCCGCAGAGGGGGGAGGGAAGCGTCCGTTCTGACCTATTGGAGTGATGCCCATGAGTTTCGGGCTCGATGAGGACCGGACCGCGATCCGCGAGATGGCGCTTGGCTTCGCGGCCGAGCATATCGCGCCGCACGCCCTCGACTGGGACCGGGACAAGACGTTTCCGGTCGAGACCCTGCGGGCGGCCGCGGCGCTCGGCATGGCCGGCATCTACGTGCGCGAGGATGTCGGCGGCTCGGGCCTGTCGCGGCTCGATGCCGCCCTGATCTTCGAGGCTCTGAGCACCGGCTGCCCGACCGTGGCGGCGTTCCTGTCGATCCACAACATGTGCGCCTGGATGATCGACGCCTACGGGGACGCGGACCAGCGCCAGCGCTGGATCCCGGCCCTGATGAGCATGGAGACCATCGCCAGCTACTGCCTGACCGAGCCGGGCTCGGGCTCCGACGCGGCGGCGCTGCGCACCCGCGCCGAGCGGGACGGCGACCATTACGTGCTCACCGGCGAGAAGCAGTTCATCTCCGGCGCCGGCGTCAGCGACCTCTACGTCTGCATGGTCCGCACCGGTGAGGCGGGGCCGAAGGGCATCTCAGCAATCGTGGTCGAGAAGGGGACGCCCGGCCTCTCCTTCGGCGCGGAAGAGCGCAAGATGGGCTGGAACGCGCAGCCGACCCGGGCCGTGCGGTTCGACGGCTGCCGGGTCCCGGTGGTGAACCGCCTGGGCGCCGAGGGCCAGGGCTTCCGCATCGCCATGAGCGGCCTCGACGGCGGCCGGCTCAACATCGCCGCCTGCGCCCTGGGGGGCGCCCAGTCGGCCCTCGACAAGACGCTGGCCTATATGGGCGACCGGCGCGCCTTCGGGGCCCGGCTCAGCGACTTCCAGGCGTTGCAGTTCCGGCTCGCCGACATGGCGACCGCCCTGGAGGTCTCGCGCACCTTCCTGCGCCATGCCGCCGCGGCCTTGGACGCCAAGGATCCAGCTGCCACGACGCTCTGCGCCATGGCCAAGCGCCACGTCACCGACGCCGCCTTCGAGGTCGCCAACCAGGCCCTGCAACTCCATGGCGGCTACGGCTATCTCGCCGAGTACGGGATCGAGAAGATCGTCCGCGACCTGCGCGTGCACCAGATCCTTGAGGGCACCAACGAGATCATGCGGGTGATCATCGCCCGCGCGCTGACCGGGGGACGCTGATGAGCGATGTGATCGTCGAGCGCGTCGGCGCGCTGGGGCGCCTGCGCCTCGACCGGCCCAAGGCCTTGAACGCCCTGACCCACGGGATGGTCCTGGCGATCGACGCGGCCCTGAACCAGTTCTCGGCCGATCCCGGCCTCGCCGCGGTCCTGCTCACCGGCGAGGGCGAGCGCGGCCTGTGCGCCGGCGGCGACCTGCGCGGCCTGTACGACAGCTCGGGCACCGCCTTCGCGGAAGAATTCTGGCGGGACGAGTACCGGCTGGATTCGCGGATCGCGACTTACGAGAAACCGTTCGTGGCGGTGATGGACGGCATCACCATGGGCGGCGGCGTCGGCCTCGCGGGGCATGCCGCCCACCGGGTCGTCACCGAGCGCTCCCGCGTCGCCATGCCGGAGACCGGCATCGGCTACCTGCCGGATGTCGGCGGCACCTGGCTGCTGCCGCGGGCGCCCGGCCAGATCGGCACCTATCTCGGCCTGACCGGCGAGCCGGTCGGCGCCGCCGACGCGATTTTTTGCGGACTTGCCGACCTGCTGGTGCCCGTGCAGGCGCTGCCCGACCTGATCGACGCGCTCTCGGCGCTGCCCCCCGATGCCGGCGATGCGGGCGTGCGGGACGCGATCGGCCGCCTGGCGCGCGATCCGGGCGAGCCGCCCCTGGCGCAGCATCGCGAGGTCATCGACCGCTGCTTCGCCTTCGACATGGTCGACGAGATCCTGTCCGCCCTGGAGGCGGACGGGTCCGACTTCGCGGCGGCGACCCGGAAGACCCTGCTGACCAAGTCCCCGTCGAGCCTGGTCCTGACCCTCTGCCTGCTGCGCCTCGGCCGCCGCTCGCCCAACCTCGAAGCCTGCCTGGAGCGCGAGTTTCACGCCTCGCTGGCGCTGCTGGAGGAGGGCGATTTCCGCGAGGGCATCCGGGCGGCGGTGATCGACAAGGACAAGAGCCCGCGCTGGAACCCGCCGAGCCTCGACGCGGTCGACCCGGCCCGGATCGCCCGCTGGCTCGAGCCACGGGCGGAGCCGGTGTTTTCTCAAGGCCGCACGGGGCCGGTGTGATGTGAGGCCGCCTCTCCCACCACCCACCTCATCCTGAGGTGCCCGGCGATCCATAGGATCGCTCGGCCTCGAAGGAGCCCTCCAGGTCGCCGCGCGATCCCTGGAGCCCTCCTTCGAGGCGGCTTCGCCGCACCTCAGGATGAGGGGATGGTTGGGAGGGGCACGAACAAGCGAACGGGAGGGGTATGATGGCACAGACCATCGGGTTCATCGGTCTCGGCAACATGGGCGGGCCCATGGCGGCCAACCTCGTGAAGGCGGGGCACACCGTGCGCGGGTTCGACCTGGCACCGGCCTCCCTGGAAACGGCCCAAGCCGCGGGCATCGTGGTGGCGGGCTCGGTCCTGGAGGCGGCCGAGGGGGCGGAGGTGGTGGTCACCATGCTGCCCGCCGGGCGGCATGTGGTCGAGGTCTGGACGCAGCTCGCCGACGCGCTGCCCGCCGGCACCCTGCTGATCGATTCCTCGACCGTGGATGTCGAGAGTTCGCGCAAGGCCCACGGACTCGCCGAGGCGCGGGGCTGCCTGTCGGTGGATGCGCCGGTCTCCGGCGGGACCGGCGGCGCCAAGGCCGGGACGCTGACCTTCATGGCCGGCGGAGCCGAGGCCGCCTTCGCGAAGGCCGAGCCCCTGCTGAAGGCCATGGGCAAGAACGTGTTCCATTGCGGCGCGGCCGGCGCCGGGCAGGCGGCCAAGATCTGCAACAACATGATCCTCGGAATCTCGATGATCGGCGTCAGCGAGGCCTTCGCGCTTGGCGAAAAACTCGGGCTGTCGCACCAGGCGCTCTACGATGTCGCCTCGGTCTCCTCGGGCCAGTGCTGGTCGCTGACCACCTACTGCCCGGTGCCGGGCCCGGTGCCGACCTCCCCGGCCAATGCCGACTACAAGCCCGGCTTCGCCGCCGCGCTGATGCTGAAGGATCTCCGGCTGGCGCAGGCGGCGGCCCTCGCCTCGGGGGCGGCGACGCCGCTCGGCGCCGAGGCGGCGCAGATCTACGGGCTGTTCGAGGGCCTCGGCCACGGGGGAGAGGACTTTTCCGCGATCATCCGTATGCTTCGCGGCCCAGGGAGTGAGTCGTGATGGACGCCTACGAGACGATCCTGACGGAGACGCGCGGGCGCGTCCTGCTGATCACCCTGAACCGCCCGAAGGCGCTCAACGCCATCAACGCGCAGCTCACCGGCGAGGTGATCCGGGCGGCGACCGAGGCGGATGCGGATCCTGGCATCGGCTGCATCGTCATCACCGGCTCGGCCAAGGCCTTCGCGGCCGGGGCCGACATCAAGGAGATGCAGCACGCGACCTACGCGGAGATGTATGCGCAAGACCGCTTCGCCGAATGGGAGCGGTTCACGGCCGTGCGCACGCCGATCATCGCCGCGGTGGCGGGCTACGCGCTCGGCGGCGGCTGCGAGCTCGCCATGATGTGCGACTTCATCCTGGCCGCCGACACGGCGCAGTTCGGCCAGCCCGAGATCAAGCTCGGCGTCATGCCGGGGATCGGCGGCAGCCAGCGGCTCACCCGCTTCGTCGGCAAGTCGAAGGCCATGGAGATGTGCCTGACCGGCCGGATGATGGATTCCGCCGAGGCCGAGCGCGCCGGCCTGGTCTCGCGGGTGATCCCGGCGGACCAGCTCCTCGACGAGGCGCTCAAGGCCGCCGAGACCATCGCGTCCATGTCGCTGCCGATCGCGATGATGACCAAGGAGGCGGTCAACCGCTCCTACGAGACCACCCTCACCGAGGGCGTGCGCTTCGAGCGCCGGGTCTTCCACGCGATGTTCGCCACCAAGGACCAGAAGGAAGGCATGGCCGCCTTCGTGGAGAAGCGGCCGGCCCGGTTCGAGAACACCTGAGCGGGGGCATGGGCGATGGACGTCCTGGACCGCGATAGCGAAGCTCGCTTCGAGATGGCCTTCCCGCGCGCGATCGTCGCCCAGAAGGCGCGCGGGCGGGAGGAGACCATCAACGAGCATCTCGTGAAGCTGCTGGCCTTCGACGCGGCCGCGGAGACACGGGCGGTCTGGCGCAAGGAGCTGATCCGGCATTTCCGGTTCCTGGCGGCGCTGCGGGTCAAGCCCGGCGCGAGCCTTGTCCCGGCCCGGGACTGGTGGACCTGGCTCTATGCCGACCCATTCGACAACAACGAGACCGGCTACACCACCGGCCTGATCGGGCTCAACGCCGACGATTTCCCCCGCAACAGCCGCGCGGTGGAGGCGATCGCCGACGAGATCCGCCATTTCCACGCCGGCATGGTGCAGCGCCTCGCGCGCGGCGAGGCCGGTGAGGACCTGATTCCCGCCTGAGGGCGGGAGGGGCCGGATCTGCCGGCCGAACAAGAACGACGGGGGGAACGACCATGCCTAGCTTCCGGGAGGCCCGCGATCTGCTGCTGGCCCATCGCACCGACTATGCGGCGGCGGTTTCGGCCTTCGCCTGGCCGGACCCGGTGCCGTTCAACTGGGCGCTCGACTGGTTCGACGCCGAGCTCGCCGGTCCCGAGAGCCGCGACCGCACTGCGCTCCACATCGTCGAGGCCGCCAGCGGCGCCGAGCAGAGCCTGACCTTCGGGCAGATGGCGCGCCGGTCCAACCAGGTCGCCAACCACCTGCGCGGGCTCGGGCTGAAGCGCGGCGACCACCTGCTCCTGCTGCTCGGCAACGTCCCGGCCCTGTGGGAGACCATGCTGGCGGCGATGAAGCTCGGGGCCGTGGTCATCCCCGCCACCACCCTGCTTACGGCGGACGAACTCGCCGACCGCCTGGGCCGCGGCCGGCCCCGGGCGATCGTGGCCGGGCCCGAGCAGCTCGGGCGCTTCTCCGGCCTTGAGACCGGCGGCGCGATCCGCATCGTCACCGGCGCGGCGACCGACGGCTGGAGCGCCTACGAGGACGCGTCCGGCGCGCCCGAGACCTTCACACCTGACGGACCCACCGCGGCCGAAGATCCGCTGCTGCTCTACTTCACCTCCGGCACCACCGCGAAGCCGAAGCTGGTGCGCCACAGCCACCGCTCCTATCCGGTGGGGGCACTCTCGACCATGTACTGGCTCGGGCTCCAGCCCGGGGACGTGCATTGCAACGTCTCCTCGCCCGGCTGGGCCAAGCACGCCTGGTCGTCGTTCTTCGCCCCCTGGAATGCCGGTGCGACCATCCTGGTGATCAACCAGGCGCCGTTCAACGCAGCCGCGCTGCTCACGCAATTGGAGCGCACCCGCGCCACCACGCTCTGCGCGCCGCCCACCGTCTGGCGGATGATCATCCAGGAGGACCTGACCAGCCGATCGCTGGCCCTGCGCGAGATCTGCGCCGCCGGCGAGCCGCTGAATCCCGAGGTGATCGAGCGGGTGAAGGACGCCTGGGGCGTCACGATCCGCGATGGCTACGGCCAGACCGAGACCACGGCCCTGATGGCCAACACCCCCGGCCAGCCGGTGGTGCCCGGCGCCCTCGGCCGTCCGCTGCCGGGCTACCGGGTGCGCGTGCTCGACGCCGACGGCGAGCCGGCCTCCGAGGGCGAGGTCTGCCTCGAACTCGGCGTCCACCGCCCCGCCGGCCTGATGCAGGGCTACGACGACGGCATCGGCAACCTGTCTGGCGCGGACGGCGCGCTCTACCACACCGGCGACGTCGCCTTCGTGGACGACCAGGGCTGCTACACCTTCGTCGGCCGCGCCGACGACGTGTTCAAGTCGTCGGGCTACCGGATCAGCCCGTTCGAGCTGGAGAGCGTGCTGATCGAGCATCCGGCGGTGGCGGAAGCCGCGGTGGTGCCGATCCCCGATCCGATGCGCCACACGATCCCGAAGGCCTATGTCTCGCTGGTGGCGGGGGCTTCGGCCGGCCCGGAGACGGCGCTGGACATCTTCCGCTTCACCAACGCCCGGCTGGCGACGTTCAAGCGCCTGCGCGGGCTCGAATTCGTCACCGAGCTGCCCAAGACCATCTCGGGCAAGATCCGCCGGGTGCAGCTGCGCCGCCTGGAGCATGACGGCGTGACCGAGGACCCGCACCGGGGCCGGGCCTACACGCAGGCGGATTTCCCGGAGCTGAAGGGCGAGACGGAGCGCAAGCTCGACCAGACGGCGGGGTGAGGGAGGCCGTCGATCCGGCTTCCGCAACCGGATCGACGATCGTCCCGGGCGCGTGTGAGCCCCTTGCCGTCGCGCCGAGGAGCCCTCAGGTTATCGTCACCGGAACGCTGAGGAATCAGGGTCGATGGCCGACACGTCCGCTCCCGACTCGCTCGATTTCGCCGAGCAGGTCACGCGGGTGCTGCGCGCGATCGAAGAGTCGCAGAAATTCGTGGCCGAGCAGAAGAAGCTGATGGCTGAGGCGGCGAAGCTGGAGCGCGACCGCGCGCTTGCCCCCTGGCAGATCGGTCTCGCCGGGATGGCGGCCGGCGCCGCATTCTTCGGGGCCGGTGCCGCCTTCGTGAAGCTGCTGGGGCCCTGAAGGAACGCTCAAGGTTTCCGGTTTCCGAACCGGAAGCCGCGCATTCGCCGGGGTTCTCAAGTCCCCCGTCGACGTTGTCGCGCTAGAGCCTGCCGCCGCGGGCGAATCGATAAAATTGCGCCGATCCGCTTCAGCGCCGCGGAGGCTCTGCGGCGCAATCCTGTCCTCAGCAGCGAGGACGGGTTCGATGGGTGCGGGGCTTCTCAAGACGGTTCGAGTGACGCTCGCCGGCGCGCTGGTGCTGTTCGGCCTCGCGGTCACCGCCGAGGCCCAGACCCTGGCGAGCCTGCCTTCGGAAACCGGCGCCAAGGTGCTCGGCGACGCCCGCCCGATCGCGGCGTGGGTGACGTTCTGCCAGTCCTACGCGGCGGAATGCACCGTCGACCGGAGCGAGCCGGCCCGCATCAGCCTCAACCCGACGACCTGGGCGACGATCGTCTCGATCAACCGCCGGGTGAACAAGTCGGTCGAGCCGCAGACCGACATGGAGCACCTCCACGTCGCCGACCGCTGGGACCTCGCCGAGGACGGCATCGGCGATTGCGAGGATTTCCAGCTGCTCAAGCGCCACCTGCTGGCCGAGGCCGGCCTGCCCCGGCGGGCGATGCGGATGACCGTGGTGATCGACGAGAAGGGCGAGGGCCACGCGGTCCTGACCCTGATCACCGACCGCGGCGACCTGATCCTCGACAACAAGACCAGCGTGATCGAGGCCTGGCACAAGACCGGCTACGTGTTCATCAAGCGCGAGAGCCAGGACGCGACGGCCTGGGTGTCGCTCGGCGGCGTCACCTCTCCGGTCACCACGGCGAACCGCTGATCGAGCTTTCGGCCAGCCAGCAAGTCAGGGGTTTCCAAAGGGCGTCAGGCCCAGCCATTTCAAGGTGTCTGGCCCCGTGCGCGTCGTAGGATCGGGGCTCCCGAGCAGATCACGCGCGCCCCTTTCCCGGACAGGTGAAGCGAAGCGGAACCTGATCCGGGACCCAGCACACGAAGCGCCGCGCCAGCGGCACAGGCTGATCAGACGGACGCTTCGCGCCGTCATGTGCTGGGTCCCGGGTCGCATTCCGCTGACGCTGCATGCGCCCGGGAAAAGGGCCGGGCAGACCGGCCCGACGCCATGTCCTGACTCTCAGCCCAATACCTTGAAAGGGCAGGGCCTCAGGCCCTTTGGCAGGGTTCGGGACAGCGTCCCGAGAAGTCTTCGTCAGGCGGCGCGGCTCAGCGAGGGCTGCGCGAGGGTCGCCACGAAGGTCTCGACCCGGCCGATGAAGCCGGCCAGATGCGGGGCGATGCCCCGGAGGCTGGCCAGGTCGCGGACCAGGATGTCGCGCGACAGGGCGCGGTCGCCCTCGGTGGGCGAGCCGGCGAGGTAGGCTTCCACGGCATGCTCGGCGATGCCGATGGCACCGGCCCTGCCATCCTCGGCGAGCGCTCTGATCACCTGCTGGATGGCGGGCTGCATCGTGAAATCCTTCTCTGGCCTGACGGCGATCCCGCGTTGGGATGGCCGGGTTCTTGCGAAGCTTCTGATCCACCCGCGAATCTCAGCGCGGAGCTCCCCTGTCTCAAGCCGGCAAAGCTCGGTGGAATCAAGACTTTCCGGAGAGGAGCAGGGCGGCCATTCCGCCAGCGCATGCTGTGGATTGCAGCGACGCGGATGCAACACCTTCTTGGCGTGGAACCAATCCCCGGCTTCGGGCGTTCACCCCGCCACCTTTAGCCATTGTGCGTTGCACGCGCGCGTGTCACCTTCCCGTCATCATCGGTCGGTGGGGCGTGATCCATGCGGCACGCGGATGGTGGGATTCCGGCTCTCGCGCTCCTCGCGCCGCACTGGCGCGGATGGTCGACGCCGCTACGCCGAGCCCGCCAAGTCGCGAGCCTCGCCCTGGTCGGCACGATCCTGATGCTGGGCGGCGCCAACACCCACGCCCATGCGCGTCTGACCCTGCCGGAGGGGGCGACCGCCCCCGAAGCCAACGGCCCCGTCGGCGCGATCACCGGCTGGACCGAATTCTGCGGGCGCATGCCGGAGGAGTGCACCATCGACGCCGCGCAGCCGGCCGCGATCCCGCTCACCGTGGCGGTGTGGCGGACGCTGCGCAGCGTCAATCACCGGGTCAACAGCCGCATCCGGCCGATCACCGACCAGGCGCATTGGGGTGTGGTCGACCGCTGGGATTTTCCGGATGACGGGTTCGGCGATTGCGAGGATTACCAGCTGCTGAAGCGTCGTATGCTGGCCGAGCGCGGCCTGCCCCGGCGGGCCCTGCTGATGACCGTGGTGATCGACGAGACCAATGCCGGCCACGCGGTGCTGACGGTGCGCACCGATCAGGGCGATCTCATCCTCGACAACAAGACCGACGCGATCCGCCCGTGGCGGCGCACCGGCTACAGCTTCATCAAGCGCGCGGGCCAGGACGGGACGGCGTGGGTCTCCCTGGAGGGCCGGGACGGGGCAGCGCAGGTAGCGACCGCGGAGCCCTGATGGGTCCTCAGGCGCCGACCAGCATCGCCGCGAGGTCGAGGGCGACCCGGCCCGAGAGCAGGCCCCAGCCGCAGGCGATGACGGTGGCCAGCATCACGAACGGCATCGGGCGGCCCTCGATCTTCCGGCCGCGCAGGGTGTTGCGCAGAATGATGAACGGGGCCGAGAAGGCCAGCATCGGCAGGGCCGCCACTGCGGGCAGGCCGCCCCGCTCCAGCAGGCTGAAGCTCGCGCGCCGGGCGGCGAACAGCTCGAAGGCGCTGGCGATCAGCCCGGACAGGGCGAGGCCGATGAACAGGGTCCGGATCGATTCGAGGGCCGCAGGCGTGAGGACCATTATTCGCGCTCCTGAAAAGGCTGCGCGCAGTTTAGCCACACGGTTTACTGATTGTTAAGCAATCACGCGGGTTAGCCTTAACCCGTACACAGGCGCGGGCCGGTGGAACCCGGCCCGCGATGCGCGCGTCAGGCCTCTTCCTCGAGGTCGATGTCGAGGATCGCCATGCGGAAGACGAAGGAATCGTCGCCGTCCTCCTTGTCGTCGGCGATGACGCCGATCGACTCCTCGCCGATGAACACCTCGGCGGAATCGCCGGTCTTCATCGCGGTCAGGCGGATGTTGTTGTTGGCGAACTTGCGGCGCAGGTAGTCCTGCAGCTTCGCGGTCTCGGCTTTGGTCACGCTGTCTGGCCTCCCATGGCGACGATGACGGTGCGGCGCTGGCGCCCGGATCGGCGGAGGGCTTGCCACGCAAGCGGCGGAGCGGCAAGCGCAGCCTCGTCGGGTGTCAGATCCCGTCGCCGACATGGATGAACTGATCGAGGGCGACCAGCTGGTCCATGGCCCGGGCCGGATCGTCGCAGCCCGCGGTGCCGACGACGCGGGCCGGCACGCCGACCACCGTGGTGTTGGCTGGGACCGGCCGCAAAACCACCGAGCCCGCCGCCACCCGGGCGCAGGCGCCGACCTCGATATTGCCCAGGATCTTGGCGCCGGCGCCGATCATCACGCCGCGGCGGATCTTGGGATGGCGGTCGCCGCGCTGCTTGCCGGTGCCGCCGAGCGTCACCCCGTGGAGGATCGACACGTCGTCCTCGATCACCGCGGTCGAGCCGACCACGAGGCCGGTGGCATGGTCGAGGAACACGCCCCGGCCGATGCGGGCGGCTGGGTGGATGTCGCACTGGAACACCTCGGAGACCCGGCTCTGCAGGTAGAGCGCGAGGTCGCGCCGCCCCCGGGTCCAGACGTGGTGGGCGAGGCGATAGGCCTGGAGCGCGTGAAAACCCTTGAAGTACAGGACCGGCTCCAGCGCCCGCAGGGTGGCGGGGTCCCGATCGATCACCGCACCGATATCGGCCCGGAACGCCTGACCGATGGCGGGATCCGCCGCGATCGCCTCGTGGAACGCGTGAGCGACGAGTTCGGCCGGCAGCGACGGGTGCCCCAGCCGGGCCGCGACCCGGTGGGCGACGGCACCCTCCAGGGTAGCGTGGTTCAGGATCGTCGCGACGATGAAGGAGGCGAGCTGGGGCTCGGTACGCAGCACGTCCTCGGCCTCGGCGCGCAGCCGCGACCAGACCGGATCGCAGACCGCGAGGTCGCCCGCATCGCGGTTGAAGGCTGGGCTGAGGGCTGGACTGGCGCTCATGGACGGTGGCTCATGATCGAGATGTCGGGCTCGCTGTTCCGACGGCGGATCCGGCCCCGTCGCCCGGTCCGGCCGGGCGCTGCAGCGAAGCCCTGGTACGGCAACGAGCGAGGTGAAGGACCCCGCCGTCGCGGGTGATCCTAGCACATCGTCCTACAGGCGAAGCCATGCGCAAGGCGCTTGGTCTCATGCATCGTGCGTTCCGAAACTTGGCGGACCTGGGTGAGACGATGCCATAGCGTGGTGCGCCGCACCACGTCGATCAAGGGTCACGCGCCCGAGGGAGATGCCGCACCGGCGTCCCTGTCACCGGTTCCGGAAGCCGCTCAGCCGGCGACGACCGCCTCGCCGAACCGCGCCTCGATCGCCGTGGTCAGCCGGTCGACCATGGTCTGGAGCGGGATGTCGGAGGTGTCGACCGTGGCCGAGGCCCGGGCGTAGAGCGGCTCCCGGCTCGCCAGCACGGCGCGCAGCTCCTGCATCGCCGAGGCATGGTCGCCGGTGGTGGCCAGGTGCCCCTGCTCGCGCACCCGGCTCATATGCTCCTCGGGGCGGGCGCGGAGCCAGATCGTGTAGAACGCCTGGAGCAACAGGTCGTAAGTCAGCGGCTCGGCGACGATGCCGCCGCTGGTCGCCAGGATCAGCGGCCCCGGATGCTCGGTCAGCCGGCGGAGCGCCGCCTGTTCCAGCCGGCGGTAGCCCTCCTGGCCGTAGATCGCGAAGATCTCCTGCACCGAGAGCGCGTTCTCGCGCTCGATCTCGGCGTTCAGCTCGACGAAGGTCCAGCCCAGGCGCTCCGCCGCGAGCTTGCCCAGGGTCGACTTGCCGGCGCCGCGCAGGCCGATCAGCGCCACGCGCAGGCGGCCGCTCGATTCCTGCCGGCTGCCGCCGGACAGAGCTTCCTTGGCAGCGGCGATCTGGGCCGGGGTCGCCTGACCGAGGAGATCGCGGACAACCGGCCAGTCGGGCAAGCCGTCATTGCCGGTGATCAGGTCGTCGAGGCGCACGCCCATGGCGTTGGCGACCCGCCGCAGCAGGATGATCGAGACGTTGCCCTGCCCGCCCTCGAGCTGCGCGATGTAGCGCTCCGACAGGCCCGAGGTCTGGGACAGCACCTTGCGCGACAGGCCGCGCACGGTGCGCGCGTGTCTGACGCGCCGCCCGAGATCCGTGAGAAAGAGCGATTCCTGTTCCAACACGCCGGTCATGGCGTCGTCCGCTTTCCTGCCAGCCCGAAAGCAGAGTGCTTGCCCTGCATGTCTGCCACTTCAAGATGAATTCTGATTCGCACCCGCGGATCGAGCGGGTGCTGCCCGACTGTTCGTACGAAGCCCGGCGTGTCCTGCCCTGGAATCTGTATTTCACCGCCTGTGCCCGGCGGCTTCGATCGATCGACGGGCCAGTGCCGCGTCGATCCACTCCTGTTGCTGGCGTGGCGCCTATGTGTTGCGGAACGGCCCGGTGGTCAAGCCTTGAGCAGGATCATCGTGTGGGCAGACGTGAGACAAGCGCTGGTTGTTTAGCCTGGCGCAACGTCACTCGACCGGGATGGCCGTGGCCTCACGGACGGGTGTGGCGGCGGCGGCGGGGGCGCGGCGCGGCGTGGCCGCGGCCAGCAACTGGATCGACGGCCGGCGCGGCGGCAGCGGCACTTCGATCGCCTCGGCGCCCGAGGCCGTCGCGGCCGCTTGCGTCATCGCGGCCGTCTCGGCTTGCGGCGAGAGGCGCAGCTCGGCGAGCTGAGCCGGTGCGGCCTCCGCCATTGCGGCGCCGAGTCCGGCCGGGCGGCGCGGCGGCAGCGGTACCTCCACGGCCTCAGCCGAGGCCATCTGCACGACCGGGCTCGCGGCTGCGGCGGCCGGCTCGACCGTGAGGCTCGCATATTCGGCCGGGCCGTTGAGGGCGACCGGGCGCCGGGGCGGCAGCGGGACCTCGACCGTCTCGGTCGGCACCGCCGCCACCGCGGCGGCGGTCGGCGCATAGGCCAGGGCCGCCGAAGCGGCGGTGGAATCGCTGACGCCGCCGCCGAACAGGCTCGCCAGGGCGCTGGCCGAAGCCGCCACGGGGGCCACCACCGAGGCGACCTCGCTGGAGATGCCCTGGCGCTTGGCGGCGTAGTAATAGCCGCGGTTGTAGTACTGGTAGGCTTGGCTGACGTTGCCCTGGGCGGTGCGATAGGCCCCCGCCAGGTAGGCGACGCCGTAGCGCAGGTTGGTCGCCGGATCGAGGAGCCCCGCGGCGTCGCCGGTATAGCCGAGGCTGCGGGCCGTCGCGTGCTTGATCTGCATCAGCCCGAGGGCGCTGCCGCCCTTCGCGTTCGGATTGTAGTTGCTCTCGCGCTTGACCACCGCGTGGACGAAGCTCGCCGGGACGCCGTTCGCCTTGGCCTGCTGCTCGATCAACGCGTCGATGTTGTCGCGCGGGGCCTGCCCGAAGGCGGCGACGGGCGCGACCGCGAGAGCGGCAGCCAGGAGAAAGCGATGCATTCCGAGACCCGGTCCAGCTTGTTCTGGTCAAGCTAGGTCGCGGGGAAATGAGGCCGGAAAGCGGCCCGGATTCGTCAGCCTGTGGGCGACGGAGGCGTCGGGTGCGTCTGTGCTTCGCCGGCCACAGGCACGGACCGTCCGGTTAACCATCCTGCTTATCCACAGGGCGCTGCGCCCAGAGGGCGGTCACGGCAGGATGAAGCGCTCGACTCCGTGCGCGAAGCCATCGGCACCGTTGCTGTCCGTGACGGCGCTGGCGGCGGATTTCACGGCCGCCTCGGCGTTGCCCATCGCTACGGAAAAACCGCTGCGGGCGAACATCGGCCGGTCGTTGCCGGCATCCCCGAAGGTCGCGATCCGCTCGGGCGGGATGCCGAGATGGCGGCTCATCCAGGTCACGAACCGGCCCTTGTCGAGCCCGGGGGGCGTCACGTCGAGGTAATAGGCCTGCGAGCGGTGCACGGTGGCGCGGTCGGCGAGCGCCGCCCCAATCCGGTCCTCGCAGGCGGCGAGATGGGCGTGATCGCGGCTGACCCCGACGATCTTCGAGACCGCGCTCATGAGCGTCCCGAGATCTGCGACCACGCGCGGCTCTGCGCCGATCGTCCGGCGCTCGAGATCGGTATAGGGGCCGTTCGGGTCGCGCAGACACCAAGCGCTCTCGGCGAAGACCCACACGTCGAGGTTCTCGGCTTCGAGCTGCGCCAGGGCCGCCCGGGCGGCGGCTTCCGGGATCAGCTGCGCCTCGATGGTCGAGAGGTCCGGCCGGACGACGCTCGCGCCGTTGAACGCGCCCATCGGCAGGTCGAGGCCGAGTTCGGCCACGAGGTTCTTGAGGCCGAGCGGCGGCCGCGCCGACGCGATGCTGAACCCGATCCCGGCCGCCCGCAGCCGCTTCACCGCGGCGATGGTCGAGGCGGCGAGGCTCTTGTCGTCGGCCACGAGCGTGCCGTCGACATCGGAGATGACCAGGGCGATCCCGGCTGCCTTCTGCGAATCCACCGCCATGGCTCAGGTCCTTCCGGCTCGGGTGCGGGCGTCTTCGGCGAGCTGCGCCACGACGCTGTCGACGATGGCCTCCGGCGGCGCGTCG
Organism: Methylobacterium sp. E-066; assembly: GCF_022829635.1. Taxonomy (GTDB): domain Bacteria; phylum Pseudomonadota; class Alphaproteobacteria; order Rhizobiales; family Beijerinckiaceae; genus Methylobacterium. The sequence goes on from NZ_JAKSYO010000046.1 coordinate 14,831, forward strand.
ATCCCCACGGTGATCGGGTGCTCGTCGGGGCCGGGGATCTCCAGGGTCGCGAACTGGCTGTCGAGCAGGCGGGGCGACATGAAGTGGCCGTGGCGCTCGGCGAGGCGCTTGGCGACCAGGGCCCTGTCCCCATCGAGGTAGACGATGCGCACGCGCCGGCTGCCACCGGTGAGCACGTCCCGGTACGCCCGGCGCAGGGCCGAGCAGACGACCACGCCGGACTCACCGGCCTCCAGCCGGTGCCGGATCCAGACCGCGATCCGGGCGAGCCATGGCGCGCGATCCTCGTCGTCCAGGGCGTGGCCGGCATGCATCTTCGCCACGTGCTCGGGGGTGTGGAAGCTGTCGCCATCGACGAAGATCCAGCCGAGCCGTTCCGCGATCAGGGCGCCGATCGTGCTCTTGCCCGAGCCCGAGACCCCCATCACCACCAGGACCTGCGCCGCGCCGGCCGCCGCTTCGGCCTCGTTCTGAATCCGACTCTCCGAGGCCATCCGGACCACCGTGCTCAGGGGCGCGACCGCGCGCCGCGCGCTTCATCAATAGGATCGGGGGCCGGGAAGGAAAGGTTTCTGGGGAACACCGACCCCCGCCTCGATATCCTCCGGAACCCTGGGAAGGGCCCCGCGTTCTCGTTGGCGAAGACGGAACATTTCAGGAACGGGAATCCCATGGCCAAGGCAGCCGACAAGCACGACGCGACCCAGGAAAACCCGAAGACCGATCCGAAGGACGTGTCGAACCAGATCAAGGATCCGGATCAGTGGACCACGGGCGGCGAGCCGATGACCGGGGCGCAGGCTTCGTATCTTAAGACCCTGTCGGAAGAGGCCAAGCAGCCGGACGCGTTCGACGCCGACATCGACAAGGCCGAAGCCTCCAAGCGGATCGACGATCTGCGCCACAAGGCCGGCCACGCCTGATTTCTTGAGGGGCTCGCAGTTCGAGACACGCCGGTTCTGAACGGATGCATTCGCGAGGGTCGGGACCTGTCCAGGTCTCGGCCCTTCGCTGTTTTGGAATTCGGCGCCGAAAACCCCTTGTTTCGGCGGCTCCATTAAGCCGGCGGCAATGGAGGCTGCGCTAGACGGTGCCAGTGCGGCGCGTCCGCCCAAGCGGCCGGGGGGCAGCGGGAATCGGAGTCACGGATGGCTGAGCCGAGCTGCGACAGGCCTGGGGGATGTCTCGGACGATCCCGCATCCATGCCCGCGAGCGCGCTTGGCAGGCCGCCTTCGGCGCTACGCGGTTCGCCCGCGATACGCGGGGCTCCACGGCGATGGAATACGCCCTGATCGGCGCCCTGATCTTCGTCGTCGTGGCGGGCAGCATCCGATACTACGGTTCCCGGATGATCCCGATCTACAATCAGATCAGCAGTGCGGTGACCCAGGCCAACTGAACCCGGCTGTCCGCCGCCCGATCCTTGCGCACGCCGCACAATGATCCCGTGTCTGCCCCGAAAAAGCTGTGCTTAGCGAGGATGAAACCGCTCTCTCGCCCGTCGCGGGCGCAGTGTGGCCCACCCGCTACGGACACCCTAGCCGCTATGGGCTAGGCACGGGCTCGGCAAAACCGATGGGCAACATCTGGATGCGCAAACTTCCCCTCGCTCTGCTCGCCATGACGGCGATGTCGGGCTGCACCTATCTGCCCGCTGCGGGGCCGACGGCGAGCGCGATCGAGGCGGGCGCGGAAGTCGCGACCGCCGACGGTGGCACGCTCGCCCGCTACGAGATCATCGACGTCACCCCCTCTGTGATCGAGGCCCTGCGCGGCCGCCCGCTGGACAGCCTGCTCGCCTCCTTCGGCGACCACCGCCCCTCGACCGAGCCGGTGATCGGCATCGGCGACATGGTCTCGGTCTCGGTCTGGGAGGCCGGCTCCGGGGGCCTGTTCTCCGGACCGCTGGTCGCCGACCGGTTCTCCGCCGGCTCCAAATCCGCCCTCATCCCCGAGCAGCCGGTCGGCCGCGACGGCGCGATCTCGGTGCCCTATGCCGGGCGCATCAAGGTCGCCGGCCGCCGGCCCCAGGACGTCCAGGGCCTGATCGAGAACGAGCTCGCCGGCAAGGCCATCCAGCCGCAGGTGCTGGTCTCGGTCACGCGGCCGATCTCGCAGGCCGTGACCGTCACCGGCGAGGGCGCGGCCGGTGCCCGCCTGCCGCTCTCGGGCCACGGCGACCGCATCCTCGATGTGATCGCGGCCGCCGGCGGCAACCGCTCGCCGGTGTCGGAGACCTTCGTGCGCCTGTCGCGCGGGCCGCTCACCGCGACCGTGCCGCTGACGACCGTGGTGTCGAACCCGAAGGAAAACATCTACCTGCGGCCCAACGACGTGCTGACCCTGGTGCGCGATCCGCAGACCTTCCTGGCGGTGGGCGCGCTCGGCCAGGCGACCGAGCTGCCGTTCCAGGCCGACGGCATCAC
>NZ_JAKSYO010000079.1 GCF_022829635.1 Methylobacterium sp. E-066
GCGACAATGCGCTCACGTCGCATGGGGAGTCAGCTCACGGCCGAGCCCAGGCTGCTCCAGCCGAGCCCGAGAGCCGAAGCCGCGGACGTGGCAAGTGATTGCCGCCAAGATGTTTCTGGATCCTTCGACCCGCTTGGGGGCGCCGGGATCACGCGGTTGTTCACAGACCGGGATCTGCAAAGGCCAAGCGTCGTGAGGCAAGCGGGACACTCCGGTGCCGCAAACTCCTTGAAAGGGCTGGGTCGAGACCTTTCGGGGGTCCAGGGCAGAGCCCTGGGCGCCCCGGGATTTCAGCCCACCCTCACCCCCGCTTGTCGGTGGGCAGGATGAAGATCTGGCCCGGATAGATCCGGTCCGGGTCGCGGATCTGGGTCTGGTTGGCGTCGTAGATCACCGTGTAGCGCTCGCCGCGGCCATAGGTGCGCTGGCTGATCCGCCAGAGGTTGTCGCCCCGGGTGATCTTGGCCGTGGTGATCTCGGGCACGAACACCGCCCCGGCCCGGGCCGGGGCGCTCGTCCCCGTGGAATCTGGGCTGAGAGCGGAGGGCGTCTCCGCCGCGCCGGGGTTTTTCTCTCGCGGACGGGGTGCCCCCTGCTCGCCCCCGGAGGTGGAAGTGCCGGACGGCTCACGGCCGGTCCCCTCGCCGGCGGCGACGCGGGTCGGCTCGGGCACCGCGAACGGCACCTCGGCCCGGGCGGCGACCTTGCCGGTGCGGGGGTCGATCTGGTCGATCCGGACCTGGTACTGGCCGGCCTTCACCCCGCGCCCGATGGTGAAGCTCGCCCGGCCGTCCGGCCCGACGCTGCCCGGGGCGATCAGTGTGTCGTTGAGGTAGAGCCGCAGCTTCGCGCCCGGCGTGCCGGTCGCGGTGACGAACAACCGGCCGTTCTCCTGCACGTCGACGCTGACGATCTGGGCGGCCTGCGCCTTGCCGGTGGCCGCGACCGCGGCTTTTCCGGGGGGCGCCGTCTTCGCCGTCTTCGCCTCCTGGGCGCCGGTCCGCGCCGCCGGCTCGGGGGCGTCCGGCTGCGACAACACCACGGTGGCGGCGTCCGGTGCGGTCAGCGCCACCAGGGGCTGGCGGTCGCGGCCCGGGGCCACGTCGACCGCCACGCTCTGGCGCGAGTCGGCGGCGCGGCCGTCCTTGGTGGTCATGCGCAGCCGGAGGGCGCTGGAGCCCGCCGGCAGCGCCGGCGGCACCAGGGCGAACTGGCCGTTCGCGTCGGCTTTGGCCCGGGCCACGGCTTTGCCGTCGACCAGCATCTCGATCACGGCCTCCGGTGCGCCGCGCCCGGCCACCACCGCGTCGCCGTTGGGTTCGACCCGGACGATGTCGAAGCGCGGCACCTCGGCGGCGTCGGGCTCGGCCGGCTTGCCCGCGGGGCTCCCGATCCCGGCCGACGGGGCCGCGCCCGGTGCCGGGTCGGCCGAGGAGCGTGCGGCGGATCGGGTCTCGCCAGCTTTGGGTGCGCCCGTCGTGTCGTCGCGAAAATCGATCGCCGGCACGCCGGATTGCGCCGTCGCCCCGGGCTCCGCCAGGCTGCCATGCGGCGCGGGGGCCGTGGCGGCGGGGGGCTCCGGCTCGTGCCGGTCGATCATCCGCCGCAGGGACTCGCCGCCGAACAGGGCCAGCACGAGGCCGAGGCCGCCGAGGAGGCCGGCGAGCGCCAGGGCGAGACTGCGCCGCACCTGTCTCGACATCGCCACGGAGGCCTCCCTGCTCTGCCGTCCGCTCGGCGAATGGGCCGCCTGCCCGCTCAAAAACCGTCGACTGCGGCGCCCATAATACCGTACATGGTCCCGACACCAAGCCGTCCCGCCGCTTCGGCGGGTGAATCCCACGCGAATTCAGCAGTTTGGCGCGTGGAGCGCCGGGCGCGGGGCTCTTTTTCGACGGCTCGCAACGGTTGCGTGATGGAGGGCGCCGGATGGCCCCGGTGAGGACAGTCTGTGTCTATTGCGGCTCCGGCTTCGGCGGAGACCCGGCGTTTCGCGAGGCCGCCGAGACCCTCGGCACGGCGATCGCGCAGGCCGGGATGGGCCTGGTCTATGGCGGCGGCGATGTCGGCCTGATGGGCACGGTGGCCCGCGCCGCCCTGGCGGCCGGCGGCCACGTCACCGGCATCATCCCGGACTTCCTTCAGGCGCGCGAGCACATGCTCGACGCCGTGCAGGAGACCGTGGTGGTGCCCGACATGCACACCCGCAAACGCCTGATGTTCGAGCGCTCGGACGCCTTCGTGACCCTGCCGGGCGGCATCGGCACCCTGGAGGAATTGGTCGAGCAGCTCACCTGGGCGCAGCTCGGGCAGCACCGGAAGCCGGTGGTGCTGGTCTCGGTGGCGGATTTCTGGGCGCCGCTGCTCGCCCTGTTCGAGCACATGCGCGGCCACGGCTTCATCCGCGCGGGGCTGGACCTCAGCTACAGCGTCACCAGGGACGCGGCCGCGGTGGTGCCGCTGCTGCGCGAGGCCGGCCACGAGCCGGACCCGCAGGCCGAGGAGATCGTCAAAGAGCGGATGTGAGGCCGGGCGCGGACGCTTGGCCGCGGTGGCGATCTCGGTGGCGGGTGTATGAGGCCGGCGCCGCCGCGCCAGGCGGCAGGTGGAGTCCGAGCATGCGCGTCCCGACCCTGGCGGCCCTGACCCTCGCCGGCCTCCTGGGTGCGGCGTCGGCGCAGGAAGCGCCCGTCCTCCAGACCCTGGATTACGCCAACACCCGCTATTCCGACCTCGCCCAGATCGACGCCGGCAATGTCGGGCGCCTCAAGGTCGCCTGGACCTTCTCCACCGGCGTGCTGCGCGGGCACGAGGGCGCGCCGATCGTGGTCGGGCATCGGATGTTCGTGCACACCCCGTTCCCGAACCTGGTCTACGCCCTCGATCTCGACCACGACGGCAAGATCCTGTGGCGCTACGCTCCGCGCCAGGATGCGGGCGTGATCGCGGTGATGTGCTGCGACACGGTCTCCCGCGGCCTCGCCTACGCGGATGGGCGGCTGTTCCTGCAACTCGCCGACACCACCGTGGTGGCCCTGGACCCCGAGACCGGCCGGGTCCTGTGGTCCGTGAAGAACGGCGACCCGGCCCGGGGCGAAACCAACACCGCCACGGTCCTGCCGGTCCATGGCAAGCTGATCGTCGGCATCGCCGGGGGCGAGTACGGCGCCCGCTGCCACGTCACCGCCTACGACCAGGCGAGCGGCAAGCGCCTGTGGCGCGCCTACGCCACCGGGCCGGATGCCGACATGCTGGTCGACCCGGAGAAAACCACCGCGCTCGGGCGCCCGATCGGCCGGGATTCCTCGCTCACGAGCTGGGAGGGCGACCAGTGGCGGATCGGCGGCGGCTGCAGCTGGGGCTGGTTCTCCTACGACCCGGATCTGAACCTCGTCTATTACGGCACCGGCAACCCCGCGACCTGGAACCCGGCCCAGCGCCCGGGCGACAACCGCTGGACGATGGCGGTCATCGCCCGCGACCCCGACACCGGGATGGCGCGCTGGGTCTACCAGATGACCCCCCACGACCAGTGGGACTATGACGGGGTCAACGAGATGATCCTGACCGAGCAGGTGATCGATGGCCGCCCTCGCCGGGTGCTCACCCATTTCGACCGTAACGGCTTCGGCTACACGCTCGACCGGGCCACCGGCGAGGTGCTGGTGGCCGAAAAATTCGATCCCAGCGTTAACTGGGCGCGCCGGATCGACCTGGATCGCGCCTCCCCGGGCTACGGAAGGCCGGTGATCGACACGCGCTACGCGCCGGGCGAGGCCGACGAGGAGGAGGTCACCAAGAATATCTGCCCAGGAGCGCTCGGCGCCAAGAACCAGCAGCCCGCCGCCTACTCGCCGGTCACGCGCCTGTTCTACGTGCCGACCAACCACATGTGCATGGATTACGAGGCGTTCCGGGTCAGCTACACGCCGGGCCAGCCCTATGTCGGCGCGACGCTGACCCTGCACCCGCCCGAGGGCTCCGACCGGACCGGCGCGTTCATCGCCTGGGACGGGGCGAAGGGGAACATCGCCTGGACGATCCCGGAAGCGTTCTCGGTCTGGTCCGGGGCGCTGGCGACCGCCGGCAACGTCGTCTTCTACGGCACGCTCGAAGGTTACCTGAAGGCGGTCGATGCCCGGGACGGGCACGAACTCTACCGCTTCAAGACCCCATCCGGCATCGTCGGCAACGTCACCACCTATCAGCACGGCGGCCGGCAATACGTGGCGGTGCTCTCCGGGATCGGCGGCTGGGCCGGCATCGGACTGGCCGCCGGCCTGACCGACCCGGCCGACGGCTCCGGCGCGGTCGGCGGCTATGCGGCGCTGTCGCAGTACACCGCGCCCGGCGGCCAGCTCACGGTGTTCGCGCTGCCGGAGTGAGCCCGGATGGGCGTGCCGCGATGAAATCCACGAAGGCCCGCAGCGGCGCCGGGAGGTGCCGGCGGCCGGGGAAGTAGAGGAACGGCCCGGAAAAGACCTGCCACCACGGTTCCAGCACCGGCTCCAGGGCGCCGCTGTCGAGGTGCGGGCGCAGCCAATCCTCGAACAGGTGGATGATCCCGGTGCCGGCGACGGCCGCCGCGACGGTGAGGTCGCTGGCGCCGACGCGCACGATCAGCGGGCCGGACGGATCCACGCGGACGATCTCGCCGGCGCGCTCGAACTCCCACGGTGCCGTCAGGCTGCCGCTCGGGAACCGGCCCAGCAGGCAGGCATGATCCAGGAGGTCGCGCGGATGCTCCGGGCGGCCGCGCCGGTCGAGATAAGACGGAGCCGCCGCGGTGGCGAAACGCTGCCGCCGCGGGCCGATCGGCACGGCGATCATGTCCTGCTCCAGCCGCTCGTCGTAGCGGATGCCGGCGTCGCAGCCCGCCTCCAGCACGTCGACGAAGCCGTCCTCGACCACGATTTCGAGCCGGATCTCGGGATAGGCGGCCAGGAATGGCGGCACGATCGCCGGCAGGACCAGCCGGGCAGCGCTCAGCGGCACGTTGAGCCGGAGCGGCCCGGCCGGCCGGTCGCGGAATCCGTTCACCACGTCGAGGGCGGCTTCGACCTCACCCAGCGCCGGCCCGAGCCGTTCGAGCAGGCGCGCGCCGGCCTCGGTCGGCGCGACGCTGCGGGTGGTCCGGTTCAGGAGGCGCACGCCGAGGCGTGTCTCCAGCCGGCGCACCGCCTCGCTGAGGCTCGACGCGCTGGCGCCGCTGCCACGGGCGCCTTCGCGAAACCCGCCGGCCCGCGCCACGGTCACGAAGGCCGTCAGGTCCGCGAGATCCGCCGCCATCGTTCGCCATCCCGAACAGCCCGTGCCGATGATCCCTCCTTATCCGATCAGTCGGGCGGGTCTACATCCGGGGCGGACAACGGAGACGAACCATGACCGACATCGCCAAGGCCGGAACCTTCTCGCTCGGCGACCGCACCGTGAAGCGGCTCGGATACGGCGCCATGCAGCTCGCCGGTCCCGGCGTTTACGGGCCGCCGAAGGACCGGGATGCGGCCATCGCCGTGCTGCGCGCGGCGGTGGCGCAGGGCGTCGACCATATCGACACCAGCGACTTCTACGGGCCGCACGTCACCAACCAGCTGATCCGGGAGGCGCTGCATCCCTATCCGGACGATCTCGTGATCGTCACCAAGGTCGGCGCCAAGCGCGGGGCGGATGCTTCTTGGAACCCGGCCTTCTCGGCGGAGGAGCTGACCCAGGCGGTGCACGACAACCTGCGCAACCTCGGCGTGGACGCCCTCGACGTGGTCAACCTGCGCCTGATGTTCGACGTCCATGGCCCCGCGGAGGGCGCGATCGAGGCGCCGCTGACCGTGCTGGCGGATCTGCAGCGCCGGGGCCTGATCCGGCGGATCGGCCTGAGCAACGCGACGCGGGCGCAGGTCGCCGAGGGGCGGCGCATCACCGAGATCGTCTGCGTGCAGAACCAGTACAACCTCGCGCATCGGGGCGACGATGCCCTGATCGACGAGCTGGCCACGGCCGGCACCGCCTATGTGCCGTTCTTCCCGCTCGGCGGCTTCAGCCCGCTGCAATCGACCGCCCTGTCGGAGGTCGCGGCCAGGCTCGGGGCGACGCCCATGCAGGTGGCGCTGGCCTGGCTGCTGCGCCGGTCGCCCAACATCCTGCTGATCCCGGGCACGTCCTCGCTCGGCCACCTGCGCGAGAACCTCGCGGCGGCCGACCTGACGCTGCCGGACGACGCCATGGTGGCCCTCGACGGGATCGGGGCGGCCTGACCGCCTACTTCGTCGAAAGGCCGGCCACCATCGGGCAGCCGCCCTCGCTCATTGGCCGAAAGGCCTGCTCGCCGGGGATGGTCTCCAGGAGCTTGTAGAGGTCCCAGCCGCCCTTCGACTCGGCGGGCGCCTTGGCCTCGAACAGGTACATCGGGTGGATCTTGCGCCCGTCGGGGCGGATGTAGCCCTTGCCGAACAGCGGATCGTCGGTGGGCAGCTCCTTCATCTTGGCGACCACCGCCGCGCCGTCACGCGCCGATTTCAGGGCCTCCACCGCTTTGAGGTAGTGGAGCAATCCGGCATACACGCCGGCCTGGTAGGCGGTGGGCTTCTTGCCCGGCATGCGCTGCTCGAACCGGGCCGCGAAGGCGCGGGTGCCGTCATTCATGTCCCAGTAGAACGGCGCGGTGAATTCCAAGCCCTGCGCCACCTCCAGGCCGAGCGCGTGGATGTCGGTGTCGGCGATCAGCAGGGCCGCGATCTTCTGGCCGCCCTGGCGGATGCCGAATTCATGCGCCTGCTTGATCGCGGTGGCGGCATCGAGCCCGGCATCGGCTAGGCCGATCACCTGCGCGCCCGAGCCCTGGGCCTGGAGCAGGAACGAGGAGAAATCCGGGTTCGGGAACGGCGTGCGCACGCCGCCCATGATCGTGCCGCCGTTCTTCTCCACCACCGCCTTGGTGTCGCGCTCCAGGGCGAGGCCGAAGGCGTAGTCGGCGGTGATGAAGTACCAGGTCTTGCCGCCGCGCTTGAGCAGGGCCTTGCCGGTGCCGTTGGCGAGCGCGGCGGTGTCGTAGGTCCAGTGCACGGTGTTGGGGGTGCAGGCCGGGCCGGTCAGGTCGGCGGTGCCGCCGCCGGAATTCACGAACGCCTTGTTCTTCTCCTTGGTGATCTGCGCGATGGCGAGCGCCACCGAGGAGGTCGGCACGTCGAACACCGCGTCGACCCCGTCGCGGTCGTACCATTGCCGGGCGACCGAGGCGCCGACATCGGGCTTGTTCTGGTGATCGGCGGCGACGACCTCGACCTTCAGCCCGTGCGTCTCCGGCTTGAAATCCTCCACCGCCATGCGGGCGGCCACCACCGCGCCCTCCCCGGTGGAATCGAAGTAGACGCCGGAGCGATCGTTGAGCACGCCGATCTTCACTGGCACGAGGTCGGCTGCAAGCGCCGCCCCGGCCCCGAGCGCGCAGAGAAGCCCCGTCAGTCCCGCGGCGCAGTGGCGGACCGTCATGTCTCACTCCCTGTTTTTTTGAACGCGGCGGCGTTGTTCGCCGCTCGGATATCGTCCGAATGCAGTCTAGGCGGGCCGGATCGGGGCCGATACGGGCGGGTGAGAGGATGCGGGCGATCCGTCAGCGCCGCCCCTCACCCGCGCGGCGCCAGCCCGAAGATTGCCCGCGCCTCATCCGGGCTGGCCGGCTCGCGGTCGAGATGGGCGAGCAGGCTCACCGCCTTCTCCACCAGGGCGGCGTTGCTGGGCGCGAGCACGCCCCGGGACAGGTAAAGGTTGTCCTCCAGCCCGACCCGGACGTTGCCGCCCATGCCGGCGGCGACCGCCAGGATCGGGAATTCCTCCCGGCCGATGCCGAAGGCCGACCAGATCGCGTCCTCGGGCAGTCGGGCCCGCATCGCCACCAGGGCCTCCGGTGTCGCGGGCGCGCCCCAGGGGATGCCGAGGCAGATCTGGAACAGGGGCGGCCGCGCGAGATGCCCCTCGGCGATCAGGTGCCGGGCCAGCTCGATCTGGCCGAGATCGAACACCTCGATCTCCGGCTTCACCCCGGCCGCGCGGATCTGCGCCGCCATCGCCCGCAGATGCGCGGGGGTGTTGAGGAACAGGTGCTCGCCGAAATTCATCGTGGCGATGTCGAGGGTGCAGATCTCGGGGCGTAGCGCCGAAACGTGCCGGGTGCGGGTCTCGGGCGACACGAAGGTGGTGCCGGGGCCGGCCACCGACGGGTCGAGGTCGCCGGGCACGAACCGGCCTCCGGCCCCGGTGGTGAGGTTGAGGATCACTGCCTCGTTCTTCTCGCGGATCCGCTCGACCACCTCGCGGTAATGGGCCAGCTCCATGCTGGGCGCGGCGGTCTCGGGATCGCGGACATGGATATGGACCACCGCGGCCCCGGCGGAGGCGGCCTCCAGGGCCGACTGGGCGATGGCCTTCGGGCTCACCGGCACCGCGGGGTTCTTGCGGGGCGTGTCGAACGAGCCCGTGAGGGCGCAGGTGATGACGGTCGTCCGGGACATTTTTTTTCTCCCTAGCCCTGATCCTGACGTTGCTGACCCGGAAGCCTCGGGTTTGCCGTCGGGTTCTCCCGCAAGCTTCTGATACCGCAGGATTTTCCCCTCCCCCTTGCGGGGAGGGGTTAGGGGTGGGGGTCGTGCAGACGGCACCGGGCCGCTCGATCCTGAACCACCCCCACCTCCGGCTCCTCCCCGCAAGGGGGAGGAGAGCGTGCCTTGACCCACGATGGGCGAGCTGGGGAAGCGGATCCTGCTATAGCGCCCCGCCATCGACCGTGATCGTCTCGCCGGTGATGTAGGCCGCGCCCGCGGCCAGGAAGAAAATCGTCTCGGCGATGTCCTCGGGCCGGGCCATGCGGCGCAGCATCGTGTGCTGCACGGTCGCGGCCTTGCGCGCCTCCGGCCAGGGCTCGGTCCACGGGGTGGCGACGAGGCCCGGGGCGACGGCGTTGACGCGCACATCCGGGGCGAGCGCTCGGGCTAGGCTGCGGGTCAAGTTGATCAGGCCGGCCTTGCTGGCCGAATAGGCGATCGAGGAGCCCCGCCGCCCGAGCCCGGCTACCGACGCGGTGTTGACGATCGCCCCCTGGCTTTTTTTGAGGCTTGCCGCCGCGGCCCGCGAACAGCGGTACGGGCCGATCAGGTTGGTCGCCAGGATCGTCTGCCAGAACTCTTCCGTCATGGCGTCGAGGTCCTCGAAGGCGATCGGCGCGGTGGTGCCGGAGGTCCCGGCATTGTTGACCAGCACGTCGAGGCCGCCGAGCGCCCCGATCCCGGCCGCCACCATCGCCTCGGCCGCGCCGGGCTGGGACACATCCCCGGGCAACGCCATCACGGCCAGCCCTTCGGCGGCGAGACGTTCGGCCTCCGCGGGGCCGCGGGGATCATCGGGCAGGTGGTTCAAGGCCACGCTGGCGCCGTTGCGGGCGAACAGCGTCACCGTCGCCAGCCCGATGCCCGAGGAGGCGCCGGTGACGAGGATGCGCCGTCCGGACAGGTCTGCGCCGATCATGTGCCCTCCATTCGGCCGATCCCGGCCATCGCCTTCTTGAGCGCCAGGAGCTTGCGGTCGCGCTCGCGGAACAGCGCCGCGGGCTCGCGCCCGCCCCAGTCGAAATAGCCGCGCCCCGCCATCACCCCGGTCCGGCCCTCGGCGCAGAGGGCATCCAGGGTCTCCGACCGGGTCCGGGGCGGGGGCGGTGTGTAGCTGCCGTTCGCCAGGGCGCGCCGGGTCAGGTCCAGCCCGGTGAAATCCGCCTTGGCGAGGTGGCCGAGGATCGGGATGCGCAACGACAGGCCGTAGATGATCGCGTCGTCGATCTCGCGCGGCTCGGCGATGCCCTCGTCGAGCAGTCGGAACACCTCGGCGCTGATCGCCGACTGGATCCGGTTGGCGATGTAGCCGGGGATGAAGCGCTTGAGCACGATCGGCACCTGCCCGAGGCCGAGCACCAGGTCGCGCATCGCCGCGACCACGGCCGGATCCGTGCCGGGGCCCGGCACCACGTCGACGAGGTCGACGATGTAGGGCGGCGTGTACCAGTGCATCACCAGCGCCCGCGCCTGGCGAGCCTGCGGGATCAGCGGGAAGACATCGAGGTAGCTGGTGTTGCTGGCCAGAATCGCATCGGCGGCGCAGAGCCGGTCCAGCTCGGCGAACAGGGCCCGCTTGGCTTCCGGATTCTCTGTGATCGCCTCGATGACCAGACCGGCGCCCGCCACCGCCGGCTCCAGTTCGGCCTCGACGCGGACGGCCCGGGCGAGCCGTGCGGCGTCCCACCCGTCCGGGGCGGCGCCTTCCTCCTGCAGGGTCGCCAGCGCCGATTCCATGAGACCCGGCACCCGCGCGCGGGTCTCCGCATCCGTGTCGGTGATCCGCACGCCGTGCCCGTGGAGCGCCAGCACCAGGGCGATGCCGTGGCCCATCAGGCCGCCGCCGACGATCGCGATTTCCATGATGCTGCGCGCTCCGTTCTCTTGATCCGGTCTCCCACCCACCCCCTCATCCTGAGGTGCCCGGCGATCGAAGATCGCTGGGCCTCGAAGGAGGCCTCCAGGGATCGCGCGGCTGGCTGGAGGGCTCCTTCGAGGGCTCCGCTGCGCTCCGGCACCCCAGGATGCGGTCGAGATTGGGGCTGAACCGATCCATCGTATCGCTCTCTCAGACCGTCGCGATCGGCGTCGTCGGGGAGCCGACCGCGCCGGGCAGGCGCAGCGGCGGCGCGGTGAGCAGGAAGCGGTTGCGCCCATGGGCGCGCAGCCAGTCGGCCAGCGGCGTCAGGTGCCACAGCTCGCCGAGATTGACCCCGAGCTTGAACAGACAGTGCTCGTGGAGCGGCAGGGTCGCGCAGCAGGCCGGCCCCGCCCCGGCCGGATAGGCCTCGACCGCGTAGTTGTCGGCGATCAGCGCGCACAACCCTGAGCGGGTGATCCAGTCGAGCAGCTGCGGGTCCCGGCCGTCGAGGCCGGCGCAGAGGTTGTGGACCTGTTTCGGATCGGGGTTGCCGCCCATGGCGATCAGCCGCTCGGCGAAGCCCGTATGCAGGCAGACCATGTCGCCGGGCTCGATCACGACGCCGTCGGCCTCGAGGATCCGGGCGAGCTGATCGTAGCCGACTTTGGTCTTGGCATCGCCGAGATGGGCGCGCAGGTCGATCATCACGGCTCGGCCCTGCATGCCGACCTCGGCGAGGCGCTCGATCCCGAGCTTTTTGGCCCGGGACGGCTGGTCGGCCGCCTCGGGGGTGCTCGGCCCGACGATGTCCCGGCCGCCGCGAAAACCGTTGTAGAAGGTCGGCGCCGCGCCCGCGCCGTCCGCGTCGAACAGCGAGCCGACATGGGCGAGCGAATCCCACTGCGTCGAGTATTGCAGGTGGATCAGCGCGCGGTCGTCGCAGATCACGTCGGTGGCGCCGTCGACCTCCTCGCAGACCGGGAAGTTCATGTTCGGCCGGCCGTTGGCCCGCCGGGTCGGGGTGATCTGCGGCGGGTGGCGGCGCGGGTTGAGGACGTTGCCGCCGGGCAGGTCCAAGGGCAGGCTGAGGCAGAAGGTCAGGCCCTCCCGCACCTCGGCGACGCCCTGGCGGACCTTCTCGGGGGTCAGGAGGTTCAGGCGCCCAAGCTCGTCGTCGGGGCCGAAATCCCCCCAGGTCGAGCCCGCGGGGCGCCGGGTCCAGCGCAGGCTCATGGGCGCGTCCCCCGCGCCGACAGCACGGGTCGATCCGCCGGAATCCGGGGCCGCGGTCCGGGGCGAGCCCCGGCCGCGGCCGAGCGTGCGTTCCTCACCTGTCCGTCGCCCTTCTTCGAGGCCGTCGGGCCCCGCATTTCGCGGAGCCGCCCCGAGCCTAGGCCGGTGCGGTGCGAGTCGATACCCCGTGCGGAAAACGACTTGGCCGAAACGTCACCGGCCGGTCCCGGCGCGCCCCTTGTGATCCGGCTTGGCGCGGATACAGTCTCTCCCAAGCCCGCGAATAAAAAATTCGGGCGCTGGGATGAGGAATCGCCGATGTCCGAGACCACGCGCGTCGTCGCTCGGCGTGCCCCGCTTCGGCGCACGCTGCCTGTGCTGCTCGCGGCGGGGTTGGTCCTCTCGGGACAGGCGCGCGCCGCCGACCCGATCAAGGTCGGGGTGATCGCCGAGGCGCAGTCGGTGGCCGGCGCCTCGATCCCGCAGGCGGTCCAGCTCGCGGCCGACGAGATCAATGCCAAGGGCGGCGTCGACGGGCGCCTGATCCAGGTCGTCACCTACGACGACAAGAGTTCCGCTTCGGATGCCGTCCGGGCGTTCCAGCGGGCGGTCAGCGAGGACAAGGTCAACCTCGTCATCGCCAGCTACATCTCCGAGGTGGTGCTGGCGCTGATGCCCTGGGCGGCCCGGCTCAAGACCCCGATGATCACCCCCGGGGCGGCCTCCAACGAGATCAGCGTCGCCGTCCACAAGGACTACGCGCGCAACAAGTACGTCTTCCACGGCTACCTGACCTCGCACGCCCTGGCGCAGGCGGTCTGCGACTCGGCCAAGGATGCCCTGGTCGGGCTGCTGAAGGCCAAGACCGCGGCGATCATGAGCGAGGACGCGGCCTGGACCCGGCCGCTCGACGCCGCCTACGAGGAGTGCCTGCCGAAATCCGGCCTGAAGATCGTGGAGCATGTCCGGTTCTCGCCGGATACCGGCGACTTCACCCCGATCTACAACAAGATCGAGGCGGCCAAGCCTGACCTGATCGTCACCGGCATCGCCCATGTCGGTGTGCAGCCGACCGTGCAGTGGCAGAACCAGCAGGTGCCGATCGCCATGACCGGGATCAGCGGCCAGGCGACCTCCTCGACCTTCTGGGCCAACACCAATGGCGGCACGCAGGGCGTGTTGTTCGACAGCGTCGCGCTGCCCGGTGTGGCGCTCACCGACAAGACCATCCCGTTCGCCGAGGCCTTCACCAAGCGCTTCGGCGGCGCGCCGTCCTATGCCGGCTACATGGCCTACGACGCGATGCATTACAGCGCGGAGGCGATCAAACGGGCCGGATCCACGGAAGCCGACAAGCTCGTGGACGCCCTGGAGAAGACCGACTGGGTCGGCACCGTCGGACGCCTGCAGTTCTACGGCCGGGACGAGACCTTCACCCACTCGATCAAGTACGGCCCGGGCCTGATGACCAGCGTCCTCGGCCAGTGGCAGAACGGCAAGCAGGTCGCGATCTGGCCCTCCGAGGTGGCCAACGGCAAGCTGGTCCTGCCGCCCGCGGTCAAGCCGGCGGTCCAGTAATCGCGACGCGAGAGTCCCAAAACAATGATCGGGCTCCAGATCCTCGTCGACGGCTTCGCGATCTCGGCGCTCTACGCGCTCGGCGCGATGGGCTTCACCCTGATCTTCGGCGTCTCCGGCGTGCTCAACCTCTCGCACGGCGCGCTGATGGTGATGGCCGCGGTCGCCGCCTGGGCGGCCTCGTCCCAGTTCGGCCTCGGCTCCTACGCGGGCGCCGGGATCGGCATCCTGTGCGGCCTGGCCGCCGCCCTGGTGACCTATTTCGCGATCGTCGCCCCGATCGAGCGCAGCAAGGCGATCCCGCGCGAGGAAAAAGAGATTTTCGTGCTCACCGGCACCCTGCTCTGGGGGATCATGATCCAGGAGCTGGTGGCCTACTTCTTCACCGACAACCCGAAGACGGTGCTGCCGATCGTCGAGGGCGTGATCGAGATCGCCGGGGTGCGCACTCCGAAGAACGAGATCTTCACCGCGGTGATCTGCTGGATCGTGATCGGGCTGCTGTGGGTGTTCGTGAACAAGGCGCGGGCCGGCAAGGTCCTGCTCGCCGCCTCCATGAACCCCCGCGGGGTCACGCTGCTCGGCCACGACATGGCCCGGATCTACGTCGCGGTCTGGGCGATCTACGGCCTGCTCGCCGGCATCGCCGGGGTGCTGCTCGGGATGTTTTTGGGGGTCTCGTCCTACTCGGTGGGGCCGCTCACCGCGAGCGCCTTCTCGATCGTGGTGCTGGGGGGCTTGGGCAGCGTCACCGGCTCGCTGATCGCGGCCTACGTGGTCGGCTATCTCGAGACCGCCACCGCCTACCTGATCTCTCCGGCCTACCGGGTGATTCCGGCGCTGCTGCTGCTCGTGGCGGTGATGTACCTGCGCCCGCAGGGCCTGCTGGGGCGGCGGTGATGGTTTTTTCCACCCCGCAGGTCCCCAACCCGCGCCCTCATCCTGAGGTGCCGAAGCGCAGCGGAGGCCTCGAAGGAGCCCTCCCGCCGGCCACGCGATCCCTGGAGCCCTCCTTCGAGGCCGCTGACGCGGCATCTCCGGATGAGGGGTTTGGATGGGATGGGTCTCGGCGCCGGGTGAGGCCGGTTGGTTCACTGGCGAGGCAGGCCCCATGAAGCTCCTCACCGCTCCGGGCTTCTGGGTCGCGCTCCTGGCGCTTGCCCTGGCCGCGTTCCTGCCCTGGTGGGTCTCCGGCTACATCCTCGGGCTCCTGACCATCGCGTATTATTTCGGCGTCTTCGCCATGGCCTGGGACCTGCTGTTCGGCTTTGCCGGGGAGGTCAATTTCGGCCCGACCTTCCTGATCGGGCTCGGGGCCTACGGCGCCGGGATCCTTAACAACCGCTACGAAGTACCGATCCCCTACTGCCTGGCGGCCGGGACGGTGCTGGCGGTGGTCGGCGGGATGGCCCTGGCGCTGCCGGCCCTGAGGGTGCGGGGACCGTATTTCGGGCTGATCACCCTGGTCGCGGTGCTGCTCCTGCAGAACATGATCGTGGTGTTCTCCGGCATCACCGGCGGCGAGATCGGGCTCACGGTGCCCGACGTGATCTCCATCGACGCCGACATCAATTACTGGATCGCGCTCGGCTTCATGGCCTTCGCCGGGCTGGTGCTCACCGCCATCGCCCGCTCGCCCGTGGGGCTGATCCTCCAGGCCGCCGGCCAGGACCCGATCGTGACCGGGGCGCTCGGCTTCAACGTCGCCAAGCACAAGCTCGCGGCCTTCGCGGTCAGCGCCGCCTTCTCGGGCCTCGCGGGCGGGCTGGTGGTCTTCTACATGGGCACCGCCTCGGTCGGGACGCTGATCGACACGGCGGTGGGCGTGCAGGTGATCATCGCGGCGGTACTCGGCGGACGCCGGACCATCGTGGGCGCGGCCCTGGGGGCCGTGTTCCTGATCGCCGCGGGCGAGCTGCTGCGGCCGCTCGGGCCGCTCTCGACCTTCGTGGTCTCGGCGGTGGCGCTGCTCGTCATCCTGTTCGTGCCCTCGGGGCTCCTCGGCCTCGCATCCGTCCGGAGAGCACGATGACCGTCGCCGTCCGGCCAACGCCCCCGCGTACCGCGTCCCTCGCCGAGCCCTGCCTCACCGTGCGCGGCCTGACCAAGCGCTTCGGCGGCCTCGTCGCGGTCAAGGACATCGACCTCGACCTGCGGCCCGGCGAGATTTTGGGGCTGATCGGGCCGAACGGCTCGGGCAAGTCCACCGTGATGAAGCTGATCATGGGGCTGGAGCGGCCGAGCGCCGGCTCGATCCGCCTCGACGGCGCCGAGATCGGCGGGCTGCCGGCGCACCGGGTCGCCCGCTCCGGCATCGGCCTCGTGTTCCAGCACGCCCGGCCGCTCCAGCGGCAGACCGTGCTGGAGAATATCAGCCTCGCGCTCCTGCCCGACAGCCTGATCCGCCTGGTCGCGGATCCCCACGTGGCGCGCCGCGCGAAAGAGATCGCCGAGCGCGTCGGCCTCGGCGCCGTGGCGGATCGGCGGCCCGGCACCCTGCCCTTCGCCGATCTGCGCCGGCTGGAACTCGCCAAGGCGATCGCCCGCGATCCCCGCGTGGTGCTGGTGGACGAGCCCTTCGCGGGCCTCACCGGCGGCGAGGTCGCGGCCTTCTCGGAGCTGATCCGGGGGTTTCGCGACGAGGGCAAGGCCGTGCTCCTCGTCGACCACAACGTGAAGAGCGTCGCGGCCCTCGTGGACCGGGTGTTCGCCATGTATCTCGGCGAGCGCATCGCGGAGGGCTCGGCCGAAGCCGTGATGGCCGACCCGACCGTGCGCCGGGTCTATCTCGGCGGCAGCATCGAGACCGCGGCCCGGCCCGAAGCCGCGTTCAAGCCGGATTCGCTGCTCACAGTCGAGAATGTCGACGTGCTCTACGGCAAGGCGCAGGCGCTGCGCGGGGCCGCGATCCACGTCCACGAGGGCGAATTCGTCTCGGTGGTGGGCCTCAACGGCGCCGGCAAGACCACCCTGTTCAACGCCATCTCGGGGCTGGTCCCGCATACCGGCACGATCCGGTTCGATGGCCGGGACCTCTCACGGATGAAGCCCGCCGCGATCGCCCGGGCCGGGATCGTCCAGGTGCCCGAGACCCGCGAGCTGTTCGGCGACCTCAACGTCCGCGAGAATCTCGATCTCGGCGGCCAGCATTTCCCGAAGGCCGAGAGCGCCAAGCAGCGCGACTGGCTGTACGAGCTGTTCCCGATCCTCAAGGCCCGGGAGACCCAGACCGCCCGGACGCTGTCCGGCGGCGAGCAGCAGATGCTGACCATCGCCCGCGCCCTGATGATGCGCCCGCGCCTCCTGATCCTCGACGAGCCGACCCTGGGCCTCGCCCCGGTGATCCTAGAGCTGCTGTCGAAGGCCCTGGAGCGCCTGCGCCAGACCACGCCGATCACCGTCCTGCTCGGCGAGCAGAACGTCACCTTCGCGCTCCCCCATGCCGACCGGGTCTACGTGCTGGAACAGGCCCGCATCGTCTGGGAAGGCCCGCCGGACCGCTTCGCCGGTGAGATGGGGGCGAAGTATTTGTGATCGCTTCCGCGCATCCCACCCCTCCCCTCATCCTGAGGTGGCGAAGCGCAGCGTAGCCCTCGAAGGAGGCCTCCAGGGATCGCGAGCGGGCTGGAGGGCTCCTTCGAGGCCCGGCGATCTGCGATCGCCGGGCACCTCAGGATGAGGGGGTGGGTTGGACTGACGAGGTCATCGAGGCGGCGCATCCGGCGCTGGACCTGAGCGGAGCGGACGCCGTGGATTTCAATCTCTCCCCATCCCAGACGCACTGGCTGACCCGCGTGCGCGCCTTCATCGCCGACGCGATCCTGCCGGCCGCTGCTGCTGTGGCGGCCGAGCGGGCGGCGAGCCGCGAACCCTCGCCCACGATGGAACGGCTGAAGGACAAGGCCCGCGGGGAAGGGCTCTGGAACCTGTTCCTGCCGCCCTCCCCCGAGCACGACACGGATGACGACCGCGGCGCCGGCCTGACCAATCTCGATTACGCGCTGTGCGCCGAGGCGATGGGCAAGGTCGGGATCGCGTCGGAATGCTTCAACTGCGCGGCGCCCGATACCGGCAACATGGAGGTGCTGCATCGCTACGGCAACCCGGCCCAGAAGGCGGCGTGGCTTCGGCCGCTGATGGCCGGGGAAATCCGTTCGGCCTTCCTGATGACCGAGCCGGATGTGGCCTCCTCGGACGCCACCAACATCGAGACCGCGATCCGCCGGGACGGCGACCATTACGTCATCGACGGGCGCAAATGGTGGTCCACCGGGGTCGGCGATCCGCGCTGCAAGATCGCGATCCTGATGGGCAAGACCGATCCGGACGCCCCCCGGCACCGGCAGCAATCGCAGATCCTGGTGCCGATGGATGCACCCGGCCTGCGGGTCGAGCGCCTGCTGCCGGTGTTCGGATACGAGGACGCGCCCAAGGGCCACGGCGAGGTGGTGCTGGAGAACGTCCGCGTCCCGGCCGAGAACCTGATCCTCGGCGAGGGGTGCGGCTTCGAGATCGCGCAGGGGCGGCTCGGGCCGGGGCGAATCCACCATTGCATGCGCACCATCGGGGTCGCCGAGGCGGCGCTCGAGGCCATGGCCCGGCGCCTGGTCTCGCGGGTCGCCTTCGGCAAGCGCATCAGCGAGCAATCCGTCTGGGAGCAGCGGGTCGCCGAGGCGCGGATCGACATCGAGATGACCCGGCTGCTCTGTCTCAAGGCGGCCGACATGATGGACAAGGTCGGTGCCAAGGGCGCCAAGCTCGAGATCGCGATGATCAAGGTCGCCGCCCCGCGGATCGCCCTCAAGGTGATCGACGACGCGATCCAGGCCCATGGCGGCGCCGGCGTGTCCGAGGATTTCGGACTGGCCAAGATGTACGCCCATATCCGCACCCTGCGGCTGGCCGACGGGCCGGACGAGGTGCACAACCGCTCCATCGCCCGGCTCGAATTCGGGCGCTACACCAATGCCCGGGAGGGTGCATGAGCGGCCCCGACGCCTTCTCCGGCGTGAAGCCGGTCGAGCCGCGCCATCGGATCGACGAGGCGCAGCTGGCCGCCTGGCTCGCCGCGCATGTCCGCGACTATGCCGGGCCGCTTAACCTGCAGCAGTTCCGCGGCGGCCAGTCGAACCCGACCTACCGGCTGGAGACGCCGGGCCAGGCCTACGTGCTGCGGCGCAAGCCGTTCGGTCCGCTCCTGCCCTCCGCGCACGCGGTGGAGCGCGAGTTCCGGGTGATCGGCGCGCTCTACGGCGAGGGGTTTCCGGTTCCGCGGCCCTTCGCCCTCTGTGAGGACGAAAACATCATCGGCGCGGCCTTCTACGTGATGGAGGCGGTGGGCGGCACCGTGCACTGGGACGGCACCCTGCCCGGCCTCGACCCGCATGCCCGGCACCGGCACTACGCCACGATGATCGCCACCCTTGCCCGCCTCCACGCGATCGAGCCGGAGGCGGCGGGCCTCGCCGATTACGGAAAGCCCGGCAACTACTTCGCCCGGCAGATCGATCGCTGGACCCGCCAGTACCGCGCCGCCGAGGATGGCCGGCTGGAGGATGTCGAGCGCCTGATCGCCTGGCTGCCCCGCACCGTCCCCGAGCAGCAAGGCGCGGCCATCGTCCACGGCGATTACCGCCTCGACAACCTGATCTTCTCGCCCGATGGCGGCGTCAGCGCGGTGCTCGATTGGGAGCTGTCGACGCTGGGCGATCCGCTCGCCGATTTCAGCTACCTGCTGATGCACTGGGCTCTGCCGGCGGACGGGCGCAGTTCGCTCGGCGGTCTCGACCTGCCAACCCTCGGCATCCCGACCCGCGACGAGGCGGTGGCGCTCTATTGCCGGGCCGCGGGCCGGACTGATCTGCCCGACCTCGACTGGTACTTCGCCTACAACCTGTTCCGGCTGGTCGGCATCCTCCAGGGCGTGGCCGCTCGCGCCAAGGCCGGCAACGCCGCGAGCGAGCACGCCGCCGCCATGGCGGCGCGGGTGCCGACGCTGGCCGCCTCGGCCTGGGCCTTCGCCGAGCGCGCGGGGGCCTGAGATGGATCTCGCCGGCCGCGTTGTCGCCGTCACCGGAGCCGCAAGGGGCATCGGCCGGGCGCTCGCCGAGGCCGCGCAGGCGCGGGGCGCGATCGTCGTCGCCCTCGACCGGGACGGCGCCGGGGCGGAGGCCGTTGCCGCCCGACTCGGCGGCCGGGCCTACGCGCTGAACGTGGCGGATGCCGCGGCCGTCGCCGAGATTCTGGCCCGGATCGAGGCCGAGATCGGGCCGGTCGCGCTATACTGCTCCAATGCCGGCATCCTGGAGCGCGACCCCGATCCCGGGCTCGCGACCTCGGCCGATCCGGCAAGCTGGGAGCGCGCCTGGTCGGTGAACGTGATGGGCCATGTCCACGCGGCGCGGGTGCTGGTTCCGCTCTGGCTCGCCCGGGGCGGGGGCGCCTTCCTCGGCACCGTCTCGGCGGCCGGATTGCTGAGCCAGATCGGCAGCGCCACCTATTCGGCCACCAAGCACGCCGCCCTCGCCTTCCTGGAGCACATCGCCATCGCGCATGCCGAGGACGGCATCCGGGTCGCCGCCCTGTGCCCGCAGGGTGTCGACACCGCCATGCTCGGGGCGGCCAGCGCCGCCGCCCGCGACGGCGTGCTCGCGCCCGCCTCCGTGGCCGAGGCGGCCTTCGACGGGCTCGCGATGGGCCGGTTCCTGATCCTGCCGCATCCGCAGGTCGCGGACTACGCCCGCCGCCGGGCCGACGACCCCGAGCGCTGGCTCGCCGGCATGGCGCGCCTGCGCCGGTCGATGCTGGCGGAGTCGGAGCTGTGACGATGGCCGGCGTCGGACGATCGGACCGCCGGCCGAGCGTGGCGCGGGTCCCCTCTCCCGAGCGGGAGAGGGACAGGGTGAGGGGACAGGTCTTTCCGGAAAACGCGCACCCCTCACCCCAACCCTCTCCCGCACGGGAGAGGGGGCGCGTCGCGTCCATCGCCGGCCGACTGGTGAACTTCAGAGCCGACAGAACCGGCAGAGATGGCGCGTGCCGCCCCGTCTGGAGAAAAGCCAGCCCATGTCCCTGTTCGATCTGACCGACAAGGTCGCGCTGATCACCGGCTCGTCCCGGGGCATCGGCCGGGCGATCGCCCTGCGGATGGCCGAGCACGGCGCCCGGGTGGTGATCTCGTCGCGCAAGCGCGAGGCCTGCGACACCGTGGTGGCCGAGATCGAGGCCGCCCACGGCCCGGGCCGCGCGGTGGCGATCCCGGCCAGCATCTCCGTGAAGGCGGAGCTGGAGGATCTGGTCGCTGAGACCGAAGCCCGGCTCGGTCCGGTGGACGTGCTGGTCTGCAACGCCGCCAGCAACCCGTATTACGGGCCGCTCGCCGGCATCTCGGACGCCCAGTTCCGCAAGATCCTGGAGAACAACGTCCTGTCGAACCACTGGCTGATCCAGATGGTCGCCCCCGGCATGGTCGCGCGGCGGGACGGGGCGATCGTGATCGTCTCCTCGATCGGCGCGCTGAAGGGGTCGCCGGTGATCGGCGCCTACAACGTCTCCAAGGCCGCCGACCTTCAGCTCGCACGCAACTACGCGGTGGAATACGGCCCGGCCAATGTCCGGGTGAACTGCCTCTGCCCGGGGCTGATCCGCACCGATTTCGCCCGGGCCCTGTGGGAGGATCCCGAGATGCTGGCCTCCACCACCGACGCCGCGCCGCTTGGCCGGATCGGCGAGCCCGACGAGATCGCGGGGGCGGCCGTGTTCCTGGCCTCCCCGGCTGGCCGGTTCGTCACCGGCCAGGCGCTGGTGATCGACGGCGGCGTGACGATCGCCCGATGAACCCCGATCCCCGCCTCCCCGCCGGCTGGCCGGCCCTCTCCTTCCGCGACGCGGAAGCCCGGCTCACGGCGCCCGATGCGCCCTTCGCGATCGCCACGGTGCCGATCCGCGGCGTGCCGACCCGGATCTGGACGACCGCGCCGCCGACCCTGCGCGCCCTGTTTCGCATCGCCCGAGGGCACGGGGACAAAACCTTCGTGGTCTACCGGGACGAGCGCGTCACCTTTACAGGCTTCGCTCGCGCCGCGACCGCCCTGGCCCATGCCCTCGTGGCGGCGGGGGTCTGCAAGGGCGACCGGGTCGCGATCGCTCTGCGCAACCTGCCGGAATGGCCGGTCTGCTATTACGGCGCCCTGCTGGCCGGGGCGATCGCGACGCCGCTCAACGCCTGGTGGACCGGGCCGGAACTGGCCTACGCGCTCCAGCATTCCGGCGCACGGGTGCTGATCGCCGACGGGGCGCGGTTCGAGCGCATCGCGCTGCACCGGGCCGAGTGCCCGGCCCTGGAGCGGATTCTTGTCACGCGGATGGAGCCTGACGACCGGGCGACGCCGCTCTCCGCGGTGATCGGCCCGGTGGCGGATTGGGCCGCCCTGCCCGACCGGGCCCCGCCCGACATCGCCCTCGACCCCGAGGACGACGCGACCCTGTTCTACACCTCGGGCACCACAGGCCGGCCCAAGGGCGCGGTCGGCACGCACCGGGCGGCGGCGACCACCGTGATGGCCTATCCCTATTCCGCGTCGCGCAGTGCCCTGCGTCGGGGCGAAGCGCCGCCGAGGCCCGACCCGTCCGCGCCGCAGCGGGCCTCGCTGCTGGTGATTCCGCTGTTCCACGTCACCGGCTGCCACGCGAGCCTCGGGGCGGCGCTCTATGGCGGCCATCGCCTGGTGATGATGCATCGCTGGGACGCCCACGAGGCCCTCGACCTGATCGACCGGGAGGGCTGCACCGGCGCCGGCGGCGTGCCGACCATCGCCTGGCAGCTCGCGACTGCCGCCCGGGAGGCAGGCCGGCCCCTGCCAAGCCTCGATTCGGTGACCTATGGCGGCGCGCCAGCGGCCGGCGACCTGGTGCGCGCGCTCGGCGAGGCCTTCCCGAATGCGGCCCCCGCCACCGGCTGGGGCATGACCGAGACCTCGGCGACTTTCACCCATCACCAAGCCGAGGATTATCGCGCCCATCCCGAATCCTGCGGTCCGCCCCTCCCGGTCTGCGAGGTGCGGATCCTCGACCCGCTCGGGCAGGATCTCCCGCCGGGCAGCGTCGGAGAACTCTGCGTGAAGGGCCCGAACGTCGTCCGCGGCTACTGGGACGACCCAAACGCCACCGCCGAAGTGCTCTCGGAGGGCTGGCTGCGCACCGGCGACCTCGCCCGCGCCGATGACGAGGGGTTCCTGACCATCGTCGACCGGATCAAGGACATGCTGATCCGCGGCGGCGAGAACATCTATTGCTGCGAGGTCGAGAACGCCCTCTACGCGCATCCAGATGTGATCGACGCCGTGGTGCTGGCCGTGCCCCACCCGACGTTGGGCGAGGAGCCCGGCGCGATCGTGGCGCTGGCCGAGGGCGCCCGGACCGGGCCGGAGGAGATCCGGGCCTTCGCGGCCGAGCGGCTCGCAGCCTTCAAGGTGCCGGTGCGCGTAATCGTCTGGGACGGGCTCCTGCCCCGCAACCCCGCCGGCAAGATCCTGCGGGCGCCGCTGCGGACGGTGTTCGCGGAGGTTTCAGCTCAGAACGGCTCGCCCTCGTCGTCCGGCCGGTAGACCCGCAGGGACCGGCCGTCCGGGAACTCCACCGAGCGGCGGCGCACGACCAGGTAGCCGGCGGCCTCCGCGGCGCGCAGGCGCTCCAGCCGCTCGTCGGCATAGCCCGGGCCGTAATTGTAGGCGCGGTAGCGCGGGTAGCCGTCCGGCAGCGGTGGAGGCGGCGGTGCGATCGCGACCATCCTGTGCGGACGGATGGGCCGAGCCGGGGCTGCGGCGACGCGCGGCCGGTGCGGGATGACGGCGACCGGCTTGAGTGCCGGGGCGGGATGGCGGGTCGCGACCCGTTTCGGGACGGCCCGAGCGGCGACCGCCTTTCGCGCCGGGGCCGCAGCGGCAGGCGTCGACGCAGGCGGCGGAACGGCTTTCTGAGCCTCGGCCGGACTCGCCGCCGGGGCCGCCTTGCGGGCCGGCGGATCGGTCCAGCCCGAGGCCTGCTCGGCCCGCGCGCCGGTCGCGCTCAGGGCGAGGGACAGGATGAGAGCGGCGAGACTCGTTCGTGCACCGTACGGCATGGTGCCCTCCTGAGATCGCGGGACTTCGGGACGGTCCGCGGGGCGGCGTGACAATAGAGCGAACCGTCGCGAAGGGGAATTCCGCCGCTTCAATTCGACGGCGATCCCCCAGGACATTTTTAGATCAGTGAATCGGTTCAGCTTCGGATCGACAATCCCTTCGTTGGGGGCGAGAATCCCGATTCACGGCCGCGATACGCCTAGCGAACTAATTCACAATCACCCTGCGACGGCGTTGCTGCAACCCTCGCGGAACCCGCCGCCTCCGCCACGGTTGCATCGGCATGTCCGTCCCCGCCGATGCGTCCTCCGGCCCAGCACCCGGCTTGCGGGTGAGCGTCGATCTCAACCTCTGCCAGGCCTATGCCCAGTGCTGCTACGCGGCGCCGCGGTCCTTCCGGATCGAGGGGCATGAAGCCCTGATCTACGATCCCGCCCCGGCCGCTGAGGATCGCGCCGACATCGAGCGGGCGCGCGTCGCCTGCCCGGTCCAGGCGATCCGGGTCGAGGATCCGGGGCGGGGCGCCTGAGATGGCACCAATGTCGGACCGTGCGGTGGTGGTGGGCGCCGGGCTCGCCGCCTTGCGCGGCGCGGAGGCGATGCGCGAGGCCGGGTTTTCCGGCCCGCTGACCATCGTCGGCGCCGAGCCGTACCGGCCCTATGACCGCCCGCCCCTCTCGAAACATGTCCTGGCCGGCGAGATCCAGGCTGATGCGACCACCCTGCCGAGCAGCCTCGGCGCGGATGTGGATTGGCGGCTCGGCAGCCCGGTCACCCGCCTCGACCGCGAATCCCGCACCCTGCATCGTGCGGATGGGGGCACCCTGCTCTACGACCGCCTGCTGATCGCCACCGGCACCCGTGCCCGGGCTTGGCCGAACCCGCATGAGGGACGGCTCTCCGGCGTGTTCACCCTGCGCGGGCGGGACGATGCCGCCGCCCTGCGGGCCGCCCTCGCCGCCGGCCCCCGGCGGGTGCTGGTGATCGGCGCCGGCTTCATCGGCTGCGAGGTCGCCAGCCTGTGCCGGCAACTCGGCCTGCCCGCGACCCTGGTCGAGCCCGGCCCGACGCCTCTGGGCCGGGTCCTCGGCAGCGCGGTCGGGGCGTTCATCGGTGCGATGCTTGAGGGCCGGGGCGTCGATCTGCGCAGCGGCAGCGAGGTCGAGTGGCTGGAGGGCGAGGGCGGCCGGTTCGTGCGCGCCCACCTGACCGACGGCACCCGTATCGATGCGGATGTGGCGGTGATCGCCCTCGGGGCCGTCCGCAACACCGAATGGCTCGACGGGTCCGGCCTTTCGGCGGATCCGGGCGGCGTCGATTGCGACGCGGCGGGCTTCGTCCTCGACACCGAGGGGCAGCCCGATCCGCGCATCGCCGCGGCCGGCGACGTTGCGCGCTTCCCCCACCCGCTCTACGGCGGCCGGCGCGTGGCGCTGGAGCATTGGAGCCACGCCGTGATGCAAGGCACCCACGCCGGACAGCTTCTGGCCGGGGCGAAGCCCGCGAGTCCCTACGCGGCGCTGCCGACCTTCTGGTCCACGCAGGGCGATGTGGTGGTCAAGTCCGCCGGCCTGACCGAGGGCGCGGATGCCGTGGCGTTCACCCAGGGCGAGCCGGGCTCCGGGCGCTTCATCGCCGTCTATGGCCGGGCGGGGCGCTGCATCGCCGCCGTATCGGTGGATTCCGCCCGCTGGCTGCCGGCCCATGCCGAGCTGGTCGCCGCCGGCGCGCCGTTCCCGCCGCAGGGGGCCGCGGCCGACCGCCCGTCGCGGGGGATCATGGTCCTCGCCCCGGGCTTTCCCTGAGGACACCCCCATGCCTGACGCCACCCTCCTCGACCAGGTCAAGGATTTCGCCAACCGGGCGGACCCCTATCCGATCTACGCCAAGCTGCGGAAGAATCCGGTCTCGCGCCAGGACGACGGGACCGAATCCGGGACCTGGGTCGCCGCGACACACGGCACGATCGCGAGCCTGCTGCAGGATCCGCGGGTCAGCTCCGAGACCCTGCCCCCGGCCGACCGGCCCCGCACCGGCAATCCCCTCACCGACCTGATCGTCAAACCGCTCAAGGACTGGATGATGGACCGGCACCGGGTCTTCATCTTCCGGGATCCGCCGGACCACGACGTCCTGCGCGCGTCCGTGATGCACCAGTTCTCCCGCGCGCGGATCCAGGCGATGCGGACCCGGTCCGAGCGGCTGGTGGCCGACCTGCTCGACGAGAAGCGTGATGCCCGGGAGATCGACGCCGTCGACGACCTCGCCTACCCGCTCCCCGTGACGGTGATCTGCGAGCTGTTCGGCGTGCCCCGGGAGGACGAGCCAAAATTCCACGGCTGGGCGACCCAGCTCGCCACGGCGCTCGAACCCGACAGCCTGTCCGACACCGAGATCCGCGCCGCGAACAGCCGGACCTTCGACGCGATCGGCGGCTACATGGCCGACCTGATCAAGGAGAAGCGCCGGCACCCGCAGGACGACATGCTCTCGGGCCTCGCCAACGAGGCGACGCCGGAGGGCGCGAAGATGGGCGATTACGACTTGGTCGCCACCTCGATCCTGATGCTGGTGGCCGGCCACGAGACCACCGTGAATCTGATCACCAACGGGCTGCTGACGCTGCTGCGCCACCCCGACGAGCTGGAGCGCCTGCGCCAGGATCCCGGCCGTGCCCCTCGGCTGATCGAGGAATTGCTGCGCTACGAGCCGCCCGTGCAGTTCCGGACCCGGAAGACGCTGTCTTCCATCGACATCGCCGGTGTCACGATCCCCGAAGGCGCCGACCTCGTCCTGCTGCTCGCTTCCGGCAACCGCGACGCCGCCATGTTCCCGGATCCCGACCGCTTCGACCCGGACCGCACCGGCACCCGCCATCTCGGCTTCGGCGGCAGCCTGCATTACTGCGTCGGGGCACCGCTCGCTCGGTTCGAGGCCGAGGCGGCGCTCACGGCGCTCGCCCGCCGGCTCAAGGCCCCCCGGCTGATCGAAGACCCGCCGCCCTACCGGTCCGGAGCCGCCCTGCGCGGGCCGGAGCACCTGCGGGTGGCGATCGACGGGATTGTTTGAGTCCTATTGGGAGGGTGCCGATCGAAGTTGAACTGCGTGCACGTTCCCTCAGCCCAGAGAGGATACGGTCTTCACGCATAGCGTTCAGGCCGGTGCGCATCCTGAAAGGACGCTCAATCCAGAGCGCGCGCCCTCCCTCCCCCGCAGAGCTACGATGTTCACACATCGGCTTGCGAAGGCTGCCACGCGCCCCCTCTCCCGTGCGGGAGAGGGTTGGGGTGAGGGACCAGGTCTGTCCGGAAAGCGCGCATCCCTCACCCTGTCCCTCTCCCGCACGGGAGAGGGGACCCGCGCCACTTCCGGGGATGTGGGAATCCGATAGCCCGCAGAGGGGGAAGGGAGAGGCGCGTGCTCACGCAGCCGTTGGCATCTTCCGTGCAAGCCGGGAGAGGCCCGTAAAGGCCTCGTTGCGCCCGTCCCTCAGATGGTAATCTCGATCGGCGTTCCGTCCGGCATGGCGATCACTGCTTCGTAGAAACCATCGCCGGTGCGGCGCGCCGGCGACGTGAGGCAGCCATCCGTGGCGCAGCGGGCCGCGAGGGCGTCGACGGCCTCGACGCTGCCGAGGGCGATCGCCACATGCGCCCAGCCGACGCGCTCGTCGTGCGTCCCGTCCGCGACCCAGGGCGCGGTCATCAGTTCGATCTGCGCGCCGTCCCCGGGCAGGGTGACGAACCGGGACACGAATCCCTTCTGCCGCTGGCTGTGGTACGGCGCGCCGATCTCGGCATCGAAATAGCGCCGCCAGAAGGCTGAGGCCGTATCCAGGTCGTGGGTCCACAGGGCGACATGGGCGAAGCGCATCGGGCCGGTCCCTTGCGAGCGTGAGCCTTCCGAAACCCGCACGGTCGCCGACCCGGCCCGGTGCCGTCTACCACCCCAAAGTTGATGCGCCCCGTCCGGTCCGCTCTCTCATGCGGCTTTGACCGCGGCCAGGAACGTGGTCACCTCCTGGCCCAGCCCCGAGGCGTAGCGCGCCAGGTCCTGCGCGGCGCTCAGCACCTGGCCTGCGGCCGCGCCGGTCTCGCCGGCGGCCTGGCGCACCTCGATGATGTCCTCGCTGACCGCCTGCGTCCCCTGCGCCGCCTGGGCGACGTTCCGGACGATCTCGCTCGTGGCCGCGCCCTGCTGTTCCATGGCCGCGGCCACGCTCAGGGCGACCGTGCGCATCGCGTCGATCGTGCCGCCGATCGTCTGGATCGACTCAACGGCGTTCCGGGTCTCACCCTGGATGGCGGCGATCTGGCCGGCGATCGTGTCGGTGGCCTTGGCGGTCTGCGCCGCCAGGGCCTTCACCTCCCCGGCGACCACGGCGAAGCCCCTGCCGGCCTCGCCGGCCCGGGCGGCCTCGATGGTCGCGTTGAGGGCGAGCAGGTTGGTCTGCCCGGCGATGCCGGCGATCAGGCCCATCACTTCGCTGATCTGGTCCGTCCCTCGGGACAGGACCTGCATCAGTTCGTTGGTGCGGGCCGCGTCCACGCTCGCCCGGTCGGCCATCGTGGAGGATTGAGCGACGCGGGACGCGATCTCCTGGATCGAGGCGGACATCTCCTCGCTGGCGGCGGCCACGGTCTGGACGTTGGCCGAAGTCTGCTCGGAACTCGCAGCGACCCGCCCGGACTGGTCGGTGGTGCGCGCGGCGGTCCGCGTCATCTCCCGGGCGGTGGCTTCCATCTCCACGGCGGCCGAAGAGAGGCTCTGCGTCAGCGCGCCGACATGCGCGTCGAACCGGCCGGTGAGTTCGTCCAGCGCCTGGGCCCGGCGCATCTTGGCGGCGGTCTCGGCGGCGGCGACCACCTCGGCTTCCCGCTTGGCGATCAGCGCGTCCTTGAACACCTGCACGGCCCGCGCCATCGCGCCGACCTCGTCGCCATGCTGCTGATCGGCGACCGGTACCGCGAGGTCGCCGCCGGCGAGCGCCCGCATCGCCTCGGTCAGGCGCACGATCGGCCGCGACAGGCCGTTGCCGATGAGCAGGAGCAGGGCCAGGACGGGGATCACTAGGCCCGCGGCCCAGAGGGCGTTGGTGAGGGCACGGTGGCGCACGGCCGCGTGGACATCGTCCCGGTAGAGGCCGGCGGCGAGGATCCAGCCCCAGGGCTTGTACACTTGCACGCTCACGACCTTCTCGACCGGCTCGGTCCCGCCGGCGCGCGGCTTCATGTAGTCGACGAAGCCGGAGCCGTCGCGCTTGGCCACCTCGACGATCTCGGCGAAGTAGCGCTTCCCGCCCGGCATGTCGGTCTGGTCCAGAACCACCTTGCCGACATTCTTGGCGTTGAACGCGTTGGCGATCAGCCGGCCTTCCGTGTCGAGGACGAAGAAGTAATCCGCCTCTCCGAATCGCAGCGCGCTGACAGCCTCGAGGGCGGCCTTCTGAGCCTGATCGACCGGCATCCGGCCCGAGGAGGCCAGCGCCGCGTAATGGACCAGCAGGCTCTGTGCGACGTCGGCGAGGTTCTTGGTCATGAGCGCGCGGTCTTCGAGCGCCGAGGACCTTGTGTCGACGTAGTTCAGGCCGGTGAGGGCGCCGACCGCCGCCAGAACCAGGGCCATCACCGCCGCCAGCTTGTGGCTCAGCCTGACGTTGGAGAGGCTCCACCGGGGCGCGGAATGGCCCCCGGGCGAGCGGTCGGTCTGCGAGCGTGTCATCGGGGCACCGGGAAGGAGACGGGCAGGCCGTCGAGAGCTGTCAGCGTCGAGCGCGCTGCCGCATGCGGCGACTCGTACGCCCCGGCGCTGTTCCACGGCGACGTTTAAACACAAGATTGGTAAACGCAAACTACACGCCGATCGTCAGCAACAGATTTTTGACGGGTCTCAGCGGGAACGTGTCTTGCGATGCCTATTCGGAAGTCATCCCGTGCGAAGATTAGGTTGTTCTTGGATGCGCTCAGCCAAAAAATACAAAATTCAGCGCTATCTTATCGGCGGCGTCAGCTATGAGAGATGGGCTAAGCTTCGATCCGATAGTGGATCGGCTTGAAGCTGCCGTTGTTCGACTGCAGCGCCGAGCAGGCGGTCAGGCCGATGATGAGGTCGGTCTCCGCGGTGAACACGATCCGGTCGCCGGCCCGACTCAGCGGCGGCTCGACCGTCAGCGCCCCGGTGATGCCGTCGATCGGCACGTTCATGAAGCAGTTGAACGCCACCGGGATCGCGTCCGGCGCGATGCCGTAGGGCGCGAGCGCCGCCGCCAGATTGCCGAAGCAGCCGCGATGCGGGTCCGTGTCGCCGTAGATGATCCGGAACGTGTCGGCCGAGCACGGCGTCAGCAAGAAATCGTGGCGCCCGACCGTGTCCTCGACGATGCGCAGCAGCACGTTCGAGCGGTTGGAGTAGAGCGGGTCGCCGGTGGTCAGGTAGATCCGGCTGGCATAGTCGAGGGTCCGCCCGGACGAGATCACCTCGGCCGTATCGTGGCGGTTATAGGCGACGAGGTCGGCCACCTGCTCGCCGCGCGGGTCGATCACCGTCAGGCGCTGCCCCCGGTCGAGGGTGAAGGCGACGCCTGAGCGCGGCTCGATCTGCTGCACGTCGGCCCGGTCCATGATGTCTCCGCTCCCGTTTCGGTCCGGCTGGAAACGCGGCAGGGGCCGCCGCGATCCAGCGGCGGTTGTCTCAGGCGCCGTTCGTCGGGAAGATGGGATCGAGCGGCGAAGCCAGCGGATGCCAGTCGTCGGTGGCCGGCGTCGCCGGAGCCGCAGGCCGGCCCTGCATCGGACAGCGCCACTCCTCGCCGACCACGCGGCCGCTGTACTGGCGGGCCTCGGAGGTCTCGCCGTGGCGCGCCAGCATCGGATTGAGACTGCCGGCCAGGGCCTCGTCGCGCTCGAGGATCGAGGCGCGCAGCTTCTCGTAGCGGCCCTCGGCGCGCAGGCGCTCGAACTGGGCGTGCAGGTTGAACACCAGCACCGGCGAGGAGAATTGCCGCGCGGGCCGGCTCGCGTTCGGGTGCAGCCCGACCACGAAGAACGCCTCGCCGCCGAAGCTCAGTGAGAAATGCGGGTTGTCGGGATCATCCGCGACGCGCGCATCGTGCGGTTGGCCGAGCCAGGCATCCTTGTCGGTGAGCGATTGCGCCCGCGCCCAGAGGTTCTGCTCGAACGCCTCCTCCGAGAGGTCGCCGGGTCCCTCGAACACGACGGCGAAGCTCTGGAACAGGTCGGGGGTCTCCCGGTAGCGCGCCACGAAGGCGAGCAGGGCCGGGTAGATCCGCATGTCGTCCCAGCCCGAGGTGATGTCCCGGGCCACGACGATCTTCATGCGCCCCCGCGACAGGGCCGACTTGGCGCCGACGCAGGGAAAGGGGGGATTCCGGATGAAGTCGCGAAAGGCCTGGGCGCGCGGATGCTCTTGGTCGTCGCGGGGAAACTGCATGCGGTCGATGGCTCAAGATCTGCGCAGGTGTGCCTCAGGAGGAGGCAACCGCTGTTCGGGACTCGGGCAACCCCCCTTCCAAGGATGCTGTTCCCGGCTGCGACAGGTCGTCCGGGGAAAAGGTGAATCGCGCAGCGTCGCGACAAGAATCGTCGCCGCGTTCGGAAGACCTGCCCCAATGTTCACCGTCCGTCCGAACATAGATTAAGGTCGGTAAGACTCGGCGGGTGCGCTCACGAATGCTGCGAGACCGGGCTCGTGACTTCGCCGGACGATTCGCCACCGCGATCCAGTTCGGTGGCAACCGCCGAAGCGCGCCGCTGCGGCGGCTGGAGACTCATCGAAGTCTGGCGCTAAGAATTTCCCGTCCCGACGCTTATGATCGGTGGGATCGGCAACCCGCGTAGAGGCCTAGCGTCGCCGATCGCCCAGGATTGAGCCTGCATCGGGCGGGGAGAACTTCCATGACGCAGAGATTGGATTATCAGGTCATCTCACCGGCGGGTATCAAATCCCTCGGCGGTGTCTACGCTTACGTGGCACAATGCGGCCTGCCCGCATCGTTGATTGAGTTGGTCTATCTGCGCATTTCGCAAATAAACAACTGCGCCTACTGTCTCGACATGCACACCCGTACCCTCATCGAGAAGGGCGAGACACCGCAAAAGCTGGCGCTCGTCCAGGCCTGGGCCGAAGCCGGACCGGTCTTCACCGCACGCGAGACAGCGGCCCTCGCCTGGGCCGAGACCGTGACGCGCGTGGCTCAGACCAACGTGCCCGACAGCGCCTACGAGGCTGCTCGGTCTGTGTTCGACGAGAAGGAACTGGTCGATCTGACGATCGCGATCAGCCTGATGAACGCCTACAATCGCATGGCGATCAGCTTCCGGAATACGCCCCAGGAAAGCCGGGTACGCCAAGCCTCCGCCGGGTGATGGTCCAGTTCAGCGCCAGCTGCCCGCCTCGGCATGCCGTCGCGCCGCTGCGGCCCCGAACGCCTCGAACAGCGCCCGGTTGATCGGGTTCGTCGCGGCGTCGTGCTCCGGGTGCCATTGCACGCCCAGGGCGAAGCCCGGCGCATCGGCGATGCGGATCGCCTCGATCGTGTCGTCCTCGGCGATGCCCTCGATCACGATGCGGGCGCCCGGCTCCAGGATGCCCTGGCCGTGGAGGGAGTTCACCCGGATCGTCTCGCACCCGAGCAGCCGGGCGAAGGCGCCGCCCGGCGTCAGGCGGACCGCGTGGCGCTCCGCGAACACCACCTCGATGTCCGGGTGGATCTCGCCGTTCTCGAGCCGCGGCATGCGGTGGTTGAGGCGACCGGGTATGTCGCGGATCTCCGGGTGCAGGCTGCCGCCGAAGGCGACGTTCATCTCCTGGAAGCCGCGGCAGATGCCGAACAGCGGCACGCCCCGCGCCACGCAGGCCTCGATCAGCGGCAGCGCCACCGCGTCGCGGGCTTCGTCGTAGGGCTCGTGCGCCGGGTGCGGCTCGGTCCGGAAGTGGGTCGGATGGACGTTGGCGCGCCCGCCCGTGAGCAGCACGCCGTCCACCACGTCGAGCAGGTCGCCGAGATCGGTGACCGCCGGACAGCCGGCGAACATCAGCGGCAGGGCGCCGGCCACCTCCGCCAGCGCGCGGAGGTTGTTCTCGCCGACGATCTGGGCCGTGAACCGGTTGTCGAGCAGGCGCGCGTTTCCGACGACGCCGATCACGGGTCTCGCCATCGTCCCGACAACTCCTCGTTCCGGCTTCGCCGCAGGTCCCGCACCTTGCGGTTGGCACTAGAGCCGTTCCCGATCGCGTTGCAATCGGGCTCGACTCTCAGCCCTTGATGTGACGCGCTCGCTGACGCCGAACCGGTATCCACTTCGGCGGCAAGCGCTCTACGACCCAGGCAAAGCCGGCGCCAGTCCCGCCGGGCGCGTCAGGCTTCGAGGATGCCGAGGGTTCGGGCCTCCTCGAACAGCACCTCGGCGACGCGCTCGGGCGCTTCTTCGTGGGCGAGATGGCCGAGCCCCCGGATCAGGGCGACCCGGGCGTCGGGCAGGCGGTCGCGCAGGGTGAAGGCGGTGTCCGGCAGGATCGCCCGGTCGTAGCCGCCGACGATCAGCAGGGTGCGGGTCGTCAAGCCCGGCAGGGCCCGGTGCAGCCCGGCGAGGTCCCAGTTCGCCATCATGCCGAGCGCCCCGCGGACATGGCCGGCCCGGGCGAACAGCCGCCGGTAGAGATCGACGCCCTGCGGATCGAGGCGCGAGCCGGTCCCCTCGATCAGTCGCTTGGCCGCCGACCGGTCCGCCGTCCAGGCGAAGATCCTCGGGGTGAACGGGTTGAGGAACAGCAGCCGGGCCATGCCGGGGAACAGCAGGCTCGCCGCCCCCGGCAGCGGCGCCAGCGCGCCGTTGAAGGCCGCCAGCAGCCGCGGGGCAATCGCGCCGTCGAGGCACATCCGCGCCAGCACCGCCGCCCCGGCCGAGTGACCGGCGGCCACGATCGGCGAGCGCCCGAGCGCCGCCACGAGGCCCGCTACGGCCCGGGCCATGCCGGGCAGCGACAGGTCGGCATCCGCCAGGGGATCGGTGAAGCCGTGGCCCGGCAGGTCCGGGGCGATCACGAAGAAGTTTTGGGCCAGGAGCGGCGCCAGCCCGCGCCAGGAATGGGTCGCGGCCCCGGTCCCATGCAGGAGCAGGAGCACCGGCGCCTCGGGCCGGCCGAATTCCTGGACATGCCAGCGCAGGCCCGCCGCCTCCACGAAGCGGCTCGCCTCCCGGTGCGGCCAATCCCGGCCCTCGACCGCCCAGTCGGGCCGGTCCGCGTCGCGCGGGCTCAGCACCGGCTTGCATCCTGCGGTGCACCAAATCGGGGGGCGGGCCACGCGCCTGCGCTATCGTGCCGGGTTGGAAGTATTTCGTAAGACATTGAGAATGCATGCGGAAACCGCATGCCACCGCTGCCGCAGACCGGATTGCTGCGACGCAACAATGGGGGCATCACAGGGGCGAACGCAGGCACCGCGCATCTCTCACCGTTGGAACCGGCCATGATCGTCTTCACCTCCTCGACCCATCACTTCGCCGGCTCGACCGCGGGCCGCTGGAATTTCCGCGGCCTGTTCCGCGAGATGTTGAACGCCTGGATGTCCCACAACCAGCGCGTCGCCGATCTCGGCGCCGGCTACCACCTCTGATCCGCAACACGGTCGGCTCCGCCCGGCCCCTTACCAAGCTCAGAGCGCGGCCCGCACCGCCGCGCTGAGCAGGCCGGCATCGGCCCGGGGCAGTACGAGGTAACGGGCGGCCATCGCGTCGGCGACCGCGCGGGCGCCTTCGCCACGGGCGCCGGTATCGATCACCAGGGCCGGCATCCCGGCCGCCCTGAGCGCGCGAGCCGCCTGCAGGGCCTCCGCGCCGGCCCGGGCCCGGCCGCCCTCCCCCGAGCGCGCGACGTTGGCGCGCCCATCCGTCAGCAGCACGATCACCGGCCGGCTGCCGCTCCGGCGCACGCCGAGGGCCACGCTCAGCGCCGCGTCGATCCCGGCCGCCAGCGGCGTCCCGCCCCCGCCCGGCAGGCCCGAGAGGCCGCGCTTCGCCCGGGTCAGCGAGCGGGTCGGCGGCAGGACCAGCTCCGCACCCGCCCCGCGGAACGCCACGAGCGCCACCCGGTCGCGCCGGACATAAGCCTCGGCCAGCAGCAGCTCGACCGCGCCCTTGGCCTCGGCCAGCCGCTCCAGGGCAGCCGAGCCCGAGGCGTCGACGCAGAACACCGTGGTGGTCTCGGTCCGCTGCCGCAGGATCCGGATCCGCAGATCGTCCCGGCGGACCACGATCGGGCGGGTTTCGCCGGCCGCGCGCCGCAGGGCCTGCCAGGGGGCCGCCGCGCGGAGGGTCGCCAGCAGGTCGAGGCGCCCGCGCCGCGGGTCGCCCCGCCGGCTGCCGATCGGGCGGCCGGTGCGCGCCGCCGCCGGCTGGCCGACCCGCCCGGCCTTCGCGGCCGAGAGGCGCACGCCCCCCGCCAGCAACTGATCGAGCAGCTTGGCGGGAATCGCTGCCCGCACCGACTCCAGCACGCGATCCTGCGCCGCGTCGGCCGGGGCCGGATCCGTTGTGTCCTCCGGGGGGCCATCCTCCGCGGGCGGCGGGGGCGGCGCCTCGGCCTCCTCCGGCATCGCCTCCTCCGGTACGGGCAGACGCGTGGCGCGCGGGGCCAGGACCAGGCGGGCGGCTGCCGTGATCGCGTCCGTGCCGACCGGCTCCTCCGCCGCCAGCGTCCGCGCCACCCGTCCCGCCAGGATCGGCCCGCGTAAGGACGCGACGCCGAGCGCCTCCGCCAGCCGGCACAGCGTGCCGAGCGGGTCGGCCTCCGGGTCGCCCGGATCAATGTCTGTCGCGACGGCAGGCGTGTCGCATTCCGCGACCCCAAGCCCGGTCAGGTCGATCCGGAAGGCGAGGCGGTCGGCCAGGGCGTCGGCGACGGTCTCGTCGCCCTCGCCCTCGTCGAGCAGCACGAGGCCGAAGCGCGCCGGGCTTTCCGAGGCGGTGCCGGTGTCGAGGGCACCCGCCAGGCGCGCCGCGATGCCGGGGGGCAGCCGCTCGGCCATAGGCACGACGATCAACCCACCATTGGCCTGCGCGAGCAATCCCGCCCGCGCCACCGGCCGGCCGGCCGCCAGGGTCGCAGCGAGGTCGAGGCCGCCCAGCAGGCTGTCGTCGCCGATCCCCGGCGGCAGCCGCCGCCAGGGCGTCCCCGGGGGAAG
Organism: Methylobacterium sp. E-066; assembly: GCF_022829635.1. GTDB lineage: Bacteria > Pseudomonadota > Alphaproteobacteria > Rhizobiales > Beijerinckiaceae > Methylobacterium. Next base: position 35,590 of record NZ_JAKSYO010000079.1, read on the forward strand.
CATCGCCCGCAGGGTATCAAGCCAGCGCTCCCGCACCGGCCCTGGCCCGGCCCGCAACACCGCGCCGCCGAAGCCGTGCGGGTCGGTGGCGAGGAGGCGGGCGGCGCGCAGGGCGTCGGGCCAGATGTTTTGAGGCGCTTCCGCCTTCCCTCCCCCCTCTGCGGGGGAGGGTGGCCCTCGCGTCAGCGAGGGTCGGGAGAGGGGCAGCGCGACGGCAGCGGGTTTCGCACCCGACGCGCCTCTTCCGGACATGGCGCTCCCCTCTCCCCCCCTGCTGCGCAGGGTACCCTCCCCCGCAGAGGGGGGAGGGAGAGGTTGCGCCGACCCCGTCACGAAAACACCTCCGCCAGCGCCCGCTCGACCCGGGCGGTCGAGCCGGATTCGTCCAGCGGGTTGCGGCGCAGGCGGTGGCGCAGGGCGGCCGGGGCGACCCGGCGGATGTGGTCGTCCGTGACCGATTCGGCGCCGTCGAGGGCTGCCAGCGCCCGGGCGGTGCGCATCAGGGTCAGCTCGCCGCGCAGGCCGTCGGTGCCGAGCGCCAGGCAGAGCTGCGCCGCGCGCTCCAGCGCCGAATCCGGCACGTTCAGATGCGGCAGGCGCTCCCGGGCCAGCAGGATTGTCTTTCGGATCGCGGTCTCGTCACCTGCGCGGGCGGCGCAGAACCCCTCCGGGTCGCGCTCGTAGGCGTCGCGGGCGCGCACCACCGCGATCCGCGTGGCGATGTCCTGCGGGGTCGTGACCTCGCAGGCCAGCCCGAACCGGTCGAGGAGTTGCGGGCGCAGCTCCCCCTCCTCCGGGTTGCCGGAGCCGACCAGGACGAATTTTGCGGGGTGGCGCAAGCTGAGGCCCTCCCGCTCGACGGTGTTGACCCCGGAGGCCGCGACATCGAGCAAGAGATCGACCAGGTGGTCCTCGAGGAGATTCACTTCGTCAATATACAAAAAACCGCGATTGGCCCGGGCGAGCAGCCCCGGCTCGAACGCCTTCACGCCGGCCCCGAGCGCCCGCTCCAGGTCGAGGGTGCCGACCACCCGGTCCTCGGTGGCTCCGAGCGGCAGATCCACCACCGGCACCGGTTTTTTTTCGGACTTCCTCCGCGTGCCCGGCAGGCTCGCGCAGTGCGGGCAGCTCTCCGCCGGGCTGTCGGGGTCGCAATTGTACGGGCAGCCGACCACCGCCCGCATCGGCGGCAGCAGGGCGGCCAGCGCCCGGATCGCGGTGGATTTCCCCGTGCCCCGGTCGCCGAACACCAGCACGCCGCCGATGGACGGATCCACCGCGGCGATCAGCAGCGCCTGGCGCATCTCGTCCTGCGCGACGATGGCCGAGAAGGGGAAGGTTGGCACGCGCTGACTCGATGCTGCGAGGGGGCTTCCAATCCACCCCCTCATCCTGAGGTGCCGAAGCGCAGCGGAGGCCTCGAAGGAGGCCTCCAGGGATCGCGCGGCCGGTTGGAGGGCTCCTTCGAGGCCCGCTGACGCGGGCACCTCAGGATGCGGGAGCGGGTGGGAGAAGGGAACCCCTACTCCGCCGCCTTCTGCCGGAGCCCGATCCGCGCCCAGATCGTGGAGAGCGCCCCGACCAGATGCGCGATGTCCTTGTCCGTGTGCAGCGGCGAGGGGGTGATCCGCAGCCGCTCGGTGCCGCGGGCCACGGTCGGGTAGTTAATCGGCTGCACGTAGATGCCGAACTCGTCGAGCAGGGTGTCGGAGATCGCCTTACACAGCACCGGATCGCAGACCATCACCGGCACGATGTGGCTGTCGTTGGGCATCACCGGGATGTCGGCGGCTTCCAGCGCCTGGCGGACCTTGGCGACGCGCTCCTGATGGCGGGCGCGCTCGGTGCCGCTGACCTTCAGGTGGCGGATCGAGGCCGCGGCGCCCGCCGCCACCGCGGGGGGCAGCGAGGTGGTGAAGATGAAGCCCGAGGCGAAGCTGCGCACGAAGTCGCAGAGCTTCTCCGAGGCCGTGATGTAGCCGCCATGGACCGCAAAAGCCTTGCCGAGCGTGCCCTCGATCACGTCGAGGCGGTGGGCGACGCCGTCGCGCTCCGAAATGCCGCCGCCGCGGGCGCCGTAGAGGCCGACCGCGTGGACCTCGTCGAGATAGGTGAGCGCCCCGTGGGCCTCGGCCACGTCGCAGATCTCGCCGATCGGGGCGATGTCACCATCCATCGAATACACGGATTCGAACGCGACCAGCTTCGGCCGGGCCGGATCGACCAAAGCGAGCTTCCGGTTCAGGTCCTCCGGGTCGTTATGACGGAAGATGTGGCGCTCGGCCCGGGAGAACCGGATGCCCTCGATCATCGAGGCGTGGTTCTCGGAATCGGAGAACACCGCGCAGTTCGGCAGCCGCGAGGCCAGGGTCCCGAGCGCCGCCCAGTTCGAGACGTAGCCGGAGGTGAACAGCAGCGCCGCTTCCTTGCCGTGGAGGTCGGCGAGCTCGCGCTCCAGCAGCACGTGGTAGTGGTTGGTGCCGGAGATGTTGCGGGTGCCCCCGGCTCCGGCGCCGCAGCGGTCGATCGCCTCGTGCATCGCCCCGGTGACGGAGGCGTGCTGGCCCATGCCGAGATAGTCGTTGGAGCACCAGACCGTGACCGGGCGCGTGCCCGACGGGTGGTGATGCGTGGCGTGCGGGAAGTTGCCGGAATGGCGCTCGAGGTCGGTGAAGACCCGGTAGCGTCCCTCGCGGTGGAGACCGGCGATCTCGGCTCCGAAGAAGGTCTCGTAGTCCATGTCGCCTCTCCCCGATTGGTTCGCGGGTTGTCCCCGCCTGTGAGGTTCGTCCTTCGCACGAGACCAGTTCCAAAGTGGTGCGCGCGCGAAATCCCGCTGTGATGGTCGGATCTAGCCGTTGTCCCCCGGCCGCGCCGCGCCGTCCGGATTGCGCGTCGGCAGGCTCCACCGCCACAGCTCGGCCGAGGGCAGCGGCAACATCAGGAACCAATGTTCGAGCGTCGCCAGCGCCATCAGGGTCGCCAGGATTGTGAAGCCGATCAGCTCGTGCGCTAGCAGATCCGGGCTGAGCGCCGCCCGCCCGAGCAGGCCTGCCGCGATGGTCCCGAGGCTGACCGAGACCGGGAACAGCAGGTTCATCGGTTTTCGCGAGAGGTAGCAGGCCAGGTAGCCCAGATGCTCGGGCAGGAACTCGGCGTGCAGGTTGCGCACCCCGAGGAACAGGTTGAGTCGCGCCGACAGGTTCATCACCACCAGGGCGCCGTAGGTCCACAGGGCGATGGTGTTGGCCCCGCCCCAGACCAGCGCCAGGATCACCAGGCCGCCGATCACGATGGCGAATTCGTGCCACAGGCTGGTGGCGAGCGCCGCCAGGAACCGGTCGAGGCCGCGCAGGCCCGGCGCGCAGGCGGCCGGCTTCGGGCCCGACAGGAAGCCCATGTAATAGCTCATCTCCTGCCAGCCCCAGACGACCAGGGCCGCCGTGAACGCCGTGTAGGCCCCCGTCGCGCTGGTATCCTGGCTGCTGGTGCGGATCGCCACCAGCGCGCCAGCGAGCAGCAGCGTCGCGCCGGCCATGCTCCACGGATGGGTGCGCCGCGGGGCGTGGTCGAGCAGCAGGATCAGCCCGGTGGAGAACCACCAGAGCACCAGGGCATAGACGACCGGGGCGGCGTAGGTCGCCATCCTACCAGACCGGCTGGAGGCGGATATCGGCCGGCAGGGCGTTCGCCTTGACCGGCAGAAAGTAGAGCCGGACAAAGGTGGCGGCCGCGCGCAGCACCTGGATGCCGTGCTTGAGCTTGCCCAGGACGCCGCCCTGGGCCCGGGCCTCGGCGATCGCCCGGGAGCAGGCGAGCAGGGTCTCCAGCCCGGCGTGGAACTTCGGGTTGTCGAGGTCGAGCTCCAGCGGGAAGGTCTGCCGCGAGATCTCGGAGGTGATGCGGAACACCGTGTAATCGTAGTCGGTGGGATCGACCCCGAGCGCGGCGTGGAAGGCCGGGCGGTGATGGTCGCGCACGTACATCGTGGCGAACACCGCCAGCAGGAAGAACCGGATCCAGTAGCGATTGATGCCGCTGGTCAGCTTCGGGTTGGCGCGCATCAGCAGCGCGAACGCCTCGCCGTGGCGGAACTCGTCGTTGCACCACAGCTCGAACCACTTGAAGATCGGGTGGATGCGCCGCTCCGGGTGCTTCTCCAGCTCCCGGAAGATCGTGATGTAGCGGGCGTAGCCGATCTTCTCCGATAGGTACGTCGCGTAGAAGATGAATTTCGGCCGGAAGAACGTGTATTTTTTGGACTTGGTGAGGAAGCCGAGGTCCACACCGATGCCGAAATCCTTGAGCGTGTCGTTGATGAAGCCGGCGTGGCGCGCCTCGTCGCGGCTCATGAAGCCGAACAGCTCCTTGATGTCCTTGTTCTTCGCGCGTTTTCTCATCTCTGCGTAGAGCACGCAGCCGGAGAACTCGGCGGTGATCGAAGACACCAGAAAGTCCAAAAACTCCTTCCGCAGCTCGGGCTCCATCTGCGACAGGTCGCAATCGAAGTCGGCGTTGCGAGTGAAGTGGCGCTTGTTCGGGTCGGCGCGCAACTCGGCGATGAGCAGGTCCCAATCCCGGCGCACCGGCTCGACGTTGGTGCGGTCGAGCTCGTCGAAATCGGTGGTGTAGAAGCGCGGGCTCAGGAAGGTCGTCTCCTGGGCGGCCTTGGTCGATTCGTTGACCGGCGTTTTCGGAACCGGCTGGCCGGAGAGCGGCGGGACGGGAGCGTTCACAGCTTCCTCCTCTCGGAAAAACTGACTTCGTAGAGTTCGGTCAGTTCGAGATGGGCGACGAGCTTGGTCCAAACCCGCTCCAGCGGGCCGGCCCGGGTGACGGTGGCGGTGCGGCGGACGGTGAGCCGCTCGCCATAGGGTACGGAGGTCGGGGCGTCGTGGACCTGGACTTCGTCGCCGGGCTCGATCTCGAAGCCGGAATCGAGGGTGACGTGCGCGTGCAAACTCTCGGGCGTCTGCTCGATCTCGATCGTGCAGGGCACGGTGACGGTGCGGCTCCCGAACAGGCCCATCAGCGCGTCTCCGTGCTGGCGGGGACAGCGAGCAGCCGGGCGAAGGCCCCGGCGTTGGTCGGGCCGAACGCTTCGAGCGGCACCCGGCGGCCGGTGGCGTCATCGGCCAGCGCGAGGCGGCCGTCATCGTAGCGGGTCAGGCTGAACGGCTGCTCCGGGCCGAGGCCGTCGCGCTGGCGGGCCTGTGCCAGACCACGCAGGGTCCCGCGCAGAAAACCGTCCTCGCCGGGCCGGATCCAGGCGACGATCTGCCGGTCGGCAGCGTTGCGCAGGGCGATCGAGCCGTCGACCTGGTCCTCGGCGCGGAATTCGAGCCGCGTGACCGGCTTGGCCGGCGGCAGGGCGATCATGCCGATGCCCTCGCTGCGCCCGACCAGGACGGCCAGCATGGTGAAGCCCATCAGCGCGCCGGCGCCGATCATCAGCAGGGCCGGTGCCGGTCCTGCGGATCGGCCGACGCTCTCCGCCCGCTCGCCCATCGCGCCTCTCCCTATTCGGCCGCGACGAGGCGGCCGGGATTGTCTTGGACCGCCCGCGGACGCGGGACGATCATGGGCCGCACCGTCTGCGACGCCTCGGCATGGGCCTCGATCGCCCGCGCCAGCAGCGTCGCCACCGCCTCCGCATTAGGTACGGAACGCAGCATGGGCTCGGTCCGGGCGAGACGCCAGGGCCGGGCATGCGGCCACAGCTGAAGGTAGGCGATACGCAGGCCCGGCCGCAACCGGAGCGGCAGATCTCCGCTCCCGTCCGTGAAGGCACGCAACGCCGCACCCTCGACCTGCGCGAAGGGTACGTTGTGGGTCACCGGCAGGGCGATGCCGGCATGCAGGACGATCCGGCGGTCGGTGATCGTGTAGACCGCGGTGCGGTGGCTGAGCCACGCGAACAGCCAGAGCAGGGCGAGGCCGACCCCGCCGACCAGCAGGGTCAGGCCGACGGTGGTGAGCGCCGCCGCTGGCGAGCCGGCCGTGAGCCCGAAGGCCAGGGCGCAGGCGGCGAACCAGGCGGCGACCAGGCGGGCATGATAGGCGCGGACCCAGAGGCCCCCGGTGGTCGGCGCCCCCTGCCACAGGATGCGCTCGTTCGCCGGCAGCGGGCCGGGCAGACCCCGCAGGGTGCCCTCGGGGAGGAAATCGCCGCTCATAGCAGGGGCTCCGCCCGGGCCGGGGTGGCGTAGAGGGTGCCGGCGCCGAAATAGGCCATGATCCGCTCCTCCTCCAGGAAGGTGACGCTGTCGGGATCCCGGGTCGCCGGGATGTCGGCGAACTGGGCGGCGAGCAGGGCCTCGGACTTCACCGTCTTGGTGAAGCCGCCGGCCCGGCAGAAGGTGGACGGCATCAGCCGGCGGCCGCCCGTGGGCAATTCGACCTCGTAGTAGCGGATCAGCGACTCGCCGCGGTCGATCCAGACATCGCTGACGACGCCCGCCACCCCGTTATCGGTGCCGAACACGGTCATGCCGATCGGGTTCGGGCCGGCCTCGTGGATGACGAAGGCCTTGGCGACCCGCAGAGGCACGATCCGGTACTCGTCGTCCCAGGTCTTGTCGTGCACGTCGTGCCGGACCACCCAGGAGCCCGGGCCGACGCCGGCCTGAAGCGACGTGTCGGTCCGCTCGTAGGGGGCGCCCGGCCAGGGCTCGACCTTGCGGGCCGGGATGCCGGTCTCGATGTCGTCGCGGCCCTGCACCGCCTGCGGCGCGTAGGTGGTCTCGCCGCCCGGCAGGTGGAACGCCTTGGACCGTGGGATCAGGACCGGGTCCGGCGCCTTGCGGCGGCCGACGATCTCGTTCTCCAGTGGGTAGCCCTCGCGCCGGTCCTCCCGGCGCAGCCAGAACACCAGCCCGGCGAAGAAGATGAAGAAGGCGTAGAGCACGACCTGGGCGACGTCGACGTAACCCGTAATGGCGCCGGTTGGCATGGCTGTCCTCCCCGAGTCTCAGGCCGCCCGTTCGGCAAGAGTGCCGCCGAGCCGATTTTTCCCTGCTGCACGCGCGTCCTCCCGCACCAGCGGTCCCAGGGCGATCAGGGCCGCGAACAGGAGGGCGATCTCGATGTGGTAGACGATCAGGTAGCCGATCGCGGGCTCGTTCATGCCCTCGCCGAGCACCCCCGATTGGGCGATAGCGCCTCCGATGTCGCGCACCACGCCGCTGGCGGCGATCGAGATCCCCGCGGCGCTGGCCTGGACGGCGCCCCAGGCGCCGAGCGCCAGCCCGGTATCCTCGGGACCGGCCCGGTTCATCGAGGCGGTGAGCGTGCCGTGGGCGAACAGGCCGCCGCCCAATCCGATCAGGCTGACGCCCACCGCGAACAGGTCGGCCGAGGCGAGCGGCGCGGCGAAGACCACCGCCGAGAAGGCCAGGATGCCGATGCCGACGCCGACGGCCGAGACCCGGAACGGGTCGCCGCCGCGCCCGAGCCAGCGGGCGGCGATCAGCAGGCCGAGCCCGCCCCCGGCGGCGAGGAGCGCCGTCAGCGCCGTGGTCGCCCCGACCGAGAGGTGCAGGATCTGGCCGCCATAGGGCTCGAGCAGGATGTCCTGCATCGAGAACCCGGCGGTGCCGAGCCCGATCGCCACGAGGCGGCGGCGCGCAGTGCCCTGCCCGGCATAGTCGCGCCAGGAGGCGCGGAAGTCCCGCGCCGGGGCGGCCCGGCTCCGGTTCGGGTCGCGCGGCTCCTGCTTCCACAGGGCGATCCCGTTGAGCACGATGGTGACGAGCGCCGCGCCCTGGATCACTTGGATCAGCCGCACGGGTGAGAAATGCGCGAGGAACAGCCCGAACAGCAGGGCGCTCGCCATCATGCCGAACAGCAGGGCGACGCAGAGCAGCGCCACCACCTTCGGCCGGGCATGCGCGGGGGCGAGGTCGGTGGCGAGCGCGAGACCGACGGTCTGGGTGGTGTGCAGCCCGGCCCCGACCAGCAGGAACGCGAACGCCGCCGCCACATCCCCGACCCAGAGCGGGCCGGTGGTATCGCCCGACAGGATCAGCAGCGCGAACGGCATGATCGCCAGGCCGCCGAACTGGAGCAGGGTGCCGAACCAGATATACGGCACCCGCCGCCAGCCGAGCACCGAGCGGTGCGTGTCCGACCGGAACCCGACCAGGGCCCGCAACGGCGCGAAGATCAGCGGCAGGGCCAGCATCACCGCGACGATCCAGGCCGGGACGCCAAGCTCGACGATCATCACCCGGTTCAGGGTGCCGATCAGCAGCACCGCCGCCATGCCGACGGTCACTTGGAACAGAGCGAGCCGCAGCAGCCGGCCGAGCGGCAGCTCGACGGTGGCGGCATCCGCGAAGGGCAGGATCGCCGGGCCGAGGCGCATCAGGGCTTTGGTCAGGGCGCGGCCGGATCTCATGCGGCGGTCCCCCCCGTCCCGTCTATCCCCCTCATCCTGAGGTGCGGCGCAGCAGCCTCGAAGGAGCCCTCCAGGGATCGCGCAGCTGGCTGGAGGCCTCCTTCGAGGCCTCCGCTGCACTCCGGCACTTCAGGATGAGGGCGTGGTTGGGAGGCGCGGGCGGCGCGTGTCATCGCGATCGCGTTCGACAGGTAGAAGCCGCTGTTGATCCGATGGCTCTGCGCCCAGGTAAATCCGTCAAGCGCCGGTTCGGCAGCGATCCGGCGCCTGAGGCCACCCTCGGTCACCGGCACGATCGCCGGCGAGCGGTCTCCGCGGGGAAAGAACTGTCCAGCCGCGTGCATCACGGTCAGCAGGGCCGTGCGTGGCGCCACGGTGAACAGCACCGAGCCGTCTGTGCGGGCGCCCAGGACCGCGAGCGCCCGGACGATGTCGGCGGCGCGGTAATGGATCAGCGAATCCATCGCGACCACGTGGTCGAAGCGGCCGAGGCCGGGGTCGAGCATGTCGCCGACGCGGAAGTCGATCCGGCCGGGGCCGGGGATCGCTGGCAGCCGTTCCTGGGCCAGACCCACCAGGGTCGGCGAGACGTCGATGGCGACCACCTCGGCGCCGCGCCGTGCGGCTTCGACGCTGAGCGCCCCGGTGCCGCAGCCGGCGTCCAACAGGCGCAGGCCGGTCATGTCGGCGGGGAGCCAGGACAGCAGCGTCCCGCGCATCGCGTCCCGGCCGGCCCGCACGGTGGCGCGGATCCGGCTCACCGGCGCGTCGGAGGTCAGCCGCGACCAGGCCTCGACCGCGGTGCGGTCGAAGTAGGTGGTCAGTTCACCCCTGCGGGTGTCGTAGCTCGCGCCCGCCATCAATCGAATCCCAAAAATTCGAACAGGTCGCGGTCCTTCATCGGGATGGCCTCGCAAGGCTCCCCGCCGGCCCAGAGTGTCTCGGCGAGCCGCATGTACTCGGCCGTCACCGCGTCGAGTTCGGGGGAGGAGTCCATCTCGAACAGCGTCGACTTCTTGAGCCGCGAGCGGCGGACAATGTCGAGATCGGGGAAATGGGCTAGCCGCTTCAGGCCGACCGCATCGTTGAACCGGTCGATCTCGTCGGTCTTGGCGGAGCGGTTCGCGATGACGCCGCCGAGCCGCACCGGGTAGTTCTTGGCCTTGGCGTGGATCGCCGCCACGATCCGGTTCATTGCGAAGATCGAATCGAAGTCGTTGGCGGTGACGATCAGCGCCCGGTCGGCATGCTGGAGCGGCGAGGCGAAGCCGCCGCAGACCACGTCGCCGAGTACGTCGAACACGACGACGTCGGTATCCTCCAGGAGGTGGTGCTCCTTCAGGAGCTTCACCGTCTGGCCGACCACGTAGCCCCCGCAGCCGGTGCCCGCGGGCGGGCCGCCGGCCTCGACGCACATGACGCCGTTGTAGCCCTCGACTACGAAGTCCTCGACGCGCAGCTCCTCCGAGTGGAAGTTCACGGCTTCGAGGGCGTCGATCACCGTGGGGGCGAGGCGCTTGGTCAGCGTGAAGGTCGAGTCGTGCTTGGGGTCGCAGCCGATCTGCAGCACCCGCTTGCCGAGCTTCGAGAACGCCACCGACAGGTTCGACGAGGTCGTCGACTTGCCGATGCCGCCCTTGCCGTAGACCGCGAACACCTTCGCGGTCTCGATCTTCAGGTCCGGGTCGAGATCGACCTGCACGCTGCCTTCTTCCTTCCGGGCAACGACCGGGTTGCGAATGGCGATGTTCATGCGGCGACTCCTGTGGTGACGCCTTCGAGACGATCTTCCAGTTCCTCCTCGGCCCGATCGAGGGCGTCCCGCATCGCTGCGTCGGGGGTCCAGAAGCCGCGCTTGTGAGCCTCGATCAGCCGTTGGGCGACCTTGGCGGAGGCGGTGGGGTTGAGGGAGGCCATGCGCTCACGCATGGCCGGGTCGAGCACGTAGGTCTCGGTGATCCGCTCGTAGATCCAGGGCTGGACCGCGTTGGCGGTGGCCGACCAGCCGACCGTGTTGGTCAGGTGGGATTCGATCTGGCGCACGCCCTCGTAGCCGTGGCCGAGCAGGCTCTCGTACCATTTCGGGTTGAGCATGCGGGTGCGCGTCTCCAGTGCCACCTGCTCCTCCAGGGAGCGCACGCGGCCCTCGCCGCGGGTCTGGTCGCTGATGTAGATCGGCACCGCCGCGCCGCGGGCCTTCGCCACCGCCCGGCCCATGCCGCCGAGCCCGTCGAAGTAATGGTCCACCGAGGTGACGCCGACCTCGACCGAGTCGAGGTTCTGGTAGGCCATGTCCACGGAGGCGAGCACCGCCTGCATCAACGCCCGCTGCGGCGCCGGCTTGCCCGTGCGGCCATACGCGAAGCTCTTGCGGCGCGAGAAGGTCTCGCACAGCTCAGCATCGTCGTCCCACGCCCCGGAATCGACCAACTGGTTGACGTTGGCGCCGTAGGCCCCCTCGGCGTTGGAGAAGACCCGCAGCGCCGCGGTTTCCAGATCGCAGCCCTGCTCGGCCTGGATCGCCAGGGCGTGCTTCCGGACGAAATTTTTGTCTAATGGCTCGTCGGCTGTGGCGGCGAGGAAGGATGCTTCCGCGAGGAGCTTGGTCTGCAGGGGCAGCAGATCCCGAAAGATGCCTGAGAGGGTGACGACCGCGTCGATCCGCGGGCGGCCGAGGGTGTCCAGCGGGATCAGCTCGGCGCCGCTGAGCCGGCCGTAGCCGTCGAAGCGTGGGGTAGCACCGATCAGGGCCAGCGCCTGGGCGATCGGGCCGCCCTCGCTCTTGAGGTTGTCGGTGCCCCACAGGACCAGGGCGACGCTCTCCGGGCAGGGTTTCCCGTCCGCGGCGAAGCGCTCGAGAATGCGCTCGACCTGCCGGGCGCCGTCGGCCACCGCGAAGGCGGAGGGCAGGCGGTACGGATCGAAGCCGTGGATGTTGCGCCCGGTCGGAAGGATCGCGGGGTTGCGCAGCAGGTCGCCCCCGGCCACCGGCGGGATGAACCGGCCGTCGAGCGCCCGCAGCAGGGCCGGGAGCTCGTGGTCCCGCGCCAGCAAGCTGTCGGTCTGGGCGAGGACCGCGAAGGCGGCGCGGGTCTCGGGATCTGCGGACAGACCCGAGACCGCGAAGGCCGCCTCGGCGCTCTTCCCCGCGACGAGGGCTTCGATGGCGGCGCGGTCGGGCTTCAGCCCGTGCGAGGCCTCGGCCAGCGCGAGCAGCAGGTCGATCCGTTCCTCCGCCGGCACGCCTTCGCCGACCACGTGCAGCCCGTGCGGGATCAGGGTCTGCTCCAGCTCCTGCACGGCGGCCCAGAGATCCGCGACCCGGGCGCCGAGATCGCCGGTCCAGGCCGGCTCGGCCGGCACGAGATCGACGGCGGCGCCCTGCTCCTGGATCAGCCTGGCGAGGGTTTCGCGTTCCGCGACCGCTTCGAGATCGAGCCCGCGCCAGCGCTCCATGGAGCTCTTCAGGTCGAGCAGGCCGCGATAGAGCCCGGCGGTGGCCAGACTCGGGGTCAGGTAGCTCACCAGCGTCGCGGCGGAGCGGCGCTTGGCCAGCGTCCCCTCGGACGGGTTGTTGGCGGCGTAGAGGTAGATGTTGGGGAGCGCCCCGATCATCCGCTCCGGCCAGCACGCCTCGGACAGGCCGGTCTGCTTGCCAGGCATGAATTCGAGCGCCCCGTGGGTGCCGAAATGCAGCACGGCGTCGGCGGCAAAATCCTCGCGCAGGTAGCGGTAGAAGGCCGAGAATGCGTGGGTCGGCGCGAAGCCGCGCTCGAACAGCAGCCGCATCGGGTCGCCCTCGTAGCCGAAGGCCGGCTGGACGCCCACGAAGACGTTGCCGAACTGCGCGCCGAGCACGAACAGGTCGGAGCCGTTGGTCTGGTGGCGGCCGGGCGCGGGACCCCATTGGGTCTCGATCTCGGCGAGGTATCGTTCGCGCCGGACATGGTCCTCGGCCCGGATTCGGGCATGGACGTTGGCCTGGGTCCCGTAGCGCTTGGCGTTGCCGTCCAGGATTTTTTCCCGCAGGACGTCGACGCTCTCCGGGATCTCCACGGCGTAGCCCTCCGCCCGCAGACCCTTCAGGGTGTTGAGCAGTGAGGCGTAGACCGACAGGAACGCCGCCGTGCCGGTGGCGCCGGCATTGGGCGGGAAGTTGAACAGAACCACGGCGAGCTTGCGCTCGGCCTTCGGGGTGCGGCGCAGGGAGACGAGGCGCTCGACCCGCTCGGCCAGCCGCGCGACCCGCTCGGGATGGGCGCGCATGTCCCGGGCATTGTCGCTGCCCGAGGCCGAGGAGCGGCCGCCGAACACCATCGGGGCGGTGGCGCCGTCGAGTTCGGGGATCGCGACCATCATGGTCGCCTCGACTGGCGACAGGCCGCGCTCGCCCGATTCCCATTGCTCGATCGTCTGGAATTCCAGCGCCTGCGCGGCGAGGTAGGGCACGTCGAGCTGCGCCAGCATCGCCTCTGCGGCGGCGGCGTCGTTGTAGGCCGGGCCACCGACCAGCGAGAAGCCGGTGAGCGACACCAGGGCATCGATCCGGGCGCGGCCATCCCGCATGAAGAAGGCGTCCACGGCCGGACGGTTGTCGAGGCCGCTGGCGAAGGCCGGCACCACGTCGAGGCCCTTGGCCTCCAGGGCGGCGATCACCCCGTCGTAATGGGCGGTGTTGCCGGCCAGCACGTAGCTGCGCATCAGCAGCAGCCCGACCCGGCCCTTCGCACCCGTGGAGCGCGGCAGCCGGGACGGATCCTGGCCGATCCGGCCGGGCAGGCGCGGGTGGTAGAGGCCGGTCTCGGGATAATCGAGGGGCGCCGGCGCGGCCGGTCCCTCGCGCCACACCGCGCGGGTGCCGGCGGCGTAGCGGTGCACCAGGAAGCGGACCAGGGCGGCGACGTTCTCGTCCGAGCCGGCCAGCCAGTATTGCAGGGTCAGGAAATAGGCGCGCACGTCCTGCGCCGAGCCCGGGATGAAGCGCAGGATCTTCGGCAGCTTGCGCACCAGGGCCATCTGCCGGCCGGCATTGCCCTGCTGGCCGGGCTTGCCGCGCAGCTTCTTCAGGAAATCGAGGGCGCTGCGCTTGTCGCCGCTCATGTCGAAGCGGCCGAGCTTGGTCGTCTTCACCACCTCGCTCGCCGACATGCAGCCGACCATCGCGTCGCAGGCGTCGCGCCGGGCCGCGAGCGCCGGCAGGATCGCCCGGACATGCTCGTCCATGAACAGCATGGCCGAGAGCACGATGTCGGCCTGCGCGATGTCGCTCCGGCAGGCGTCGAGCGCCGACGCGTCGGTGTCCCACTCGGCCGCGGCGTGGAAGTCGAGCACCAGCCCCGGCATCTCGGAGCGCAGGCGCAGGCGCGCCCGCTCCACCGCGCTCGCCAAGTGGTTGTCGAGCGTGACGATGACGACGCGGATCGGCGGGCGGCGCGTCGAGCCGGCCTCGCGTCCGGGGGAGAGCGCTCTAGCGGCCATAATGCGCCTTGGCGTCGTAGAGGGTTTCGAGGGTGATGAGCGGCAGCCGCCGCTCACGGGCGAACTTCTCCGTGTTGCTGCGCGCTTTGCCGCGTACGAAGAACGGGATCTTCTTCAGTTCCTTCTCGGCCTCGGGCGCCCAGGGCGCGGCCGTGATCACGACGTCCTCGTCCAGGAGGTTCGGAGCGGCCGCCGGCGCCGGATCGGCCGCTTGCGCGACCTCGGGGGCCTCCGCCGTGGAGACCGCGCGCGGATTGCCGCCGAGATGCGACGGCCCGACGCCGTCGTGGAATTCGGGGTCCTCCCGGAACATGCCCAGCAGGTGCTCTTCGAGGCCCATCATCAGCGGGTGGACCAGGGTGTCGAACAGGACGTTGGCGCCCTCGAAACCCATCTGCGGGGCGTAGCGGGCCGGGAAATCCTGGACGTGGACCGGGGCGGAGATCACCGCGCAGGGGATGCCCAGCCGCTTGGCGACGTGGCGCTCCATCTGGGTGCCGAGGACCAGTTCGGGGGCGGCGGCGCGGATCGCGGCCTCGACGTCGAGATAGTCATCGGTGACCAGGGCCTCGATGCCGTGCTCGGCAGCCTCGGCCCGGACCTCGCGGGCGAATTCGCGGCTGTAGGTTCCGAGGCCGACGACGGTGAAGCCCAGTTCCCGCGCCGCCATCCGGGCGATGCCGATCGCGTGAGTCGCGTCGCCGAACACGAAGACGCGCTTGGCCGTCAGGTAGGTCGAATCGACCGAGCGCGAATACCAGGGCAGGCGCGAGCCGGGGCCGTCGAGGAACGACGCCGGATCGATACCGGCCAGAGCCGCGACCTCGGCGACGAAGCGGCGCGTCGCGCCGACCCCGAGCGGGACTTCCCGCGTGAATGGCTGCCCGAAACTTTTCTTGAGATACTCGGCCGCGCTGCGGGCCGTCTCAGGATAGAGCACGACGTTGAAGTCGGCATCCTTGAGCCGGCCGAGATCGGCCGGGCTGGCGCCGAGCGGCGCGACGACGTTCACGTCGATCCCGAGGCTGTCGAGCAGCCGGCGGATCTCGATCAGGTCGTCCCGGTGGCGGAAGCCCAGAGCCGTCGGGCCCAGGATGTTGCAGGTCGGGCGCCGGCCCGGCTCCGGTGCGGGCCGCGGTGCAGGGGCTCCGGCGAGCGCCCGGACCAGGCGATAAAACGTCTCGGACGCGCCCCAGTTTTCCTTCTTCTGATAGGCGGGCAGCTCCAGCGGGATCACCGGGATCGGCAGGTCGAGGGCCTTGGCGAGCCCGCCCGGATCGTCCTGGATCAGCTCGGCGGTGCAGGAGGCCCCGACGATCATCGCCTGCGGCTGGAAGCGCGCGTAGGCGGCGGCCACCGAGGTCTTGAACAGCTCGGCAGTGTCGCGGCCGAGATCCTGCGCCCGGAAGGTGGTGTATGTGACGGGCGGGCGCGCATCCCGCCGCTCGATCATCGTGAACAGCAGGTCCGCGTAGGTGTCGCCCTGCGGCGCGTGCAGCACGTAGTGCAGCCCGGTCATCGCGGTGGCGACGCGCATCGCGCCGATATGCGGGGGGCCTTCGTAGGTCCAGAGGGTGAGCTGCATCGCCCTACACCTCCAGCAGCGCGCGACGCCGGAGCGGGCGCGCGAACAATTCGGCGAGGTCGCCGGCCTGCTCGTAGCCCTGAACGGGCGTGAACAGCAGCTCGATCGACCACTTGGTCGAGAGGCCCTCGGCCTCCAGCGGGTTGGCGAGGCCGAGGCCGCAGACCGTCAGGTCCGGCCGCGCCGCCCGGCAGCGATCCATCTGGTCGTCGAGGCTCTGGCCTTCGGTCACGCGGGTGCCCGCCGGCAGCATCTCGATCTCGGCCGCCAGATGCGCCCGGTGCAGGTACGGGGTCCCGACCTCGACCAGCGCCACGCCGAGTTCGCGGGCGAGGAAGCGCGCCAGCGGCACTTCGAGCTGCGAATCGGGGAAGAAGAACACCCGCTTGCCGCCGAGTTTTTCGCGGTGGGGGGCGAGCGCGGTCTCGGCCCGGGCGCGCCCCGCGGCGGTCGCCGCCGCGAAGGTCGCGTCGTCCACGCCGAACGCGTCGGCAGCCGCTTGAAGCCAGCCGGTGGTGCCCTCGGCGCCGAGCGGGAACGGAGCTGCGAGCCGGTGCGCGCCGCGCTCTTCGAGGGCGCGGGCGGTGTCGGCCAGGAACGGCTGGGCCAGCAGGTAGCGGGTCCCGCGCCCGATGGCCGGCATCGCGCCGGCCCGGCGGGCCGGGAGGAACCGGACGTCGGCGATCCCCATCGCGGAGAAGATCCGAAGAAACTGGTCCTCGACCACGTCGGCGAGCGCCCCGACGATCAGGAGCGACGGCGCGGCCTCGGCCGGCGCCCGCGGCAGTTCCGGCACCAGGGCGGCGAGGCAGGCATCTTCGCCCTGCGTGAAGGTCGTCTCGATGCCGGAGCCGGAATAGTTCAGCACCCGCACCGGCGCGAGGCGCCCCGACAGGCGCTGGGCCGCCCGGGACAGGTCGAGCTTGATCACCTCGGACGGGCAGGAACCCACCAGGAACAGGAGCTTGATGTCGGGCCGGCGCTCGATCAGCCGGGTGACGACCCGGTCGAGTTCCTCGTTGGCGTCGGCGATCCCGGCCAAGTCGCGCTCGTCGATGATCGCGGTGGCGAAGCGCGGCTCGGCGAAGATCATTACCCCGGCGGCCGACTGGATCAGGTGGGCGCAGGTGCGCGAGCCGACCACCAGGAAGAAGGCGTCCTGGATCTTCCGGTGCAGCCAGACGATGCCGGTGAGCCCGCAGAACACCGCGCGCTGGCCGTTCTCCTGATGGAAATCGATACCGCCGCAGGCGGTGGGGGGCGGGACGGGCGCGTTCACGACAGCGCCTCCGCGAAATGCGGCTGGCGCGGTCCGGCGCCTTCCAGGCGGGCCGCCCGGAGCTTGAGCAGGAACTGGCCGGCATTGACCACGTAGGTCGCGTAGGCTGCCAGCGCGAGGATCAGCAGGGCCTGCCCGCCGAGGGCGCCGGTGGCGAGGGCGGCGAGGTAGGCGGTGTGGAGCGCCAGCACCAGCATGCTGACCACGTCCTCCCAGTAGAAGGCCGGGGCGAACAGCCAGCGGCCGAACACCGCCTTCTCCCAGATCGAGCCGGTGATCATGATCGCGTAGAGCGCCAGGGTCTTGACCACCACCGAGGCCTCGGCGGCCAGCTGGCCCTGCCCGGTGGCGAGCGCCCGCAGGACCAGGACCAGGCTCGCCAGGAAGATCAGGAATTGCACCGGGGCCAGCACCCCCTGCACGAGGGTCCAGGGCGAAGCGTCGCGCCGCTGCCGTTCGGCGGCCGTGTAGAGCGGTCGTGATGGCCGGTCCCCGGGACCCATGCATCCGCTCCCCTGTGCTCGGCGACGCCTAGGAGCGCCGTCGTTGACAGAGGCTAGGGCCGCAGCCCCAAAAGTGTCAAGTGCGCTTTACGCTCGAATGAGGTGACAGGGGCTTTGACATATTTTCTTTGTTCCAAGTCATTGCCAAGATCGACGACTCGGGTATCGTTCCGAACGCTGGCCTCTGGTTTTGGCAGCTCGGCTGGTTCGATCCGAGGATCTGCGGCGACGAAGACTTGAGAAGACCGGCGGGCAACGCCGCACTCGACGCGCTTGCGGAACCGCCGGCCCACCCGGGCCGGGGCCGCTTCTGGGAGGGATGCCGATGGGAGACTGGAGGCATTTCGGTGAGCGTCTGGACCCCGGGCCGATTGCCGGTGGTTGTGGCGCGATGGGCGACGGCCGGTCCGTCTTCGGCGACGGGCCGCGAGTCCGCCACCAAGCCATCCCGCGCGCCTCCTCCGACGACAAGGCGGTGCCGGATGCCCTGGCCCGCCTGGTCGAGGCGGAGATCCTGCCCCGGCTGATGCTGGCCCACCGGCCCGCCGGCCGCCGCGCCCAGCCCGACAGGGCGCCGAGCCCGGACGAGATCGCCGCCTTCAGCGCGCTCCTGCTGGCCCCCGGGCCGATCGACCTCGACGCCCAGGTCGCCGCCCTGCGCGAGGGCGGGCTGCCGCTGCCGCGCCTGCTCCTCGACCTGCTCGCCCCGGCGGCGCGCCACCTCGGCGAGCTCTGGGAAGACGACGCCTGCGATTTCCTGGCCGTGACCGAGGGGCTCGGACGGCTGCAGGCGGTGAGCCGGCGCCTCTGCGCGCAGCTCGAGGACGATTCGGTGCAGGCCAACGGCCGCAGCGTGCTGCTGCTGCCCTGCCCCGGCGAGACCCATCATTTCGGCCTGTCGATCGTCGCGAGCTTCTTTCGCGAGGCCGGCTGGGACGTGACCACCGCGATCCCCGGCCCGGAGGTCGATCCCCTGACCCTCCTGCGCTCCGAGTGGTTCGACGTGGTCGGCCTGTCGCTGTCCTGCGACGTGTTCCTGCCGGCCCTGTCCGGCACGGTGACGGATGTCCGGCGCGCTTCCAGCAACAAGGAGATCCGGGTGATCGTCGGCGGCCCGTATTTCGCCCGCTACGGCGGCGAGGCGGGCATCGTCGGCGCCGATGCCTGCGCGCCGGACGGGTTCCTGGCGCCGGCCACGGCCGAAGCGTTGCTGGACAGACGCGCCCTGGCCTGCTGAAAGGGCTGCCACATCAACCATCACAATACGGTGACCGTGACGCCCCAGCCTCACCCCACCCCGCAGTCGCCACCTCCGGCACTGCTCCAGGTGGCCGACCACCTCGACGGCGAGGCGGTCGGGCGTCTCGTCGCGGCGTCCGCCGACCTGTCCCTGGTGGTCGATGCCGACGGGGTGATCCGGGACGCGACCGCCGCGGCCGATCTCGAAGCGGAGAACATCCCCGGCTGGCTCGGGCGGCGCTGGATCGACATCGTGACGATCGAGAGCCGGCCCAAGGTCGACGCCCTGCTGCGCGACGCCCGGCCCGACGGCATCACCCGCTGGCGCCAGATCAACCACCCCTCTCCCAGCGGCATCGACCTGCCGATTCGCTACGCCTCGATCCGCTCCGGCGAGGGCGGGCCGATCGTCATCCTGGGCCGCGACATGCGGGCGGTGGCCGCGCTCCAGCGCCGGCTCACCGACGCCCAGCAGGCCCTGGAGCGCGACTACGACCGCCTCCGCGCCGCCGAGACCCGCTACCGCCTGCTGTTCCAGATCTCCGGCGAGCCGGTGCTGGTGGTCGATGCCGGCACCCGCCGGGTCGCGGAGGCGAACCCGTCCGCCGCGCGCCTGCTCGGCCGCCCGGCCAAGCGCCTGACCGGGCAGGATGCGGTCGACCTGTTCGATGCCGGCAGCGCCCGCTCCCTGGAGGCGCAGTTCGCCGCCCTGCGGGCGACCGGTCAGGCCGGAGAGGTCCGCGCCGCCCTCCAGCACGGGCGCGGCGAGGTCACGGTCGCGGTCTCGCTGTTCCGGGGCGAGGGCGGCCCGAGCGCGCTGATGCGGCTCGTGGCCGATCCGGCCGCCGCCGAATCCGGCACCGACCAGGAGGCGCCGACCCGCGCGGTGATCGAGGCGATGCCGGAAGGCTTCGTGGTCACCGATTCGGCCCGCCGGGTCCTGATGGCCAACGCCGCCTTCCTGGAACTGGCGCAGCTCGCCACCGAGAGCCAGGCCAGGGGCCGGCCCCTCGACCAATGGCTCGGCCGCGAGGATACCGAGGCGCAGGCCCTGTTCTCCAGTCTGGTCGACCACGGCTCCGTGCGCCGCTTCGCCACCGTGATCCGCGGCACCTATGGCGGCGTCGAGGATGTCGAGGTCGCCGCCGTTTCGGTGCCCGGGTCGCGTCCGTGCCTGGGCTTCGCGATCCGCTCCGCCCCGCGGCGGATCCCGGAGGGGCGACTCGCCGGCAGCCGCGACGTGCCGCGCTCGGTGGAGCAGATGGCCGAGCTGGTCGGCCGGGTCTCGATGAAGACCCTGGTCCGCGAGACCACCGACCTGATCGAGAAGCTGTGCATCGAGGCGGCCCTGCGGATCACCCGGGACAACCGTGCCTCCGCGGCCGAGATGCTCGGCCTCAGCCGCCAGGGCCTCTACGCCAAGATGCGCCGCTACGGCGTCGGCGACCTCGACGCCCCCGGCGAAGACGATTGATTTTTTTTTGGGGGGTTTGGGCGCGGCGTCTTCGGCCCCGGATGGCCCGGATGCGATGATGCGGCGGGACGGGCGGGATCTCCCGATCTCTCGCCTCATTCAGGGACGCACGTACGTCATTGACGTACGTGCGTCATTGGCATATATGGCAGCTTCATGCGGCCTCTGCATACCGTCGCCGAAACGTCCGGTTTCCTCGCTGATGCCAAGGCCGAACGGATGCCGACGGCCATTCGGCTCGCCCTGAAGAACGAACTCGCCGCCGACCCGGAGGCCGGGGATCT
The DNA here is from genome assembly GCF_022829635.1 of Methylobacterium sp. E-066. Taxonomy (GTDB): domain Bacteria; phylum Pseudomonadota; class Alphaproteobacteria; order Rhizobiales; family Beijerinckiaceae; genus Methylobacterium. Next base: position 55,830 of record NZ_JAKSYO010000079.1, read on the forward strand.
GATCGTTGGATCGGGAGGCGTCCGCAAGCTGCGCCTTGCCGGTCGTGGCAAGGGCAAGAGCGGCGGGTACCGCGTGCTGGCCGCCTATGTCGGCCCCGAGGCACCGGTCTACCTCCTGGCGGTTCTCAACAAGGGCGATCGCGAGACTTTCACGGACGCTGAGGTGGCCAACTTCGCCAAGCTTACAGCGTCGATCAAAGCCTCTTGGCGGGCCAGACGGGTCCCGCCTGCGCGACGATGAAACATGAGGGCTTTGCCCGCTCCGAGAGGAGATAACGATGGCAAGAGACATCTTCGAGCGCACACTATCCGCCCTGCATGAGGCCGAGGCGCATGCCAGGGGCGAGACGCCTGCCGGCTTGGTGGTGCATGTCCCCGAGGCGGTCGACGTGGCTGAGATCCGCCGGCGGACCGGGAAGGCGCAGCCGGCTTTCGCGGCCAGCATCGGCGTGCCGGTCGCGACGCTCCGTCAGTGGGAGCACCGGCGCCGGCAGCCGCAAGGGCCGGCACGGGTGCTTCTGGCACTGCTGGAGAAGAACCCGCGTCTGGTCGAGGAGACCCTGGGCGAGTCGGTCTGACGCCTCCCCGGGATCATGGCTAACCCCCTTCACGGGTGTGCACTTTTGGGCAGGCTACGGCGCAGGAGATGGATGTTTTGGGGTCTGGGGTCTGGGGTCTTCGTCCTGGCCCCATCGGGAGCGTGAGGGCCTCGAAAGGACATATCTCCCGACCCCTTCCTCATCCTGAGGCGCCGAAGCGCAGCGGAGGCCTCGAAGGAGCCCTCCAGCCGGCCGCGCGATCCCTGGAGGCCTCCTTCGAGGCCGCTGACGCGGCACCTCAGGATGAGGGCGGGGGGTGGGATATCCGGAGGGATCATCGCGCCGGTCCGGTCAGTGCGCACGTCGCGAGGCAACCCAAGGTCGTGCTCCGTCCCGGGTGGGGCGATTCACCGAGGCGCCGCGCGGGTCGCCCGAAAACGGTCTTGGGCAGACATCCGACCCCAAAAACCCGCCCGGTTCGGAGCCCGGATACGCCGCGCGCAACCTCAGCCGGCCAGCCGGATTTGCCGATTCTTCGAAGGTTCAGCGCCGACACCCTTCGCGCGGCCTGCGCAGGCTGGCTCAGGCAACGCCGATTCTTCGCAGAACCCCCCGCGCACCTGACGCGATCGTGTCCGATCGATGCTGGTAATGGATTATGTATTCGCCGGCTTACAGCCACGTTTGTACGCCAATCCAGATCGACATTTTTCCGCCAAGTGTAAATCCAGCTTGACACGCCCGGCAGCCCCGGTAGCCTGCCTGTATGGCTACCACGCCCGCCCCGAGCGCCGTCGTCGAGCTCCTCAAGCCGCTCACTTGGTTCGCGCCGATGTGGGCGTTCGCCTGTGGGGTGATCTCGTCCGGACAGCCGGCCCACGGGCAATGGCCGGTGATCGCCGCGGGCGTCGTGCTGGCCGGGCCGCTGGTCTGCGCCACCAGCCAGGCCACCAACGACTGGTTCGACCGGCATGTCGACGCGATCAACGAGCCCGGCCGGCCGATCCCCTCCGGGCGCATCCCCGGCCGCTGGGGCCTCTACCTGGCGCTGGGCTGGACGCTGCTGTCGCTGCTGGTCGCCGCGGCCCTCGGACCCTGGATCCTGGGTGCCGCCCTGTTCGGGTTGGTGCTCGCCTGGATCTATTCCGCACCACCCTTGCGGCTCAAAAAGAATGGCTGGTGGGGGAATGCCGCGGTCGGGCTCTGCTACGAGGGCCTGCCCTGGTTCACCGGCGCCGCCGTGATGGCCGCCGCCCTGCCCGACCGGCGGGTGCTGCTCGTCGCCCTGCTCTATTCCATCGGCGCCCACGGCATCATGACCCTCAACGACTTCAAGTCGGTGGAGGGTGACCGGCGCATGGGCCTCCTGTCCCTGCCGGTCCAGATGGGCACCGACCGGGCCGCCCGCTTCGCCTGCCTGGTCATGGCCGTGCCGCAGGTGGTGGTGATCGGGCTGCTGCTCGCCTGGGAGCGCCAGGGCCATGCCGCCCTGGTGGCCGCCCTGCTCGCCGGGCAGCTCGCCCTGATGGTCCGGTTCCTGAAGAGCCCGCGCGAACGGGCGGCCTGGTACAACGGCACCGGCACGACCCTCTACGTCCTCGGCATGCTGGTCGCCGCCTTCGCGCTGCGGCCGCTGGTGGGAGGGGCGTGATGACGCCTTCGGATTCGATCGGGGCTTCCGCCCGGAGACCGGATGAGTCGCAGGTCCCCTCTCCCGTGCGGGAGAGGGACAGGGTGAGGGACCAGGTTTTTCCGGATCGGTCGCACCCCTCACCCCAACCCTCTCCCGCACGGGAGAGGGAGCAGGTTGCGGTGTTCGATGAGAATACCGAGCCGACCTACGCGCCTCTCCCTCCCCCCTCTGCGGGGGAGGGTACCCTGCGCAGCAGGGGGGGAGAGGGGCAGCGCGACGCTGCAGGATCGCACGCCCGTCGCGACATTTCCGGCAACGCCGCTCCCCTCTCCCGACCCGGCCTGACGGCCGGCCCACCCTCCCCCGCAGAGGGGGGAGGGAAAGGCGCGGCGCCCGAAGACGGCCTGGGCTGGCCCCAGATCGTCCGCCTCGGACTGGTCCAGACCGCGCTGGGCAGCGTCGTCGTGCTGATGACCGCCACCCTCAACCGCGTGATGGTGGTCGAACTGGCGCTTCCCGCCCTGGTGCCGGGGTTTCTGGTCGCCCTGCACTACGCCGCGCAGGTGTTGCGCCCGCGCTGGGGCTACGGCTCGGACCGGAGCGGGACGCGCACGCCCTGGATCGTCGGCGGCATGGCCGCCCTCTGCCTCGGCGGGTTCGGGGCGGCCTGCGGCACGGCGCTCGCTGCCACCGACCTGGTGCTCGGCCTCGCGCTGGCGGCCCTGTCGTTCCTGTGCGTCGGGATCGGGGCCGGGGCCGCCGGGACGTCGTTGCTGGTTTTGCTGTCTGGGGGTGTCGCCCCGGCCCGTCGCGGAGCCGCCGCCACCATCGTCTGGGTGATGATGATCCTGGGCTTCGCCCTGACGGCGCCCCTCGCCGGCCACTTTTTGGATCCGTTCTCCGGGCTTCGGCTGGTCGCCGTCTCCGGCACAGTTTCGCTGGTGGCGTTCTGCGTCGCCGTGCTGGCGCTGGCCGGAGTCGAGCGGCGCCTGCCCGCCCGGGCGCCCGAGCCCGAAACCACCAGAAAACCGTTCTTCACGGTCCTGGCCCATGTGCTGGCCGATCCCGTGGCCCGGACCTTCACGATCTTCGTGTTCGTCTCGATGCTGGCCTACAGCGCCCAGGAGCTGATCCTGGAACCCTATGCCGGGCTGGTCTTCGCCATGAGCCCCGGGGCGACCACCAAGCTCGCCGGGCTCCAGCATGGCGGCGTGCTCGCCGGGATGCTGCTGGTGGCGGGCGTGACGCTCGCCGCCCGCGGCACCCCCCTCGCCTCCCTCCGGCTCTGGATCGCGCTGGGCTGCGCCGGCTCGGCCGCCGCCCTGTTCGCGCTGGCTGCCGGCGGTGATGTCCTGCCCCTGCGGCCGGTGGTGTTCGCGCTGGGCGTCGCCAACGGCGCCTACGCGGTCGCCGCCATCGGCTCGATGATGGCGCTCGCCGGCCGCGGCGACGCCCGGGAGCGCGGCACCCGCATGGGCGTCTGGGGCGCGGCCCAGGGCATCGCTTTCGGGGCCGGCGGTTTCCTGGGTGCGGCCGCCGTGGATGCGGTCCGGCTCATCACGGCCGAGCCGGTCCAGGCCTACGCCGCCGTTTTCGCCGCCGAGGGGGTGTTGTTCCTCGTCGCGGTGGTGCTGGCCCTGCGGCTCGAACCCGTCCGGGCTCCCGCTCGGGGCACGGTCCCGCTCAATCCCATCCTCGGCGCGAGGTGACGCGATGGCTCGGTTGGTTGATGGCGCTTCCTACGATGTCGTCGTGGTCGGCGGTGGTCCCGCGGGGGCCACGGCGGCCACCGAGCTGGCCCGGGCCGGGCACGCGGTGCTGCTCCTCGACAAGCCCGGGCGGATCAAGCCCTGCGGCGGCGCGATCCCGCCCCGGCTGATCCGCGACTTCGCGATTCCCGATTCCCTGCTGGTCGCCAAGATCCGCTCCGCCCGGATGGTGGCGCCGAGCGGCAAGGCCGTGGACATGCCGGTGGGCGAAGGCTTCGTCGGCATGGTCGATCGCCAGCATTTCGACCCGTGGCTGCGCACCCGCGCCGAGGAGGCCGGCGCCGACCTGCGCGAGGCGGCCTATGACAAAATAACCCGGCCGGATGACGGCCTGCCGCTGGTGCATTTCACCACCGGCAAGGGCGAGGCGCAGGCCCGCCACACGGTCCGGGCGCGGCTGGTGATCGGCGCCGACGGGGCCTGCTCGCCGGTGGGCAAGGCCGAGGTGCCCGGCCACGACAAGATGAAACAGGTCTTCGCCTATCACGAGATCGTCCGGGTGCCGGCCCCCGATGCGCCGGGGGGCGACGCCGTCGATGCCGCCCGCTGCGACGTCTATTACCAGGGCCGCCACTCGCCGGACTTTTATTCCTGGATTTTTCCGCACGGGGACACCGCCAGCATCGGCACCGGCAGCGCCAAGAAGGGCTTCTCCCTGCGCTCCTCGATCCGGGCGCTGCGCGTCGCCACCGGCCTCGACGGCGCCGAGACGATCCGCCGGGAGGGCGCGCCCCTGCCGCTGAAGCCGCTCAAGCGCTGGGACAACGGCCGCGACGTGCTGCTGGCCGGCGATGCCGCAGGCGTGGTCGCCCCGGCCTCCGGCGAGGGCATCTACTACGCGATGCTCGGCGGCCAGCTCTCCGCGGAAGCGGCCAAGAGCTTCCTGGCCACCGGGGATGTCCGGGCGCTGGCAGGCGCGCGGAAACAGTTCATGAAGCTGCACGGCCGGGTGTTCTGGATCCTCGGGATCATGCAGTGGGTCTGGTACCGCAGCGACGGCCTGCGCGAGCGCTTCGTCTCGATCTGCCGGGACAAGGATGTCCAGCAGCTCACCTGGGACAGCTACATGAACAAGGAGCTGGTCCGGGCGAAACCCGCCGCCCACGCGCGGATCTTCTTCAAGGACCTCGCCCACCTGTTCCGCTGGGTCTCCCCGTGACTCTTTTGGGACTCGACTCCGGGTGGGGGCCGCCTGCCGTGGCGGCATCGGCCGCCGTGCTGGTGGCCGTGGCCGGCGCCGTCGCGACCAAGACGGATGGCTGGTACCGGCACCTGCGGTTCCCGTCCTGGAAGCCGCCGGACTGGGCGTTCGGGCCGGTCTGGACCACGATCTTCCTGCTCACCACCATCGCCGCCGTGATGGTCTGGAACCGCGATCCCGACCCGACCGCCCGGCTGCTGCTGGTCGCCGCCTACGCGGTGAACGGCGTGCTCAACATCGCCTGGAGCGTGCTGTTCTTCCGGTTCCGCCGGCCGGACTGGGCGCTCGCCGAGGTCGCGGCCCTGTGGCTGTCGATCGCCGTGCTGGTGCTGGTCACCGGCCGGGTCTCCACCGCGGCCGGGCTGATGAACCTGCCGTATCTGGCCTGGGTCAGCGTCGCCGCCTGCCTGAACCTGCGGATCGTGCGCCTCAACGCGCCGTTCCGGGGGCTCGCGTGATGGACGCCCTGTTCGCCTCGGGCCGGATCGTCGACCTCATCCTGGCGCTGGTCGCCGCCGAGGCGCTGCTGCTCGTCTGGCTGGCCCGGCGCCGGGGCCTGGCCCGGGGGCCGCTCCTGGCCAACCTCGCCTCCGGGGCGGCCCTGATGCTGGCCCTGCGCGCCGCCCTCACCGGGGCCGTCTGGCCGGTGGTCGCCGGATGGATGCTCGCGGGGCTTCTGGCCCATCTGGCGGACCTGACGTTGCGCCTGCGCGCCGCCCGGACGCAACGCCGCAGCCCCCCGCCGGCTGGAACAACGCCGCAAACGGGCGCGTTCACGCGCGGTATCACCTTGTAACGACTATAAACGCGACCCGGGAGATGTGGTCATGCAGCTTAAAGCATCATCCCGACAGGTACGCCCCGGCCTTCGCAAAAGGATGATGCCTCTGCAAAACCTGAGAGCATCGTCCGCCCCGATCCTGGCGGGCCTGCTGCTCGCCTTCCCGGCTCTCGCGCAGGACAGCTCCGACCCGGTCGAGCGCGGCAAATACCTCGTGACCATGGGCGATTGCGCCGCCTGCCACACGGCCCCGGGCGGAAAGTTCCTGGCCGGCAACTACGCGCTCAACATGCCGTTCGGGGTGATCATGACCCCCAACCTCACCCCCGACAAGGAGACCGGCCTCGGCGATTATAGCTACGCCGACTTCGAGAAGTCGTTCCGGCAGGGCTACAGCAAGCATGTCGGGTATCTCTACCCGGCCTTCCCGTTCGGCTGGTACACCAAGGTCACCGACGAGGACACGCAGGCGATCTGGGCCTATCTGCAATCGCTCCCGCCGGTGAACGAGAAGCGCAAAGAGAACCAGATCCCGTTCCCGTTCAACGTCCGCACCGCGCTGGTGACCTGGCGGACCGCCTTCTTCACGGAAGCCCGCTTCAAGCCCGATCCCAATGCCAGCGCCGAGGTGAACCGCGGCGGCTACCTGGTCGAGGGGCTCGGCCACTGCGCCATGTGCCACAACGAGAACAAGCTCGTCGGCAATTCGAGCTTCGCGGGCCGGTTCGGCGGCGGCGTCATCGACGGCTGGTACGCCCCCAACATCACCCCGGACGGCCACCAGGGCATCGGCGCCTGGACCGACGAGCAGGTGGTGACCTACCTCAAGACCGGCACGGCGCCTGGCGACCGCCCCGGCGTCGCAGCGGGCCCGATGCGCCAGACCATCATGGAATCCCTCTCCAAGGTGAAGGAGGAGGACCTGAAGGCGATGGTCGCCTACCTGCGCACGGTCCCGGCCAAGCAGACCTACAAGGCCAAGGACCTCGCCGCCTTCGACAAGCCGGATGCCCCCGGCGCGTCCACCTACCTGACCTACTGCTCCTCCTGCCACCAGCCCGACGGCAAGGGCATCGAGGGCGCGGTGCCGGCGCTCGCCGGCAACACCTCCGTCCAGTCCGAAGGCCCCGAGACGGTGCTGCGGGTGATCTATGGCGGTCTCGCCGCCCAGAGCGGGCTCGCCCCGATGGTGGCGATCGGCCAGCAGATGACCGATGTCGAGGTCCGGAACGTCACCGACTACATCCGCAATTCCTGGGGCAACAAGGCGCCGCCGGTGACCGGCGACAAGGCCTCCGAGGCCCGGGCCGCCACCAAGACGATGCTGGCCGGCACGGCGCCCTGCGCCGAGATCGAGCAGGACACGCTCAAGGCCGCCTTCGACAAGGTCGGGGTCGCGGCGACGCTCACCGGCCTGAAGCAGCAGGATTTCGTGCCGACGCTGGTCCGGGTGGTGCCGCAGATCAAGGCGGCCGACACCGGCGCCTCCGACGACGACGTGGTCAACGCGCTCACCACGGCCTTCTGCAAGGTCGGCCGCGACGACCCGCAATACGCGGCGCCGAGCTGGCCCGCGGTGATCGGCACCTTCGCCAACGTCGCCTACAGCCAGGTGAAGAACCCGGAGAAGCAGGCGGCGAACGTCCCCAGCGCCACCACGCCGCCGGTGAAGAACTGAGTTTTTTCGGGGGGCGGGGGGCGCACCGCCCTCGCCGTCATTGCGAGCAACGCGAAGCAACCCAGGGATCCGCTACGGTCTGAAACCGCGCGCTGCACTGGGTTGCTTCGCTGTGCTCGCAATGACGAAGGGCGGCCTGAGCCGCACGGCGCTCCCACGGGAACGGACAAGGCCGCGCTTCGTTTGAGCCGGGATCCCTCAGGCCTTGAGCCCCGGAGTGCCCGTGTCGACCCTCGTCCGTATCCTGCTCGCGATCTTCATCCCCCCGGTGGCGGTGCTCGTCACCACCGGGTTCGGCCTGCAGTTCCTGCTGAACATCCTGCTGTGGCTGATCTTCTGGCTGCCCGGCACGGTCCACGCCCTGTGGCTGATGAACCGCGACCGGCCGCTGGTCTGAGCTCGAGCGCTCGCCGCCGAAGTGGAGACCGGTTCGGCGTCAGCGAGCGCGTTCAATCAGGGTCTTAGAGCCTGTTGGACCGGTCTTTCCCACCCACGCCCTCATCCTGAGGTGTGAGTGCAGCGAACCTCGAAGGAGCCCTCCAGCCAGCCGCGCGAGTCCTGGAGGGCTCCTTCGAGGGCGCCGCTGCGCGTCGCCACCTCAGGATGAGGGGGTTGGATTGGACGGGCGCCGATCAAGGCGAAGCCGATTCCTGTCGGGTACCGTGTCGCGACGCGATCGGGAACGGCTCTATGGCTTCGCCTTGGCCTCCGGCTCGCCCTTGCGCAGGACGAGCTTCGCGTCCGGTCTCGCATCCGTCTTGGCTTCGACCTTGGCGGTCTTCACCGCGTGCGGCTTGGCCGTCGCCTTGGGGGCAACCTTCTCGGCCGCGTGCGCGAGCTTGACCGGCTCGGGCACCACGGTGGCGTCCACCGCCGGCGTGACGGGAGCCGTCGGTTTCTCCTTGTCGAACAGCGAGCCCAGCACCTTCTGGTAGCTGCTCGGATCGCCGTCGGCGTCGGCCACCGTAATCCGGGCCGGCTTCTCGGAGACTGACGCAGTGGTCTCGATCCGGTCGGGCTCGGACCGGTTGGCCATGAGCGTCGTGGCCGCGGGCTTCTGACCCCGGCCGGCCTTCGCGGTCGCCTTCGCCGGCACGGCCGCGGCCATCATCGTCGGCTGCACCTTCGGGTCGATCTCGATCTCCTGCGGCCCGGCCGCCAGGGTCTCGGGGCGGCTGACGTCGCCGAGATTGTGCCGGCCGAACTCCTTGGCGTCATAGGGCAGCACAGTCTCGGTGCCGCCGAGGCTCGCGAAGGCGCTGGTGTTGGCCGGCGGCCGGAAAACCGGGTTCTGGCCACCGTCCTGGTAGACCACCCGCACCGCCGGCGTGCCCTTGGCGACGAGTTCCGCCACCTCGCGCTCGTCGTGCTCCCGCTTCTCGGCGACCTGCGGGTCGACCTTCGGCTTGCACGAGCCGGCCGCGGCATCCGAGCCGCCGAACACGTATTTGGTGCCGCACTGGCCGATTTTCGGCTCCTCGCGCAGAGCCTCGAAATAGTCCGAGCCCTCCTTGAGGTTCTGCCAGAACGGCATGTTCGGGTCGTTGCGGAACTTGGCCATGTTCTGGGCCGTCATCCGGAACGGGTAGGACTGGAACTGGAAGCTGCGCTGGCCGCCGATGAACGCCTCGCGCGCCACCGCGTAGATCTCCGCGATGGTGGCATCGGTCATGGCGAAGCAGCCCGCCGACGAGCAGGTGCCGTGCACCATCAGGTAGCGGCCGGTACGCCCGTTGGCCCGGTCGACGGCGTTCGGGAAGCCCGTGTCGAACGAGAGATAGTACGAGGAATTCGGGTTCATCAGCCCCGGGGTGATCGTGTAAAACCCCTCCGGCGCCTGCCGGTCGCCCTCGCGGACCTTCGGCCCGAGTTGCCCGGACCAGCGGCAGATCGGGTAGGTCTTCAGCAGGGCGTAGCGGCCGTCGCCGCCGCGCTTCCAGACCTCCATCTCCGCTTCCTTCTTGTAGGCGCGGATCAGGATCGGGTCGGATTGCTGCATGCCCTTGGTCTGCATCAGGGCCAGCGTCTGGGGGGCGATCGGCGCGATGCTGCGCGCGGTCGGGCCGTTGATGCCTGAGCCGTCCTGGCAGCCGGCCAGCGCGAGGGCCAGCAGGGAAGCGGCCGCCAGCAATCGCACCGTCGCGAGACGCGCCGTCATGGGGAACCTCGTCGTCTAGCCTGCGCCCGGCGGCCTTTTGATAGCCGACATCGGGCGCCACTCCCCAACCCAATAGGCTCGTTAAGCTTGCACCTTTGTTACCGCAAGGACCCGGGTGCAACACTGCACCGCTGTGAGCGGTGGATACGACGCTGTTCACACCTCTTCGCGGGATGGGGATAAGGATCGCGGCGAACACGCGCGCGTTCCCTCCCCTCTCTGCGGGGGAGGGTGGGCCGGCCGTCAGGCCGGGTCGGGAGAGGGGCAGCGCGACGGTTCAGGATTGCACGCCCGTCACGCCCTTTCCGGAAACGGCGCTCCCCTCTCCCGACCCCCTTCGGGGGCCACCCTCCCCCGCAAAGGGGGGAGGGAAAGCGCGGTGGTTCAGGCTCTTGCAGCCAAGGCCGACTGACCGAATCCCTTATCCGCAGCTCGCCGCCGCGGCGGCCCGCACCCGTCCGTCCCGGCGCAGCCACAGCAGCAGGGCGAGCCCCGCCGCCGCCATGGCGGCGCCCGCGAGCGGTACGGCCCTGTAGCCGAGCCCGGCATCGATCACGCCGCCGCCGACCGCCGCCCCGATGGCGTTGCCGAGGTTGAACGCGCCGATATTCATCGCCGAGGCGAGGTTCGGCGCGGCGCCAGCCTTCTCCATCACCCGCATTTGGAGCGGCGGCACCAGGGCGAAGCTCGCCACGCCCCAGAGCAGGATCAGCAGGGCCGCGCCGCCCTCCAGGCGCATGCCCCAGGCGAACAGGGCCAGCACCGCGACGAGCCCGGCCAGCGACCCGAGGATCGTGCCGTCTACCGAACGGTCGGCGAGGCGCCCGCCGAGCCAGTTGCCGATGGTCAGGCCGACGCCGAACAGCATCAGCATCGCGGTGACGAACGGCGTGGTGGCGCCGGTCTCCGTCCGCAGGATCGGCACGATGTAGGTGAACACCGTGAACATCGCGCTGGCGCCGACCACCGTGAGCGCCAGGGCGGCGAGCACCGGACCGCGCCCGAGCACCCGCAATTCGGCCCGCATGTCGTCCCGGGCCTCGACCTTCAACTCGGGCAATGCGAGGCGCAGCGCCACCATGGCGAGCGCGCCAACGCCCGCGATGCCCCAGAACGCCGCGCGCCAGCCGAGCATCTCGCCGATCCAGGCGGCGAGCGGCACGCCGCCGATCGTCGCGATGGTCAGCCCCGAGAACATCGACGCCACCGCGGCCGCCCGGCGCTCCGGCGGCACGATCCCGGCGGCCACCACCGAGCCGATCCCGAAGAACGCGCCGTGGTTCAGCGCCGTGACCAGCCGGGCGACGACCAGCATGGCGTAGCTGTCGGCGACGGCCGCCAGCAGGTTGCCGAGGGTAAAGATCGCCATCAGCCCGACCAGCAGCCGGCGCCGGGGCACCCGCGCAGCGGCCAGCGTCACCAGCGGCGCGCCGACCTGGACGCCGAGCGCATAGGCGCTGACCACCAGCCCTGCGGCGGGGATCGAGACGCCGAGATCCCCGGCGACGAGGGGCAGCATGCCCATCGGGGTGAATTCCGTGACGCCGATGCCGAAGGCGCCGACCGCCAGGGCCAGCAGGGGAGGATTGATCGCCATGAGGGCTCTCCGGTTGTTCCGGAACCGCACGTGGCGGATTCGACGCGCTGAGAGTAGTCCGTTGGCGGGACCAAGATCTGTGCACTGGAGGCACGAATGTTGCGCGACAAGGCCGACCGCGCCGGGGACATGGCCGTGTTCGTGGCGGTGGCGGAGGCCGGCAGCCTGTCGGGGGCGGCGCGCCGGCTCGGGCTGACGCCCTCGGCGGTGAGCCGGGTCGTCGCCCGGATCGAGGCGCGGCTCGGCGTGCAGCTTCTGGTCCGGACGACCCGGACGCTGCGCCTCACCGCCGAGGGCGAGACCTACGGGCGCGCGGCGAGGCGCATCCTGGCCGATCTCGACGAGACCGAGACGGCGCTCTCCGACCGGGGCTGCCCGCGCGGGCGGGTCCGGGTCAGCGCCGCCACCGCCCATGGCCGGCTGGTGATCGTGCCGCTGCTCGGGGACTTCGTGGCCTGCCATCCCGGCATCGTGGTCGAGATCGACCTCAGCGACGAGATCGTCGACGTGCTCGGCGGCCGGGCCGATATCGGCATCCGGTTCGGCCCCCTGGCCGACAGCCCGCTCACCGCCCGGCGGCTGGGCGAGACCGGCCGGACCGTGGTGGCCGCCCCCGCCTATCTCGCCCGGGCCGGGACCCCGCGCCGGCCCGCCGACCTTGCCGAGCACAATTGCCTGGACTTCACCTTCCGCCGGAGCGAGCCCGGCTGGCCGTTCCGCGAAGACGGACGCGACTTCATCCTGCCGGTGCGCGGCACCCTCGCGGCCAACAACGGCGAGACCCTGGTGCAGCTCGCCCTCGGCGGCGTCGGCATCACCCGGGTCGGCAATTTCCACATCGCCGACGACCTCGCCGCCGGCCGGCTGGTGCCGCTCTTGGAGCCGTTCAACCCGCAGGACCGGGAGGCGATCCACGCGGTGTTCGTGGGCGGCCCCGCCATGCCGGCCCGGGTGCGGGTGCTGGTCGACTTTTTGGCGGAGCGGCTGCGCGGGGGCTAGAGCATCGTCCCGGAAGGTGGGTTCCGGATTTCGGGGAAAAGACGATGCGTTAGGCCCCCGCCCGGTAGGCCGCCGGCGTCATGCCGGTGGCGGCCCGGAATGCCCGGGTCAGGTGGCTCTGGCTGCTGTAGCCGCAGGCGAGCGCGATGGCGGCGATCGGGTCGCGGCCGCGCAGGAGCGCCTTGGCCCGCTCGGTCCGGCGATGGGCGACGTAGACCTGGGGCGACACCCCCCGGCTCGCCCGGAAGGCGCGCTGGAGATGGAACGGGCTCAGATCCGCCACGGCCGCGAGGTCGGCGAGCCGGATCGTGCCGTGGAGCTGCGCCTCGACATACGCGGCGATCCTCCGGGCCAGATGCGGCGCCAGTCCGCCGGTCAGCGCCCGGCGGCGGAGCCCGCCCCAGCGCGGGTCGGCGAGGAACAGGGCGACCGTCTCGGTCATCACAGATTCGGCCGCCAACGCGTCGCAATCCGCGACCGCGCGTGCGACGTGCCGGAGCGCTACCGCGAGACGGGGCGCCTCCGCGAATGTGACTTCGGGCACGTCGAGCAGCCGGGCGTCGCGCTCGAACGTCTCCGCATAGGCCCGGGCAAGCTCGTCGGCCGGCAGGTAGAGATGGACGAACGCGAAGGGCGCCGTGATCACCCAGTCCGACTGGTGGCGGTGGGGCATCACGCACAGCGCCCCTGGCCAGCCGGAGACGGTCCTGCCATCGACCCGGCGGGTGCCGCCGCCGCCCTCGAGATAGAGGCTGAAGGTGTGGCCCTCCGGGCTGTCATACGCGACCTCGTCGTGGCTGTTGCTCCACAGGGCCGCCGAGCGCCCGAAGCCGAGGTCCAGCGCGCCGGCGGTCCGGGCGTTCGGCGAGACGGACAGGAACCCGAAGACGGAGGTCGGGCCGGCGGACATCAAGAAGAACCTTTCAGAGGCGCGTCGTTACGGATCGGATATCCAGGGCGCGCCGCGCGGTCGAGCCGGGGCCCGCAATGCGCCGCAAGATCCTGCAAGAACGGCCCCCGCCCCGCGGCTAGGCTCCGAGCAGTCCCAGCCGGATTGCCCGCCCGATGAACGCCCTGCTCTTCGCCGCCGCCGTGCTGATCTGGGGCACGACCTGGATCGCCATCACGGTCGAACTCGGACCGGTGCCGGTGCTGGTCTCGGTGCTCTACCGGTTCGCGCTCGCGGCCGCGATCCTGCTCGGCGGCCTCGCCGTCACCGGCCGGCTCACGGTCCCGGCCCTGCGGCACCAGCCGTTCCTCGTCGCGCAGGCCCTGTGCCTGTTCTGCTGCAACTTCCTGTGCTTCTACGCGGCGACCGGCTTCATCCCGTCGGGGCTGGTCTCGGTGGTCTTCTCGCTCGCCACCCTGTTCAACGCCGTCAACGGACGAATCCTGTTCGGCACGCCGATCACCGGGCGGGTCGCGCTGGCCGCCCTGCTGGGCTTTACCGGCCTCGTCCTGCTGTTCGCCCGCGAGCTGTCGGCCGGGCTCGATGCCGGCACGCTGAAGGGGCTGGGGCTCGCCACCCTCGGGACGCTGCTGTTCTCGCTGGGCAACATGGCCTCCCGCCGCAACAGCGCCGCCGGTGTGCCGCCCCTCCAGGCCAATGCCTGGAGCATGGGCTACGGCACCCTGGTCCTGCTCGGCCTCGTCGCCGGCACCGGCACACCGCTGGTGGCGCCGCCCGATACGGCCTACCTCCTGGCGCTCCTCTACCTGGCGGCGATCGGCACGGTGGTCGGCTTCACCGCCTACCTGTCGCTCGTCGCCCGGATCGGGCCCGCGCAGGCCGCCTACGCGACCGTGCTGTTCCCGGTGGTCGCTCTGGCGCTCTCGACGCTGTTCGAGGGCTATCGCTGGCACTGGACCGGCCTGCTCGGCCTGGCGGTGGCCCTGTGCGGCAACATCCTGATGTTCTCCGAACGGCCAACCCGGCGCCCGGCCACCGCCTGAGCATGGCAGTCTCAGGCAACCGGATGGTCCGCCCGCTCGGGCATGACCTCCGCCCGATCCCTCGGCGCCGCGAGCAACCCGAACACCGCGCCGGCGCACAGGACCGTGACGGCGGCCAGAGTCCAGGACAGGGTGGTGAAGGCTGCCTGGTAGGCCTGGACCAGGGTGGCGCCGTCGAGGCCGGGCAGAAGCGCCCGGGCGCCATCCGGATCGCCCACCGCCAGGCGCTGGCCCGCCTGCGCGAGGGAGGCATCCCGTAGGCCCGGGACCTGGCGCAGCTCGGCCGCGACCAGGCCGGCGAGCGTCGCGCTGACCAGGGCGAGCGCCACGCCCTCGCCGGCGACCCGGACCGTCCCGAAAATGCCCGCCGCCATGCCGGCGCGCTCCCGGGGTACGACCGCGACCGACAAGCCGTCCATCAGGCCCCAGGGCAGGCCGCTGCCGAGGCCGATGAGCAGCATCGGCGCCAGCACCGCGCGGCTGCCGATCTCGACGAAACCCAGCCAGACCAGTCCGGAGGCGGCGAGCAGCAGGCCGAGGCCCGAGAGCAGGCCGGGCGAGACCCGCCGGGCCAGGGCGGCGGCGGCCATCGGGACGATGAGCATCGGCGCAGACAGGGCCAGCATCAGAAGCCCGGCCTCCCTCTCGCTCCGGCCCTCGATGCCGATGAAGCGCAGGGGCAGGATCACCAGCAGCACGACGAAGCACGCGCAGGTCGCCACCGGCAGCATCTGCACGCCGACGAAGCGCCGGTAACGGAACAGGCCGAGGTCGAGCATCGGCCGGGCGGCGCGGGTCTCGATGACCACGAAGGCCAGGAGGAGGAGCCCGGCGGCGGCGAGCAGCCCGCGCAGGGCCGGGCTGGCCCAGCCGAGGCCCGGCGCTTCGATTACCGCCACCGTGAGGGCGGTGAGCATCGCGGTGAAGCTCAGCGTCCCGGGCCAGTCGAGGCGGCTGGCCTGCGGGTCGCGGGTCTCGCGCATCCGCGGCGGCCCGAGCACGAGCGCCGTGGCGCCCACCAACGCGCCCACCAGAAAAATCGCGCGCCAGCCGGCGCCACTGATCAGGAAGCCGGTGACGATCGGCCCGAAGGCCAGGCCGACGCCGAAGGTGGTCCCGAGCAGGCTGAAGGCGCGGGTGCGGGCATGGCCGTCGAATTCCTGGGCCAGGGCGGCGGTGCCGCCCGCGAGCGCCGCCGCAGCGCCGAGTCCCTGCCCGGCCCGGAGCAGGTCGATCAGCCAGACCGAGGGCGCGAAGCCGAGCGCCAGGGAAAACCCGGTGACGATCGCCACGCCCACCGTGAACACCCGCCGGCGGCCGTAGCGGTCGGCCAGGGTCCCGGCCGCCATCAGCAGGCTGCCGAAGGTCAGCATGAAGCCGTTGGTGATCCAGGTCAGCGCCTCCGGGCTGCCGCCGAGCTCGCGCCCGATGGCCGGCGTCGCCACGGCCCCGGCCGAGAAGCTGAGCGGCAGGATCAGGGCGGCGAGGCACACCGCCCCGAGGACCAGCGGATCGCCCGTTCGGGCGGGATGTGGCGTGTCGGGCATGGATCGGCTCTGTGGGGAGGACGTGCCCCACCTTCGCTTGCGGCCTGATCGCCGTTAATCGCGCCTTTCGTCCTGTCATTCCGGATCGATGCGCTCTAATCCTCGGTGATGGACAGCCTCGGCGATATCGCAGCCTTCGTGCGGACGGCGGAGCGGTTGAGCTTCGTCGAGGCGGGGCGCGATCTGCGCCTGTCGGCTTCGGCGGTGGGCAAGGCCGTGGCGCGGCTCGAAGCGGAACTCGGCGTGCGCCTGTTCCACCGGACCACCCGAAAGGTGTCGCTTACCGAGGAGGGCGTCCTGCTCCAGGCGCGCTGCCGGGGGATCCTCGACGACCTGCGCGAGGCCGAGGCGCTGGTCACCCAGAGCCGGCTTGCACCGCGCGGCATCCTGCGGATCAGCCTGCCGATCATCGGCTACCGCTTCCTGCTGCCGGTGCTGCCCGAGTTCCAGAAACGCTATCCCGAGATCGAACTCGATCTCGACTTCAACGACCGCCTGATCGACCTCGTGGAGGCCGGCATCGACGCCGCGATCCGCAGCGGCACGCTGGTCGATTCGAGCCTGATGGCCCGGCGGCTCGGCCCGTTCCGGTTCGTGCTCTGCGCCGCCCCGTCCTATTCGGACCGGGCCGGCACGCCCCGGTGCCCGGCCGAGCTGGCGGGGCATGCGGCCCTGCGCTTTCGCTTCCCCAGCTCGGGCAAGCTCCAGGACTGGACCCTCGCGGAGCCCCTGCCCGCGGGCCTGCGCACAGCGCTCACCTGCAACAACATGGAGGCCCTGCGCGCCGCCGCGATCGGCGGGTTGGGCATCGGCTACATGCCCGACTTTCTGGCCGAGTCGGCCCTGCGCGAAGGCGCCCTCACCCGGATCCTCGACCCGTACCTCACCGATCCCGGCCAGTTCTCGATCCTGTGGCCCTCCGGACGGCACATGTCGGCCCGGCTGCGCGCCTTCGTGGACTTTGTCGGGGCGCGGTTGTTTCAGGCGGGGTAGCCAGGACGCAGCGGCTCAGCAGCCGGAAAATCCCACCCGCGCCCTCATCCTGAGGCGGCGGAGCGAAGCGGAGCCCTCGAAGAAGCCCTCCAGCCGGCCGCGCGATCCCTGGAGGGCTCCTTCGAGGCTCACTGCGTTCGCGCCTCAGGATGAGGGGGGAGGTTGGGAATGAGGGGGTGGGGAAGATCGACGGCCCTGCGATTGCCGCCTCAGCCGAACACCACCGGCCGCCGCGCCGCCTCGGTGCGGATGATCTCCACGAGCTGCGCGTCCTCGGCCGGGTCGGCGAGGCGCAGGCCGACCGGGGTCGAGCGGGTCTGGATCGTCAGCCAGCGTAAGGTGGGACGGAGGTCCGCGGCCTCGACGACCGCCACCCCGGGATGCTCCGGCTGGAGCTGCAGGAAGGTCAGGTGGTTGCGGCTGGCACGCGCGCCGAGCAGGTCGTCGATCGCCTCGACCGTCTCCCGGGGCGTGTGCAGATGGGTCATCATCCACAGCCGGTTCTTAGTGCCGGGGGTGTCGAGGGCGACGCGCAGGCGGCGCACGCCCTCGGTCAGGAAGGCGTAATCCGCCTCGCTCGCCGCCGGGTCGTGATGATTGAACACGCATTCGAGCCCGTGCCGCTCCCGGTAGAGCCGGTGCCGGCCGCGCCAGATGTCGGGGCCGCGCCGCTCGGCTTCCGGGATGCTCTCAAGCTGGCCCCGGTCGGTGAGCGCGGAAAAATTGTCGTCCAGGCAGTCCCGGACCATGCCGGGCATGGTAAAAATCCAGTCGAGCGGGCCGGACCAGTGGCGCAGGTCCAGGGTCTTGAGCACGTGCGCCATCTGGCAATTGCAGCCCAGCGAAACGTGGTTGTGCCCGCCCGGCTCGCGCGCGTCGCGACGACCCAGCAGGCGCCCCAGGGCGCCCAGCAGGCCGCCGGTCGCGCCGGGAGAAGTCATACGGTTCGCCCTTGCGGCTGACGCCTCCAGGGCGGTCCGCCGCACCTGCGGCGACGCGCGTTCGCGCTTGCCGACGGCCGAACGCCTCGAACGTCAAAAGTTTCGGCCGTCGGACTCACAGGGTCCGGCCGATGGCGAGGAACTTTTCCGCCCGGCGGTCGCGGATCTCCACGGGGCTCAGGCCGTCGAACTGGGCGAGCGCATCGGCGACGGCGTCGCCCGTGCCGCGGATCGCCGCCTCGCGGTCGCGATGCGCGCCGCCGGTGGCCTCCGGGATGATGCCGTCGATGACGCCGAGCCGCAGCAGGTCCTGGGCGGTGATCTTCATGGCGGTGGCGGCCTCGTGGGCGCGGCCCTGGTCGCGCCACAGGATCGAGGCGGCGCCCTCGGGGGAGATCACCCCGTAGATCGCGTGCTCCAGCATCAGCACCCGGTTGGCGGTGGCGAGCGCGATGGCGCCGCCCGAGCCGCCCTCCCCGATCACCACGGCGACGTTGGGCACGCCGAGCGCCAGGCACGCCTCGGTGGAGCGGGCGATGGCCTCGGCCTGGCCGCGCTCCTCGGCCTCGATGCCCGGATAGGCGCCGGCGGTATCGACGAAGGCGATCACCGGCAGGCCGAACCGGTCGGCGGTCTCCATCAGCCGGACCGCCTTGCGGTAGCCCTCGGGCCGGGCCATCCCGAAATTGTGGCGCAGGCGCGCCTCGGTGGTGGCGCCCTTCTCCTGGCCGAGCACCAGGACCGGGCGCCCGCGGAAGCGGCCGAAGCCGCCCAGGATCGCCTCGTCCTCGCCGAAGGTGCGGTCGCCGGCGAGCGGCGTGAACTCGGAGATCAGCCCGGCGCAGTAATCCACGAAATGCGGGCGCTGCGGGTGGCGGGCGACCTGGGTCTTCTGCCAGGGCGTGAGGCTCGCGTAGATCTCGGCGAGCGCCTGGCCGGCCTTGGCCTCGAGCCGGCCGACCTCTTCGGAGATCGAGACGGCGCCGTCGCGCTCGCCGACCGCGCGCAATTCCTCGAGCTTGGCCTCCAGCTCGGCAACCGGCTTCTCGAAGTCGAGGTAGGTGCGCGTCACCGCCATCGTGTCACAGGTCTTCCCGGGTTCGCCGCTCCGGAAGCGGCGGGCGCGAGGTGTTGGCGATGGCGGGGGTGGTGTCAACCGGCGCCGGGTTCGAGCAGCCGTGCGCGGGGGCTTCGGGGGCGGGATTTTTTGGGGTGCGGTGGTGGGGGTGGGAGTGAGGTAGAGGCGCATGTGGTCTCGTGAGGGGCGCAGGCATTTCCCCAGACCGGCCCATGCAAGGCGCGACAGGCTCCCTCTCCCGTGCGGGAGAGGGTTGGGGTGAGGGAACGGTCCTTTCCGGAGAGGTCGCATCCCTCACCCTGTCCCTCTCCCGCACGGGAGAGGGGACCTGCGCCTCATGCGGTTGAAGAGGGGTGAGTCCGGCAGCCCGCTTGGGGAGTGACGCGCGTCGCGCCTCGCAAGAGGCGGTTTGTGAGCAACGCGCCCTATTGTTCTTTTCCGCCGCGGCTTGGTGCGGTCGGGCCGCCCAATCCCAAAAAATCAGGCCGCCAGATCCTCCCGGGCGATGCGGCGGCAATGTTCCAGGTAGCCGCGCTGGTGCGCGCCCATCAGGTCGGTGACGGCGGACCAGAGCCAGCCGGGGGTGTCGGCGCCCTGCCCCGGTGCGCGGACGGTGTCGCTCCAGGCTTGGCGATCGGCCGCGCTCATCTGGCGGCCGTGGGCGCGGCCCAGGATGGCGGCGAGGTGGCCCGAGACCCGCACCGCCTCGCCCCGGGAAAACTGCTCGGCGTCGATCTTGAGATCCTGCGGCATCAGCTCGCGGACCGTGACCGGGGTGCCCTGGAAATGGGTGGCGACCATCCGGTCGCCGAGATTCGGCGACAGGGCGCGGGCGCCGGCCACGACGCGGGCGGCTGCATCCGCGGGCATGTCGGCTCCGGCGGCCGGCGGGGCGAGGTACGGCACCGCCTCCTTGACGTCGAGGAGCGCGAGGTGCGGGCGGGCGCCGCCGGAAATCTCCACGAGGCCGGCATAGCGCAGGCGGCCGAGCGAGCTGCAGCCCTTGATCCAGTAGGCGGCATCGAGCAGCCGGATCGTCGTCCCGGCCTCGGCGCCGCCGAGCGCCAGGACCAGCCGGTGCACGTCCGGGTCACGGCTCAGCGCCTCGAACGCCTCCTGCTCGGCCGGGTCGAGGTCGAAGAACCGGTCGCCCCGCGGCAGGCGGGCGTCCTTGCCCTTCAGCCGCTCCCGGGACAAGTGGCGCCAGCGCCGGCCGAGCGCCCGGCGGCGGGTTGTGGCGACGATCTCGGATTCGGCGATGTCCCGCTCGGCCTCCTCGGGATCGAGGATCCCGTCGGCGTAGCCCACCGCCATGGCGTCCATCATCCGGGCGGTGACGATGCCCGGTAGGGTCGCGTTGAGGGCGGCGGTGACCAGGGACAGGGCCAGCCGGACGAGGTCGAAGGCCGGGTTCGCGATGAGGGTCTGGTCGAGGTCGCGGATCTGGATGTCGATCCGCCCGTCGGGGCCGGCCACCGCGCCGAGATTGCCGAGATGCGCGTCGCCGCAGATCCAGACCGGCGGCCCCTCCGGCAGGGATCCCGCCGGCATGGCGTCGATCAGCTCGTAGAATCGCGCGGTGCTGCCCCGGACATAGGCGTGCGGCGAGGAGGCGATCTTGCACAGGCGGCGCTGCTCCAGCACGCTCGCCGCGCGCCCCGACCGGGCCGGCACCTGCATATCCATCCGCGTCGTCCGATCCTCTGCCGCGGCCCTGTCCGACAGGGCCGCGGAACGATGTCGGGTGCCAGGTTAGAATTTCATCCTTAAGCTC
This sequence comes from Methylobacterium sp. E-066, assembly GCF_022829635.1. Lineage (GTDB taxonomy): Bacteria > Pseudomonadota > Alphaproteobacteria > Rhizobiales > Beijerinckiaceae > Methylobacterium. The sequence goes on from NZ_JAKSYO010000079.1 coordinate 76,471, forward strand.
GGGTGAGCGTTTTGACGCAGCGCGATGGTGGGCTCCGTCATCGCGAGCGCAGCGAAGCGACCCAGCGATTCGCTACGATCGAGGATTGCGTGCTGCCCTGGGTTGCTTCGCTGCGCTCGCAATGACGGGTGGGCCTTCAAGCCGCCTGCTGCTCGACCCGGTTCCGGCCGGCGGCCTTGGCCCGGTACAGGGCGATGTCGGCGCGCTTGAGCATGTCGCCCGGGCCGGTATCCTCCGGGTGGCGGATGGCGACGCCGATCGAGACCGTCACCGGGATCGTCCGGGTGGCGCGCTGGACCGAGAACGGCAGCGCCTCGACCTTCTCGCGGATGCGCTCGGCGATGGCCCGGGCCTCGGCCAAACCGGCTTCCGGCAGGACTACCACGATCTCCTCGCCGCCGTAGCGGGCGACGATGTCCACCGGCCGCGTGTGCTGGCGGACCCGCTCTGCGAAGGTGCGCAGCACCTCGTCGCCGGCCTCGTGGCCGTAGCTGTCGTTGATCGCCTTGAACAGGTCGATGTCGAGGATCAGGGCGGCCAGCCCCGGGCGCCGGGCGGTCTCGTCGGCAAACAGCGCGCCGAGATGGTTGTCGAGGTAGCGCCGGTTGTGCAGGCCGGTGAGCGCGTCCGTGATGGCGAGCTGCAGGGAAGCCTGCATGGCGCCCCGCAGGGCCTCCGTGAAGCGCTTGCGCTTCACCTGGGTGCGGACCCGGGCCATCAGCTCGTTGCGGTCGACCGGGCGCATCAGGAAGTCGTGGACGCCGAAATCGAGGCCGCGCACCACCCGGCCGCGATCGTGCTCCTCGGCCAGCATGATCAGCGGCATCGCCCGGGTGGCGTCCTGCGAGCGGAGCTGGCTGCACAGGCGCAACCCGTCGAACCCGTCGAGGTCGAGGCTCACCAGGGCGAGGTCGAACCCGCCCTCGGCGGCCAGGCGCATCGCGGCCTGCGGGTCGGGCTCGATCGTGACCGCATGGTGCTGGCGCAGCGCCCCGGCCATGCGCTCGGCCGAGCCGGGCCGGTCCTCGACCAGCAGGATCCGGGCGTCGAGGCCGGTCTCGGCGGTGGCGAGCGCCAGGGGATCGCCGATGCCGAACTCGCGCGAGGCCAGCGCCCGCTGGCGCAACTCGTCGGTGACCGCCTTGAGGCGCACGAGGCTGCGCACCCGGCTGAACAGGGCGGTGTCGTCCACCGGCTTGGTGAGGAAGTCGTCGGCGCCGGCATCGAGGCCGCGCAGGCGGTCCGAGGGCTGGTCGAGGGCCGTGACCATCACCACCGGGATGTGCGCGGTGACCGGGTTGTTCTTGAGGTAGCGGCAGACCTCGAACCCGTCCATGCCGGGCATCATCACGTCGAGCAGGACCAGGTCGCACAGGCCCTTCTCGCAGATCGCGATCGCGTCCGGGCCGTTCATGGCCGCGACCGTGTCGAAATATTCGAGCCCGAGCTTCGTCTCCAGAAGCTTCACGTTCGGGAACAGGTCGTCGACGATCAGGACGCGGGCCGACATGGTTCCTCGCTGACGCGCGGTTTCTCGGTCCCGCCCGGGCGGACGGTCAGGCGCCGCTAACGGCGCGCCGCGCTGGCGTCACCGGGGCTCAAGATACGCGCGAACCGTTGCCAAAAACTTCGCGACGGAGATCGGCTTCGACAGATAGGCCTCGCAGCCGCCCTCGCGGATCCGCTCCTCGTCGCCCTTCATGGCGAAGGCCGTGATCGCGATGACCGGAATGCTCTTGAGGTCGTCGTCCTCCTTGAGCCATTTGGTCACCTCGAGGCCGGAGACCTCGGGGAGCTGGATGTCCATGAGGATCAGGTCCGGATGGTGCGCGCGGGCCAGCTCGATCGCCTCGATGCCGTGGGCGGTCTTCAGGGTCGCGTAGCCGTTCGCCTCCAAGAGGTCGTTGAACAGCTTCATGTTCAGCTCGTTATCCTCGACGATCAGCACCGTCTTTTTCATGATCCGATGTCCCGGTGCGCGCCGATCATGATTAGCGGGCCGTGAAGCCCCTTAGTGACCTTTGTAGCGATCACATGTTGATGAATGGCAAACCTCTTCAAGGGGCCGAATCTGCAGAACGGCTCGCCCTGGACGTTCTGCTGTGGATCGTCGCGGAGGATGACCGCCTCCTGCCCTTCCTGGCGGCGAGCGGCCTGAGCGCCGACACCTTGCGCGAAAGCGCCCAGGAACCGGCCTTCCTGGCGGGCGTCCTCGACCACGTGATGGGCGACGAGGGTGTGCTCGTGGCCTGTGCCGGGGCGCTGGAGATCAAGCCGGAGCGGATTGCCGCAGCCTGGCGCACGCTGTCGCCGCAGCCGGAGGATGATTGGGCGTGAGGCGTCGGTTTGCCGCGTCCTGGGTTGAGCAGCGGACGGGCTTTCGACGGGGCGGCAATCGGATCATCCCGGTGCCGCCGCTGCTGCACACCCGCGATCGGCGCGCAAGAACACGGTGCCGAACCGGGCGCTGGTCCCCTCTCCCGTGCGGGAGAGGGACAGGGTGAGGGGTGCGACTTCTCCGGACAAACCTGGTCCCTCACCCCAACCCTCTCCCGCACGGGAGAGGGGGCCTGTCGCGCCTGTCCACAATCGGCCCTTTGAACATCGCGGGCTCAGCGCGGAACTACGTGCGCCCCGGCCATCGGCTTCCCAGGCAACGCGGCTTCACCCTCACGGCGTGCAGCCCTTCTCGCCCTCCTTGGCGGCCGCCCGGCCGGCCTGATTGTCGATGTCGAGGGCCGTCATGTCGCCCAGGATGGCGAACTCGCCGTAATCGAGCTTGAGCGCGCCGCTGACCCCGTTCTCGTAGAGATCGAAGCCGAGGGTGTAGATCGGCGTCCGCTCGCCCACCCCGGGCGTGTAGTAGC
>NZ_JAKSYO010000081.1 GCF_022829635.1 Methylobacterium sp. E-066
CGTGCGACGACGACGAACGCGTGCCGTCATTGCGAGCGCAGCGAAGCAACCCAGCGCAGCGCGCGATCCCCGGACGTAGCGTTGCCCTAGGTTGCTTCGCTGCGCTTGCAATGACGGTGGGCGGTGAGAACCTATGCCCCCTCTGTGGAGGCGGCCTGCTCGGTGGAGCCCTGGGACAGCTGCTCGGCCGAGGACGACAGTTCCTGCGAGCCCGCCGAGACGTTGCCGGCCGCCGCGTTCGCCTCGGTCACCACGGCGCGGAGCCGCGCCAGCATCGTCT
>NZ_JAKSYO010000094.1 GCF_022829635.1 Methylobacterium sp. E-066
GGTGCCGCGGGTCGCCGCGGGGATCGGATCCCGCGCGTACTTGGCCGACACCTGGGTCCCCGCGGCGTCCCGCGTCCCTCGTGCTGGGTCTTCTTGGGCCATGCCCCCGGCGCCTTGAGGCGGGTGGGGACGATGACGCGTGTCCGGGTGCGGCATCCTGTCCGGCGGATTCAGGCCCCAAAATGCACCGCCCCTGAACCCTTCGCAGGAATCGGCCGTTTAGGTCCCGGTCTGCGCGCCCGCAGGCTTGAGCCGATTGCCGGAGGTGACCAACGCCGGGCATGGAAGAGCAGGTTCGATGGAACAGCCCGACGCCTGGCACCTGACGGACCGGCTCGACACCGAACACGGCAAGGGCGACCCGTTCGCCGCCGCTGTCCGCGCCACGCGGATGGCGATGATCGTCACCAACCCGCGCCTGCCCGACAACCCGATCGTCTTCGCCAACGATTCGTTCCTGCGGATGACCGGCTACGAGCGCGCGGATGTGCTCGGCCACAATTGCCGCTTCCTCCAAGGCGAGCAAACCGATCGCGGCGCCGTGGCGCTGATCCGAGAGGCCGTGGCGGCGCGGCGGGACATCGCCATCGATCTGCTGAACTACCGCAAGGATGGGGTGGCCTTCTGGAATGCGCTCTATCTCAGCCCGGTCGCCAACGAGGCCGGCGAGGTGCTGTTCTTCTTCGCCTCGCAGCTCGACGTCACCGACCGGGTGGACGCGCATCTGCGGGTCCAGCACGAGAAGGACCATTTCGAGGCCGAGGTCGCCCGGCGGACCCGGGACCTGACCGAGGCCCTGGCGACGCAGACCATGCTGGTCCACGAGGTCGATCACCGGGTCAAGAACAACCTCCAGATGATCGCGGCCCTGCTCGCCATGCAGACCAAGGCGATCACCGACCCGGCGGCGCGCAGCGCCATGGAGGCGATGCTGACCCGCGTGGAGGCCCTCGGCACGGTCCACCGCCGGCTCTACCAGTCCAACAACGTCGAGCGCTTCGATGTCGCCGAGTTCGCCCGCGACCTCGCCACCGACTTGGTCCGCGGCTCTGGCCTCGACCGGATCCGCCTGCATCTCGACCTCGAGACCGTGGAGATCCCGGTCGCCAAGGCCCCGCCGGTGGCCCTGATGATGAACGAGCTGATCACCAACGCGCTCAAGCACGCCTTCCCGGACAACCGAGCCGGCCGCCTCTCCGTGACGGTGGCCCCGGACGACCGCTCCTTCACCATTCGCATCGCCGATGACGGCGTCGGCATGCCCGTGCAGGTCATGGAGCAGCGCTCGTTCGGCAAGCGGCTGATCGGCACCCTCTGCCGCCAGCTCAATGCCAGCATCGCCTGGCAGGCGAATGACCCGGGCACGATCGTCAACGTCCGCCTGCCCCGCGAGATGGCTACCGGCCCGGAGGCCTCCTCATGAGCGAGCCGATGCGCATCCTCGTCGTCGAGGACGAGGCCCTGATCCTGATGCAGATCGAAATGATGCTGGAGGAGGCCGGCTATCGTGTCGTGGGCACCGCCATGACGGCGGCCGAGGCGATCGCCCTGGTCCACGAAACCCGGCCGGAGCTGGTGCTGATCGACCTGCGCCTGGGCGACGATTCCTCGGGCGTGGACGTGGCCCATGCGGTGCGCGATATCGGCGGCATCACGGCGGCGTTCATGACCGCCAACGCCCGCGCCCTCTCGGACGACCTGGAGGGCGCTACCGCGGTGATCGCAAAGCCGTTCACCGGGGCGGTGCTGGAGGAATCCCTGGCCTATCTCGAGGATTGCGTCCGCCGGCCGCCCCCGGACGAGCTGGTGCCGCCGGGGATGCGCCTCGCCCCGGCGCTGCTCAAGAGCTTCGCCCAGATGCGGCTCTAGAACAGGCCGGGCGCCATGCGTAGAGTGCCGGCCAGGCCGAGCTTGCCCGTTTCGCGCCCGTTCCTTGCCGCCCTCCTGGGCCTGCTCCTCCTCCCGGCTGCCGTCCGGGCGGAACCCTGCGACGACCTCGCCCGCCAGATCGCCGGGGCGATCGGCGGCAAGGTCGGCAAGCGCGCCGGGCCGAGCATCGACATCCGCCTGGCCGGCCCGATCCGGTTCGACGTGACCTGCCGGGCCGAGCCGATCGTGCAGGCCACCTCCGCGGAGCCCGCCCCCTCGGCGGCGTTCTTCCGCGATCTCGCCGCCGCCTCCGAGCTCTTGCTCGGCGAGCCGGCCGCCCGGGTCGAGCCGATCATCGCCGACGCCTACCGGACCGCCCTCTCGGAGCGCCGCAAGTCGTTCATCCAGCAGAACGGCTGGTCGGCCTCCTGCTACACCGATCCCGGCAGCAGCACGATGCGCACCCTCTGCTCGGTGGGGCGCATCCCGCCGCATTGAGCGTCGCTTGACCGGGGCGGCGGCCGGTCCGATCTTGGTCTCATTACCCGGACGGAGTCCGTCATGACGGCCTCGGCAGCGGAACTCGCCCCGCTCGATCTCCATCAGAGCTTCCAGGATTTCATCGCCGCGCGACCCGACGAGGAGCGGTGGGAACTCGTCGCGGGGCGCTTCCTCATGCAGGCCCAGCCGAACATCGATCACCAGATCATCGCCGGCAACCTGGATCGCCTGCTGACCGACGGGATCGAGCGCTTGCGACTCGGCCGCATCTCCGTGCAGAACCCGGCCATTGATCTGAGGCCGGCGCTCGAAGGACATGTCTACGTCCCAGATGTCGCGATCATCGACGCCGACGAGGTCGAGCCGGGCCGCAACGTGGTGTCGGCCTGCTTTCTCGCGGTCGAGATCCTATCTCCGAGCGACCGACGCCGGCCCGCCGGCATGAAGAGCCAGAAGATCGCGATCAAGCTCGCGGGCTACGAAGCCCTGCCGATGTGCGAAGCCGTGCTGCTCGTCGAGCAGCGGGCCTTCGACATCACCCTGTCGGAACGGACCGGATCCGGCTGGGTCCGCCGCCGGATGACCAATCCTGACGACCGGCTCTTCATCGCCTCGGCCGGACTCGATTGTCCACTGGGCGATGTCTACGCCCGCACCACACTGGCGCGGGCTCGGGGCTGATCAATACTCGATCACGTCCTCGAGCGCGTAGTGCTTCACGGTCTTCCGGTTGGCGATCAGCTCGTCCACGGTCGGCTCGCCCTTGAGGGCGCGGGCGATGGCGAGCTTCGTGGCCTCGTAATTGGTGCGGTACAGGTCCTTGCGATCGAGGTTGTCGTCCTCGGCGCAGCGCGGGTCGAGCCAGATCATGATGATCATGCACAGCTCGTCGAGACCGTCCTTCGGCAGAACGCCCTCGATGATGCAATCCACGATCGCGTCGCCGGTGGCGGCCTGGACGACGCCGCCGAGCAACTCGACATACTCGGCCGTGTGGATCGTCGCCTTGGTGGTCATCATCGTGGCCGGGCGCACCAACTGGTTGAGGTCGCGCACCACGAACATCCGGGTATGGCCCTGGACCTGCCCCATCATCGAGGCGAAGGCCTGACCCACCGGGCCGCGCACCGAGCCGATCAGCACCTCGGGCATCGCATCGGTGTACTGCCCCTCGGCCGCCAGCACGGTGGCCTCGCCCGTGCGGAACCAGATCTCTTGCATGTGTCGCGACTCCCCGTGTCAGATCGCCCGGGGGAGACATCATCGGGGGCCCGGCGTCAATCGCTTCGGGATGGGCCGGCCCCGCCCATCCCGAAGCGATCCGGGCCCGGGTCTTGAGGAATATCTGTCCGCCGGGCAGGGAGGCGGCTTTCGGACCGGCGCGGGAACAGTCGCGGGCGCGGGCCGTTCCGGCGGGAGCCTGCGGCGTTTTCTCAGGTCCGGCACGCGGGAAGGGGTTGTGATGGCCAAGAGCACGGATCGCGGAGGCGGCTGGAGCCTCCAGGCGAGCGCCATCCCGGACGGGGTGCGGCTGGAACTTGCCCTCGCCGACCTCGGCGGCAGCCCGGTCACGGCGGCGATCGTGCTGGACCGCTCGGAGGCGCGCGCCTTCGCCCGCGCCCTGCTGGCGGCGGCCGGGGATGCCGCCGAGCGCACCTTCCCGAAGCCCGGGACCTGACCGGCCCTCGGACCCTGAAAAGGTTACTGCTGGTTCAGGCCCGGTTGGCGGCCGGGCAGGCGCGGCACCACCGTGCCCCGCTTCTCGATCGGCGCGTCGCAGGCATAGGCGAACTCGCTCTTCAGCGGATCGAACACGGTCTCGCCGGTGATCCGGCAATCCTCCCGCACGGTCTCGTCGAGATAGGCCCGGGCGGCGGTACGGAACCGCTTCACCCGGCTCGCCGCCGGATCGGGATCGATCCGCACCTCGCTGAGATTGCAGCCGGCATACTCGCGCAGAGCATCGGAGACGACCAGCATCCGGCGCAGCTGCCGGTTGTCGTAGACCTCGTAGGGCTCCTTGCAGCCGATGGTGACCACCTGCGGGGTGAGCGCGACGTAGTTGCGCGAGATGTACGAGAACCCGGTGGTGCAGCCGGCCAGAGCCAGGCCGACACTCACCAAGCCGATGGGCAGCAGAGCCGCGCGCCGTCGCATCCTCGTCATCCCAAGCCCAGTTCCAGCCCCGTGGCGCATTGAAACGGCCCCGCTTGACCAGTCAATGCGTTTGTCGCCCCGAACGGCGCTCAGCCCCCGAACGCGTCCCCGACGAGCCGGTGCACGTACCGGAACGCCTCCGTCGCCCCGGCGGCGGCGCGCGCCTCCCCGTCGTCCGCGAGCGCGATCCGGTCGAGCGCGGTGGTGAATTGCCGCCAGTGCAGCCCGCGTCCGTCCGGATGCCCGGCGAGGTGGCGGGCGCCGTGGCCTTCCGAGAGGCCGAGCTTCCGGGCCTCCTTGAGCAGGATGGCCGCGCCGAGATTCGAGCCCTCCGCGACGTAGAGCCAGCCGAGCCCGGCCACGGGATCGATCGCTTCCCCACGCTCCGCGGGCGCGTCGGGGATCCGGCCGGTCACGTCGCGCAAATCCTGCGCGATCAGGGCAAGACGGCGCCTCCCGTCGAGATCGGGCAGGACGGGTCCGAGCGCGCCGTCGCGATAGAGCGGATCGACGCGTGTATGGAACCGGTACTGGACCTGGAGGAACAGCGCGTACCGCTCGAGGCTCGCGAAGGGCTCTCCCGCCATGACGCGCCGGTCGAGCTGATCATGGGCCGCCGCGGTCGCCATCCTCAGGCGCTTCACGCGGCTGCCCGGTTCGACCGTATCGGATGTTGAAACGTCCATGTGACCCATGTCTTGATGGGGCCCTCGACCATCCGAGGCGGTCGAGGCCTATTCTGTCCGGGTCGAGGTCGGGACCTCGCCATCCGGCACGAACCGTCATAGCGTCCGGATCATCCGATGCGATTCAGGTCACCGTGAGGCCGACCGGCAGACTGCGCAGGCTTGCGTGATCAGGGCGCTTCGCCCATCAAGCTTGGCCGGATCAGGCTTGCAGAACACTTGCGGAACGTTTAACGTGTTCGTGATTTGTTTCCGAGGCCGCGTCGATGCGGCCCACCAAGCCGCGAGTCCCCGTCGATGCTCACGCGCAAGCAGCTGGATCTCCTGCGTTTCATCCAGAGCCGCATGCAGGAATGCGGTGTCCCTCCCTCGTTCGACGAGATGAAGGACGCCCTCGATCTCAAGTCCAAGTCGGGCATCCACCGGCTGATCACGGCCCTGGAGGAGCGCGGCTTCCTCCGGCGCCTGCCGAACCGGGCGCGGGCCATCGAGGTGATCCGCATCCCCGAGAGCCTGTCTCAGCCGGCTCAGCCGGCTCCGCCGCCCGCCGAGCCCCGTCGCTTCACGCCGAGCGTGGTTGAGGGCGGCAAGTCCAAGCTGCCGCCGGCCCAGCCCGCGACCACCCGGATGATCGACGATGGCGGGCGCGCCATCTCGATCCCCGTGATGGGTCGGATCGCGGCCGGTACGCCGGTTTCGGCGATCCAGAACCAGAGCCACGCCATCACCATGTCGCCGGACTTCCTGGCCGGCGGCGAGCATTACGCCCTCGAAGTGCGTGGCGATTCGATGGTCGATGCCGGCATCCTCGACGGCGACCTCGTGGTGATCCGCAAGCAGGATACGGCCAATACCGGCGACATCATCGTGGCGCTGATCGACGACGAGGAGGCCACGCTGAAGCGCCTGCGCCGTCGCGGCTCCTCGATCGCCCTGGAGGCGGCCAACCCGGCCTACGAGACCCGCGTGCTGGGTCCCGACCGAGTTCAGATCCAGGGCCGCCTCGTCAGCCTCGTCCGCCGCTACTGAAGCGGCGCGGCCGGGGCATCGCCGGGCGCCGCATCGGCGCCAGTCGCGTCGGGCTCAGCAGGGATCGCGTCGCCGGGATCTGCCGGCGCCTCCGGGCGCTGCGCCGTCGATGGCTTGGCCGTGAGTGACGGCCGCCATGGCACCGAGCGTCCGTCGCCGCGGGTGTCGCGTAGCGTGAAGCCGTCGCGCTCGGCCCGGACGGCGACGGCGCCGCGGGCTGCGAGGACGCGCCGGTCGATGACCAGCGGCCCCGTGCAACTTGGCGGCGCGGCGAGCCGCGTGATCAGCAAAGCCGCCCGGGCGCAATCCTCCGCGAAGGCGCGCCGGTCGCGGACCAGAGCGACGGCGCGGCCATCCGGCAGGCGCGCGGTGCAGCCGAGCCTGTCGCAGCGGCCACCCTTCGAGCCGTCGCCGATCACCGCCCTGGCCGATCGCCCGTCGCCATCCGCCTTCAGCCATTGCTCCAGCACGAAGGCCGAGGGGCTGCCCAGCGTCGACAGGAGGCCGTCCGGCCCGCGGATCGCCGCGCCGCCGCCTTGCCGGTCGACGTAGAGATCGAAGCGCTCCGGCATCGCGGCGAGGCCGAGCCCGAGCAGGGCCGGCGATAGGGCGAGCCAGCGCAGCCGCGAGACCGGGAGCGTCGCCAGGAGCAGCCCGGCCGCCAGCAGCCCCAGCGCGCCGGTGCCGAAGGCCGGCAGAACCAGGGTGGCGCGATCGAAGCCGGCGATCCATTCGGAGATCGCCAGCATGCCGCCCACCGCCTGCCCCATCAGCCACCAGACCGGCCGGTCGAGGGCGAAGGGATAGGCCAGGATCCCGATCACCGCCGCGGGCATCACCACCAGCGAGACGAGCGGCAGGGTGAGGGCGTTGCCGATCAGCCCGAACGGCTGGACCGTCTGGAAGTGGTAGGTGGCGAACGGCGCGGTGGCGATCTGCGCCACGAGCGTCGTCGCCAGGGTGCCGATCACGGCCGAGAGCCCGGTGCCGATGAGCCGCTCGATCCGCCCTGCCCCCGGCCGCCGGAACAGGCGCCCGTCGATCAGGCGCGCGCAGGCGATCAGCCCGGCCACCGCCCCGAACGACATCTGGAAGCTCGGCCCGAGCAGCCCCTCCGGCTCCCGGGCCAGGGCGATCAGGGCGGCGAGCGCGAGGTTGCGCATCGACAGGGCCGGCCGGTCGACCAGGATCGCGCCCAGCATGATCAGGGTCATGATCAGCGAGCGCTCGGCGGCGATGTCCCAGCCCGAGAAGGCGCAATAGGCGGTCACGCCCAACATCGCGAACCCGGCCGCGATCTTCTTGATCGGCCACCACAGGGCGCAGAACGGGACCAGGGCGAGCAATGCCCGGACCAGCCAGAACACCACGCCGGCGGCGAGCACCATGTGGAGGCCGGAGATGGACACGACGTGATAGATGCCTGCGGCCCGGAGCGCGTCGTTGGCGGCCGGCCCGATCAGCCCGCGCTTGCCGGTGACCAGGGCCGCCGCCACCGCCCCGGCCTGGCTGCCTTCGGCCTGCGCGATCCGGCGGGTCAGCGCGTTGCGGGCCTCGTCCAGCAAGGCCGCGAGCCGGAGGCGCAGGGGCGGCGGAGTGGGGGGCTCCCGGACCGTGATCGCGCCGAGCAGCGAGCCCACCGCGCCGATGCCCTGGAAGTAGGCGTCCCGGGCGAAGTCGTAGCCGCCCGGCCGCGCCGCCTCGGGGGGCGGAAGCAGTCGCGCCGTGGCGGCGATGAAGTCCCCGGGCCTGAGGGGCGGCGCCTTCCGGAACGAGACCCGCACCCGCAGCGGCCTCACCGTGGGGTCGAGCCCGGCAAAGTTCTCCACCCGGATCACCAGACGTGCGCCGACCTCGCGCTCGTCCAGCGCCTCGATCATCCCGGTGAGCGGCCCGATCGTGGTGCGGGCCAGGATCGGGGCCGCCACCTGCGTGACCCGCCAGGTCGCCGCCGCGAAGCCCAGGAACCCGGCCGCCAGCGCCAGGACGACGGCCAGGGCCGCTGGCCGCGCCCCCAGGAACGGCACCGGCGCGAGCGCTAACGCCGCCCCGGCGAGCGGCGCGGCGAGCCACGGCGTCCCATCGGCGCCCGCGAAGAACACCAAGATCCCAGCGCCGAACGCCACTGCCAGCCAGGGGAACAGGCGGCGCTGCTCCACCTCCCGGGCGAGGCCTTCGGCAAACCAATCGCCCAACACCGGGAGCAAGGCGGCGCGTGGGCCGGCCAGCGCCACCGCGCCGCCCGCCAGCCTCGCGCCGATCCGCCGCATCCGCCCTCGCCCCATACCGGACGACTCAGACCCGGCGCGGGATTCTTAACGCACCCGCCGGCCCGTGCTACAGCGAGCGCTTCGTGCTACGGGCGCCACTCCGTGCGACGGGCGCCGCCCGCATGCCCTGCACCGCGCCCCTTCGCCCTCCGCCCCCGAACATATCGGCCCGATGTCCTCAGCCGTCGTCACGCGCTTCGCCCCCTCGCCCACCGGCTACCTCCATATCGGCGGTGCCCGGACGGCGCTGTTCAATTGGCTCTACGCCCGCCATACCGGCGGCAAGATGCTGCTGCGCATCGAGGATACCGACCGGGAGCGCTCGACCAAGGGCGCGATCGACGCGATCCTCGACGGCTTGTCCTGGCTCGGCCTCGACTGGGACGGCGACGTGGTCTTCCAGTTCGCCCGGGCCGAGCGCCACCGCGCCGTCGCCGAGGAACTGCTGGCCGCCGGCCGCGCCTATTACTGCTACGCCTCCGCGGAGGAGCTCACGCAGATGCGCGAGACCGCCCGGGCCGAGGGCCGCGCCCCGCGCTACGATGGGCGCTGGCGCGACCGCGACCCGTCCGAGGCGCCCGCCGGGGTCAAGCCGGTGATCCGGCTGCGCGCGCCCCTTGAGGGCGAGACCGTGGTCGAGGATGCCGTGCAGGGCCGCGTGACCTGGGCCAACCGCGATCTCGACGACCTCGTGCTGCTGCGCTCGGACGGCACGCCGACCTACATGCTCGCCGTCGTGGTGGACGACCATGACATGGGCGTCACCCAGATCATCCGGGGCGACGACCACCTCACCAACGCCGCCCGCCAGAGCCAGATCTTTTCCGCGCTCGGCTGGGACATCCCCAGGATGGCCCATATCCCGCTGATCCACGGCGCCGATGGGGCGAAGCTCTCGAAGCGCCACGGCGCCCTCGGGGTCGAGGCCTATCGCGATCTCGGCTACCTGCCGGCGGCCCTGCGCAACTACCTGGTGCGACTGGGCTGGAGCCACGGCGACCAGGAGGTGTTCTCCACCGAGGAGATGATCGCGGCCTTCGACCTCGGCTCGGTGGGGCGCTCGGCGGCGCGGTTCGACTTCGCCAAGCTCGCCAACCTCAACGGCCTCTACATCCGCGGCAGCGCCGATGCGGACCTGGTCGCCGCGATCGAGACGATCCTGCCGAGCGTCGGCCCCGAGCGTGGCCTCTCGGCGCCGCTCCAGCCCGAGCTGAAGGACAAGCTGACCCAGGCGATGCCGGGTCTAAAGGAGCGGGCCAAGACGCTGATCGAGCTCCTCGACAGCGCCTATTACCTCACCGCGCAGCGCCCTTTGACGCTCGACGACAAGGCCCGGGCACTCCTGTCCGACGAGGGCCGCGCGCGCCTCGCAGGCGTGCTGCCGGCCCTCGAAGCCCTGCCCGACTGGAGCGCTGCGGCGACCGAGGGTGCGGTGCGTCACTATGCGGAGACCGCGGGCTGCAAGCTCGGGCAGGTGGCCCAGCCGCTGCGGGCCGCGCTCACCGGACGGACCACCTCCCCGCCCCTGTTCGACGTGATGGCGGTGCTCGGCCGGGCCGAAACCCTGGCGCGGCTGGGCGATCAGATCGCCTGAAGCATCGTCCCGAAAGGTGGTTGCCGGCTTTCGGAAGAAGACGATGCGCCATGCGAAAACCGGCAGGATCGTCCTGGATGCGAAATCCAGGACGATCCTGTCGCGCTGACGGTACGGACGGGAACTGCCGGCTCGGCCCGGATTTCGCTTGGCGGGATTTTGCTTGGTGAAGGGGGCGGGATGTCACCGACCCCGTTGCTGCTGCACTGCCGTTTGGGTAACCCATGGCGCGTGAGCACCCGCAACATAACGCGGCGTGCTCCGGCCCCGGGGTCGCCTCGGGCAGCCCGAGGCCGGCATCCGCCACGTCGCCAGAGAAGGGTCCACGTTCCATGAGCGCATCCAGCACCATCACCGTGGACGGCAAGGAGATCGAACTGCCGGTCAAATCCGGCACGATCGGCCCGGACGTCATCGATATCGGCAAGCTCTACGCCAAGACCGGCGCCTTCACCTTCGACCCGGGCTTCACCTCGACGGCCTCCTGCGAATCGAAGATCACCTACATCGACGGCGACGAGGGCGTGCTGCTCTATCGGGGCTACCCGATCGAGCAGCTCGCCGAGAAGGGCGACTTCCTCGAGACCTGTTACCTGATGCTGTTCGGCGCCCTGCCGACCGAGGCCCAGAAGGCTGATTTCGATTACCGGGTCACGCGCCACACCATGGTGCACGACCAGATGAACCGGTTCTTCACCGGCTTCCGCCGCGACGCCCACCCGATGGCCGTGATGGTCGCCTCGGTCGGTGCGCTCTCGGCCTTCTACCACGACTCGACCGACATCACGGACGAGAGCCAGCGGATGATCGCGTCGATCCGCATGATCGCCAAGATGCCGACGCTGGCCGCGATGGCCTACAAGTATTCCATCGGCCAACCGTTCGTGTATCCGAAGAATGACCTCGACTACACCTCGAACTTCCTGCGGATGTGTTACGCGGTGCCGTGCGAGGAGTACGAGGTCAACCCGGTCTTCGCCAAGGCGCTCGACAAGATCTTCATCCTGCACGCCGACCACGAGCAGAACGCCTCGACCTCGACCGTGCGGCTCGCCGGCTCCTCGGGCGCCAACCCGTTCGCCTGCATCGCGGCCGGCATCGCCTGCCTGTGGGGGCCCGCCCATGGCGGCGCCAACGAGGCGGCGCTGAAGATGCTGATGGAGATCGGCACGCCTGAGAACGTCGGCAAGTACGTCGCCAAGGCCAAGGACAAGAACGACCCGTTCCGCCTGATGGGCTTCGGCCACCGGGTCTACAAGAACTACGACCCGCGCGCTCGGATCATGCAGAGCACCACCCACCAGGTGCTCAAGGAGCTCGGCAAGACCGAGGATCCGCTGCTCCACGTCGCCATGGAGCTGGAGCAGATCGCCCTCAAGGACGAGTACTTCATCGAGAAGAAGCTCTACCCGAACATCGATTTCTACTCGGGCATCACCCTGAAGGCGATGGGCTTCCCCACCGACATGTTCACCGTGCTGTTCGCGGTGGCGCGCACGGTCGGCTGGATCGCGCAATGGGCCGAGATGATCGAGGACCCGATGCAGAAGATCGGCCGTCCGCGTCAGCTCTATGTCGGTCCGGCCCAGCGCGACTACGTGCCGGTGGACCAGCGCGGCTGAGCCGGGCCATCGAACCCGACGCGACACCGGGGGCGGCCGCAGGGCCGCCCCTCTTGTTTGCACAGGGGCCGCCCATTGGATCGGTGGTCACGCTCCGCCTCCCCTGCCCGCCGCCCTACGATTGGGTGTCGCTGCGCGCCTTCCTGGCGAAGCGGGCGATTTCCGGGGTCGAATCGGCTGAGGCCGGCGACCGGACTTATGCGCGCACGGTCTGCATCGGCGGCCGGTCCGGCATCGTCGCGGTCGTGTTCGGCGACGACGCGTTGCACGCGACGCTCCACGGCGTCGATTCGAGCGCCGGGCCTGAAATCGCCGCGCGCCTGCACCGCCTGTTCGATTGCGATGCCGATCCGGTGGCGATCGCGGCCTGCCTGTCGCGGGACCCTGCCCTGGCCGGGCTGGTGGCGGCTCGGCCCGGACTGCGCCTGCCGGGCGCCTGGGATCCGTTCGAGACCGGTTGCCGGGCGATTTTGGGCCAGCAGGTCTCGGTCTCGGCGGCGATCCGGCTCGCCGCAAAACTGGTCGCGGCGTTCGGAACAAGGCTGCCGGAGCCGACCGGCACCCTGACCCACGTCTTCCCGACGCCGGCGCAGCTGGTCGAGGCCGACGTGGCGCTCGCGCTGAACATGCCCCGTTCCCGCGGCGCGGCGATCCGGGCGCTGGCCGCGGCGGCGCTGGCCGATCCGGACCTGTTCGCCCCGGCCGAGACCGTGGAGGACGCGGTGCTGCGCTTCACGGCGATCCGCGGGATCGGGCCCTGGACCGCGCAATACATCGCCATGCGGGCGCTCAAGCTGCCGGACGCCCTGCCGGTGGGCGATGTCGGCCTGCTGCGCGCCCTCGAGACCGGCACCGGCCGCCCGAGCCCGGCCGCGCTCCTCGTACGGGCCGAGGCCTGGCGGCCGTTCCGGGCCTACGCGGCCCAGCACCTCTGGGCCGCGGACGAGGTTCTTCCGCGCGAGGGGTGATGCGAGTGATTCTTGCTGATCTCTTGTCTGTTCAAACCGATGATTCATCCGCTTTCGGATTGATCGTCGTTCATACGTAAGAGATCATGGAAGCGTTGGGGATCAAGTCCATTCCCGAGAGCGGCAATGGCGCCGGGTTCCAGGGGCTGAAACCGTGAGCGGCGTAAACGATGACGCTCGACAGCGGCTCGTAGCGAACGAGCGGATCAAGTTTACTGCGACCTATGCGAACGGGATCGGCGTCGCGATCTTTGCGGTGGGCGGCTTCGCGCCGTTGATCTCGACGGTCCTATCAGACCAGCCGCACTTCGCCCCGGTAATCTTCATCATGGCGGTTTGCTGGATCATCAGCGGCGCCATACATTTGACCGTACGAAACGCGCTCAGGGACCTTCGCTCATGACGACAGCCCAGATGCTTCTATTCCTCGCGGTCCCGGCTGGGGGCGCCGTATTGGCCTTTGGCGCACTCTGGCTCAGCCGGCGCGCGCACTGACATTGTGAGCGCCCGGACCAGGACCGCACTCCTGTCCGGCCCGGGCAACACCCCATCAGCGCCCGAACCGCTCGAATTTCGGGAAGCTGCGCGCCATCATCAGGCCGACCTCACCGCGATGGCCGAGCCATTTCTCCAGCACCGACGCGTTGGCGAGCCGCCCCTCGGGTGAGCCGTCCTGCCAGGGCAGGCCGTCGGCCAGGCGGAAGACATGTGCGTCGGTCAGCCCGCCGCTGCGGCAGCGCTGGAGCCGGACGCCCTTGCCGCGGGCGAGCTCAGCCACCTCCGAGATCGGGAAGATCAGCAGCAGCTTCTCGGTGTTCACCACCGCCACGTGATCGCCGTCGGCGGGGACGAGCACCACGGCGGTCGCATCGCCGTCCAGGCCGAGCACGCCCTTGCCCTTGCGGGTGTTGGCCACCAGCGCGTCGGAGGGCGCCACGAAGCCGCGCCCGTCCGAGCCGGCGATCAGCAGCTTGGTCTCGGGCCTGTAGGGCAGCGCCGCCACCACCTCGGTGCCGTCGTCGAGATCGACCATCAGCCGCACCGGATCGCCGAAGCCGCGCCCGCCCGGCAGCTTCGACGCCTCGATGGTGAACACCTTGCCGTTCGAGGCGAGCAGCAGGATCTTTTGGGTGGTCTCGCTCGGGAAGGCGATCTTCAGGCCGTCGTCGCCCTTGAAGGCAACCCCCGACAGGTCGGCGACGTGGCCCTTGAGCGCCCGGATCCAGCCCTTGGTCGAGACGATCACGGTGATCGGCTCGCGCTCGACCAGGGCGGCGGTGAAATCGATGCCGCCGACATCCGGCGGGCTCGCCAGCGTCGTCCGGCGCTTGCCGAGCTTGGTCTCCGGCCCGAAGGTCTTCTTCACGGCGCGGATCTGCGCCTGGATCGCCTTCCACTGCGCCGGCTCGGAGGCGAGCAGGGCGTCGATCTCGGCCTTTTCGGCGGTGAGCGCGTCGAGTTCGCGCTTCAGCTCCATCTCCTCCAGCTTGCGCAGGGAGCGCAGGCGGGTGTCGAGGATCGCGTTGGCCTGGACCTCCGTGAGCTCGAACCGGGCCATCAGGGCCGGCTTCGGCTCGTCCTCCTCGCGGATGATGCGGATCACCTCGTCGAGGTCCAGATAGACGATCAGCAGGCCGCCCAGGATTTCCAGGCGCCGGTCGATCTGCCCGAGGCGGTAGCGCGAGCGGCGCTGCAGCACCACCCGGCGGTGGTCGACCCATTCCCGCAGGCATTCGGTGAGACCGATCACTTTCGGCACGAGGCCGCCGACCAGGACGTTGAGGTTGAGCGGGATGCGGGCTTCGAGTTCCGTGAGCCGGAACAGCGATTCCATCAGGATCACCGGATCGACCGTGCGCGCGCGCGGCTCCAGCACCACGCGCACGTCCTCGGCCGACTCGTCGCGCACGTCGGCGAGCAGCGGCAGCTTCTTCTCCTGGAGAAGCTCGGCCATCTTCTCGATCAGCCGGCCCTTCGGGATGCCGTAGGGGATCTCGGTGACGATGATGTTCCAGGTGCCGCGGCCGAGATCCTCCTTGTGCCAGCGGGCACGGACCCGGAAGGCGCCGCGGCCGGTCCGGTAGGCTTCCGTGATGGACTCGGCCGAATCGACCAGGATGCCGCCGGTCGGGAAATCCGGCCCCTGCACGAAGCTGTTGAGCTGGGCCGAGGTCGCCCCCGGATGGTTGATCAGGTAGAGCGCCGCGTCGCAGAGCTCGGCCGCGTTGTGCGGCGGGATTGAGGTCGCCATGCCGACCGCGATGCCCTGGCTGCCGTTGGCGAGCAGGTTCGGGAAGGCGGCCGGCAACACCACCGGCTCGTCCTTCTCGCCGTTGTAGGACGGGCGGAAATCGACCGTGTCCTCGTCGATCCCGTCGAGCAGCAGTCGGGCGACCTCGGTGAGGCGGGCCTCGGTGTAGCGGTAGGCGGCCGGGCCATCGCCGTCGATGTTGCCGAAATTGCCCTGCCCGTCGACCAGCGGATAGCGCTGCGCGAAATCCTGGGAGAGCCGCACCAGCGCGTCGTAGATCGCCTGGTCGCCGTGCGGGTGGAAATCGCCCATCACGTCGCCGACGATCTTGGCGCATTTCTTATGCGCGGTGTTCGGGTCGAGGCGCAGCAGTCGCATCCCGTACAGGATGCGCCGGTGCACCGGCTTCAGCCCGTCGCGGGCATCCGGCAGCGCCCGGTGCATGATCGTGGAGAGCGCATAGGCGAGGTAGCGCTCCTCCAGCGCGGATTTCAGCTCGACGCTCTCGATCCCGTCGCCGGACGGCGGCTCGAAGGGCTGGCCCATGACGGCTCCTTAACGTTTCGACTTCGGTGCCGAATCACGATCCGTCATTCCGGGGCCGCGAAGCGGAGCCCGGAATCCAGACGCGCCGCCGGAGCCGGATCTGACGGACAGCGCCGCGTTCCTCCGGTTTGGCATGGCGGCTCTGGATTCCGGGCTCGCCTGCGGCGCCCCGGAATGACAGTCCATGTGGCAAGAACAGAACGCGAACATTACTCGGCCTCGCGACCGAGCGCAACGAATCGCGCGCGCTCCTCCGGCGCGGCGAGGCCGCGCGGACCCCAGACGTGCCGGTCGAGGAAGTACCCCGTCAAGGTAAACCCTTGCGCAACGCCGTCCGGCCCGGGCGATCCGCCCGCGTGCAGGAAGGTGGGCAGGGCGAGCAGCCGATCGCGAAAAGGCTCTCCGGCGGAGGCGCTGACCGCCCGGCCGCTCTTGGGCGACACGTAGGCGAGCGCGTCGTTGCCCCCGGTGGCCGCGCAGGCGGTGAGATCGAGGCCGAAGCCGAGTTCCGACAGGATCTCCAGCTCGAACCGCACCATCAGCGGCGGCGCCACGGCCGAGTCGTCGAGATGCGCGACCAGGATGCCCGCCGCCTCGTAGAGGGCCGGATGCGGATCCCGCTCGGGCAGCAGCCGCAGCAAAGCCGCCATGTGGCCGAGCCCGTAGAGGGCGATGCCCGAGCCGATCATCCGCGACAGCTGCGATTCGAGCGGCTCCACCGTGTAGGCGCCGAGCCCCTCGTCGAGCCGCGCCCGCCAGGTCAGCCGGACCCGGTTGCCCGGCTGGAGCACCGGCTGCATCCGGCGCGAGCGCCCGCCATGCACGAGGCCGAGATGGCGCCCGTGGGCCTCGGTCATTGCCTCCAGGATGACGCCGCTCTCCCCGTGCCGGCGCAGGCCCAGCACCAGCGCGTCGTCGGTCCATTGCATCAAGGTTCATCACCGGCGGAAGGGCGCGGATCGCGGAACCGGCGATCCAGCTCGAATCCCCCATATAAGGGCTCCGGGGCCGCGGTGCCGCCTTTGCGCGCCCGGTGGGTGGCGGTAGCTTGGCCGGGAAGGAATCACCCGCATGCGCCGCGTTGCTCCGGTCCTCGTTCTGGCCCTGACGATCACCGGCGCGCCGGCCGCTCCCAAAAAGACGAAGCCCGCCGCCGAGGACGCGCCCTCCCCGGCCCTCAAGCAGCGGATCGCGGCGCTGGCCCTGAAGCAGGTCGATTTCGGCTCGGTCTCGCTGCTGCCGGTGCGGTTCGCGGGCAGCCGGCTCGCCGGGCCGATCGAGGATGGCGGCCGGACACTCTACTGCGTGTCG
Organism: Methylobacterium sp. E-066; assembly: GCF_022829635.1. Classification (GTDB taxonomy): domain Bacteria; phylum Pseudomonadota; class Alphaproteobacteria; order Rhizobiales; family Beijerinckiaceae; genus Methylobacterium. Next base: position 16,805 of record NZ_JAKSYO010000094.1, read on the forward strand.
AGCCGGATGAGCGGCCGGACCTTCGGCAAGCCCGAGCGACCCAAGGCGGTGATGCGCTACGCGGCCGATAGGCTGGAGGTGATCGACGACGACGAGGTCTGCACCGGCCATCGCAGCCAGCCGTTCCCGGAACTGGACGCCCTGGGCAACGCCCGCTGAGGCTGCCGCGTTGAGCATCGTGCCCTTGCTGCAAGCGCGCCGTCTCGACCTCAGCCTCGACCTGATCGCCCGCGCCCATGCCACCCCCGTCCCGGACGACCCGGGCGCCCTCGACCTGCTGAGCGACGCGGAGCTGAGCCCCGGCCTCGAGGCGATCACCGCGGGCCGAGACGGGCACGACATCTGGGTCTTCGCCTACGGCTCGCTGATGTGGCGGCCGGAATTCCCGGTGGCGGAGAGCCGGATCGGGACCGTGCGCGGCTTCCACCGCCGGTTCTGCCTGCTCCAGCGCCGGTTCCGCGGCACGCCGGAGCGGCCGGGCTTCGTCCTGGCTCTGGACCGCGGCGGGCTGTGCAAGGGCGTCGCGTTCCGGCTGCCCGGGACGGAGATCCGCGAGGCGCTGATGCCGGTCTGGCGACGCGAGATGCGCGGCCGGGGCTATGTCGCCCGCTGGCTGCCGGTGGCGACCGAAGCCGGGACCGTCTCGGCGCTGACCTTCCTGGCCAACCGCGCCAACGAGCGCTACGCCGGCCGCCTCTCGGATGCCGAGATCGCGGAAAAAATCGCCGCCGCCTGCGGGCATGCCGGCCCGAGCGCCGAGTACCTGTTCCGGACCGTCGAGGCTTGCGAGCGGCTCGGCATCCGCGACCGGCACCTCTGGAGCCTCCAGGCGCTGGTGGCCGCCCGGCTCAGGGCCTGCGCACCGGACGCGTGAGGCTCACGCCCAGGCGCGCTTCATGGCGATCACCACGCGGCCGCCCGCCTGCTCCGTATCCGGGTTGCGCGGCTCGCGGATACCGGGCGCACGCCCGGTGGTGACGTAGACCACGAGGGTGAGGGCGAGGAGAATCTTGATGCGCATCGCAACGCTCAGGGTTGAGCGAGCGTGCATAGGATCGATCGGTTTTTACGGAGTTTCCGCCGGGCTCACAGGTTGTGGTTGTGGGCACTTCCGTCGAGCGTGGTGAACGAAAGGTTGCGGCCACGCCGGGATCGCCAGGAGCATCAACCCAACAGGTGGTTTCCGGCTTTCGGAAAAAGATGATGCAAAACCAAAGATCTAGCGCGTCGCGCCGGTTCCGGGATCCGGTACGATGCGCTATGCCGCCGGCCCGGGTTTCCCACAGGCGGAGGACAGGATGCGGCAGCGGATCGGCGTGGCCCTGGCGATTCTGGTGGTCGCGGTGGCCGTGCTCGTCGCCGGGCCGTGGCCCCACGGTTTCCGGCTGTCGGATGTCCTGACCGGGGGCACGCCGGTCCTGCCGGACGGATCGCGACCGGTGGCCGGATCCGCGGACCTCGCCGGCAACGCCACACTCGGCGCCGGCCAGCACCCGGCGACCCTGCGGCTCGCCTGCGATCCGGCCGGATCCGGCCTGTCGGCGGTGCTGACGGTGCCGCGCTTCGCGGACTTCGCAGAGGGTTTCGATGTCGCCGGCCTGCAGGGCGGCGGAAACACAGCGCCGCTCACCGGCATCCTGGTCTCGAACGCCGCCGGCGTCCGATCCGTGCGGATGGCGGCGCAGGGCGCGGAAACCCGCGATCCCGAAAAAACCTTCAGCCTGACAGTGGCCGGTGCGCGGCGAGGCGAGGATCCGTTGCGCGGTGTCGTCCTCGCACTCGCCCAGGCCGGCACGCGGCTGACCTGGACACAGGCGAGCCCGCGCGCCGGGGATCAGACCCTGACGGCGAGCTTTTCGGTCTCGGACAGTGATGCGGCAGCGTTGAAGACGGCCCTTGGAAGCTGCCTCGTCGCGCCACCGCTGTAGAGTCGTATCGCGGTTCGGCGCCGCCCGAGGCGACGCCGGATCCGATGGGCTCAGCGCCCCTTCTTGTAGAGCTTGCTGGCGATCTCGAAAATCTCTTCCGGCGCGTAATCCGGCGCGAAGGCGCCGTAATTGCCGTCGAGTTCTGGGATCTTGCCGCCCTCGGGCGCGCCGTCGATCACCTCAAGGTTGCCCGGCGGATCGCCCGGCAGCGCCACTTCGTCGTTCGACCAGACGCCGGCCGCTTCCTTATAGTCGACCTCGCTGAAGGTGTAGAGGCGGCGATGCTTGCCCTCGTCGAGGTACTTCTGACACTCGGGCACCCGCGACAGGTCGATATTCGGGGTCGGCAGCATCTTCTCGATCTCGACGCCGGTCAGCTTCTTCAGGGCCAGCGCGTAGGCGTGGGCGTGCAGCGAGCCGCGCACCAGCAGGTAGGCGCAGACCTCGCGGCCGGTCGGCTCGATCATGGTCTCGTAGACCCGCAGCTTGTGAATGCGCGCACCGCACTCCAAGTGGAAGTTGTGCAGCAGGTCGATGATCAGATTGCCGGTCGTCGTGACCATGTCCATGTTCCAGGACGCGGCGTTGGAGTTCATCGGCATCGCGCCGCCGCCATTCGCCAGGAAGCTGCCGGCGAGACGCACGTCCTGCATCTCGGCGAAGGGCGCCTTGGAGATGTCGACATCCTTGGCCGGGTTGCCCGGGCCGTTGTTCAGCATGGCGATGCCGGTCGAGACCAGCTCGACGTGGCCGATCTCTTCTGCGAAGATGCTCGATACGAGGCTGTAGAACGGCCGAAGCTTGGTCTTGTTACGAAAATTGAAGCTCTGGAACATGTAGTTCCCGAGGGTCGACATCTCGCCGTACTTGCCACCGAGCAGTTCCTGCAGGGCGGCGGCTGCGTTGGGCTCGGGCTTCTTCGGCTCCGGCAGCTCCGCGAGCAGGCGGTCGATCTTCATGAACATGCGGGTAGCTCCGTTTTGCGCGAGGTGCGCATGGGTCCTACGGGTGAGGCGCACACATGTTCCTGCCTGCGACCGTGCTTCTTCCGAGGCTTGGCGGGGAATCTTTTGGTTCCGAAACGGCTTAGAACGGAAAAAAATCTCGCGGGCGCCCAGGTATCGGGAGGCGAAGATCTCTGCCTTGGTCGGCCCGACAGGCGCTCGCGTCACACGTTCGCCTGCATCCCCTCCACGGTGCGGATCCGCGGCACGGCGAAATCGGTGAAGGCGCGGACCGCCGGGCGCATGTGGCGCACCGACGGGTAGACCAGATAGGCCTCCGTCGAGCGCACCTCGTAATCCGGCAGGACGCGCACGAGCCGGCCTGCTGCCAGATCGTCGGCGACCAGCAGGTGCTGCACCGGACCCATCACGCGGCCCGCCAGCAGGGTCGCGACCAGAACCTCGGCGCTGTTGGTCCGGAGCACCGGCTGGACCGGGACGGTCACGGTCTCGCGACCCCGATGCAAAATCAGGGCGCTGCGGGCATCGACCGCCGCCCGGGTCGCCACGAGATCGCAGGCGGCGAGCTGCTCGGGGGTCTCGATCCCGCCGGCCCGCGCCAGGTAGGCGGGGGCGGCGACCAGGATGCGCCGCACCCATCCGAGCCGGCGGACCACGAGGTCCTGGCCCTCCGGCCGGCCGTAGCGGAGCGCGAGGTCGTAATCCTCGTGCACGAGGTCGATCACCCGGTCCTCCAGCACCAGATCGACCGTCACCCGCGGGTGCTCGGCCTGGAACGCCGTCACGATCGGGTGCAGGTGCTTCACGCCGATGCAGGAGGGCGCGTGCAGGCGCAGGCGGCCCTCCACCGAGCCGGCCTCGGTCCGGGCATCTTCGAGCGCCGCGTCGATCGCGGCCAGCGCCGGCTGGCTCGCTTCATAGAGCCGCTGGCCCTGCGGCGTCGGCCGCACCAGTCGGGCGGAGCGCTCCAGCAGGCGGGCGCCGACATGGGCCTCCAGGTTGCGCAGGTGCTTGCTCACCGCCGGCTGCGAGACGCCGAGATCCCGCGCCGCCGCGCTCAACGAGCTGCGCTCGACGGTGCGGAGGAAGGCGCGCAGGGCGAGGGCGAGGTCCATGGATGCCATCCGGTTATGGGCGCGATCACCCCATAGCCGCTGGACGGGGCGACAGCGTGGCGGTCTTCTCGATCCGCACCCTTTCGCGAGATCGCCGACCCATGACCCTCACCCGCCGGACCCTGCTCGCAGGTACGCCCCTTCTGCTCGCCGGTTGCGTCACCCGCGCGACGGCGCCGGTGGCGGATCTGCGCCCGCCCATCGATCCCGCCTTTGTCGCGATGTACGCCGCCCTCCCCGGCGAGCCGTTCCCGGTGCCGGCGGTGGACCTGACGGGGATCGACCCGCGCTTCCTGCGCCAGGAGGTCGATTACGCCACGGCCGAACCGCCCGGCACGATCGTGGTCGATCCGGGCGCGCGGTTCGCCTACCTCGTGCGCGAGAACGGGCGGGCGATCCGCTACGGCGTGGGCGTCGGCCGGGAGGAGGCGTTCAACTTCCAGGGCGCGGCCAGCATCGCCCGCAAGGCCGAATGGCCGCGCTGGACGCCGACGCCCGCGATGATCAAGCGCGAGCCCGCGCGCTATGGGCTCGTCGCCGGCGGCCTGCCGGGGGGCGCCGGCAACCCCCTCGGGCCGCGGGCGCTCTACCTCTATCGGGACGGCCGGGACACGCTCTACCGGCTGCACGGCACCACGGAACCGCAGACCATCGGCACGATGGTGTCCTCGGGCTGCGTGCGCTTCCTGAACCAGGACATTATCGACCTGTTCGGCCGCGTGCCGGTGGGGACTCGGGCCGTGGTGCTGGCGGCAACTGGTTCGGCAGCGAGTTAGATGTTTGATCCCGGGTTTTCGCGGACGCTCCAGCCTTCACCCTGTCATCCCGGGGCGCCGCAGGCGAGCCCGGGATCCAGAGCCGCCGCCGGTGCAGGTCCTTGACCCGACAATGATTCTGGATCCCGGGCTCCGCTTCGCGGCCCCGGGATGACGCGGTTGTTTTCAGACCGGCCTCTGCAAAGACCACGGGTGCCGGCTAAGCGGAACGGTCCGATGCCGACCGCTGCTGTAAACATCGTGAAACGGCCGGATCAGGAGGCCGAACAGGCTCCTGGCCCGCCCTCAGCTCACCTCCACCTGCACCACCCCCGGCACGGTCCTGAGCTGGCCGGCGAGCTGGGGTGAGGCCTGGAATTTGCCCGGCAGCCGGATCTCGACCTCGCGGCCGCCGCCGTCGAGCTTGAGGATCAGCGAGACCTCGCTCTCCCCCCGCATCGACAGCCGCTGCTGCACCGGCGCGACCCCGCGCGGGTCGCTCAGATGGATGCGGATGCCCTTCTGGTGGCGGGCGACCGCGTGGTCGAGGGGTTCCGCGGTCAGGATCCGGGCGCGCACGTCCTCGCCCTCCAGGTTCGCCTGGAGCTGGAGCACCAGGGGCCGGCCCGGTTCGAGGATGTCGCGGTACTGGCCGAGCCCTTCGGAGAAGATGATCGCCTCGAAATGGGCGGTCCGGTCCGAGAGGGTGACGATGCCCATCTTGTTGCCGGTCTTGGTGCGCCGCTCCGCCCGGTCGAGCACCGAGGCGGCGACCCGGCCGACGCTGCTGGTCCCGGCCCGGACCGAGCGGCAGAAATCGGTCCAGCTCTGCACCCGCAGCTTGTCCAGGAGGTCGCCGTACTCGTCGAGCGGGTGCCCCGAGACGAAGAAGCCGATCGCCGTGTATTCGCGCTTGAGGGTGTCGGCCATCGGCCAGACCTCGTGCGGCGGGATCCGCAGGGACACGTCATCCGCGACCACGCCGCCGAACATGTCGGTGACGCCCGTGGAGGCGGCCTCGGCGGCGCTGGCGGCGAGCTTCATCATCGGCTCGACCGCCGCGAAGGCCCGGGCCCGGTCGGGCTCGATGCAGTCCAGGGCGCCGGCCTGGACCAGGCTCTCTAGGGTCCGCTTGTTGATCATCCGCGGGTTGAGCCGGCGGGCGAGGCAATCGAGGTCCTTGAACGGGCGGTCGCCCCGGGCCTCGACCAGCGCGCGCACCGCCTCCCGGCCGACGCCCTTGATGGCGGCGAGCGCGTAGAAGATCTTGCCGTCGCGGACCTCGAACACCTCGCCGGAGGTGTTGATCGAGGGCGGCTCGACCGTGATCTTGAGGCGCTGCGCGTCCTGGCGGAATTCGGCGAGCTTGTCGGTGTTGTCGATGTCGAGCGTCATGGCGGCGGCCAGGAACTCGACCGGGTGGTTCGCCTTCAGATAGCCGGTTTGGTAGGTCAGCAGGGCGTAGGCCGCCGCGTGGCTCTTGTTGAAGCCGTAATCGGCGAACTTGGCCAGCAGGTCGAAGATCTCGTTGGCCTTGGCCTTGGCCAGCCCGCGCTCGACGCAGCCCTTGAGGAACCGGTCGCGCTGCGCGTCCATCTCGGCGCGGATCTTCTTGCCCATGGCGCGCCGGAGCATGTCGGCCTCGCCGAGCGAGTAGCCGGCCAGGACCTTGGCGATCTCCATCACCTGTTCCTGGTAGACGATGATGCCGAAGGTCTCCTTCAGCATCGGCTCCAGCTTCGGATCCGGGTACCAGGACGCCTCGTTGCCGGCGTCGCGGCCGAGCTTGCGCTCGCAATAGACCGGGATGTTGGCCATCGGGCCCGGCCGGTAGAGGGCCACCAGCGCGATGATGTCCTCGAACCGGTCGGCCTGCATCTCGCAGAGCGCCTTGCGCATGCCGGCGGATTCGACCTGGAACACTCCGACCGTCTCGCCCCGGCCCATCGGCTTGTAAGTATCTTCGTTATCGAGCGGCAGGCTCGCCAGGTCGATCGTGATGCCGCGCTGCTTCAGCAGGTCGGTGCAGCACCGCAGCATCGTCAGGGTTTTCAGTCCCAAGAAGTCGAACTTCACGAGACCGGCCTGCTCGACCCACTTCATGTTGAACTGGGTCACCCGCATCCCGGTCTTCGGGTCTCGGTAGAGCGGGACCAGCTCCTCGAGGGGCCGGTCGCCGATCACCACGCCGGCGGCGTGGGTCGAGGCGTGGCGGTGCAGGCCTTCGAGCTTCTTGGCGATGTCGATGAGCCGGGCGACGATCGGCTCCTCTTCCATGGCCTGCTGGAGCTTGGGCTCGCCCTCGATCGCCTGGGCCAGCGTCACCGGGTTGGCCGGGTTCTGCGGCACGAGCTTGGTCAGCTTGTCGACCTGCCCGTAGGGCATCTCCAGCACGCGGCCGACATCGCGCAGCACGCCGCGGGCGAGCAGCGTACCGAAGGTGATGATCTGCCCGACCTGCCGCTCGCCGTAGCGCTGCTGCACGTAGCGGATCACGCGCTCGCGGCCCTCGACGCAGAAATCGATGTCGAAATCCGGCATCGAGACGCGCTCGGGGTTGAGGAAGCGCTCGAACAGCAAGCCGAAGCGCAGCGGGTCGAGATCGGTGATCAGCAGCGACCACGCCACCAGCGATCCGGCACCGGAGCCGCGGCCCGGGCCCACCGGGATGTCGTGGTCCTTGGCCCACTTGATGAAGTCCGAGACGATCAGGAAGTAGCCCGGGAACTTCATCGTGACGATGACGTCGAGCTCGAAGGCGAGGCGCTTGCGGTAATCGTCCTCGGAGAAGCCCGGCGCGGTGCCGTGCTGCTTCAGCCGCAGCTCCAGCCCGGCCTCGGCCTGCCGGCGCAGCTCGGTCGGCTCGTCGGCCGCCACCGCCTGCACGGGTGCGTCGGCCGCCTCCGCCAGCGCCTCGGCCATGGGCGGGGTCTCGCCCGCCGCCACCGATCCGAAATTCGGCAGGATCGGCTTGCGGGTCCGCGCCCGGACGGCGCAGCGCATGGCGATCTCGACCGTGGCCTGGAGCGCGTCCGGCAGGTCGTGGAACAACTCGGCCATCTCGGCCCGGGTCTTGAAGGCGTGGCGCGGGGTGACCCGGCGGCGGCGCTCGTCCGAGACCAGGCGCCCGTCCGCGATGGCGAGCAGCGCGTCGTGCGCGTCGTAATCGTCGGGCTTGGCGAAGAACGGCTCGTTGGTCGCCGCGATGCCGAGCCCATGCCGGCCGGCGAGGTCGAGGAGCGCCGTCTCGATCCGCCCCTCCTCGGCCGAGCCGTGGCGCTGGATCTCGACATAGAGCCTGTCCTCGCCGAAGGCCGACTTGAGCTGCTTCAGGCGGCTCAGCGCCAGCTCGGGACGCCCGGCCCGGAACGCGGAGTCGAGGGGGCCGGACAGGCCGCCGGTGAGCGCGATCAGCCCGGCCCCGGCCTCCGCCAGGGCGGCGGCCTCGACCCGGGGGGCCTCGCCGAGCGCGGTGTCGAAATAGGCGCGGCTCGCCAGCCGCAGCAGGTTGGCGTAGCCGGTCTCGTCCTGGGCGAGCAGCACGATGCCGTGGCTCGTCGGCGCATTGCGCTGGTGCGGGTCGGCGGCCTCGAACGCCACCGAGAGCTGCACGCCGGCGATCGGCTGGACGCCCTCCCCGGCCGCCTTCTCGGAAAACTCCAGCGCGCCGAACAGGTTGTTGGTGTCGGTGAGCGCCAGCGCCGGCTGCCGGTCCGCGACCGCGGCCTTGACCAGGGAGCCGACCTTCAACGCGCCTTCCAGGAGGGAATAGGACGAATGAACGTGGAGGTGGACGAAGCCGACCTCCTTGAGCTGGCGTGGCATGGCCGACCTTGATCCGGGGTCGCCCAACATCCCTGCTCGGCCTTGCCAAGTCGACGTATGGCGGCACCGAACCTGACGATATCCACCGATCGTGCTCCGGGCGCACCAGTTCGGCCGCCCTCTGTGGACAATCGGCGCCGCGGGTCCGATCGCCTGTGCATAAGCCGTTTCGGGCGGGAACCCGGGGCCGAAACGCAAAGCCCGGCTAACGGACCGGTGCCAACGCTATCGCCCAGGCGCCGACCGCCGCGAACAGCATCCCGAACGCCATGAACTCGACCATCCCGGTCAGGACCAACCGCTTCAGCATCACCGTGCCTCCCGTGTTCGTCCGCCATTATGTTCATGTTTTGTTCTGATGGAAGAGGCCCGGGGCGGATAAGGCCTGCGGCTTCAAATGATGGTAAACAAATAGTGGCTTGATACAGATCAGGGGGGCTGGCATGTCCCGCGCGTTAAGGGGGACGTTCATTATTTGACCGCTGGGGTCAAAGGAGCAGGCTATTCCCGCGCAGGACATTGGTGGGCGGATCGAGGTGGCCCTCGTGGCCATTGGGACACACGGCGACGTGCTGCCGTTCATCGCGCTGGGCCACGCACTTCTGGCCCGCGGTCACGGTGTTACGCTGGCTGCTCCGGCTCCGTTCGAGCCGATGGCACGCCGTGCCGGCCTCGCCTTCCAGCCCCTCGGCACGGCCGCCGATTACGAGGCCGTGATCGGCCAGCCCGAACTCTGGCATCCGCGCTGGGGCTTCCGCCCGATGTTCGACTTCGCCCTGCGGGTGGCGGAGACGACCTGCCTGTGGCTCGGGGCGACCCGGGCGCGCGGTGTCGCGCAGATCGTGGTCGCCTCGCCGCTCGCCTGGGGCGCGCGGCTCGCGCAGGAACTCTACGACATCCCGGCCGCCACGCTGCACGTGATGCCGTTGCTGATCGAGAGCCGGTCCGATCCGCCCCGCCTGCCGGGGCTGCCGCTGCCGCGGATCCTGCCGGCTGCGCTACGGGCCTACGTCAACCGCGGGGCCGACAAGCTGGCGGTCGGCCCGTTCACCCTGCCGCCCCTGAACGCGCTACGGGCACGCCTGGGCCTCGATCCGATCACCCGGCTGCGGCACTGGTGGAACAGCCCGACCCGCATGCTGCTGATGTTCCCGGACTGGTACGCCGCGCCCCAGGCGGACTGGCCGGCCCAGGCGGTGCAGCTCGGTTTCCCGCTGGTCGACCGGTTCGGCGACGTACCGGTGATGCCGCCGGAGCTGGAGACTTTTCTGGCCGCCGGCGAGGCGCCACTGGTGTTCACCTACGGCTCGGCGATGCGCCAGGGCGCGCCCTTCTTCGAGACCGCCTTGGCGGTCTGCCGCCGCATGGGCCGGCGCGGCGTGCTGCTCGCCCCTCAGGACGGCCAGATCCCGAAGCCGCTGCCGCCGGGGATCATCCATCTGCCCTACGCGCCCTTGAGCGCGTTGCTGCCGCGCAGCGCCGCGTTGATCCATCATGGCGGCGTCGGCACGGTGGCGCAGGCCCTGGCGGCGGGCATCCCGCAGCTCGTCGTTCCGGTGGCGTTCGACCATTTCGACGAGGGGCGGCGCCTCAAGGACCGGACGCTCGGCGCCACCTTGAGCCGCCGCGCCTTCCGCCCGGCCCGGGCCGCCCGGGTCCTGGGCCGGCTGCTCACCGATCCGGCGGTGGGGCGCGCCTGCGCCCTGGCCAAGGCGCGCATGGCCGAACGTGGCGACGCGCTCCTGGAGGCGTGTGACTGGATCGAGGCGCTGGGTCTTCCGGAAGCTGCGAGCGGATCCGGACCGGGGGCCGCGGAAGCCGGCCGCCGTTGAGGGGCCGGGTATCGCTCGGGAGACGGCGCCCTGGCGCGTCCCCTTGGACGATGGATTGAGGCCCGCGGCTATCCCCCTCAGTGGACTTGCCCCCGGCCCCATGCTCCGGTCCGACACGCTTGCCGCGACTTCGTGTGCCATCTGCGATCCGACGGGCGAGCGTCGGGAGACTGTCATGCACGGCTCTCCAGAGTCCGGCGTCGAAATCGGCACGGCCCCCGACATTAACGCGGCCTTCCTGAGGGCGGCGGTCGAGGCCACCGGCGAAGCCATCCTCGTCACCTCGGCCAACCTCTCCGAACCCGGACCGATCATCGAGTACGCCAACCCAGCCTTCGCGCGCATGACCGGGTATTCGCAGGCCGAAGTGATCGGGCGCTCGCCGCGCTTCCTGCAGGGGCCGCTGACCGATCCGGTCAGCCTCGCCGCCATGAAACGGGCGCTCATGGCGGGGGAACCGTTCCAGGGCGAGGCCGTGAACTACCGCAAGGACGGGACGACCTACGCGGTCGAATGGCTGATCACACCCGTTCTCGATGGCAACGGGGCGATCGCACATTGGGTCTCGGCCCAGCGCGAGGTGACCGAGCGCAGGGAGGCGCTCGAACACCAGAAGCTCCTCGTGCGCGAGCTGCATCACCGCGTGAAGAATACCCTCGCCACGGTCCAGGCCATCATGAGCTCGACCGCGCGGGGGAGCCTGACCATGCAGGAATTTCAGCGCGCGTTCGGCGGACGGATCGCATCCCTGGCCAAGACGCACACGCTGCTGACCGAAGACCGGTTCCAGTCGGTGCCGTTTCGGGACCTGCTCTGGGCCGAACTCGAACCCTACGACGACGGCAGCCAGATCCGCATTCGCCTGGCGGGACCGGACGTGGTCCTGGCTTCGGAATTCGCCGTCCCGGTCGGCATGGCGGTCCATGAACTCACCACCAATGCGGCCAAGCACGGCGCGCTGGCGGAGTTCGGCGGTCGCGTCGAGGTCACGTGGTCCTTGGACGAGACCGAGGCAGGTCCGCGGCTGATCTGGATCTGGAACGAGCACGACGGGCCGCCGGTCGCGCTTCCGACCCGCGAGGGGTTCGGATCCCGGCTGCTGAAGCGGGTCCTGTCCACCCAGGTCCATGCGGAGGTTCACATCGACTATGATCCCGATGGCCTGCGCGTCACCGTGAACCTGCCGCTCTTCTCGCCCTATTGAGCGCGACCTGAGGCCGTTCCGCTCAATCGAGCGGCGTGATCAGCCCGTCGCGGATCGTCACCCGGCGGTCCATGCGGGCGGCGAGATCCAGGTTGTGGGTGGCGACCAGGGCCGCGAGACCCGAGGCCCGCACCAGCGACATCAGCACCGAGAAGACGTGGCCGGCGGTGCCGGGGTCGAGATTGCCGGTGGGCTCGTCGGCCAGCAGCAGTCGCGGGCCGTTGGCCACGGCCCGGGCGATGGCGACGCGCTGCTGCTCGCCGCCCGACAGCTCGGCCGGGCGATGCGGCAGGCGCTCCTTGAGGCCGAGGAAGCTCAGCAGCTCGGTGGCGCGGGCCTTCGCCTCGGCGCTGCCGAGGCCGCGGATCAGCTGCGGCATCACCACGTTCTCGAGCGCCGAGAACTCAGGCAGCAGATGGTGGAACTGGTAGACGAAGCCCATCTCCTCGCGGCGCAGGCGGGTGCGCTCGACATCCGGCATCGCGGCGGTCGGCCGTCCGCCGATATAGACCTCGCCGCCATCGGGCCGCTCCAGCAGGCCGGCGAGGTGCAGGAGCGTCGACTTGCCGGCGCCGGACGGCGCGACCAAAGCTACCAGTTCCCCGGGCCAGATCGCGAGGTCGGCCCCACGCAAGATATCGAGGGCCCCTTCGGCCTGGGGATAGCGCCGCTCGACGCGGGCGAAGAACAGGGCCGGCACCGGCGGGGTGCCGGCGGGCTGGCTTGCATCGCTCATGGGGTGCGGACCGTCAGCCGTAGCGCAGGGCCTGCACCGGATCGAGCCGGGCGGCACGCCAGGAGGGATAAAGCGTCGCCGCAAGCGACAGCAACAGCGACGTGATCACCACGGCGGTGATCTCCTTCGGGTTCATCTGGGCCGGGATCTCGGCCAGGAACCGCACGGTCGGATCCCACGCGCCGGGAAACAGCACGTGCTGGATCGGCTTGATGTTCAGGGTGATCAGCACGCCGAGCCCGAGACCGCTCAGGGTCCCGACCAGGCCGATCAGCGCGCCGTTGATCAGGAACACGCGCATGATCGTGCCGGGGGTCGCCCCCATGGTGCGCAGGATCGCGATGTCGCTCGACTTGTCGCGCACCAGCAGGATCAGGCCCGAGACGATGTTGAGCGTCGCCACCACGACGATCAGGCTGAGGATCAGGAACATCACGTTGCGCTCGACTTCGAGCGCCCCGAAAAAGGTGCGGTTGCGCTGGCGCCAGTCGGTGAGCAGCACCGGACGCTCGGCCGCCATCTCCAGGGGCTCACGCATGTCGCCGACTTGATCGGGCTTGTCGACGTAGATCTCGATCATGCTGACGTCGCTCTCCCGGTTGAAGAACGCCTGCGCCTCGGTGAGCGGCATGAACACGAAGGTCTGGTCGAACTCGGTCATGCCGACCTCGAACACCGCCTTGACCGCGTAGCTCTTGGTCCGGGGCGCCGTGCCGAACGGCGTGGACGCGCCCTTGGGCGTCACCAGGGTGATGTTGTCCCCGGCCTGAAGCCCCAAGGAATCCGCGAGCCGCCGGCCGATCAGGACGCCGGTACCGTCATCGAACCCTTCCAGGGTGCCGCCGCGGATCGCGCTGGAGACGGCGGCGAGCGCGTCGAGATCGGCGGCGCGCACGCCGCGCACGATCACGCCCGAGCCGCCGAACTGCGACGAGGCGAAGGCCTGGCCTTCCACGAGCGGCACCGCGGCGCGCACGCCCGCCACCTTCGACAGGCGTTCCGACAGGTCGACCCAATCGTTGAACGGCCGGTCGATCGGCGTTGCGAAGAGATGCCCGTTGATGCCGACGATCTTGGAGAGCAGCTCCGCGCGAAACCCGTTCATCACCGAGAGCACGATGATCAAGGTGGCTACACCCAGCGCGATGCCGAGCACGGAGAAGAACGCGACCACCGACACGCCGCCGCCCCGGCGGCGCGCCCGCAAGTAGCGGCCGGCGATGATCCACTCGAACGGCGCGAACGGGGCCGTTCCCTCGCGGAAGGAGGCCGCGAAGCCCCTCACCCGATCGATCGCCGCTGCGCCCGCCATGGGGAAAGTCCTACGCATCCTGTGCCGAATGGCCGCCGTGCCGATGCATGAACACAAATCCTGGCAGAATTGCCTCCCGCAAATCCACTATCCGGCCGACAGGGACGTCATGGGATCCCAAAGGGCAAGCCCTTTGGCGGGGTATCGGGGCGTAGCCCCGATGTCGCGGACTTTGCCCTGCATTCCCACAAGGCCTTGGACCCTTTGAATCCGGGACCTTTTGCGTACGCCGTCCGCCCCCGCGGTCGAGAACGGGTTCTACACCCGGCGGATGCGGGCCAGCAGGTCGATTGTGGCGAGGCTCTCGCGCTCGCCCCCGGCGCGGCGCTTCAGCTCGACCTTGCCCTCGGCCAGGCCCTTCGGCCCGACGATCACCTGCCAGGGCAGGCCGATCAGGTCGGCGGTGGCGAATTTCGCGCCCGGGCGCTCGTCGCGGTCGTCGTAGAGCACGGACAGGCCGGCGGCCTCGAACTCCGACTGGATCTGCGCGCAGGCGGCGTCGGTGCCGGCGTCACCGACCTTGAGGTTGATCAGCGCCACGTCGAAGGGCGCGACTGAATCCGGCCAGATGATCCCAGCCTCGTCGTGGCTGGCCTCGACGATCGCGGCCACCAGCCGGCTCGGGCCGATGCCGTAGGAGCCCATATGGACCGGCTGCTCGATCCCGTCCGGCCCGGTGACCTTGGCGCCCATCGGCTCGGAATACTTGGTGCCGAAATAGAAGATGTGCCCGACCTCGATGCCGCGCGCACTCAGGCGGCTCTCCTCCGGCACCTCCGCGAAGGCCTCCGGCTCGTGGATCTCGTCGGTGGCGGCGTAGTGCGAAGTCCAGGCGTCGACGATGCCCTGGAGCGCGGCCACGTCGTCGAAATCCACGGTCTCGGGCGGCGTCTCGAAATCGAGATAGGCGCGGTCGCAGAACACCTCGCTCTCGCCGGTCTTGGCCAGGATGATGAACTCGTGGGACAGGTCGCCGCCGATCGGGCCGGTATCGGCGCGCATCGGGATCGCCCGCAGGCCGAGCCCCGCGAAGGTGCGCAGGTAGGCCACGAACATGCGGTTATAGGCGTGGCGCGCCCCGGCCTGGTCGAAGTCGAACGAATAGGCGTCCTTCATCAGGAACTCGCGCGAGCGCATCGTGCCGAAGCGCGGCCGCACCTCGTCCCGGAACTTCCACGAGATCTGGTAGAGATTCTTGGGCAGGTCCTTGTAGGAGCGCACGCTCGCGCGGAAAATCTCCGTGACCATCTCCTCGGCGGTGGGACCGTAGAGCATCTCGCGGTCGTGCCGGTCCTTCAGACGCAGCATCTCCTTGCCGTAGGCGTCGTAGCGCCCGGATTCCCGCCAGAGTTCGGCCGATTGCACGGTCGGCATCAGGATCTCGATGGCGCCGGAGCGATCCTGCTCCCGGCGGATCACCGCGCAGACCCGCTCCAGCACCCGCAGGCCCAGCGGCAGCCAGGCGTAGATGCCCGCCGCCTCCTGGCGCACCAAGCCGGCGCGCAGCATCAGGCGGTGGGAGACGATCTCGGCTTCCTTGGGCGTCTCGCGCAAGGTCGGCATGAAGTAGCGGGACAGACGCATGTTTTGGGAGGCTTGTCTTCGGGGGTTTCGGCCTGGATCCGGCCGGGAGGAACCGAGGCGCGCGGGCACACAACACGCCGGGGAAGCAAATTACAAGCACTGTCGGATCACGGCGGGGCGTAATCGGGCCGCGCCGCCCGGACCGCCTCACCGAGGGCTGCGCGGACCGGTCTTGCTGCCTCAATCGGAATCGATCTGCCCATTTGCCGGCAAGAAAGCGCAGATTTTTCTCGCAGACCCGGTGACAACACGAATTGTTGTTCCTATAAGCGGCTCGTGATGTTTGCGACGCCCGCAAGAGGTGGCGCAGGGTCCGAGTCTCGGGAGGAAAACCGACCGCCACGCAGGCAATGCGTAGGATAATCAAAGGTCGAGCCACTGCAGCTTGA
Source organism: Methylobacterium sp. E-066 (assembly GCF_022829635.1). Lineage (GTDB taxonomy): Bacteria > Pseudomonadota > Alphaproteobacteria > Rhizobiales > Beijerinckiaceae > Methylobacterium. The sequence goes on from NZ_JAKSYO010000094.1 coordinate 32,450, forward strand.
AAAGCAAGGCCTCAGGCCTTGCTTTTTTTGTTGTTGGACATCCTCCGCGACGGCGTTCCCGATCCTGTCCTGTGCTGTCCGGCGCCGACGGCCGGTCGTCGGTCCGCGGCAATCGGCATGCTGTGAACAGCGGTGAAAGCGCGGACAAGTCGATGGTTTGTCGACTACTGGACTTTGCCGGCGCAAGTCATTAACCCGCAACATCTTTTCGCGGCACATGGTGGGGCATGGACCTTACCGGGTGAGCCCGCCATGCACTTCCAGATCCGCCAGGCCGAGCATCTCTGGTCCTGGGTCCTGCTCAACGAGGCTGACGAGACGGTCGCCGAGTCGCACCGGACGTTTCCATCGGCCGCGCAGGCTTCAGCGGCCGCCCTCGCCTTCGCCCATCTGGTATCCCGGGCGGGTAAATCGCTGACGGTGCGCTCGTCCTCTTCCGGGACGCTGCTGTAGGGCCCAGTCGTTTGCCTTTACAGCCCGGTCAGAGGGAACACCGCCAGCGCGACCAAGAAGGCGGCGCCGGCGACCAGCGTCGTCCAGATCGCCTTCTCGCGCAGCCGCGGAGACGCCGGGGCGCCCGGATCCTGCCCGGGCACGACGTGGCTCGGCCGGGTCTCGGGCTGGTTGCGCAGGGGCAGGACGGCGAAGAGCAGCGTCCACCACACCACGAAGTAGAGCGCGATCGCCCCGCCGATCGTCAGCTTGAACTGGCTGACGCCGACGGTCACGAAGGCGGCCACCAGCACGGCCACGACCAGCAGGGTCGCCGGGGTCGAGCGGGCCAGCGCGGTCATGATCCGGCTCACACCTGCTCCAGCTCGACCAGGGTGCCGAGAAAGTCCTTGGGGTGCAGGAACAGCACCGGCTTGCCGTGGGCGCCGATGCGCGGCTCGCCGGTGCCGATCACCCGGGCGCCCTGCGCCTTGAGCCGGTCGCGGGCGGCCAGGATGTCGTCGACCTCGTAGCAGACGTGGTGGACGCCCCCGCCCGGGTTGCGGGCTACGAACGCCTCGATCGGCGAGCCCTCGCCCAGCGGCGCCATCAGCTCGATCTTGCTGTTGGGCAATTCGACGAACACCACCGTGACGCCATGCTCCGGCTGCGGCAGCGGTGGGGTGATCGTGGCGCCCAGCGTGTCGCGATACACCGCGCAGGCGGCGTCGAGATCCTGCACGGCGATGGCCACGTGATTGAGCCGCCCGATCATTGTTTGGTTCCTCCCGTTGACGCTCCGATCGGCAGGCTCCGCGTCCCCCTCATGCCGACCTCATCCCGAGGTGCTGCGCAGCAGCCTCGAAGGAGCCCTCCAGGGATCGCGCGGCCGGCTGGAGGGCTCCTTCGAGGCCCAGCGATCTTCGATCGCCAGGCACCTCAGGATGAGGGGATCGGGTGGGACCTGCCGTGGTCCGTCGTCTCGTCTGTCTATCCTAGCGCGTCGTCCTGGATATCAGAACCCGGACGATGCGCTCGGTCTTTGGTTGCGCGTCATCGTTTTCCGAAAGCCGGAAACGGCCTTTCGGGATGACCGCTCAGACTTCCACCACCTGCACGTGGCAGGCGGGCTTCTTGCCCCAGACCTCGTTCACGGCGGTGCGTACGGCCCGGTCGACCGTCTTCTCGACGCCCTCCGAATCCTTGAGCTTGCCCCGCGACATCCCCGACAGGGTGCGCGAGACGGCATCGACCACCGTCTCGATCAGCGGCTCGCCGGAGCGGCCGCGATTGGGCAGGCCGATGATGTCGACGGCCGGATCACCCAGCACGACGCCGTCCTCATCGATGGCGATTGCCACCGAGACGAGACCGGCCTGCATGAGCTTGCGCCGCTCCGGGATCGCCCGGTCCTTCTCGTCGATCAGGACGTTGCCGTCCTTGAACAGGCGGCCGGCCTTCACGTGGTCGATCACCTCGGGCTTGCCGGGGCTGAGGCGGACGAGGCTGCCGTTGCGGGCCTTGACCACGTTCTGGACGCCCTGGGCCCGGGCGAAGCGGGCGTGCTCGTCGAGGTGCAGCGCCTCGCCGTGGACCGGGATCGCGGTGCCTGGCCGGGTCCACTTGTACATCTCGACCATCTCGTCCCGCCTCGGGTGGCCGGAGACGTGGACCAGCTCGGTCCGGTCGGTGATCACCTCGACGCCCTGCTCGACCAGATCGTTGATGATCGACCCGACATCGCGCTCGTTACCGGGGATTGCCCGCGAGGAAAAAATCACACGGTCGCCAGCGGCCAGGCTGATATCCGGATGGTCCTTGCGCGAGACCCGGGCGAGCGCCGCCCGCGGCTCGCCCTGCGAACCGGTGAGCAGGGCCACGACCCGCTCGCGGGGCAGGTTCTTCCAGGAATCCGAGCGGCGGAACTCGGGCAGGCCGTCGAGGTAGCCGCACTCGCGGGCGACATCGATCACCCGGTCCATGGCCCGGCCGACCGCAACGACCTCACGCCCGCAGGCCACGGCCGCCTCGGCCACCGCGCGGATGCGGGCGACGTTCGACGCGAAGGTGGTGACCGCGACCCGGTGGGGCGAATCCGCGATCAGCGTCTTGAGGGTGGCGGCGACTTCTTTCTCGCTCGGCGAGAAGCCCTCGCGCACCACGTTGGTCGAGTCGCAGACCAGCGCCAGGATGCCCTCGTCGCCGAGCGCCGTGAACGCCTCGGGCGAGGTGACCTCGCCAGCCACCGGGGTCGGGTCGATCTTCCAGTCGCCGGTATGGACCACGAGGCCCGCGGCGGTGCGGATCGCGATGGCGTTCGACTCAGGGATCGAGTGCGAGACCGGCACGTATTCGAGCTCGAACGGGCCGACGGTCACGCGCCGGCCGGGTTTGACCTCGCGCAGGTCGACCTTCGGGGCGCCGGGCTCGGACAACCGCCGGGTCTCCAGCAGGTTCTTGGCGAAGCGGGTCGCGTAGACCGGCACCTTGAGGCGCGGCCACAGCTCCGAGATCGCCCCGATATGGTCCTCGTGCGCGTGGGTGATGAAGATCCCGAGCAGGTCCTTCCGCCGCTCCTCGATGAAGGAGAGGTCGGGGAACATCAGGTCGATCCCCGGCATCTGCTCCTCACCGGCGAAGCCCATGCCGCAATCGACCATGATCCACTTGCGGCCCTTCTCCGGACCGAACCCGTAGAGGGCCGCATTCATCCCGATCTCGCCCACGCCGCCGAGCGGCAGGAAGACCAGCTCCTCCTGTCCCATCACCATCTGTCGTCGTCCAACATCATGCCGCCGTCGCGGCCGTTCCGAAATGCACCTCGCCCGCCGTCACGGTATGCCGTTTTCCGTCGGGGGCGAGGATCACGAGCCGCCCCCCCTCGTCGATGGTCTCGAACACGCCCCGCAGGATGTGTTCGCCGCTGCGCACCGCGATCTCCGACCCAAGACCCGCGGCCCGCGCGAGCCAATCCTCGCGCAGGTCAGCGAAATTCCGTCCCCGGTCCCAGGCGCGTGCCCGCACGGCCATCCGGTCCGAGAGATGTTCCAGTAGCGCTTCGGCGCCGCCGGCGTAACCCGTCGCGGCCAAGCTCGTCGCGCCGAGGTCGTCCGGGGCCGCCGCGACGTTGACGCCGAAGCCGATCACCGCGGCCCTGCGGCCGCCCGGCAGGGTCTCCGCCTCCAGCAGAAGTCCGGCTAGCTTGCCGTCGCCCAGCAGCACGTCGTTCGGCCATTTCAGCTTTAGAGATCGTGCGCAACCCCCGGTTCGGGTATCCGGCAGGGTGCCGCAGGCCGCCTCCAGCGCCTCGATCAGGGCGAGCCCGGCGACGAAGCCGAGCTCGGCGAGGTGGTCCGGCGCCACGCCGGCCGCCGGCCAGAGGACGCTGGCGGCCAGATTGCCCGGCAGCGACGCCCAGGTGTTCCCCCGGCGACCGCGACCCGCCTCCTGCCGGTGCGTGACCACCCAGAGCGGGCCGGTCTCGCCCGCCCGCGCCTGAGCCATGGCCTCGGTGTTGGTCGAGCCCAATGTGTCGTGAACGTGCAGGCGATGGCCCTGGGCGCGCGCCTCAGACCCGAGACGGTAGCTCAAGGCGTTCTTTTCTGATCGGGCCGCATTCTCATCGGGAGCGCCGGAAGGCCGCCGGATCTAGAACAGCGACCGGGCCGCCCGGCCGGCGACGCCGACCAGCGGACCGGGGAGCAGGAAGAACAGCACCACGACGACGCTCGACAGGGCGAGCACCACCCGCAGGCCCGGGGCCATCGCCTCGTAGGGCTCCTTCGGCTCGTCGAAATACATGATCTTGACCAAGCGCAGGTAGTAGTAGGCGCCGACCACGCTGGTCACCACGCCGATCACCGCCAGGGTCACGAGGCCCGCTTTGATGGCGGCGGCGAAGACGTAGAACTTGGCGAAGAACCCGGCGAGCGGCGGGATGCCGGCTAGCGAGAACATCATCGCGGCGAGGCAGAAGGCCACCCAGGGATGGGTGCGGGACAGGCCCGACAGGTCCTCGATCGACTCGAACATCACGTCCCGGCGCCGGAGCGACAGGATGATCGCGAAGGTGCCGAGCGTCATCGCCAAGTAGATGATCATGTAGGTGACCAGCCCGCTGATCCCCTCCTCGGAGCCGCAGGCGAGGCCGATCAGCGCGTAGCCGATATTGGCGATCGACGAGTAGGCCATCAGGCGCTTGATCGAGCGCTGGCCGATGGCCGCGAACGAGCCCAGTGCCATCGAGACCACGGCGACGAAGATGAAGATCTGCTGCCAGATCGCGGTCACGTCCGGCATGGCGCCGATGAACACCCGCACGGTCATGGCGACGGCAGCCATCTTGGGCGCGGTGGCGAAGAAGGCCGTCACCGGGGTCGGCGAGCCCTCGTAGACGTCGGGCGTCCACATGTGGAACGGCACCGCCGCCATCTTGAAGCAGACGCCCGCGGCCAGGAACACGATGCCCAGCACGATGCCCAGCCCGGCATTCTCGTTGAGCGCCGAGACGATGCCGGGGAACGAGACCGTGCCGGTGAAGCCGTAGACCAGGGAGGCGCCGTAGAGCAGCATCCCGGAGGAAAGCGCGCCGAGCACGAAGTACTTGAGGCCGGCCTCGGTCGACTTGGCATTGTCCCGGTGGAAGGCCGCGATCACGTAGGCTGCGAGCGATTGCAGCTCCAGGCCGAGATAGAGGGCGATCAGGTCATTGGCCGAGACCATCACCATCATGCCAATGGTGCAGAGGACGATCAGCACCGGGAACTCGAACCGGTCGATCTGCTCGCGCTTGAAGAAGTCGTGCGCCAGCAGGATCGTCGCCGCCGAGCCGAGCAGCACCAGCGACTTCATCACCTTGGCGAAGGCGTCCGAGACGAAGGCGCCCGACAGGGTGGTCACCCGGCCGGCGGTCGGCTGTGACAGGACCACGAACAGCGCGAACAGGAGCAGGACCAGGGCGCCGATGCTGACGCTCTCGGCGGAGCGGTCGCCGCGCCAGGCGCCGTAGAGGATCATCAGCAGCACGCCGACGCCGAGGATCAGCTCGGGCAGGAGCGGCGCCAGCGAGGGCAGGACGGAATGGACGGTGGGCATCTGTTCCGTCTCAGCGTGGGAGCGGCAGCGCGGCGGCTGCGGTCTGGGTGTTGGCCAGCGCGGCCTTCATGCCGGTCATCAGCGCCTCGGTGGAGGGCGCGAAGACGTCCAGCACCGGGGCCGGATGCACGCCGTAATAGATCGTCAGCACGACCAGCGGCCCCAGGATCAGCTTCTCCCGGATGTCGAGGTCCAGGATGCCCTGGAGGTTGGGCTTCTCGAGCTTCCCGTAGATTACCCGTGCGTAGAGCCACAGGGCATAGCCGGCCGACAGGATGATGCCGAAGGTCGAGAAGAACGCGACGTTCGGGTTCGCCTTGAAGGCGCCGAGCATCGACAGGAACTCGCCGACGAAGCCGGAGGTGCCGGGCAGGCCGACATTGGCCATGGTGAACACCATCATGGCCACCGCGTAGAGCGGCATCCGCTTCACGAGGCCGCCATAGGCGGCGATCTCGCGGGTGTGCATCCGATCGTAGACCACGCCGACGCACAGGAAGAGCGCCGACGCCACGATGCCGTGCGAGATCATCAGGAACAGGGCGCCCTGGATGCCCTGCTCGTTCAGGGTGAACAGGCCGAGCGTCACGAAGCCCATATGAGCGACCGACGAGTAGGCGATCAGCTTCTTGATGTCGGTCTGCATCAGCGCGGTGAGCGAGGTGAAGATGATCGCGATCACCGAGAGGGCGAAGACCAGGGGGGCGAAATCCTGGCTCGCCACCGGCAGCATCGGCAGGGAGATCCGGATGAAGCCGTAGCCGCCCATCTTCAGCAGGATGCCCGCCAGGATCACCGAGCCGGCAGTGGGCGCCTCGACGTGGGCGTCGGGCAGCCAGGTATGGACCGGCCACATCGGCATCTTCACCGCGAAGGAGGCGAAGAAGGCCAGCCACAGCCAGGTCTGCATCTGCACCGGGAAGCGGTATTGCAGGAGGGTCGGGATGTCGGTGGTGCCGGCCTGCCAGTACATCGCCATCACGGCGAGCAGCATCAGCACCGAGCCGAGCAGGGTGTAGAGGAAGAACTTGAAGCTCGCATAGACCCGGCGCGCTCCGCCCCAGATGCCGATGATCAGGAACATCGGGATCAGGCCGGCCTCGAAGAACAGGTAGAACAGCAGCAGGTCGAGGGAGGCGAACACGCCGATCATCGTCGTCTCAAGGACGAGGAAGGCGACGAAATACTCCTTCACCCGGACGTGGATCGAGGTCCACGACGCGCCGATGCAGAACGGCATCAGGAAGGTCGTGAGCAGGATCAGCGGCATCGAGAAGCCGTCGACGCCGAGCTTGAACCGGATCGTCTCGGCCAGCCACGGATGGCTCTCGACCAGCTGGAAGCTCGACGACGCGGGGTCGTAGCGGCCCCAGGCCACCAGGGACAGGACGAAGGTGACGATGGTGGTGGCGAGCGCGGCCCAGCGGCTGTTGCGCGCCACCGACTCGTCGTCGCCCTTCAGGGTGAGGATGAAGGCCGCGCCGCAGAGCGGGACGATCAGCAGGCCGGAGAGGATGCCGAGGCCGAGCATGTCAGTGAACACCCTTGGGCAGGCCGGCCATCAGGTACCAGCTGATCAGGCCAGCGACGCCGATGAGCATGACGAAGGCGTAGTGGTAGACGTAGCCCGTCTGCAGGCGGACTACCCCGCGGGTCACGTCGACGACGCGCGCCGCGATGCCGTTGGGGCCGAGCCCGTCGATGATCTTGCCGTCGCCCTGCTTCCAGAGGAACAGGCCGAAATCCTTGGCCGGACGCACGAAGATCCTGTCGTAGAGCTCGTCGAAGTACCACTTGTTGAGCAGGAACCGGTACAGCGACGGCTGCTGCGCGGCGAGCGCACCGGGCAGTTCCGGGCGGCGGATATACATCCAGAACGCCAGGACGAAGCCGAGGATCAGCATGATCAGCGGCGCATAGGACACCAGGGCCGGGACCTCGTGGATCTCGTGCATGATGTGATTCTCGGGGCCGTGCGCCAGGGCATGGCCCCAGAACGCGTCCATGCCGGACCCGATGAAGCGGTCGTGGAAGATGATCCCGGCAAACAGCGCGCCGAAGGCCAGCACCGCCAGCGGGATGGTCATGACCAGCGGGCTCTCGTGAGGCGTGTGGTCGCCGTGATGGCCGTGCCCGTGATGGTCGTCCGCGACGAGGTCGCTCTTGTGGGCCGGCTCGACGTCGTGGCCGCGATCGTCGTGGGCCACGCCCTCGGTGTGGCCCGGGGCGCCGTCGGCCTCGTGGGCCAGGGCGGCATGGGCGGTGCCCGCATGGGCGACTGCCGGAGCGGCGTGGTCATCATGCGCCGCATGGACGCCCCAGCGGGCCGGACCCTCGAAGGTCATGAAGAACAGGCGCCAGGAGTAGAACGAGGTGAAGAACGCCGCCACCACGGTGCACAGGAAGGCCAGCGTGTGCCCGGGCCGGGTCGAGGCGTAGGCGGCCTCGATGATCGCGTCCTTCGAGTAGTAGCCGGCCGTGTACGGGAAGCCGATCAGCGCGAGGGAGCCGATCGCCATCATGGCGCAGGTGAACGGGATGTGGGAGCGCAGGCCGCCCATGTTCCGCATGTCCTGCTCGTGGTGCATCGCGTGGATGACCGAGCCGGCGCCGAGGAACAGCAGCGCCTTGAAGAAGGCGTGGGTGAACAGGTGGAACACGCCGGCCGAGTAGGCGCCGACGCCGAGCGCTACGAACATGTAGCCGAGCTGCGAGCAGGTCGAGTAGGCGATCACCCGCTTGATGTCGTTCTGCACCAGCCCGATCGTGGCCGCGAAGAAGGCCGTGATGCCCCCGATCACCGTGACGACGATCAGCGCGTTCGGCGCCTCCTCGAACAGCGGCGACAGCCGGGCGACCATGAACACGCCGGCGGTCACCATGGTGGCGGCGTGGATCAGCGCCGAGACCGGGGTCGGTCCCTCCATGGCGTCCGGCAGCCAGGTGTGCAGCAGGAACTGCGCCGACTTGCCCATGGCGCCCATGAACAGCAGCAGGCAGGCCAGCGTCAGGGCGTTCCAATCGTAGCCGAGGAAGTGGAAGCTCAGGGTCTTGAGCGTGTCGACCTTGGAGAAGATCGCGTCGAACGCCACCGAGCCGGTCAGCACGAAGACCAGGAAGATGCCGAGCGAGAAGCCGAAATCGCCGACTCGATTGACGATGAACGCCTTCATGGCGGCGGCGTTGGCCGAGGGCTTCTCGTACCAGAAGCCGATCAGCAGGTAGGAGGCGAGGCCGACGCCCTCCCAGCCGAAGAACATCTGCACGAGGTTGTCGGCGGTCACCAGCATCAGCATGGCGAAGGTGAACAGCGACAGGTAGGCGAAGAACCGCGGCCGGTGCGGATCCTCGTGCATGTAGCCGACGGAGTAGAGGTGGACGAGGGTCGAGACCGTGGTGACGACCACGAGCATCACCCGGGTCAGCGCGTCGACCTTGAAGGCCCAGTCGACCTGGAGGTCACCGGCCGAGAACCAGGATGCGACCTGCACCCGTTCGGCGTGGCCGCCCTCGAGGAACACGCCCCAGGCGATCAGGGCCGTGAAGGCCAGGAACGCGGTGGTGATGTACTCGCAGGCCCGGGCCCCGATGTACCGGCCGAACAGGCCGGCGATCAGGAAGCCGATCAGCGGGAAGAAGACGATCGCGTGATACATCGCTCTCTTGCAGTCCGTCCTCCGGGCCGACCGCTAGGCGGCGTCCGGATTGTCACTCGGGGCCCATGAACGCGGGGCCGCGAACTCGGGTCGCGTGAAGAAGGGCGCCTTAGCCCTTCATCATGCTCACGTCCTCGACCGCGATGGTGCCGCGGTTGCGGAAGAAGACCACGAGGATGGCGAGGCCGATCGCCGATTCGGCGGCCGCGACGGTCAGCACGAACAGGGCGAAAACCTGTCCGGTGATGTCGTTCAGCTGCGTCGAGAAGGCGACCAGATTGATGTTGACCGCGAGCAGGATCAGCTCGATCGACATCAGGATGACGATGACGTTCTTGCGGTTGATGAAGATCCCGAGCACGCCGAGCGTGAACAGGATCGCCGCGACGGTGAGGTAGTGGCTCAGGCCGATCATCGTTCGAGTCCTTCGGCGGGCATCAGACCTCGACGCCCTGGCGGGAGGGCACCTTGCGGGTCTCCACCGCCATGCTCTGGGTGCGGGCGTTCTGGACCGAGATGTTCTGGCGCTTGACGCCCGGGCGGTCGCGCAGGGTCAGCACGATGGCGCCGATCATCGCGACCAGCAGGATCAGGCCGGCAAGCTGGAAGAAGTAGACGTAATCCGTGTAGAGCACCCGGCCGAGCGCCTGGGCGTTGGTGAGGTTCTCCGCCGCCGCGACGTTGCTGAGCGGCGCCTGAACAAGGTTCGGATCGATGGTCCAGGAGCCGACCACGAGCAGCAGCTCCACCAGGAAGATCGCCCCGATCAACCCGCCAACCGGCAGGTATTGCTGGAAGCCCTGGCGCAACTCGGCGAAGTCCACGTCGAGCATCATCACGACGAACAGGAACAACACCGCGACCGCGCCGACATAGACGACGACCAGGATCATCGCCAGGAACTCGGCGCCCATCAGGACGAACAGCCCGGCGGCGTTCACGAAGGCGAGAATCAGGAACAGCACTGAGGCGACGGGATTGCGCGAGGCGATCACCATGAAGCCCGACGCGACCGTGACGCTCGCGAACAGGTAGAAGAAGGCGGCTGCTGCGGTCATGCGCTCGTCGGGATCGGCCGCCGAAGCGGCCCCTTCTGCCTTGCGTGGAAACGGGCCGCAGCGGGCGGCCCGTCTATAGAACCCGGTCGGCGGGGGCACAACAGCGCCCCCGTCATCCCTCTAGCGCATCACCCCGGGCAACGGAACCGGGATGATGCGCTATCCCTTTGCTTTGCATCGTCTTTTCCGAAAGCCGGCAACCACCTCTCGGAACGATGCCCTAGCGATACGGCGCATCCATCGCGATGTTGCGCGCGATCTCGCGCTCCCAGCGGTCGCCGTTCAAGAGAAGCTTCTGCTTGTCGTAGAGCAGCTCCTCGCGGGTCTCGACCGAGAATTCGAAGTTCGGCCCCTCGACGATGGCGTCCACCGGGCAGGCCTCCTGGCACATGCCGCAATAGATGCACTTCACCATGTCGATGTCGTAACGGGTGGTGCGGCGCGTGCCGTCGTTGCGGCGCGGGCCCGCCTCGATGGTGATCGCCTGGGCCGGGCAGATCGCCTCGCAGAGCTTGCAGGCGATGCACCGCTCCTCGCCGTTGGGATAGCGGCGCAGGGCATGCTCTCCCCGGAAGCGCGGGCCGCGATGGCCCATCTCGAAGGGATAGTTGATCGTTGCCTTCGGCTTGAAGAAGTAGCGCATGCCGAGGATCATCCCCGATACGAACTCCTTCAAGAGAAGACTCTTGGCAACCTGATCCAGCTTCATGCCGTGATCTCCGGATTTCGTTGGATCACGCGCCCGGGGCCAGGCCGGTGAGCTTCAACACGAAGGCCACGACCACCACCGAGACGAGCGAAATGGGCAAAAACACTTTCCAGCCGAGGCGCATGAGCTGATCGTAGCGGTAGCGCGGCACGATGGATTTCACCATCGCGAACAGGAAGAACAGGAAGCTGGCCTTCAGGATGAACCAGATCACGCCCGGCACCCAGGTGAACGGCGCGAACGGGATCGGCGACAGCCAGCCGCCCAGGAACAGCACGGTGCCGAGCGCGCACATGCTCATGATGGCGACGTACTCGCCGAGCATGAACAGCAGATAGGGTGTCGAGGAGTATTCCACCATGTAGCCGGCCACCAGCTCCGACTCGGCCTCCGGCAGGTCGAAGGGCGGGCGGTTGGTCTCGGCCAGCGCCGAGATGAAGAACACCACGAACATCGGGAACAGCCACAGCCAGTACCAGCCGAACAAGCCGAGGCTGGTGTCCTGCGCCATCACGATGCGCGAGAGGTTCAGCGAGCCGGCGCAGAGCAGCACGCAGATGATCACGAAGCCGAGCGAAACCTCGTAGGAGATCATCTGCGCCGCCGAGCGGAGCGCGCCCAGGAAGGCGTATTTCGAGTTCGACGCCCAGCCGCCCATGATGACGCCGTAGACGCCGAGCGACGAGATCGCGAAGATGTAGGTGATGCCGACATTGATGTCGGCGATCGCCCAGCCATCGGCCAGCGGGATCACCGCCCAGCTCGACAGGGCCAGCATCGCGAAGACCAGCGGCGCCAGCAGGTAGATCGCCTTGTTGGCGCCCGCCGGGATCACCGGCTCCTTCAGGACGAACTTGAGCAGGTCGGCGAAGGATTGCAGCAGCCCGAACGGCCCGACCACGTTGGGCCCGCGCCGGAGCTGCACCGCCGCCCAGATCTTCCGGTCGGCGAGCAGCGCGTAGGCGATGAAGACGAGCAGCGCCGAGAGCAGCACGAAGCTCTTCAGCACGATCAGGAGAACGGTCCCGAGGATTTCGAGCGAGGTCATCGTGAGATCCCTACTCTGCCGCCGCGAGCGGCCGCGACTCGGCGGCGCGCTCGCGGGCGAGGCGCGAGCACTCGGCCAGCACCCGCGAGGCGCGGGCGATGGGGTTGGTGAGGTAGAAGTCGGTCACCGGGGAGGCGAAGGCGGGGCCATTGGTAGCGCCGCCGAGGCCCGCCAGCCGATCCACGGCCGCCGCGACATCGCCGGTCTCCACGGTGCCGACCGCCGCGAAATGCGGGTGGGCGGCGTAGAGGGCCCGGCGCAGCGCAGTGAGCGAATCGAACGGCAGGCGTTGGCCCAGAACGTCCGACAGGGCGCGCAGGATCGCCCAATCCTCACGGGCATCCCCCGGCGGGAAGCCGGCGCGGTTGCCCATCTGCACCCGGCCTTCCGTGTTCACCCAGGTCGCGGACTTCTCGGTATAGGCCGCGCCCGGCAGGATCACGTCCGCCCGGGAGGCGCCGCGGTCGCCATGGGTGCCCTGGTAGATCACGAAGGCGCCCGGCGCCACGTCGTGCTCGTCGGCGCCGAGATTGAACAGCACGTCGACGCCGCCGGCCGCCAGCATGGCCGGGAAGCCGAGGCCGCCCTCCCCCGGCACGAAGCCGAGATCGAGGGCGCCGACCCGGGCCGCGGCCGTGTGCAGAACGCCGAAGCCGTTCCACTCGGGGCCGATCGCACCGATCTCCTTGGCGAGCGCTGCCGCCGCCGCCAGGATGCCGGGCTCGACGTTGGCGCCGACGATGACCAGCGGCGCCTTCGCGGCCTTGAGGGTCTCGAGGAAGCTGTGCTCGCCGCGGGCGAGGCCCGCCAGTGATTCGGGGCCGGCGCCGATGTAGTGGCTCGGATAGGTCAGGTCGACCGGCTCGCCGATCACCCCGACCGCGAGCGGGCCCATGCGCCAGCGCTTGCGGATCCGGACGTTGAGGAGCGAGGCCTCGGTGCGCGGGTTGGCGCCGACGATCAGGATCGCGTCCGCGGCCTCGATGCCCGGGATGGTCGGGTTGAACAGGTAGGAGGCGCGGCCGAGCGTCGGATCGAGCCCGGTCTCGGTCTGCCGGCAATCGAGGTTGGGCGTGCCCAGCGCGCGCATCAGCTCGCGCAGGGCAAAGATCTCCTCGACGCCCGCGAGGTCGCCGACCACGGCGCCGATGCGCTTGGGATCGGTCGCCTTCACCTTGGCGGCGATGGCCTGGAACGCCTCGCCCCAGGAGGCGGGCCGCAGCCGGCCGTTCTCGCGCAGGTACGGGCGGTCGAGGCGCTGCATCCGCAAGCCATCGACATGGTAGCGGGTCTTGTCGGAGATCCACTCCTCGTTGATCTCTTCGCTGACCCGCGGCTCGATCTGCATCACCTCGCGGCCGCGGGTGTCGATGCGGATCGACGAGCCGACCGCGTCCATCACGTCGACCGATTCGGTCTTGTTCAGCTCCCAGGGCCGGACGTTGTAGCTCTGCGGCCTGTGCACCAGGGCGCCCACCGGGCAGAGGTCGGCGACGTTGCCCTGGAGCTCCGAGGCCATGGACTGCTCGAGGTAGCTGGTGATTTCCATGTCCTCGCCGCGGCCGATGGCGCCGAGGTCGGGCACGCCCGCCACCTCCGCCAGGAAGCGCACGCAGCGAGTGCAGTGGATGCAGCGGTTCATCGCGGTCCGCACCAGCGGGCCGATATGCTTCTCCTCGACTGCGCGCTTGTTCTCCTGGTAGCGGGTCGAATCGACCCCGTAGGCCATCGCCTGGTCCTGTAGGTCGCAATGGCCGCCCTGGTCGCAGATCGGGCAATCGAGCGGGTGGTTGATGAGGAGGAACTCCATCACCCCTTCCCGGGCCTTCTTGGTCAGGCCGGAGCGGGTCAGCACCTCCGGCGGCTCGCCGTTCGGGCCGGGGCGGCAATCCTTCACCGCGTAAGCGCAGCTCGCCACCGGCTTGGGCGCACCCTTCAGCTCCACCAGGCACATCCGGCAATTGCCGGCGATCGACAGGCGCTCGTGGAAGCAGAAGCGCGGGATCTCGGCCCCCGCGGCCTCGCAGGCCTGGAGCAGCGTGTATTCGGCCGGAACCTCGACCTCGGTGCCGTCGACGAGGATTTTTGTCATCGGTGCAATCTCAGTGCGGGGCGTCGGCCAGATCGAGGCGCCGCTCGATGCGCTCGATGCGAAGCTCGACCCTGTCGATCCGCCGGTGAACGCCGGCCAGGTTTTCCTCGACCGCGGCCATGCGGCCCTTCAATTCGCGGACATCGTCGCTCAGGCGATCGACCTTCTCGTCGATGCGCCGCAGATAGACGAGCATCAGGTTGTCCGGCTGGCTCGTCATCGGCCTACTCTGCGGCCATCGGGATCGGGTCGGGATGCGGGTTGGCCGTGTAGCGGTCGATCCGCTTCTCGATCTCGGGGCGGAAGTGCTTGATCAGGCCCTGGATCGGCCACGCCGCCGCGTCGCCGAGCGCGCAGATCGTATGACCCTCAATCTGCTTGGTGACCTCGAACAGCATATCGATCTCGCGCTTCTGCGCCCGGCCCTCGGCCATGCGCAGCATCACGCGCCACATCCAGCCGGTGCCCTCCCGGCAGGGCGTGCACTGGCCGCACGACTCGTGCTTGTAGAAGTATGAGATGCGGGCGATCGCCGCGACGATGTCGGTGGACTTGTCCAGCACGATCACCGCCGCCGTGCCGAGGCCGGAGCCGAGGCCGCGCAGGGTGTCGAAATCCATCTTGGCGTCGATGATCTGGTCGGCCGGCACCAGCGGCACCGAGGAGCCGCCCGGGATCGAGCAGAGCAGGTTGTCCCAGCCGCCGCGCATGCCGCCGCAATGTCGGTCGACCAGCTCGCGGAAGGTGATGCCCAGCTCCGCCTCGACGTTGCACGGCTTGTTGACGTGCCCCGAGACGCAGAACAGCTTGGTGCCGGTGTTGTTCTTGCCGCCGAGCCCGGCGAACCAAGCGCCGCCCCGGCGCAGGATCGTGCCGGCCACCGCGATCGACTCGACGTTGTTGACCGTCGTGGGGCAGCCGTAGAGGCCCATATTGGCCGGGAAGGGCGGCTTGAGCCGCGGCATGCCCTTCTTGCCTTCGAGGCTCTCGATCAGCGCCGTCTCTTCGCCGCAGATATAGGCGCCGGCGCCGTGGTGGACGTAGATGTCGAAGGGAAAGTCGTGCACGTTCGACTGGCCGACGAGACGGGCCTCGTAGGCCTCGTCCACCGCCCGCTGCAGGGCGTGCTTCTCGGCCACGTACTCGCCGCGGATGTAAATGTAGCAGGCATGCGCGCCCATGGCGAAGCAGGCCAGCATGCAGCCCTCGATCAGGAGATGCGGGTCGTGCCGCATGATCTCCCGATCCTTGCAGGTGCCCGGCTCCGATTCGTCGGCGTTGACGACGAGGTAGTGCGGGCGCCCGTCGGACTTCTTGGGCATGAACGACCACTTGAGGCCGGTGGGGAAGCCCGCGCCGCCGCGGCCGCGCAGGCCCGACGCCTTCATCTCCTCGATGATCCAGTCGCGGCCCTGCTCCAGGAGGAACTTGGTCCCGTCCCACGCGCCGCGCTGCTTGGCAGCCTCCAGGCCCGGCGAATGCAGGCCGTAGAGGTTGGTGAAGATGCGATCCTGATCTGCGAGCATGAGCTGTCTCTTAGCGGACCGGAGTGTCGATGATGTCGAGGCGGCGCTCGATCCGGGCGAGTCGCGAGTCGAGGGCACCGAACGCTTCGTAGAGGTTGCCGATATCGGTCTGCACGGCGTTCATCTGCACCTGCTGGGCCTGCTGGTTACCGCGCACGCCCTTCAGCTCGCCACGCACCTCGCGCAGACCGTCGTCCAGAGTCCCGAGGCGCGTCTGCACTGCTTTCAGTACCTCGTAGATCAGTTCGTTCGTCACCTCGGCCATCGCGGTCAGGTCCCGGTGGCCGACAGCGTCTGAGCCTGCCCGACCCAGTTCTCCCGGTCGATGCGACCCGGGAACGCGAGGTACGTCCCGACCCAGGTGATCTCGTCGCGGGTCCAGGCGGCGATCTGGTCGAAATGGTAGATGCCAAGCCCGTTCAGGCGCTGGCTGTTGCCTGGGCCGATGCCCTTGATCCGGGTGAGATCGTCCGGCTTGCCGGCGCGGGCAGCGTCGAGGCCGGCCGGCCGGGTGCCGACCGCGTTCGCCTTCTGCTCCGGGGTCGCGTCCTTCGGCAGGGCGGCGAGCGCTCCGGCGACGCGGGCCTCCTCGGCTTCCGCCGCGACCTCGCCCTCGCTGGCGCCGGAGGCCTCCGGCTGCGGCGGCGGCGTATCCCGAGTCAGGCTCGATTGCGTTCCGGCCTCGGCCCCCGCCGCCTCGCCGGCGGCTGCGGCAGGGCTCGTGCCGGGCACATTCGCAGCGGTCCGATCCTCCGGCTTGACCGGCTCCTCACCCCGCGCGGCGCGCTGGGCGGGGGCGTCGGACGACGGCCGTTCCGTCTGCCGGCCGGCATCGGGCCTGGCGGGCTTCGGGTCGGCGGCGGCGCGCTGCTCGCTCGACCGAGCCTCGTCCGTCTTCGCATCCTGATCCTCAGGCTTTGCGGTGTCCTCGAAGCGCTTGCGCCAAGCCCCGACCCGGGACCCGTCGAACAGGGTCGGATCGGTGAGCGTGTCCGGGCCGCCCTGCGGCTCGGAGGCCTGGCGCCCGGTCTGCGAGCCGACCTTGACCGGCCGGCCGGCCGCGAGGTCGTCCATCAGCGTGCCGAGCGATTCGGGCGTCAGATCCTCGTAGTAATCCTGGTTGATCTGCACCATCGGGGCGTTGCAGCAGGCGCCCAGGCACTCGACTTCGAGCCAGGAGAAATTGCCGTCGGCCGAGACGTGGCCGGAGGGGCCGAGGCGCGCCTCGAGCATCTCCTTCAGGCCCCGAGCGCCGCAGGAATCGCACGGCACCGTGCCGCAGACCTGGATCCAGAAGCGGCCCACCGGCTCCAGGGCGAACATCGTGTAGAAGGTCGCCACCTCCAGCACGCGAATGTTGGGCATGCCGAGCTCGGCCGCCACAGCCTCGATGGCTGCCCGCGGCAGCCAGCCGCCGTTCTGCTCCTGCGCCTTCCAGAGCAGCGAGATCACCGCGGAGGCCTGGCGGCCCTCCGGGTACTTGGCGATCTGGGTCTTGGCCCAGGCGGCGTTCTCGGGGGAGAACGCGAAGCTCTCGGGCTGCTCAGAGGCCGGCGCGAGTCTGCGGTTTGCCATCCTGCTAACGCCTTACCGATCCACTTCGCCGAACACGATGTCGAGGGTGCCCAGCACGCACGACACGTCGGCCAGAAGGTGCCCCCGGCACATCCAATCCATCGCCTGAAGATGCGCGAAGCCTGGCGCGCGGATCTTGCAGCGGTACGGCTTGTTGGTGCCGTCGGACACGAGATAGACGCCGAACTCGCCCTTGGGCGCTTCCACGGAGGCGTAGACTTCGCCCTCCGGTACGTGGAAGCCCTCGGTGTAGAGCTTGAAGTGGTGGATGAGCGCTTCCATAGAGCGCTTCATCTCGCGGCGCGGCGGCGGCGCGAACTTGCCGTCGATGGCGGCGATCGGGCCCTGCCCGGCCGGCTCGCGCAGCTTGGCGCAGCACTGCTTCATGATCTTGGCCGATTCCCGCATCTCCTCCATGCGGATCACCTGCCGATCATAGGTGTCGCCGTTCCGGCCCACCGGCACGTCGAACTCCATCTCCTCGTAGCACTCGTAGGGCTGCGCCTTGCGCAGGTCCCACGGGATGCCCGAGCCGCGCAGCATGACGCCGGAAAAACCCCACTCCATGCACTCGTCCACCGACACGATGCCGATATCGACGTTGCGTTGCTTGAAGATGCGGTTGGCCATGACGAGGTCGTCGAGATCCTGGACGACCTGCAGGAACGGGTCGCAGAACGCCTCGATATCGTCGATCAGCTTGGGCGGCAGGTCCTGGTGGACGCCGCCCGGCCGGAAGTAGTTGGCGTGAAGCCGAGCGCCCGAAGCGCGCTCGTAGAAGATCATCAGCTTCTCGCGCTCCTCGAAGCCCCAGAGCGGGGGCGTAAGGGCGCCGACATCCATCGCCTGCGTGGTGACGTTGAGCAGGTGCGACAGCAGCCGGCCGATCTCGCAGAACAGCACGCGGATCAGCTGCGCGCGCCGGGGCACCTCGATCCCCGCGAGCTTCTCGATCGCCAGGCAGAAGGCGTGCTCCTGGTTCATCGGCGACACGTAGTCGAGCCGGTCGAAATAGGGCGTCGCCTGCAGATAGGTCTTGTGCTCGATCAGCTTCTCGGTGCCGCGGTGCAGCAGCCCGATATGCGGATCGACCCGCTCGACCACCTCGCCGTCCAGCTCCAGCACAAGGCGCAGCACGCCGTGCGCTGCCGGGTGCTGCGGGCCGAAATTGATCGCGAAGTTGCGGATGTTGTGTTCTGTCACTGACAGTCTCCGCGGTTCAGGCCGACGTCTTCTTCTCGTCTCCGGGCAGCACGTAGTCGGTGCCTTCCCACGGAGACAGGAAGTCGAAGTTGCGGAACTCTTGGGTGAGCTGGACGGGCTCGTAGACGACCCGCGCCTCGTCCTGGTCGTACCGGACCTCAACGAAGCCGGTCAGCGGAAAATCCTTGCGCAGGGGGTGCCCCTCGAACCCGTAATCGGTGAGCAGGCGGCGCAGGTCCGGATGCCCCGAGAACAGGATGCCGTAGAGGTCGTAGGTCTCGCGCTCGTACCAGTTGGCGGCCGGAAAAACCTCGATCGCCGAGGGGACCGGGGTCACCTCGTCGGTCTGCACCTTCACCCGGATGCGCGCGTTGTGGCGCAGCGAGAGCAGGTGGTAGACCACGTCGAAGCGCTTCTCGCGCTGCGGATAATCCGCGCCGCAGATGTCGATGAAGCTGCGGAACGCGCAGGCCGGGTCGTCGCGCAGGTAGGTCAGCGCGTAGACGATGTCGGAGGCCTGGACCACCAGGGTCAGCTCGCCGAATGCGATAGCGTGCGACACCACCGCCGGGCCGAGCGCGCCGGTAACCCGCTCGGCCAGCGCCGTCAGGGCAGCCGCGCCGCTCTCCGGCTGCGTATGCGACAGGATCGAGATGCCGTTGGTCATGGCCGCTCCTCAGCGCTCGATCGTGCCGGTGCGGCGGATCTTCTTCTGGAGAAGCAGCACGCCGTAGAGCAGCGCCTCGGCGGTGGGCGGGCAGCCGGGCACATAGATGTCCACCGGTACCACCCGGTCGCAGCCGCGCACCACCGAGTAGGAATAGTGATAGTAGCCGCCGCCGTTGGCGCAGGAGCCCATCGAGATCACGTAGCGCGGCTCCGGCATCTGGTCGTAGACCTTGCGCAGGGCCGGAGCCATCTTGTTGGTCAGGGTGCCGGCGACGATCATCACGTCGGACTGGCGCGGCGAGCCGCGGGGCGCGAAGCCGAAGCGCTCGCAATCGTAGCGCGGCATCGACATCTGCATCATCTCGACGGCGCAGCAGGCGAGCCCGAAGGTCATCCACATCAGCGAGCCGGTGCGGGCCCAGTTGATCAGCTCGTCCGTGGTGGTGAGCAGGAAGCCACGGTCGGCCAGCTCGTCGCTGATCGACAGGAAGGTCGGATCGTCGGCGCCGATCGGCCGGCCGGTGTTGGGATCGATGATCCCCTTGGGCTGGGGCGCGACCGCGGGGGCGCGGGACAGGCTGTGGGTCGTGTCGGTGATCAGGGCCATCGGCGACTCGGAATGCGGTGCGGGCAGGCTGCTGTTGCGAATCAATCCCACTCGAGGGCGCCCTTGCGCCACTCGTAGACGAAACCGACCGTCAGCACGCCCAGGAAGACGATCATCGACCAGAAGCCGAACCAGCCAAGGTCTCCGAAGGTGATCGCCCACGGGAACAGGAACGCGACCTCGAGATCGAAGATGATGAACAGGATCGCCACGAGGTAGAACCGCACGTCGAACTTCATGCGGGCATCGTCGAAAGCATTGAAGCCGCACTCGTAGGCCGAGAGCTTCTCCGGATCCGGGCTCTTGAAGGCGACCAGGAAGGGCACGACCAGCAGCGCGGTGGCGATGAACAGAGCAACGCCGATGAACACGATGAGCGGAAGATAGTCCGCCAACAATCCGGTCATGCCAGGGCCTCGCGAGAGCGTCTCGTATCGACGTGGGAAACCGCGGTGCGCCGCCGAACCGGATTCGCCCGTGGAATTGTTCTTATGCCAGGATGCGCGCGGCCGGAGGCTTAGTCGAGCCGCCGATCCGTGACAATGGCTTGCCGCGTCGCACAACGTGCACGCCCTGTCTTGTGTAGGGATGTGGGAGCACGCGGCAGCCCTGCAACACGACGCAAGCGCGCAGCCCCTCCAGCGGGCCTTGGCGCAAAACCGTCACGGACACGCTTGACAGCTCCGGGCCTGGCCCATACACCCCGCCCCGTCGCCGGGCGAAACGCCCCTTCGAGGCGACCACGCCGTGCGGGCGTAGCTCAGTTGGTTAGAGTGCCGGCCTGTCACGCCGGAGGTCGCGGGTTCGAGTCCCGTCGCCCGCGCCACTTCCATAAGTCTCTTAAAATCAGAATTTCGGTTTGCCCTTCGCTCGCGTCGGAGGCGTCCTATCGAGTTCGCGTTGTTAGGGCGTTTTGGGGCCTGACACGGAGAACTTCGATGATGCGTTGCGCCGTGCGGGCAGCGGGATGACGGTAAGGAGGCGACCGTAAAGGTCCTCTTCGATGAGCCAGACGGAGCGAATCCATAGTTCCCGGCCATCGACACCCTTAATTGGGCCTTCGCAGACGATGCGCCTGGACCCAACCGCGTCGAAAATCATTTGCGCGTCCGGCGCGGACACGTAATGGCTCACCAAGGCATCTGCCAGAATGTTCGGCTGATCCGCTGAAAATCCGAAGCGAAGCAAAAACTTTGCCTTCGAGCCCCCCTTCGGGTGCGTAGGATTCAGCAAGTAACCGACGATCTTCTCGCCCTGGATGCGCAACCCCAGGAGTGCCGGCAGGCCCGCGCGACTCACGGCGTGTGGCGACCAGTGCGTCTCAGATTGACTGGTAGCACTGTCGCGAGGGCACCCGCCGGCTCCGGAAATTCGACGAAAAAGGCTTCGCCGCCCTTCCAGACGCCGACGATGGTCCCTTCGGTGCCGGCCGGGATCGTATCGCCGTCATCGGTCACGACTGGTGCCAGCGCGACCACGTCATCGAGATCCCGAAGCGTGGCCCCGGGATCCTCCTTCCGCAGCAGGTATGAGAAGTCGACCGACATGTCTTGAGATTGGCGCCTGCGATGAGCGTGCGCAAGTCGATGACCCCCGCACAGCGGACCGAAGCCTCAGGCCGAGGGCCAGCCGCCCACGCACCGCCCCCGGCGGCGCGCGTCCCGCCGCCCCACCAGCAACGCGATGGCATCGTGCCGTCCCGGTACGCCCGCGTCGGCGACGTCCTGCGGAGTCAGCCCGATATCCTTCAGCTCCCGCGCCGACAGGGTCGAGAGCCGGTGCAGGACGCGCCGGTTCATCGCCGCGCGCGACAGTCCCGTCCGCACCTCCACGGCGGCCTCGGCGATCGCCTGGATGGACCGGGCGAGCCAGGACGGCCGGCCTGCGGCATGGGCGGTCTCAGTGAGGCACTGGTCCATGATTCGATCCTCCGTCTGTCCGGAACCCGGCGATCTTGACCACACGGGACTGGCGGCGACAGGAACAGTTCGGTACGATTTGGAAGAATTGTCCGGTCGGAAAGGCAGTACGGATGCAGGTCGCCATTAAGGCCGCCGGGACGCGCGTCGAGACCGTGGCCGGCGAGATCCGCGAGCGGATCGCGGCGCGCCATCTCGTGCCTGGGGTCCGGATCCCGTCGGTGCGGGCGTTCGCGGAATCCATGGGCGTGTCGAAATCGACCGTGGTGGAGGCCTATGACCGGCTGGCCGCCGAGGGCACCCTGGTGGCGCGGCCGGGCTCGGGCTTCTACGTCGCCGGCAAGACCCGGCCGCTCTCACTCCAGGCGATGGGCCCCCGGCTCGACCGGATCGTCGATCCCCTGTGGATCACCCGCCAGGCCCAGCAGGCCGGTGCGGACCAGCTCAAGCCCGGGGCCGGCTGGCTGCCGGATTCCTGGATGCCGCACGAGGCGCTCCGGCGGGGCCTGCGCCGGGTGGCGCGGGCGGACCTCGCCGAGATGACCAATTACGACCGGCCGCTCGGCTACGAGCCCCTGCGGATCCAGATCGCCCGCAAGATCGCCGAGAAGGGCGTCGGCGCCGAGCCGGGCCAGATCGTGCTGGTCGAATCGGCCACCCAGGCTCTCGACCTGGTCTGCCGGTTCCTGCTCCAGCCGGGCGACACCGTGCTGGTGGACGATCCCTGCTACTTCAACTTCCTGGCGCTGCTGCGGGCGCACCGGGTCTCGGTGGTCGGCGTGCCGCTGACCCCGGAGGGGCCGGACCTGCGGGCCCTCGGGAGCCTGCTCGAACGGCACCGACCGCGCTTCTACCTGACCAACGCGGCGCTCCAGAACCCCACCGGCGCGAGCCTCGCCCCGGCCATCGCCCACCGGCTGCTGAAGCTGTGCGAGGCGCACGACACCCTGATCGTCGAGGACGAGATCTTTGGCGATCTCGAACCGGAGCCCGCCCCGCGCCTCGCCGGGTTCGACGGGCTGGAGCGGGTGATCCAGATCGGCAGCTTTTCGAAGACCCTGTCGGCGGCGGCGCGCTGCGGCTGGATCGCGCTCCGGGCCGACTGGGTCGAGCCCCTGGTCGACCTGAAGCTCGCGCTCAGCCTCGGCAACGGCCACGTCACAGCGGCACTGGTGCACAGCCTGATCACCGAGGGCTGCTATCGCCGGCACCTCGCCGAGACCAAGCGGCGGCTCGCCGGCGCCATGGTCCAGGCCTCGGCCGAGCTCGGCGCCTGCGGCCTGGAGCCGTGGGCCCAGCCCCGGGGCGGCTTCTTCCTGTGGATGCGGCTGCCGGACGGGCGCGACGGCGCCGAGGTGGCGCGCCGGGCGCTGGCGCAGGGCATGGTCCTGGCCCCGGGCACGGCGTTCAGCCTGTCCGACGACTGGAACGGCTACATGCGCTTCAACGTCGCCCACTGCATCGACCCGCGCATCCGGCCGATCTTGAGGGCGGCGCTTGCGTGACTCTCACGCCGGCAAGGTCAGCTCCGCCTTCAGGCCTCCGAGATCCGAGCGCCCGAGGGTGAGGCCGCCGCCGTAGAGCTCGGCGAGTTCGAGGGTGATCGGCAGCCCGAAGCCGTGGCCCGGCACGCCCTCGTCGAGGCGGCGCCCGCGGGCCATGACCGCTTCGGCGGCCGCGCCGTCCAGGCCCGGCCCGTCATCCTCGACCCGCACCCCGATTCCACCCGCCTGGCCGGAGGCCGCGACCCGGACCCGGGTGCGGCACCAGCGGCAGGCATTGTCGACCAGATTGCCGAGCATCTCGTCCAGATCCTGCCCCTCGCAGGGCACCGACAGGTCGTCCGGCACGGCGAGCTCGATCGCCACACCCTTCTCGGCATAAAGGCGCACCAGCGCGTCGCGCAGGTCCGAGACCCGGGGGGCCAGGGGCGTGCGCGTCCGGGCCGAACCGGCGAGCGCCGCCGCCCGGGCCCGGCGCAGGTGGTGGCGGACCCGCCGGTCCATGTCGTCGACCTGGAGGCGCAGCGCCCCGCCGGGGTCGCGGGCCGGGTCGGCCAGGGCCATCGACAGGGTCGCGAGCGGCGTCTTGAGGGCGTGGGCCAGGTTGGCGACGTGGCCGCGGGCGCGCTCCAGGTTCTGGGCGTTCTGGTCGAGCAGCGCGTTGAGCTCCGTGACCAACGGCTTGATCTCGGCGGGCTGCTCCTCCGGCACCCGCTCTCGGCGCCCGGCGCGCACGGCCGCGAGGTCGGCCCGCAGGCGTCGCAAAGGCGCCAGGCCGAGGCGGACCTGCAGCGCCAGACCGGCGATCAGGCAGAGGCCGAGCACGCCGAGCGCCAGGGCTAGGCTGGTCAGGGCTTCGCGCAGGGGGCCGTACAGGGCCGCCCGGGGCGCCGCCGCGACGATCGTGGCAGGGGGCGTCCCCGGCACGTCGAGGATGCGCAGGATCAGCCGCTCCCCCCGCGGCCCGGTGCCGTCCGCGGGGTGCGGGTGGTCGGGATCGTCGTCGGGGCCCGGCTCGGTGACGGTGATGTGGCCGCCCCGCAGGGAGCCCGAGCCGAAGGTCTCGGACCCCCGGCGCACCTCCCAGGCCCAGCCGGGGCCGTCCCGGTCGAAGGGCGGCGCGTCGCGGTTCTGGGACAGCAGCCCCGCCTCCAGACCGGCCCGGAGGGCGACGATCTGGGCGTCGAGATGCCCCTCGATCTGCCCGCGGACGAAGCGGTGCAGGATCACCCCGATGGCGAGGCCGGCCACCACCAGGGCGGCAAGCACCAGTACCACGGCGGCGGCCAGCAGGCGGGTCCGCAGGGAGCGGCGGAGCGGTGGTCTTTTCTTCGGCGGCGGCATCAGGCCGGATCCGCGTGCAGGCGGTAGCCGTGGCCGCGCACGCTCTCGATCCGGGCCGGGGCAATCTTCCGGCGCAGGCGGGTGATGATCACCTCCACGGAGTTCGAATCGACATCCGCGTCGCCCTCGTAGACCCGCTCGATCAGGTGCGGGCGCGGCACCACCGCGTCGCGGTTGAGCATCAGGCAGGACAGGACCCGCCATTCGAGGCCCGTGAGCTTGAGCGGCAGGCCCTCGTGCTCGAAGGCGCCGAGCCCCGTGTCGAAGCTCAGGGGGCCGCAGGCGATCCGGCTCGCTCCGCCGCCCTGCGACCGGCGCACCAGGGCGCGCAGGCGGATCACCAGTTCCTCCACCCGGACCGGCTTGACCAGGTAATCGTCCGCCCCCGCCTTGAAGGCCGCGACCTTGTCGCTCCAGCCGTCCCGGGCGGTGAGCACCAGCACCGGCAGGGTCCGCCCCGCCGCCCGCCAGGCCAGCAGCACCGAGACGCCGTCGCCCTTGGGCAGGCCGAGATCGAGCACCACCGCGTCGTAGCCCTCGGTCTCGCCGAGATGCTGGGCGTCCTCGCCGGTGGCGGCCCGGTCGAGGACGAAGTTCTCCGCCCGCAGGACCTTGGCTAGGGCGTCGGCGAGCGCCGCGTCGTCCTCCACCAGCAGGATTTTCAAGAGTTCGCCCTCCCCGTGCCTCGGCCGCCGGACATCACAACGCTGCGGGAAGTTAGGGCCGTCTTCTGACGCTGCCCATCAATCCGGCCTCCCGGATCGGCTGGCGCCGCCAAGTCCTTGATCGCCCGCGCGTCTCGGCCATAGGCGGGCGGGTTTAACCGGGTCTGAACCGGGCGGTTCAGACCGGATTTGAGGGCGCGCCTTAGGAAGGGGCCACGGACCGATCGGGTCCCGAACCTTCAAAGGACGACACCGATGAGCGACGACAACACCATCGACGGCACCGCCCGCGAGATCCGCGAGCCGGCCCCCGCCAAGACAGCCAAAAAGATCCCGGCGCGGAGCTGGGTGGTGGCCGCGATCGCCGCGCCCCTGGCGCTCGGCGCCGCCGGCCTGTCCCTGGCGCAGGGCAATGCGTTCCAGCCGACGCCGGTGGATCCGGTGGCGATCCAGGCGCTCGCCCCGTCGAGCGCCACCGCCATCAAGGGCGAGGTCGCCGAGATTTTTGGCAACAAGTTCGTGGTCCAGGACCCCACCGGCCGGGCGCTGGTCGAGACCGGTCCCGCCGGCGAGGGCGGCAACCTCGTCGCCAAGGGCGAGGCCGTGACCGTGCAGGGCCGCTTCGAGACCGGGTTCCTGCATGCCAGCGTCCTGACCCATGGCGACGGCCGCAAGGTGGTGATCGGCCCGGCCGGCGGGCCGCCGACCGGCAGCCTCGACTGGGCCAAGGACAAGCTCGGCCTCGGGCCCACCCCGGACGTGCCGGCGCTGACCGCCGCCGTCCAGGCCGCCGGCTACGGCGACGTGCGGGTGACCGGCCGCGGCCCGCGCCACCTCGAGGTGGCAGCCAAGGACCGCGACGGGCGCGAGCATCAGCTCCATGTCGGCTTCGACGGCCAAGTCCGCGAGCGGCCGGTCCCGGGCGCCCGGCTCTGACGGCGTGATGCAACCGTTTCGGCCCTGCCGCGTCCTCCTTGTCACTCACCCGGACAGGAGGCGCGCCTTGGAACCGATGAAGCCGATGGAACCCATGAAGCCCATGGAACCGATGAAGCCGATGAAGGGTATGGAGCCCTTCTGGCCCAAGGACCTGGGCGACCCCTCGACCAGCGGCTCCCAGAACGGGATGAAATACGCGTTCTTCCCGGACAAGCACCGGCTCCTGATCGAGCGCGACGGCCAGGTCTCGACCTACGACAGCGGCGACCACCGGATCGGCGGCGTCTCGCAGTCGGACGGCAGCACGAAGTCGCTGACCTTCTCCAGCCAGAACGGCCACGTGGATCTGGGCTCGCTGAAGAAGCTCGACTGACGATCGGGCTGGGCGCCCGCTCTCCCACCCACCCCCCTCATCCTGAGGTGACCGGCGATCGAAGATCGCTGGGCCTTGAAGGAGGGCTCCAGGGATCGCGCGGCCGGCTGGAGGGCTCCTTCGAGCCCTCCGCTTCGCTCCGTCGCCTTAGGATGAGGGAGTGGGTGGGAGGCCGGTGTTCCCGAAGCACCGGAGCGGATCCGCACCGCCCCCTCCTACCCCCAACCACCTTCCCCTCCGGCGCCGAGCCCTCTAAGCCCGGCCCTGCCATGCGAGCCCTCCCGCCGATCCGTCCCGAACCATGCGCGCGCTGATCGAGCTCGTGCGCATCATGCGCGCGCGCGACCGGCGGCGGCTCGCCTTGATCGCGCTGGGGCTGGCGGTCGCGGCCCTGCTGGAGGTGGTCGGCGTCGCCTCGGTGATCCCGTTCCTGACCTTGGTCGGCGATCCGTCGGCGGCGACCCGGGTGCCGTATCTGGCCCAGGCTCGCGAAGCCCTCGGCCTCGCCGACGAGCGCAGTTTCTTGCTGGTCACCGGTGGGGCGGCGCTGCTCGCGATCCTGACCACTGCGGTTGTCAATGCCGGGCTGACCTACGCGCAACTGCTGTTCACGCATCTGGCCGGCTACGGCTTCAGCCGGCGGCTGCTGTTCCGCTATCTCGACCGCGAGCGGCTGTTCTTCGCCCAGGCCAATAGCGCGGAACTCGCCAAGAACGTCCTGTCCGAGACCGACCGGCTGGTGGTCGGCGTGCTGACCCCGGCCACCGTCCTGGCCTCCCGGGCGACCTCCGCGCTCGCGGTGATCGTCTTCCTGCTGGCCTACGCGCCGCAACTCGCCCTGATCCTCGGGGGTGGGTTCGGCGGCCTCTATGTCGGGATCTACCTGATCATGCGGGCCCGGCTCGCCCGGCTGGGCGGCCGCTCGGTGGCCGACAACGAGGCCCGGTTCCGGATCGTGCAGGAGACCTTCGGCGCACTCACCGAACTGAAGCTCTACGGTCGGGCCGAGGCTTTTGCCGGCCGGTTCGACGCCCCGGCCAGGGCCTACGCGGTCGCGACCGCGGCGAGCCTGCTCACCGGCCAGATGCCCCGCTTCGTCATTGAGGCCCTGGCCTTCGGCGGGGTGATCGTGGTGGTGCTGTTCGCCCTGGCCCAGGGGCTCGACGTCGCCGGGATCCTGCCGCTGCTCGGCCTGTTCGCCTTCGCGGGCTACCGGATGCTGCCGGCCTTCCAGAACATTTTCACCTCGCTCTCGCTGATGCGCTTCTACCGGCCGGTGGTGCAGGTGATCGTCGACGAGCTCGCCGACGAGCGCAGCCCCGTGGCCCGCACGTCCGAGCGTCTCCCCTTCGCGCACAAAATCCGGCTGGAGGGGATCGGCTTCGATTACGGCACCGGCCGGCCGGCGCTGGCCGGCATCGACCTGACCATCCCGGTCAACACCACGGTGGGGCTCGCCGGCCGCACCGGCTCGGGCAAGTCGACCCTGGCGGGCCTGCTGCTGGGGGTGCTCACCCCGGGCACGGGCCGGATCACCGTGGACGGGCGGGTGCTCGACGCAAGCACCCTCCCCGCCTGGCAGAACCGCATCGGCTACGTCCCGCAGGATGTCTTTCTCGTGGACGGCACGGTGGCCGAGAACATCGCGCTCGGCCTCGACGCGCCGGACCTCGCGGCCGTCGAGCGCGCGGCCCGGCTCGCCGGCGCCCACGATTTCGTGGCCGCCCTGCCCCGGGGCTACGGCGAACGGGTCGGCGAGCGCGGGGCGCGGCTCTCCGGCGGCCAGCGCCAGCGCGTCGGCATCGCCCGGGCGCTCTATCACGACCCGGACGTGATCGTGTTCGACGAGGCGACCTCGGCGCTCGACGATGAGACGCAAGGAGCGGTGATGCGCGCCCTGCGGGCGCTCTCGGGCCGGCGCACCCTGATCCTGATCGCCCACCGCCTGTCTACCCTGGAGAGCGCCGACGCGGTCCATGTGCTGGAGGCGGGCCGGCTCGTCGCCTCCGGGCCGCCGGAGACCATCCTGCCGGAGCTGGGAACGGTGGCGTGAGGAGTGCGCGACTGGATCGTATCAGGCGGCCCGACCTTCGACCGCTCCGGGGTCACGGCCTTTAGTCGAGAAGTCGGTCTCGATGCCCCCCCGCAGGCTGCCGATCAGATTTTCGAGACGCGAATTCAACGGCGGAGGCGTCGCACCGGCCTGCCCGAACCAGAACAGCGTGAGCAGTGTGCACAAGGCTTCCATCTCGACGACCGCCTTCAGGCGATCGAACCGGGACGCCTCCCCGGCCAGCCTCTCGATGAGAAAATTGGCGTGGTCGTTCAGATCGTGCGTCCCGACCAGGCCCTTGGTGTTCAGGAACCAGTAGCCGGTCTGGCCAACCTTCTCCAATCCCCTCTTGCCCAGCTTGAACAACTCGCCCTTCCTGTAGGCGAGGGTGGGGGGAACCTGCAGGATGTCCGTGACAGCGGATGGGTCGAGCGCGTCGCCCTCGAAGCGGAGCGTTGCGAAGGCTCGGAGCGGGGATGCTTCAGTCCTCATCATAGATGTTGCCGATCTCCTCGCCACGTGCGTCGGTTACGTCCCCGTTGTCATAGATGATGATGCTGTCCGCTCCGCGTAGCCCGGCCGCCGCCTTTATGGCGTGGATGGCGCCGCCGACCGTCTCCTCATCCAGATTCAGCTTCTCACTGACATAGGAAACTGGGCTTCCACCCCTGTTCCAGATGACCCGTCGCCGCGTGTGCTCCTGGATCATCGTGGGGACGTGAACTCCTTCCGGAATTCGTCGACTCGTTCGATCCGGCGTCCGGAAGCGCCGAGTTTATCCCGGACCTGTGAGTTGGCAACCTGAGGCAACGCGCCGCCTATCCGATACACGCGCCCCTTGCGTCCCGGCCCGCGTTCGTTACCTCGGCTGTCCGAGGATCGCCCGGGAGGCCCGCTTGAGCACGCGCATCGACCTGACCGCGCCGGACGGCACCACGGCCACGCTGTCCACCCACGGGGCCGAGCCGGTCTCCTGGCGGGTCGGCGGGACCGAGTATCTGTGGAGCGGCGACCCGGCGCATTGGAACCGGCACGCCCCCTGGCTCTTCCCGGTGGTCGGCGCCTCGGCCGGCGGAAAGGTGAAGGTCGGGTCCGAGAGCTACCCGATGGCCCAGCACGGCTTCGCGCGGGACCTGCCCTTCGCGGTGGTGGAGCGCAGCGCCGACGCGGTGATTCTGCGGCTGACCGACGGGCCGGAGACCCGGGTGCATTACCCCTTCGCCTTCCGGCTCGACATCGCCGCCAGGGTTCGCTTAGCGGGCCTCGACCTCGACGTCACCGTGGCCAACACCGGCGACGCGCCCCTGCCCTACGCGCTCGGGTTCCACCCGGCCTTCCCATGGCCCTTCGCGGGCGGCACGCGGGCCAAGGATGGTGGCTACGCAGTCGAATTCGAGCAGGCAGAGCGTCCGTTCGCGCCCCAGGTCGGCCCCGGCGGCCTGCTGCTGCGCGAGGAGCAGCCGATCCCGATCACGGGCCATACGCTGCCCCTCGACCCAAGCATCTTCACCGAAGCGTTCGTGTTCCGGAACGCGAAGAGCCGCCGGATGCGCTTCACCGGACCCGACAAGGCGATCCGCATGGAGATGGCCGATTTCCCCCATCTCGCCGTCTGGACGAAGCCGACCGCGCCGTTCCTGTCGCTGGAATGCTGGACCGGCTACGCCGACTGGGCGGATTTTTCCGGGCCCCTCGTGGCGCGCGATTCGCAGCGCCTGCTGCCGCCGGGGGCGCAGGCACGTCACGGCGTCCGCCTGACCCTGGAAGCCTAGCGCTTGCGCGTCTGGGTCGCCCGGCCCGAGCCGGGGGCCGCCCGGACCGGTGCGGCCCTTGCGGCGCGCGGGCATACGGCCCTCGTCGCCCCCGTGCTGGCGGTGCGGCCGACCGGTGCGGCGGTGCCCGAGGGACCCTTCGACGGGCTGCTGCTCACCAGCACCAACGCGGTGCCGGCGCTGCGGGACGCGGCCGTCTTGCTGCGCGGCCTGCCGGTCTTCGCGGTCGGGGCCCGAACCGCCGCGCTCGCTCGCGCGGCCGGCCTCGGGCCGGTCCGGGAGGGGCCGGGCGACGCGGCCGGGCTCGCCGCCCTGGTCGCGGCGGCGCTGCCCGCCGGTGGCCGCCTGCTCCACGCCACCGGGACCGCGCGCAAACCCGAGCCTGCAGCGAGCCTGACGGCCGCCGGATTCGCGGTCGTGATCGTCGAGATCTACGCGGCGGCGCCCGTTCTCACCCTGCCCGCTTCCGTGGGCGACGCGCTCGCGGGCGGGGGCCTCGATGCCGTGCTGCACTATTCCCGCCGCAGTGCGGCTGTCGCGCTCGCGCTCGCGGACGGATCGGGACACGGCGGAGCTTTCCGCCGCCTGAGGCATTACTGCCTGTCGGCTGATGTCGCGTTCCCCCTGGAAGCCGCCGGGATCCCGGTCCATGTCGTGGCGGCACGACCGCGAGAAACGGACCTGCTCGATGCCCTCGCGCCGCGCCTCGGTGACGGCGCGCGGTGACAGCGGGACAGAGCCGCCGTATCTCGCCCTCGCGCCCGGTGCCGCCGCGGTGCTACGGGGGCGCGGCGACCGCCGAAGAGTTGGAGGACTTGCCCGTGACGCCACCACCCAGCGACGCCGACAAGCCCGGAACCGGCGGTCCGAAGCCGGGCGGCGCCCCGTCCACGCCCGTGCAGCCCGATCCCGGCCGGACCGAGTCCCGGCCCGGCGCCAAGTCGCCCGCTCCCACGGTGGGCGGCGCCAGGCCTGCGCAGGCCCCTGCGAATCAGCCGGCGACGCCCGGCACGGGATCCCCGTCGGCCAACCCGCCTAATCCGGCGACCGATCCGGTCTCGGCCGCCAAGCCGGGCACGCCCGGTCCGGCCGACGGTAAGCCCGAAGCCGGCAAACCAGTCGGTCCCACGGATCAGTCCAAGCCTTCCGCCGCTGCGCCGGGCCGCCCTGGTGACGGACAGCCTGCGGCGTCGCAGCCCGGCGCGACGGCGTCGTCCGGTCCCGAGGCCGCCAAGCTGGCTTCGGGTGTTGCTGGGACGAAGCCCGAGCCCGGGAAGCCCGAGCCGGGCAAGCCTGACTTCGGCAAGCCTGACGCCGGCAAGACCGAAGCCGGCAAGACCGAGTCGGCCAAGCCGGATCCCACGAAGCCAGATTCCATGAAGCCGGATCCCGCCAAGCCCGGCCAGCCGGGCGCGGGGGCGCAGGCGGGCGGCGGTCCCCGTCCCGGCGCTGCGGCCTCGGGCGCCGCGGCCGCCGCGATGACGGCCGGACCGATCCTCGACCTAAAGGCCAAGCGCATTCCCGATCCGCCGGCGTCCGGCCAGGACGCCGCGAAGGACGCATCCAAGGATGGCGCGAAGGACGCCGCCAAGGAAGCGTCGAAGGGACCCGCGAAGGGACCGGTCCCGACCTCGACGGCCTTGACGGGCGCGACCCCGCCAGGCGGCCGTGCCCGGGCCGGCTTCGGATCCCTGGCGGCGGCCGGACTGCTCGGCGGCCTGATCGGCGCGGGCGCGCTGTTCGGTGCCGAGCGCGCCGGCCTCGGCGGCGGTCTGCGACCGAACGCACCCGACTCGACCCTGTCCGGCCAAGTCGCGTCCCTCGACAAGCGCGTGGATGGGCTCGCCCCGCGCGACGCCGTCACCGATCTCGACAAGCGGGTCGCCGCCGCCGAGGCCGCGGCGCGTCAGGCGTTGGAGAAGGCTCCGGCGCCCGGCGCCGCTGCGCCAGACGGGCAGGCCCCCGCGGCGGCCTCGGCCGTGCCGGCCGATCTCGCGGCGCGCCTCGACAGCCTCGATCAGCGGGTGGCCGCGCTGCAAGAGGAGCCCGGGCGGGATCAGGGGAGCGATTCGAAGCTCGGCGTGGCCCAGGCCGGCGATCCCAAGCCGATCGCCGATCTCGACGCGCGGGTGAAGGCGCTTGAGGCCGATCAGCCCAACAAGGGCGAGGTCGCCGAGGCGTCGAAAAAAGTCGCCGCCCTACAGGGCGAGGTCGAGCAGCGGACAAAGGCCAATGCCGAGGCCGACGCCGCCCTGGGCCAGCGCCTCGACACCCTGCAGCAGGCCCTCGACGCCCGGGTGAAGGCTGCCACCGAGGCGGTCCAGGCGGCCACGCAGGCGAGCCGCACCGCCGCCGAGGCCGGGCAGGCCCAGGCGGCCGAAGCCACGAAGGCGGTCGATCGCCGCCTGCAGGAGCAGGCCGACAAGATCGCCGCCCTGGACAAAGGCCTGGCCCAGCGGGCCGAGGTCTCGACCGTCCAGGCGGCCCTGCGGGTCGTGGTGGCCGATCGCGTCGCCTCGGCGCTGGCGGCCGGCATGCCCTACGCTGAGCCGCTGGCGACCCTGCGCAAGCTCGACCCGGGCGCGGAGTCCCAGGCCGCGGCGCTCGCGCCCTTCGCCGAAAAGGGCGCGCCGACCACGGCCCAACTCGCCAACGCGTTCCGGCCGGTCGCCGAGCAGATCGCCGCCAAGCGCCGGTCGCAGCGGGCCAAGAGCGCGGCCGAGACCGGCGATTTCCGCACCAAGCTCCTGAGCATGGCCGACGGACTGGTGCAGGTGCGCAAGGTCGACGCTGCCGCCCCGGCCCCGGAGGAATCCGACGAACCGGAGGCCAAGGTCCAGGCGGCGCTCGACCGCGGCGACCTGCCGGCGGCGTCTGCGGCCTTCGCGGCCCTGCCGGCCGAGGCGCGGGACCAGGCGGGCGATTTCGCCGCCAAGCTCAAGGCCCGGGCCGCCGCCGAGGAGGCCGTGCGGACGCTGCTCGCCGGCGCCTTCAAGGCCTTGCCGACGGATGCGGCCCCCGGTGCCGCGCCGGCGGCTCCGGCCGCCCGATAGTGACGGCGCCAATCCGCGCATCGCGCGGCTGCATCCCCTCCGGCCGGGCGCCTGGGCGCCCCGCCTCTCCCGCACCCAGCGGCGGCCGCCCGGCGGCCGTCGACAGGAGACACTGACCCCATGTGGCGCGCCCTCGCCTTCCTGGCCCTGCTCGCACTCGCCGCCTTCGGGGCGGTCTGGATCGCCGACCGGCCCGGCACCGTCACCGTCGTCTGGAACGGCTACCAGATCGGCACCAGCCTCGCCGTCGCCCTGGTCGGCGTGATCGCAGCCGCGATCGTCCTCGGCCTGCTCTGGGCGATCGTGCGCGGCGTGATCGGCCTGCCGGACGCGCTGGTGCGCGGCTCGGCCGAGCGTCGCCGGGCGAAGGGCTTCTCGGCCCTGTCGCGCGGGATGGTGGCGGTCGGCTCCGGCGATCCCCTCGCGGCCCGGCGCTACGCCGGGGATGCCGAGCGTCTGCTCGGGCCCGAGCCCTTGACCCTGCTGCTGAAGGCCCAGGCGGCCCAGATCTCCGGCGACCGCGACGCCGCCGAGAGCGCCTTCCAGCGCATGGTCGACGACCCCGAGACCCGGGTGCTCGGCCTGCGCGGCCTGTTCGTGGAGGCGCGCCGCCGCGAGGACGAGACCGCCGCCCGCGCCTACGCGGTCGAGGCGGCCCGCCTCGCCCCGAGCGTCACCTGGGCCAACGAGGCGGTGCTCGAGGCACACTCGGCCGATGGCGACTGGGCCTCGGCCCTGGAGGCCGTCGAGCGGCGCTCCTCGCTCGGGCTCATCGACAAGGCCACCGCCCGGCGCCAGCGGGCCGTGCTGCTGACCGCGATCGCCGGCGAGCGCGAGGCCGGCGAGCCCGAACTCGCCGCGGAGCGGGTGCTGCAGGCGGTGAAACTCGCCCCCGACCTCGTTCCGGCGGCCTGCATCGCGGGGCGGCTGCTCGGCCGCCGGGGTGATCTGCGCAAGGCCGCCAAGGTCGTCGAGGCGGCGTGGAAGGCCAATCCCCATCCCGACTTGGCCACGGTCTATCTCGGCCTGCGGACCGGCGATTCGGTCCGCGACCGCCTGGCCCGGGCCGAGACCCTGGCCAAGCTGTCCTCCTGGGATCCGGAATCCCGTCTCGCCGTGGCGCAGGCGGCCCTCGATGCGCGCGATTACGGCCGAGCCCGTGAGGCCCTGAAGCCGCTGCTCGCCGACCGCCCGACTGTCCGCTCCAGCCTGATGATGGCGGCGATCGAGGAGGCCGAGCACGGCGCGGCGTCGGGCCAGGCCCGAGAGTGGCTGTCCCGGGCGGCCCGGGCGCCGCGCGATCCGGTCTGGATCGCCGACGGCATCGCCTCCGATACCTGGGCGCCGGTCTCGCCGATCACGGGACGTCTCGACGCCTTCGCGTGGCGCGAGCCGCCGAACACGCTGGCGCCGTCCGTGCCCGCGGTGGAGCCGGAGGAACCCGAGGCACCGCAGCACGTTCTGGTCCCGGCCGGTCCGAAACCGCTCGCCCCCCTCCCGACCATCATGCCCACTGGAAACACGCCGCCTGCTCCGGGAGCCGACGCGGTCTCCGCCGGGATGGCTGCCGCCGCGGCGCCGGTCTCCGGGGAGCGTGCGGTGCGGCGGATCGGATGACCGGACGACGGATCCGGCTTTAGCCGAGCAACTAATAGGAGGTGCGGAGATATCAGTCTTGTGTCGAACTTTTCCTTGGCCCGTGCGGTTATGTTGACGGCAGTTGCTGATACTGCGTATTTTGTTGCTGATGCAGCGTTATGCCGACCGAGGATCCGACCATCTGTGCTCCGTTCCACCCCCCTGCCGCGCCGATGATCCGGCGGGGCGCGACCAGGGTTTCGACCCGGCCGGTGCAGCCGTGACGGCCGCGATCCAAGACGAGCCCGAGCCGCGCCGGCAGGTTGGCGTCCTGCCGTTCCAGCAAGGGCGCGACGGCGAGGATCGGATTCTCCTGGTGACCTCGCGCGAGAGCCGGCGCTGGGTGATCCCGAAGGGCTGGCCCATGAAGGGCCGCAAGCCGTTCGAGGCGGCGGCGCGCGAAGCCTACGAGGAGGCCGGCCTGCGCGGCGATGTCGGCAAGCGCCCACTCGGCTACTATGTCTACCAGAAGCGCCTGAAGAACCTCGATGCGGTCCTGTGCCAGGTCAAGGTGTTCCCGCTCAAGGTCCGCAAGCAGCTCAAGACCTTCCCCGAGGTGAACCAGCGCGAGCTGCGCTGGTTCACGCCGGCCGAGGCCGCCGAGGCCGTGTCCGAACCCGGCCTCGCCGCGATCATTCGCGCCACCTGCCGGCAGGTAAAGGCAGCGGACGCGTAACTCACCGTTGCCAAGCCGCCGCCGATCCGTTATTGCCCCCCTCAGCCGGACGGACACGCCCCCGAGCGGGGTCGCCACGGCGCTTGCTGCGGTAGCTCAGTGGTAGAGCACTTCATTGGTAATGAAGAGGTCGACAGTTCAATCCTGTCTCGCAGCACCAGATATCTCGACGCCAGCGTAATCGGATCCAGACTTTCTAGCGCTCTCGCGTGAAGTCTCGTGCTGAGCGTCGATCGTGCGCATCGGATCGCGAGAAAGCCGGTCCCCACGGGTGAGCCTTCCGTCCTGCGCATGACGGCGTGCCGATGCATCCGATGAGGGGATGATGCGGACGTGAATATGACGGCGCTTTTCACGATGCTCGGCATCGTGCTCGGCTGGGCCGTCCTGGCCGGGATCGCGCTGTTTTCCGGTCGGATCGCCAGTTTCGCGTTCCTGGTCCTGACGGTGGTGGCGCTGTTTCTCTACGTTCCCTGGGTCAGGCTCCGCGCTAGCGGGATCGAGGGCTCCAGCCGTCCGGTGCGGTTCTGGACGAATGTCGCGATGCTGGCGGTCAGCCTCGCGGCCTGCCTGGCCTTCGGCGTGATGCTGGCCCGGCGCACGGGTTTCTTGTAGCGAGGGCCGCGCGGCAGCCGCGTGCCCACTCTCCGAGAAACCGCCGCGCGTTCAGTGCTTCGTGAGGCTGTCCACGGTCTCGTTCTGCCCGAGCGTGTCCGAGAACCGCCCGAGGCGGCTGAGGCTCGGTTCGTTCAGGCCGCCGGCATTGGCGAAGGTGGCCAGCGCGACACCTACCAGGAAGCTGGCTTCCTCCGCGGTGACGGCGCGACCGCTCAGGGTGCTGGCCGCGCCGCGCACCGCGAGTACGGCCTGCTGGAACGCCGGGTCGCTCTGCAGCTCGGCCAATCGGGTCATGGGGGCTCTTTCCTGGATCGGGGTGGATGCCGTGGGTCTCGCCGAAGCTTCGAGGCGCCCGCGCAAGGATCTTTCCAGCGCTGCCGCTGCAGCGCCCTGTATGCGGGCGGAAGCCGGCGATCATTCTTTGGGGTCGAAGTCCGACAATCGACCACCATACGCATCAAGCTAGGCGGTTTTCGCATCATGGATCAAGTTTTCCATCCGCTCGCCCCTCGGTCCGGGTGGCGGCGAGAATGCCCCGTCGGGGTCATCCCCGTCATGCGCGAGCGCGCGATCTCGAGGGTGGGCGCCCAGGCATCCAGGCCGCCCCAGCGCCGGTCCGCATCATCCCGGGCGACGCCTCGCCGCAGCCCGGCTTTCGGGTGACGGCCGGTAAACCCTTCGGCGTAAGGATGGATGCGTTCATTCCGCCGTAGGGTCGTTGTTCCAGCATGTCGTCGCGCCTGTTGACCCACGGAACCGTCCTGCTCGGCCTTTTGCTGGCACCCTGGCCGGCGCAGGCGCGGGCGGGCGTCACGCCCGCGGTGCGCAGCTGGCTGTCCGCCCTCGTCATGCGGATCGACGCGGTCGACCGGACCGACCGGCGCGGGAAGACCCGCGGGGCGGCCGGCACCGTGGTGGTGCGCGTCGCGATCGCCCCCGACGGATCGGTGCGGCAGGCCGAGATCGAGAGCAGCTCCGGCTCCCCCGGCCTCGACCAGCGGGCGCTCCGGGCGGTCCGGGGCGCCAGCCCGTTCAAGCCGCCCCCGGCCGAGCTGCTGGCCGAGACCGGTGTGGCCGACCTCAGCGTGCCGGTGGAGTTCGGCCCCTGAGTTGCAACATCCGCGATGGGTGCATTGCCCAAGCCGTCGCCTTCTCAGCGATCTGGCTTGGCGTATCTGCAACCTGAAACTTTCTCCTGAACGTCTCCGTTGAGGCCCGCGGCGCAGGTTGCGCCCGGGAGGCTGCGCGTGAAGGACGCATTCGTGAGACTGCGCCGGGTGGATGGCAGGAAGCCGCCCCTCCCGGTGGTCGTGGCGTCGCTGATCGTCTCGATCGGGATCTGGGTGGTGATCTGTCACTCTGCCGGCCGGATCGTCTGGACCTGGTGAGCGGCTTCACCGGTCGGGATGCGGGCCGGCGCTGAGATAGGCCCCCACCAGGAAGCCGGATTGATGTGCCGCCAGATAGGCGAGCAGAACCAGCACCTTCCCGGCGTCGAGCGTGGCGGCGAGCGCCCAGAGCGGCAGGCAGACCAGGGCGATGAGCATTGAGCTCGCCACCACCATCGGGGCCCGGTAGCGCCAGCCTTCCAAAACCCCGAGCGCGAACAAGAGGGCCGCGATAAGCAACAAGCAGGACCCTATTGGATTAAATAGTAAGGATTACGCTCCAATCCTATACGAGCTGCAATATTAAGAAACCAAAATTTGATGATCTGCGGCGGTTGTGATGTCTGCTCCGCGCCGGCAGGGCCGGGCCGACGGTGTCCCGCCCTGCCCTTCCGACGCCGAACCGGTCACGGCAGCACGAAGCCCGAGACGCCGTAGACCAGGGCCGCCACCAGGGCTGCGGCCGGC
Source organism: Methylobacterium sp. E-066 (assembly GCF_022829635.1). Classification (GTDB taxonomy): domain Bacteria; phylum Pseudomonadota; class Alphaproteobacteria; order Rhizobiales; family Beijerinckiaceae; genus Methylobacterium. Next base: position 70,527 of record NZ_JAKSYO010000094.1, read on the forward strand.
ATGGTGATCACCCAAGCGACCACGATCCCCTGGGCGACGTTCCAGCGCACCGCCGACACGCGCTTGGCCGCGCCGACGCCGATGATCGCCCCGGTGATCGTGTGGGTTGTCGAGACCGGGATCCCGAACGCAGTGGCGGCGAACAGGGTCACGGCCCCGCCGGTCTCGGCGCAGAAGCCCTGCATGGGCGAGAGCCGGGTGATCTTCGAGCCCATCGTGTGGACGATGCGCCAGCCGCCGAGCAGCGTGCCGAGCGCCATGGCGGTCTGGCAGGAGAGCACCACCCAGAGCGGCACATGGAACGCGCCGCCCCCCTCCCCGTGGGCGTAGAGCAGCACCGCGATGATGCCCATGGTCTTCTGCGCATCGTTGCCGCCATGGCCGAGGGAGTAGAGCGAGGCCGAGACGAACTGCATCCCCCGGAACAGCCGGTCCACGGCGTGGGGTGTCGAGCGCACGAAGATCCACGACACCGCCAGCATCAGCAGCAACCCGAGGCCGAAGCCCAGGGCGGGCGAGAGCACGATGGCGGCGCTGGTGGCGATCACGCCCGGCCAGACGATCGCGCCGAGGCCCGCCTTGGCGATGCCGGCCCCGAGCAGGCCCCCGATCAGCGCATGCGAACTCGAGGACGGGATGCCGGCGTACCAGGTGATCAGGTTCCAGCTGATCGCGCCGCCGAGCGCGCCCAGGATCACCCGGTCTGTCACCATCGTGACGTCGACGATGCCGGACCCCACCGTGCCGGCGACGTGCAGGCCGAAGATCAGGAACGCCACGAAGTTGAAGAACGCCGCCCAGATGACGGCGTAGCGGGGTGCGAGCACCCGGGTCGACACGATGGTGGCGATCGAATTGGCGGCGTCGTGGAGCCCGTTCAGGAAATCGAAGACCAGGGCGACGGCGATGAGGACGATCAGGAGGGTCACGCGGTGGACTCAGACATGCTCGACCACGATGCTGCTGATCTGGTTCGCGACATCCTCGAACCGGTCCATGACCTTTTCCAGGTGATCGTAGAGTTCGGACCCGACCACGAAGGCCATCGGATCCTGGCGCGACGCCTTGAATAGCGCCTTCAGCCCGGCATTGTGCAGGTCGTCGGCCCGGCCTTCGAGCTGAATCACCCGCTCGGTCAGGGTGTTCAGCACGGCGGCGTTCTCGCCGAGCGCCCGCAGCTTCGGCAGCGCCTCGGCGGTGGCGGCGGCCGCCTCCTGGATTACCGCGCCCATCTCGCGCATCGACGGCTCGAAGGCGGTGACCTCGAACAGCTGCACCGTCTTGGCGGTCTTGAGCATCTGGTCGATGGCGTCGTCCAGGGAGCCGACCAGGGCCTGGATGTCGCCTCGGTCGAACGGGGTGATGAAGGTCCGGCGCACGGCGAGCAGGGCCTCGCGGGTGATCGTGTCGGCCTCGTCCTCGTGGGCGGCGATCGCCTGGCAGGCCACCGGCACGTCCTCTGTGCCATCGAGCAGCGCCCGGAGGGCGGCCGCGCCGGCCACGATCGTTGCAGCATGACGCTCGAACAGGTCGAAGAACCGATCTTCCTTCGGCATCAGTGCACGAAACCAGCCCAGCATGCGATGTCTCAGTTCGAGGACTGATATCCGTGCGACTTCGACGGATCCGAGGGGCCTAGCATGGCCGTCGATGAACTGCATCCGGCCCGCAAAGACGACGCGCTGCATGGCCCCATACGGATGGGCGGTTCTCGCCGGCACCGGCTGACGCCATCCAGATCATTGACAGTATCGATTTCCAGTATCGATCCTATCTGTTTGAATCATGACGCAGTGCAGCGCAAATATCACCTCGACACCGGGCTTCGGGCCCGGACAGCGAGAGGCACCCTATCATGACCCTGCGACCCTTCCTGATCGCCACCCTGGCGTCCCTGCCGATGATCGGCTCCGCTCTGGCGGACGAGGCCCTCACCCTGACACCGCCGCTCTACCGCGAGCAGGCCCGCGCGACCTCCGCTCAGCGTCCCGCAACGGAACTGGCGACCACGCCGCGCCTCGTCCCGGCGGTCCCGACCGCGATCCGCGTCGTCACCGCGACCGCACTGCCGACCCGCTGAGGTGGCCGGCCCCTATCGAAGGCGCATCCCGGACCTCACGCCGGGATGCGCCTTCGCATGGAGATCGACGCAGACCAGCCGGGGCGGCGATTACTGGACGAGATAAGCCGGATCGAACTGTGCCAAGTGCTTCAGGCGCGTGCGGTCGATGATCGTCAGCTGGCCGGCCTTGAGGTGGATCAGCCCTTCGGCGCGCAGATGCATGAGCACGCGGTTCACGTGCACGGAGGTCAGGCCCAGCGCATCTGCCAGGTCGTGTTGGGTGATGCGCAATTTGCAGCTGTCTTCGGTCGCCTGTCCGACCTCGGCGAGCCGCCAGCGCAATTCGCAGAACAGATGCGCCGTGCGCTCGATTCCGTCTCGACGGCCGAGGCTGACGATCCACTCGCGGGCGATGGCCTCGTCGCGGCGCAGGCGGCGCTGCAGGGATGTCGCGAGGGCCGGATCGTGTGGCGCCGTGAACCGCGACAGCGGGATTTCGCCGAGCGTGCAGCGGGTCAGCGTACTGACGGCATAGCTGGAGCGCCCCGCCAGGATCGCTTCCAGGTCGCAGATGTCGCCGGGAACCAGGATGGCGGTGATCTGGCGACGGCCATCCTGCAGCATGCGGTAGCGGCAGGTATGGCCGGCCAGCAGCAGGTGAGCGACGTTTGGCGTGGCCCCGGGAACCAGAATCTCGTTCTGCTTCGGAACCGTGCGTTCCCGCAGTGAAAAGCCGAGTTCGTTCGTCAGGCTCCGGGGATGGGTCGCGTAGGCCGCCATCTCGGCCGGCCGAGCAGTGAGCATCCGTGCGTTCCAGTCCATCTGCGGTTCATGCACCGAGTATCGGCTCAGTAAGGATCGACTGATCTATGAAGACAAAGCCTCCAGATGGATTTGGACCAGATTTCGATAGAGATATGTTTCTTGTGTCCGAAATCGTACCCTTATCATGGCGCTGTTTTTCTGTGTAAAATAGTACTATAGCTGTGTGATTGTCCGTCGGAATTATCGGGCGCGGACGACTGGGAGGGCGCGTACTCTTGCCCTGATTGGGAGCAGAGCCATGCTTCAGCTTCAGCAATCCGACAGTCGCAACCGCCTGCTCGGCGCCCTGGCGCCGGGGGACTTCACCCGTCTGGCCCCGGCTCTCGAGCGCTGGCCGCTCCACCTCCACGACACCCTGATCCGCGCCCATGAGCCGCTGTCGCACGCCTATTTCGTCGAGACCGGCCTGGTCTCGCTCGTGGCGGCCACCGAGGGCGGCCGGATCGAGATCGGCCTGGTCGGCCAGGAGGGGTTGGCTGGCGTGCCGCTCGTGCTCGGGACCGATCGCGGTCCCGTCCTGGGGATCGTGCAGGGCGGGGGCGAGGCTCTGCGCATTCCGGCTTCCGCCTTGCGCGAGGCGCTGCAAGCGAGCCCGGGATTGCGGGGCGTTCTGGGCCGCTACGTTCTGAGCCTGATGATCCAGATGGGCTATACGGTCTACGCGAGCGCCGAATTGAACGTCGAGGCGCGGCTCGCCCGCTGGATCCTGATGACCCATGACCGGCTGAACGCCGAAGCGATGCCGCTCACCCACGAATTCATGGCGATGATGCTGGGCGTGCGCCGTACCGGCGTGACCGCCGCCCTGTATGTCCCGACCGGTGCCGGCATGGTCCGGGCGAGCGAGGGGCGCATCACCGTGCTCGACCGCGACAGGCTGAAGGATCTGGCCGGCGACACCTACGGGCCGGCGGAGGGCGAGTACGAGCGCCTGCTGGCGGAAGCCTGAGCGGAATCCGAGGACGCACGCGGCCGGTTCTTGTGTCGAGCCCGTGCGGCCGATCCTGATCCGCGGCCCGGCCTTCGGATGCCAGGGGCTCAAAATTTGGGCGCCCTCTCGGATCTGCCGAGCCGCTTCCCCACCGGGATCGAAAGCCGCGCCGCGACGAAGCAGATCCCTGCGGCGCTCATCCTGCGCGACGATCCGCCAGCGTATGCCGCGACCGGCGCTGGATTTCGGCAGCGAGGCACTGGCTACGACCGAGCGCCGACAGATCCAGGACCGTCCGATGCGCCTTCTCCAACGAGCCCGGGCCGGCCGAAGGACAGGACTATAAAGCTACACGCGGGTGGGGCCTGCCGGACACTGTCAATCCCCGACACGGTGCCTGCAGTGCCTAATCTATATACATCGAAAATAGTAGCTTGAATTCTGAGCCCATACCAATCTTGACAGCAGCGCAACCACGTACGTATTGTTTCCACAGTGTTAAATATAGGAAAACATAGCTGAGCCGGTTGCCCGTCGTCTCGGGGACCTGACGCCACGTAGGCAAGCTTTCTTGTGCTGCGATCGAAGAATCGCGCCTTGCTGCAAGTCTGGGGAAACATTCATGGTCGATCTGACCGGCTACAAGCTGACCTTCGACGACGAATTCAACACGCGCAGCATTTCACAAACCGGAGCAGGCACCACCTGGGCGGATATCCGCGCGCAGGACCGCGGCGATGCGAACGCCGATGTCGGCTTCGGTCACTCGTCCTTCGTGGACAAGGGCTCGGGCTATGACCCGTTCCAGGTTCAGAACGGCGCCCTGTCGATCACCGCGGTGCCGGACAGGACGCCGTCGGGCGTTCCCGGAAGCTGGGAATCCGGCCTGCTGACCACCCAGGGCAACTTCTCCCAGACCTACGGGTATTTCGAGGTCCGGGCCGACTTCTCCGAGCAGGTCGGCGCCTGGGATGCGTTCTGGCTGTTGCCCAACCAGCAGACGCCGGATCCGCACAATGCGGGTCAGCACCAAGAACTCGACGTCGTCGAGCGGTACGGCGGTGGGCCGAAGACCGTCTACAGCACGATCCACACCACGGACCAGACGCCGAATATTCCCTGGCAGCAGAATCGCCAGGTCACCAGCGAGATGCCGAACGAGAACGGCTATCACACCTACGGCATGGACTGGCAGGCCGACCGGCTCAGCTTCTACGTCGACGGTCAGCTGGCCGGCTCGCAGGCCACCCCCTCGGATCTGCACAGCCCGATGTACATGCTGGTCAACCTGGCTACGCAGGGTTCGGGCGGCAACAACGCCGACAGCGCCGGTGTGCCGATCACGTCCAAAATCGACTACGTCCGCGCCTATTCGAAGGATCCGACGGCCGTCGCCGTCAAGCAGGATGCCGTATCGAGCCCGGACGGCAAGGATCCGGGTTTGTACGGCGCCACCCCCGCGGTGGCCGCATCGACAAGTACGACCACCACGGCCAGCGCCACGACCACGAGTGCGGCCCCTTCGAGCAACACGACGGGTGCGGCGAGTTCGACACCGTCGACCACGTCGTCCCAGGGCGCGAGCAGCCCGGCCACCGGTTCTGCGACGACAACCGGCGTGACGACCAAGCCGGCGACCGGTTCGACGACTGGCAACACCTCGGGGGCAAGCAGCTCGACCGCCGGCACGACGACCACGACCCCGAGCTCCACCGTCTCGACCGCTCCGGCCAGCGCCGCTCCCAGCGTGACCGGCGCGACGAATTCGGCGATCGGCAGCACGACGTCGGCTACGCCCCCTGCGGCGGCCGCCAGCGCGACACCCCAGGCGGCAGCCCCGTCGACGGGGTCTGCCGGCACGACAAGCCCAACCGCAAGCGCCACCGTATCGCCTAATTCGGCAAGCGCCGCTCCCAGTGCGACTGGCACTGCCCCGAGCTCGACCAGCACGACGAATGCAGCGAGCGGCACCGCATCGGTCGGGACGCGCCCGGTCACGGCCAGCGCGACGTCCAACGCGGCTGCGATCCCGGCCACGAGTTCCGCCGTCCCGGCCGCGCAGGCCAGTGCCCCCGCGAGCTCGACCGGCACGGTGAGTCCGACCGCGTCCAACGTGGCAAATCCTTCGTCCACCGGCTCGACGAATACGGTCGCCGCGCCCACGCCCGCGAATGGCATGGCCAATACACCAGCCGCAGGATCGAATGCCGCGGGCGCTCCTGCCCTCACACCCGGCTCTTCCGGCACGGCGGCCCCGACCATCCCTGGTTCTGCATCTGCAGGCAGTGCCTCCGCCGTCACGACCGCGCCCGCTAACGCGGTCCCTGCCACGGCGCCCAGCCCCACGAGCCCGGCTCCGACGGGCACGAACGGTGCGGCAACCAGCGCAACCGGCAGCATCCCGACTACCCCGGCCGCGAGCATCAGTCCGACCAACGCGCCGACAAGCCCGGTCCAGCCGGCGGCTGCCACCGTCCCGACCAGCCCAACGGCAGTCGCGACCAACGGCACCGCCAGCACGGCACAGCCGGCGCTCGCCGGCGCGACGCGTTCGCCCACCGTCAGCCCGAGCCCACAAGCGCCGACCGGCAATGCGCCTGTCTCGTCCCCCGCTACCCCGAGCCCGGTCAGCCCGACGAGTTCGTCTCCGCCCGCGACTGCGAGCGGGACAAGCACGCAGGGCTCAGCCGGGACTCCGCCGGTGAGCAAGGCCGCCAACTATCAGACGTTCTCCATTCCCGAGAGCCAGCGAAAGGCTGCGATCGCCGTGATGGAGAAGTTCACCCATGCCGAACCCAGTCACGCCGCGTCGACCAGTTGGTTCGCCAAGCTTTCCAATGTGCTGATGCATCTCTGGTAGGCGCCGGGCGCGTTCGGCCAAAAACTCGGAGCTCCGCCCGGTCGCGACGCGATCGGGCGGAGCTCGGGCATCAGGAAGCCGACCGCCGAGTGGATGGGCTGCCGCTTGTCGTAGCCTTCGAGGTGGATGAACAGATGGCGTCGGGCCTCGCCCCGGGGTGCCCTTCGTCCCCGACGGGGGATTTCGACCTCACCGCAGCAATTGGCCGTGACTCGCCCACAGAGCCATCGCCCTGCATCTGAACTCGGTGATGAACGCCCTGATCCTCCCCCGGCTCCACGGGCACCTCTGATACGCTCCTTGCGGGCGGGGAAGGTGTTTGATGGCGAAGACGAGACGGGAGTTCACGCCCGAGTTCAAACGCGAGGCGGTGGCCCTGCTGGAAAGCAGCGGGCGACCACAGATGCAGATCGCGGCCGAACTTGGGATCCAACCCTCCATGCTGAGGCGGTGGCGCACGGCGCTGATGGGAGGCTCTTCACCACCACCACGGGCAGCAGCATCACCAGGAGCCGCGGCTGCGAGCCCGTTGGCTTCCCCCTCCGACCAAGCCGCCGAGATCGCTCGTCTGCGGCGTGAACTCGATCGGACGCGCATGGAGCGCGACGTCCTAAAAAAGCGATCGGCATTTTTGCGGAGATGCCCAAGTGACGTTCGCTTTCATCGAGCAGCATGCGAGCACCTGGCCGGTGCGTCTCATGTGCCGCGTGCTCGAAGTCTCTCACAATGGCTACTACGACTGGCGATCCCGTCCCGAGAGTGCCCGGTCGGCGTCCAACCGTCGCCGTCTCGACCACGTCCGGACGTCTGAGCAAGCGGAACGGAACGCGAGCTAAACCTCCTGTCCGTGAAGTCGGGGGAGGATCAAACACAGTGTCAACGGCCTGCCCCTGTGGACAAGCGCGTGCAACAGCGCTGCGTACAATCGGCCGTGCCGCGGGAGCGGCTGCGAGCCGATTGCCATCAGATCAATGACTTAACGGAAGCTTGGCTGGGGCGCCAGGATTCGAACCTGGGAATGGCGGTACCAAAAACCGCTGCCTTACCACTTGGCGACGCCCCACCGTGGGCCGGGGCTGTCTAGACGGGCTGCCCCGGCCTGGCAAGCGGTCGATGGGGCTCGAACGACACCGTTTAAGCCGATGGCGCGCGGGTGTGGGCGGCTTGCGCCTGTCCCCGCGCGCCGGGGCGTGTCAGCGGCGTTCGAGGGCGCCGTCGATCCGGCGCGGCAGGCCGAGGGGGTTGGCTTCCTGGAGGGCGGCGGGCAGCAGGGCGTCGGGGAGGTCCTGGTAGCTCACCGGCCGCAGGAACCGGTCGATCGCGAGGCTGCCCACGGAGGTCGTGCGGCCGTCCGAGGTCGCCGGGTATGGGCCGCCATGGACCATGGCGTGGGCCACCTCGACCCCGGTGCCGAAGCCGTCGACCAGGATGCGCCCGACCCGGCGCTCCAGCAGCGGCAGCAGCTCCCGCACCGCCGCGTGGTCCTCGGGCGTGATGTGCAGGGAGGCGGTGAGCTGGCCTTCGAGATGCTCCAGCACCTTGCGGACCGCCGCGAGGTCGGGGCAGCGCACCACCAGGGCGGCGGCGCCGAACATCTCCTCCTGCAACTCAGGCTCCGACAGGAAGGCGTCCGAATCGGTGGCGAACAGGGCCGCCCGGCCCTGGGTGGCGGAGCCTTCGGGGCCTTCGGCGAGGCGCGTGACCGCGGCGTGGCTGGCCAGCCGCGCGACGCCCTCGCAATAGGCCCGGTGGATGCCCGGGGTCAGCATGGTCGCGGCCGGGCTCTCCCGCAGGGCGGCCGTGGCCGCAGCCAGGAACGAGTCGAGGCCGGGGCCGGGCACCGCCAGGATCAGGCCGGGATTGGTGCAGAACTGACCGGCGCCGAGCGTCAGCGAGGCCGCGAAGGCCCGGCCGATCGCCTCGCCCCGGGCCGCCAGGGCGCCCGGGAACAGCAGGACCGGGTTGATGCTGCTCATCTCGGCATAGACCGGGATCGGGCGGGGCCGCTTGGCCGCGATCTCGACCAGGGCGGTGCCGCCCCGGCGCGATCCGGTGAAGCCCACCGCGGCGATGCGGGGATCGGCCACCAGCCCCTGCCCGATCGACTGGCCGGCATCGAACAGCAGCGAGAACACCCCCTCCGGCAGGCCGCTCGCGGCGACCGCCTTCTGGATCGCCCGGCCGACCAGCTCGGAGGTGCCGGGATGGGCCGGGTGCGCCTTGACGATCACCGGGCAGCCGGCGGCCAGCGCCGAGGCGGTGTCGCCCCCGGCCACCGAGAAGGCGAGCGGGAAGTTGCTGGCGCCGAACACCGCCACCGGCCCGAGCGCGACGTTGCGCAGGCGCAGGTCCGGCCGGGGCAGCGGCTTGCGGTCCGGCAAGGCCGGGTCGATGCGGATCTCGAAGGCGCTGCCCTCACGCAGGACGCCGGCGAACAGGCGCAGCTGACCGACGGTGCGGCCGCGCTCGCCCTCGATCCGCGGCCGGGGCAGACCGGTCTCCTGCATGCAGCGGGTGACGAGGTCGTCGCCGATATCGAGGATGTTGGCGGCGATCGTCTCGAGGAAGGCCGCCCGGGCCTCCGGGGTGGTCTCGCGGTAGCTGTCGAAGGCGGAATCCGCCAGGGCGCAGGCCCGGTCGAGATCGTCAAGGCTGGCGCCGGGGAAGTCGGGCTCCAGGTCTTGGCCGGTGGCCGCCTCTATGCCCCGGAACGCGGCCTGCGTGCCTCGCCGGGCCTGAGCGCCGATCAGGTTCTCACCACGCACGGTCATCGTCGACTCCTGTTCAGATGGGGTGCGGGGCCTCCGCACCGGGTCGGTGTTGAGGGCTGTCAGCCCTCGCGGGCCGCCAGGGCCTTCGCGCGGATCGCCGCGAGGGTCATGGTCGGTGTCAGGGCCTCCGGATCGACGAGGCAGTGGATCATCGCCGGAATCCCGGCGGCGAGGCTGCGCTCGAAGGCGGGGGCGAACTCCTCGGTGCGCTCCACGCGCTCGCCGTGGCCGCCGCAGGAGCGGGCCAGGGCGGCGAAGTCGGGATTGCGCAGCTCGGTCGCCGAGACGCGCCCGGGATACTCGCGTTCCTGGTGCATCCGGATCGTGCCGTACATGCCGTTGTCCAGGACGACGACCACGATGGCGATGCCGTATTGCACGGCCGTGGCGAATTCCTGCACGGTCATCATCACGTCGCCGTCGCCCGCGAGCGCCACGACGATCCGATCCGGCTGGCTGCGCTTGGCCATCACGGCGGCCGGCAGGCCGTAGCCCATCGAGCCCGAAGTCGGGGCGAGCTGCGTCCCGAAGGCGCGGAACCGGTAGTAGCGGTGGATCCAGGTGGCGAAGTTGCCGGCGCCGTTGCAGATCACCGCGTCCGCCGGCAGCCGCTCGCGCAGCCAGGCGATCGCCTGGCCGTACTGGAACGCGCCGGGCTTCGGCTCCGGCGTCTCCGACCAGGCACGGTAGGAGGCGTGGGCCTCGGCGGCGCGGCCGGTCCGCGTTGCGTCGTAGGTCGGCAGGGCTGCGCAGAACGCCCTCGGGCTCGCCTGGATCGCCAGCGCCGGCTGGTAGACCCGGCCGAGTTCCTCCGGGTCGGGATGAACGTGGACCAGCGGCAGGCCGGGATCGGGGATGCCGAGCAGGCCGTAGGATTGCGCCGGCATCTCGGAGAGGCGGCCGCCGACCATGAGCAGCAGATCGGAGCCCTTGATCCGGGCCAGAAGATCCGGGTTCGGCCCGATCCCGAGTTCGCCCGCAAAATTCGGGTGGTCGGCATCGAACAGGTTGGCCCGCCGGAACGAGACCGCCACCGGCACGTCGTGGCGCTCAGCCCAGGCGGCCAGGGTGGCGCGGGCGGATTCCGTCCAGCGCGCGCCGCCGAGCAGGACGACCGGCCGCTGCGCCGCGGCCAGCATCGTGCGCAGCCGCTCCACATCCTCCGGCGACGGGGCCGGCTCGGCCGGGACCACCCGCGGCGCGTCGGCCACCGCCGCGACATCGTCGAGCATGTCCTCCGGCAGGGCGATCACCACCGGCCCGGGCCGGCCCTGGAGCGCCACCCGGAAGGCCCGCGCGAGGATCTCCGGGATGCGGGCCGCGTCGTCGATCTCCACCGCCCACTTGGCGAGGCCGCCGAACATCTGCCGGTAATCGACCTCCTGGAACGCCTCGCGGCCGCGCATCGCCCGGCCGATCTGACCGACGAACAGGATCATCGGCGTCGAATCCTGGCGCGCGATATGGACCCCCGCCGAGGCGTTGGTGGCCCCGGGCCCGCGGGTTACGAAGCAGATGCCGGGACGGCCGGTGAGCTTGCCGGCGGCCTCCGCCATGATCGCGGCGCCGCCCTCCTGCCGGCACACGAGTACGTCGATGCCGCTGTCGCGCAGGGCATCGAGGACCGCGAGGTAGCTCTCGCCGGGGACGCAGGTCACCCGCTCGACGCCCTGGATGAGCAATTGATCGACGAGCACCTGCGCGCCGGTGCGTGGGGGCAATCCGCTCAAGCCGTTTCTCCCTGGCGATGACGCCGCCCGGAGGATTCTTCCCAGGGGCGGCGGGCCGATGTTTCCGGCCTCAGCCTTGCCGATGCCATGTCCTGGGATGCGACTGATATGTCAGTCTCAAGATAGGGCCGCGGGTGGCCGGGTCAACCTGTCAGACCAGAGGCCTGCGGTCGAGGGCGCGACGGGTCATCTGGTCGAGGAGGTCGAACAGCGTGCCGATTCCGGAAAGGGCCCGCTCGGCCTCGCGGGCCGCGATGCCGGCCACGATCGTCGCGTGGATCCCGGCACAATCGAGGAAGCTGGCGGTGGGCTCGTAGGTGTACCAGAAGCGCCGGGACTGGGCGTGGAGCGGGCCCATCGTGCTGGTCAGGGTCGGGTTGTGGGCCGCCCCGACCAGGGCCTCGTGCAGGGCGCGTTTCACCCGGAAGTAGACCTCGCGGTCCCGGGCGGCGGCGGCCACGAGCAGGCCCTCGGTGTGGGTCTGCAGGGTCTCGAGATCCTGGTCCGAGGCGCGGGCGATCACGCAACGGGCCACGGTCTCGTCGAGGGGGCGCCGGACTTCGAGCAATTCGAGATGCTTGATAATGTCGACCGGGGTGACCAGCACGCCGCGGCGCGGATGGACCTCGACGAAGCCGATCGTCTTGAGCCGGGCCAGCGCCTCGCGGACCGGGGTTCGCCCGAGCGCCAGTTCCGCCCCGAGCTCGCCCTCCGACACCATCGCGCCCGGAGCGAGACGCCGGCTGATGATCATCTGCTCGATCGCGTCGTAAGCGGTCTCCGCGAGGGATCGCGCCCGCTTCGCGTTGGCTAGGAGTCCGCTCGCGTCGGGACCCGTCGTCAAGATCCTCGCATCGGCCAACCGAATCCTCCGCCTGTGTCGAAGCCGCCCCCTGCTCCAGTTGACAATGGCTCCAAGCGGCGCCCTACTCAAGCCCTGGGATATCAGTGGTCGCCCAGGGCGCATCCGCGCCGGCCGGATCCTTGACGATCCGGGCTCGACGGCGACCGTCTTCATGGGAGGAGTTGCGGATGCCCGGATTGTCTCCTGAAACGCGCGACAAGCTCAAGACCGTCAGCACGGCGACGCTGATGACCGCCCTGTTCAAGCGCGGCCTGCGCAATCAGATGATCCAGGACGTGCGCCCGCTGAAAGCTGGCGGCGCCACCATGGTCGGCGAGGCGTTCACCCTGCGCTACATGCCGGCCCGCGAGGACCTGAACCCGATCACGGTGTTCCGCGACCGGGCCCATCCGCAGCGCAAGGCGGTGGAGGAGTGCCCGCCCGGCGCCGTGTTCGTGATCGACAGTCGCAAGGATGCCCGGGCGGCCTCGGCTGGCTCGATCCTGGCGACCCGCCTGATGGTGCGGGGCTGCGCCGGGCTCGTCACCGATGGCGGCTTCCGCGACGCCGACGAGATCGCCCGGCTCGACATGCCGAGCTACCACGTGCGCCCCTCGGCGCCGACCAACCTCACCCACCACCAGGCCATCGACATCAACGTGCCGATCGGCTGCGGCGACGCCCCGGTCTTCCCGGGCGACGTGATCGTGGGCGACGGCGACGGCGTGGCCGTGATTCCCGCCCACCTCGCCGACGAGATCGCCGACGAGGCCGTCGAGATGACCGCCTACGAGGATTTCGTCACCGAGGAGGTGCGCAAGGGCCGCTCCATCCTCGGCCTCTATCCTGCCACCGACGAGCAGAGTCTCGCCGACTTCGCCGCGTGGCGGAAGCAGACCGGGCGCTGACGGCGTCCGGCACCGATCGGCGAAAAGCCGGCAAGACCGACGTCGAGATTGGGAGAGGGCTATGTCGGGGGGCATACCTGTGGTCGCGCTGCCGGAGATCGAGCGGCGCACGGTCGCCAAGATCTCGTGGCGGCTCCTGCCGCTCATCGTGCTGATCTACTTCATCGCCTACATGGACCGCACGAATGTGGGCTTCGCCTCGTTCGGCCTGAACCGGGAGTTCGGCTTCTCGGCGACCCTCTACGGCTGGGGGGCGGGGATCTTCTTCCTCGGCTACGTCATCTTCGAGATCCCGAGCAACGTCCTCCTGGAGCGCAACGGCGCGCGGCTCTGGATCGCCCGGATCATGGTCACCTGGGGCCTGGTCGCGGGCGGCATGGCCTTCATCACCGGCCCGGTGAGTTTTTTGGCGATGCGCTTCCTGCTCGGGGTGGCCGAAGCCGGCTTCTTCCCGGGCATGATCCTGTACTTCACCTACTGGTTCCCGAGGCGCTACCGCGCCCGGGTGGTGGCGGCCCTGTTCCTGGCGGTGCCGGGCTCGAACGCCCTCACGGCGGTGATCTCGGGGGCGCTGCTCCAGCTCGACGGCGTGCTCGGCCTGCACGGCTGGCAATGGCTGTTCATCCTGGAGGCGGTGCCCTCGATCCTGCTGGCCTTCGTCGTGCTCGCGCTGATGACCGACCGGCCCGCCAAAGCGGCCTGGCTCACGCCCGAAGAGCGAGCCTGGCTGGAAGATACGCTGGAAGCCGAGCGGCGGAGCACGGTCCAGACGCACGGGCATTTCACGCTCAAGCAGGCCCTGACCGATCGCCGCGTGCTCGCCCTCGCATCGATCTATTTCTGCATCGGCACGGCGACCTACGGCATCACCTTCTTCCTGCCGCCGATCCTCAAGAGCCTGAGGCTCACCGACTGGGAGACCGGCCTCGCCACGGCGGTCCCCTACGTCATTGGCACGGTGGGCATGATCGCCTGGAGCTGGTCGTCGGACCGGCGCGACGAGCGGCGCTGGCACTTCGTGGTCGCCGGCCTGATCGCCATGCTGGGCCTCATCGCCGCCGGACCGATGCTGGGCAGCCTCTGGGCGCTCACGGCGATGTCGGTGGCCGCGATCGGCCTCTACGGCACCAAGCCCGCCTTCTGGGCGATGCCGGGGGAGTTCCTGTCGGGACCGGCCGCGGCCGGAGGCATCGCGCTGATCAACGCCGTCGGCAATCTCGGCGGCTTCGTCGGCCCCTACGTCCTGGGCTGGCTGAAGGACGCCACCGGCACCTATGAGGCCGGCCTGTACTTCCTGGCAGCCTGTGCGCTCGCCTCGGCGACGATTACCTTCCTGGCGGTCCGGCCGGCCGTGGCGGCGGATCCGGGCTTCGCGTCGGACCTGCCGGCGGCTGCCGCGACCGAACGCGCGAGACCGGAGACCGTCTGATGACCGCACGCAAGAAAGACATCGGCGATCTGCGCAGCCAGCGCTGGTTCGGCACCACCGACCTGCGCAGCTTCGGCCACCGCTCGCGCATGCTCCAGATGGGCTACGAGCGCGCCGACTTCACCGGCAAGCCGATCGTCGGCATCATCAACACCTGGAGCGACATCAACCCCTGCCACCTCCACTTCCGCGAGCGGGTCGAGCAGGTGAAGCGCGGCGTCTGGCAGGCGGGCGGCTTCCCGATCGAGCTCCCGGCGCTCTCGTTGTCCGAAAACTTCGTCAAGCCGACGACGATGCTCTACCGCAACCTCCTGGCCATGGAGGTGGAGGAGCTGCTGCGCCAGCACCCGGTCGACGGAGCGGTGCTGATGGGCGGTTGCGACAAGACCACGCCGGGCACGGTGATGGGCGGCATCTCGATGAACCTGCCGATGATCTTCCTGCCGGCCGGGCCGATGATGCGCGGGCATTCCGCCGGCAAGATCCTCGGCTCGGGCTCCGACGTGTGGAAATACTGGGCCGAGAAGGAGGCCGGCACCATCACCACGCAGCAGTGGAACGACATGGAGGCGGGGATCGCCCGCACCTTCGGCACCTGCATGACCATGGGCACCGCCTCGACCATGACGTCGATCGCCGAGGCGCTCGGCCTGTCTTTGCCGGGCGCGGCCTCGATCCCGGCGGCCGATGCCGACCATCCCCGCATGGCCAGCGCCTGCGGCCGGCGCATCGTCGAGATGATCTGGGAGGATCTGAAGCCGTCCGACATCCTCGACCGGCGCTCGGTGGAGAACGCCCTCGTGGTCCACAACGCGCTGGCCGGCTCCACCAACGCGATGATCCATCTGGTGGCGATGGCGGGCCGGGCCGGGATCCCGGTCAAGCTCTCCGAGTTCGACGAATTCGCCCAGAAGGTGCCGGTGATCGCCAACCTGCGGCCCTCGGGCCAGTGGCTGATGGAGGATTTCCACATCGCCGGCGGCATCCGGGCGCTGATGGTGCGGCTGTCCCCCCTCCTCCACCTCGACGCCCGCTCGGTCACCGGCGGCACGATCGGCGACGGGCTGGCCGGCATGAGTGTCTACAACGACGACGTGATCCGCCCGCTGGACAAGCCGATCGTCTCCCTCGGCGGTACCGCGATCCTGTACGGCAACCTCGCGCCGCATGGCTGCGTGATCAAGCCGCCGGCCGCGGACCCACGCTTCCTCAAGCATACCGGCCCGGCCCTGGTGTTCGACAATTACGACGCCATGACCGCCGCGGTGAACGACCTCGACCTCGACGTCACCCCGGACCACATCATGGTCCTGCGCAATGCCGGCCCGATCGGCGGCCCGGGCATGCCAGAATGGGGCATGCTGCCGATCCCGAAGGTCCTGCTCCGGCAGGGCGTGCGCGACATGCTGCGGATCTCGGACGCCCGTATGAGCGGCACCAGCTACGGCGCTTGCATCCTGCACGTCTCGCCGGAATCGGCGGCCGGCGGGCCGCTGGCGGCCGTGCGCAACGGCGACCTGATCACGGTCGACGTGTCCGAGCGGCGCATCCACCTGCACCTGGACGACGCCGAGATCGCCGCACGCGTCGCGGCATTCGTGCCGCCGGACCGGGCCTATCCACGAGGCTACAACCGGCTGTTCGCCCAGCACGTGAAGCAAGCGCACGAGGGCTGCGACTTCGATTTCCTGGAGGGCGCCGGCGGCATCCCCGAACCCGAGATCCACTGATCCACGCGCCTCCCGCCGGACGCGATCCCAGCCCGGCGCAAGGAAGCCCGTCGAAAGAGCGGCCCGTCGGCGATGGCCGGCGGCTGATAAGAACCGGGAGGATACATGGCGATGATCGCACGCAGGGGCCTGCTCGCGGGCGCGGCCCTGCTCGGGGCCGCGCGGGCGGCCGGGGCCGGCTGGGAGCCGTCGCAGCGCGTGCCCGACCCGGCCGTGGAAGTGCTCGACCCGGCCTTCGCCAAGTACCGCCTCGCCTCCGCCACGGTGGAACGCGTCGCCACCGGCCTGCGCTGGGCCGAGGGGCCGGTCTGGTTCGGCGACATGGGCGCGCTGCTGTTCAGCGACGTGGTCAACGACCGGATCATGCGCTGGGACGAGGCCTCCGGCGCGCTCACGGTGTTCCGCAAGCCGTCCGCCTATTCCAACGGCAACACCCGGGACCGGCAGGGACGCCTGGTCACCTGCCAGCACAAGACCCGGAGCGTCACCCGGACAGAGCATGACGGCGCGATCACCACGCTGCTCGACCGGTTCGACGGCAAGCCGCTGAATTCGCCCAACGACGTGGTCTGCCATTCCGACGGGGCCGTCTGGTTCACCGACCCGGTCTTCGGGCCGAACCCGCACGAAGCGATGGCGCCGCCGGAGCTTCCGGGCAACGTCTACCGGGTCGACCCGGCGACTGGGCAGGCGAGCGTCGCGGTGGCGGGGATCGCGGGCCCGAACGGGCTGGCCTTCTCGCCGGACGAGTCCAAGCTCTACGTCATCGAGGCGCGCGCCAAGCCGAACCGCCTGATCCGCGTCTACGACGTGGTCGAGAACGGCACCAAGACCGCCAACGGCCGGGTGTTCTACGACGCCGGCACCGGCACGCCGGATGGGTTCCGGGTCGATGTCGACGGCAACCTCTGGTGCGGCTGGGGCATGAGCGAGGCCGAGGACGGCGTGCTCATCCTGTCGCCGCAAGCCAAGCCGATCGGCCGGATCCGCCTACCCGAACGCTGCGCCAACCTCTGCTTCGGCGGCCTCAACCGCAACCTGCTGCTGATGACCGCCTCGCATTCGGTCTACGCGCTCTACGTCAACACCCGCGGCGCCGGGACCTGCTGATCCGGGTCGCTCGGAGTTCCTCCGAAAGAGCCGAAACGCGTCGTCATTCCGGGGCCGCGCAGCGGAGCCCGTAATCCAGAACCGCCGAGCTTGCCGGCTTTGAGCAACCCGCCTCGCATCGTTCGGGCTCGCCTGTGGTTCTGGATTCCGGGCTCTCGCCTGCGGCGAACCCCGGAATGACGACGCGGGTGTTCAGGCGCCGTAAGGCGTCCCTCGCAACTGATGCCTGCCGAGCCCCCTACTCCGCGGCTTCGGCCAGGTACCGCGTCGGGTCGTAGTTCAGGATCGGCCCGAGCCAGCGCTCGACCTCGCGGACATCCATGCCTTTGCGCAGGGCATAGTCCTCGACCTGGTCGCGCTCGACCTTGGCGACGCCGAAATAATGCGCCTGCGGGTGCGCCAGGTAGAGGCCCGAGACTGAGGAGCCCGGCCACATGGCGTAGGACTCGGTGAGCTTCACCCCGATCCGCCGTTCGGCCTTCAGGAGGTCGAACAGCTGCGTCTTCTCGGTGTGATCGGGCTGGGACGGGTAGCCCGGGGCCGGGCGGATGCCGTCATAGGGCTCGCTTGCCAGTGCGGCGGGCGAGTAAGTCTCGTCCGGCGCGTAGCCCCAGAACTCCCGGCGGACGCGCTCGTGCATGCGCTCGGCGAAGGCCTCGGCGATCCGGTCGGCGAGCGCCTTCACCAGGATCGCCCGGTAATCGTCGTTCGCCCGCTCGAACCGCTCGGCGATCCGCACCTCCTCCAGGCCGGCCGTGACCACGAAGCCACCGACGTAATCGGCGATGCCGGTCTCCTTCGGGGCCACGAAGTCCGACAGGCAGGTGTTGGGCCGGCCGTCGCGCTTCGAGAGCTGCTGGCGCAGGCCGTGGAAGGTCGCCAGCCGGTCGCTGCGGCTCTCGCCGGTGTAGAGCACGATGTCGTCGTCGACGCTGTTGGCCGGCCAGAAGCCGATCACGCCCTTCGGGTTGAACCAGCGCTCCGCCACGATCTGCTTGAGCATCTCCTGCGCGTCCTCGTAGAGGGCGCGGGCGGCGGGACCCTGGTCCGGGTCGTCGAGGATCGCCGGGAAGCGGCCCTTGAACTCGTAGGTCTGCAGGAACGGCGTCCAGTCGATATACGGCACGAGGTCGGCGACCTCGTAGGAGCCGAACACCCGGGCATCCGTGAAGGCCGGCTTCTTCGGCGCGTAGCCCGACCAGTCGATCTTGAAGGCGTTGGCCCGGGCCTTGGTGAGGGGCAGCCGCTGCTTGTCGAGCTCCGACCTGGCATGGGCGGCCGAGACCTTGGCATACTCGGCGCGCACGGTCGCGATGGTCGTGTCGCGGGTGTCCTTGGACAGCAGGCTCGACACCACGCCGACCGCGCGGCTGGCGTCCGTCACGTAGACCGCTTGGCCCTTGGCGTAGGCCGGGTGGATCTTCACCGCCGTGTGCACGCGGCTGGTGGTGGCGCCGCCGATCAGCAGCGGCACGGAGAAGCCTTCGCGCTCCATCTCGCCCGCGACATGGACCATCTCGTCGAGGGACGGGGTAATCAGGCCGGACAGGCCGACGATGTCGACGTTCTCCTTGCGCGCCACGTCGAGGATCTTCGCGGCCGGGACCATGACGCCGAGATCGATGATCTCGTAGTTGTTGCAGGCCAACACGACGCCGACGATGTTCTTGCCGATGTCGTGGACGTCGCCCTTCACGGTGGCCATCAGCACCTTGCCGGCGGCCTGGCGCTTGCCGTCGCCGCCATTGGCGCGCTTCTCCTCCTCCATGTACGGCTCGAGATAGGCGACTGCCTGCTTCATCACCCGGGCGGACTTCACCACCTGGGGCAGGAACATCTTGCCGGCGCCGAACAGGTCGCCGACCACGTTCATGCCGGCCATCAGCGGGCCCTCGATGACGTGGAGCGGCCGCTCGACGCCCTGCCGTGCCTCCTCGGTGTCGGCGATGATATACTCGGTGATGCCGTTGACCAGGGCATGCTCGATGCGCTTGGCGACCGGGGCCTCGCGCCAGGTCAGGTCGGCGGTCTTGGCCTGGGCCGAGGCGCCGGTCTTGAAGCGCTCGGCCGATTCCAGCAGCCGCTCGGTGGAATCGTCGCGGCGGTTGAGGACCACGTCCTCGCAGAGCGCGCGCAGCTCCGCCGGGATCTCGTCGTAGACGGCGAGCTGGCCGGCATTGACGATGCCCATATCCATCCCGGCCTGGATGCAGTGATACAGGAACACCGCGTGCATCGCCTCGCGCACCGGCTCGTTGCCGCGGAACGCGAAGCTGAGGTTCGAGACGCCGCCCGAGATGTGGGCGTGCGGCAGGGTCTCGCGGATCGTCCGGGTCGCTTCGATGAAGGCGACGCCGTAGCCGTTATGCTCCTCGATGCCGGTGGCGACCGCGAAGATGTTCGGATCGAAGATGATGTCTTCCGGCGGGTAGCCGACCTGCTCCGTCAGGATCCGGTAGGCCTTGGTGCAGATCTCGACCTTGCGCTCGTAGGTATCCGCCTGGCCCTGCTCGTCGAAGGCCATTACCACCACGGCGGCGCCGTAGGAGCGGCAGACGCGGGCCGCCTCGATGAACTTCTCCTCGCCCTCCTTCATGGAGATCGAGTTCACGATCGCCTTGCCCTGAATGCACTTCAGGCCAGCCTCGATCACCTCGAACTTCGAGGAATCGACCATCACCGGCACCCGGGCGATGTCGGGCTCGGCGGCGACCAGGTTGAGGAACTCGACCATCGCCTTCTGCGAATCGAGCAGACCCTCGTCCATGTTGATGTCGATCACCTGGGCGCCGGCGGCGACCTGATCGCGGGCGACGTCCAGGGCGGCGGCGTAGTCGCCGTTGGTGATGAGCTTCCTGAACTTGGCCGACCCGGTGACGTTGGTGCGCTCACCGACGTTCACGAACGGGATTTCCTTGGTGAGCACGAAGGGCTCCAGGCCCGAGAGCCGCATCAGGCGCGGGATCTCCGGGATCTGCCGGGGCGTCTTGCCGGCGACCGACTCAGCGATCGCACGGATATGGTCCGGGGTGGTGCCGCAGCAGCCGCCGACCATGTTGACCAAGCCAGATTCGGCGAATTCGCCGACGAGCTTGCCCATGGCCTCCGGGCTCTCGTCGTAGAGTCCGAACTCGTTGGGCAGGCCGGCATTCGGATAGGCGCAGACCAGGGTATCGCAGATCCGCGACAGCTCGGCGATGTGGCCGCGCATTTCGCGGGCGCCGAGCGCGCAGTTGAGGCCGAAGGTCAGCGGGTCGGAATGGCGCAGCGCATTCCAGAACGCCGCCGGGGTCTGGCCCGACAGGGTCCGGCCCGACAGGTCGGTGATCGTGCCGGAGATCTGGATCGGCAGGCGGATGCCGGTCTCCTCGAACACCGCCCAGCAGGCGGCCACCGCCGCCTTGGCGTTGAGCGTGTCGAAGATCGTCTCGATCAGGATCAGCTCGGCCCCGCCGGCGATCAGGCCGCGGACCTGCTCCATGTAGGCAGTCTTGACCTGATCGAAAGTGACGGCGCGGTAGCCGGGATTGTTCACGTCCGGCGAGATCGAGAGCGTGCGGTTCGTCGGGCCGATGGCGCCGGCCACGAAGCGGCGGCGGCCATCCTGTTTCTCGGCGAGTTGCGCCGCCTCGCGGGCGAGCCGCGCGCCCTCCCGGTTCAGGTCGTGGATGATCGATTCGAGGCCGTAATCTCCTTGCGCAATGGTGGTGCCGGAGAACGTGTTGGTCTCGCAGACGTCGGCACCGGCCAAAAAATAATCCAGGTGGATCTGCCGGATCGCGTCCGGCTGGGTCAGGATCAGGAGGTCGTTGTTGCCCTTCTGGTCGTTCGGATGATCCTTGAAGCGGTCGCCCCGGAAATCCGCCTCGGTCAGCCCGAGCCGCTGGATCACCGTGCCCATCGCCCCGTCGAGGACGAGGATCTTTTCCGCCGCGCGCCTGCGCAGGGCGGTGGCGATCTCAGTGCCGTCGACGGGGGCAAAATCGGTCATCGTGCGTCCTGTCAGATCACCTCATCCTGAGGTGACGGAGCGAAGCGGAGGCCTCGAAGGAGCCCTCCAGATGTCGAGGCGAGCCCTGGAGCCCTCCTTCGAGGCCGCTTTCGCGGCACCTCAGGATGAGGTGGAGGGTGGGATTCTCGGTTTTGGACCGGCCCGGAGATCGTCCGGGTCAGCCCGCTTTTTCCAGGGCGGCGAGCCGCCCCTCAATCGCGGAGAGACGCTTCCCGACCCCCGCGGCCGCGTAGCGACCGAGCACCGATTCGCCCGTCATGGCTTTCCGGAGATCGTCGCACTGGCGCTCCAACCTGTCGAAGCGCGCATCAACCGCATCGAACTGCCGGCAAACATCGGAGAAGCCCGTCTGCATCTCGGTCCGCATCTCCCGAAGAAGCGGAAGAATTAGATCCTGCGGTTCGGCCATCGTCCTGCCCCCTGCTGCGCCGTGCGGGCGCAGCTGAATTTAGGCCGCCGCCTTTTCCGCCGCCAGCTTCGGCGCCTGCGCGCGCAGGCCCAGCAGGTGGCAGATCGCGTAGACGAGGTCCGAGCGGTTCATCGAGTAGAAGTGGAAGTCCTGGACGCCCTCGTCCACCAGGTCGAGCACCTGCTCGGCCGCCACGGCGGCGGCGACGAGGCGGCGGGTCTCCACGTCGTTGTCCAGACCCTCGAACCGGGCGGCCAGCCAGTACGGCACCGAGGCACCGGTGCGGCGGGCGAAGTTGGCCGACTGCTTGAAGTTCTGGACCGTCAGGATGCCCGGAATGATCGGGATCGTGATCCCGGCCGCCCGGACCTTCTCGAGGTAGCGCAGGTAGACCTCGTTCTCGAAGAAGAACTGGGTGATCGCCTGGTCGGCGCCGGCATCGACCTTGGCCTTCAGGGCGTCGATGTCGGCATCGAGGGAGGCGGCCTCCGGGTGCTTCTCGGGATAGGCCGAGACCGAGACCTTGAAGTCGCCGATGCGCTTGATCCCCTCGACCAGCTCGGCGGTCGTGGCATAGCCCTCGGGATGCGGCTTGTAGGCGTGGCCGACGCCGTCGGCCGGATCGCCGCGCAGGGCCACGATGTGGCGCACGCCGACATCCCAGTAGGCCTGGACCACCGCGTCGATCTCCGCGCGGCTGGCGTCCACGCAGGTGAGGTGCGCGGCCGGCTTGAGGGTCGTCTCGCGGATCATCCGGGCGACCGTGTTGTGGGTGCGCTCCCGGGTCGAGCCGCCGGCCCCGTAGGTCACGGAGACGAATTTCGGCTGGAGCGGGGCAAGCCGCTCGATCGAGGACCACAGGACCTTTTCCATCTCGTCGGTCTTGGGCGGGAAGAACTCGATCGAGACGCGGATCGGGTGGTAGCCGTCGCGGCTGGCGCGGTGGGTGGAGCGGCGCATCGGGTCTCGTCCTCTATGTCGATCGGTTCAGACGATGAAGGGGGACTGGGTGTGCGGAGGTCGCCGGACCCAGGGTCAGGCGACCGCCCGCTGGAGCGGTTCGGCGTCGCGGCTGAGGCCCGCCTGCTGATGGCCGGCCTCCTGGGCAAGCCAGAGCGTGACGGTGAGCTGGCCGGCCTCCCGGGGCACCAGGTCGGAAGTCGCGACCGTGGCGAGCCCGGCCTCGGCCAGCCAGTGGGAGACTTGGTCGGCCGAAAAACCGAGCCGGCGGTGCGCCTGGCTCGTCCGCAGGAATTCGAGATCGTGCGGCGCGAAATCAACCACCAGAAGCCTTCCGCCGGGCGCTACGAGGCGCGCGGCGCCCCGAAGGGCGCGGGCCGGATCGTCGAGATAGTGGAGCACCTGATGCACCACCACCAGGTCGAAGCTCGCCCGGGCGAAAGGCGGCGCGTGGATGTCCCCCTGGCGCAGGTCCACCCGCGACAGGCCCTGCCGCTCCAGATTGGCCCGGGCGACGGACAGCATGGCGTGGCTCGAATCGAGCCCCGTAGCCCGGGCGGCCCGGGGGGCGAGCAGGCCGAGCATCTTGCCCGTGCCGGTGCCGAGATCGATCAGGCTGCCGAGGGGGCGCTCGCCCAGGGCGTCGAGCACCGCCGCCTCGACGGTGGCTTCGGGGACGTGCAGGGAGCGCAGCTCGTCCCATTTCGGTGCGAGCCGGGCGAAGAAAGTCTGGGCCGCCTCGGCCCTCTGGGTGCGCACCGCATCGAGGCGGGCGCGATCCTCCGAAAGCGGCGGCGTGCTTCGGTCGAGCCCGGACAGGAGCGGGTCTGCGAGGCCGGCGCGGGCCTCGGACAGGCGGAAGAACGCCCAGGCGCCCTCACGATGGCGCTCGACAAGTCCGGCTTCGACCAGAAGCTTCAGATGGCGCGAGATGCGCGGCTGGGACTGACCGAGGATGTCGGTGAGGTCTGAGACCGACAGTTCCCCATCCGTGAGCAGCGCCAGGATACGCAGGCGCGTCTCCTCGGCCGCCGCCCGCAGGACACCCAGGGCTTCCGGAAAGGGGATCGATCCCGCCGTTCGACTCTCAGCGATAGACATAAAGATATGTTTATGTCCGTTTCGCCGGTGACGCAAGCGCGATGTTGCGGCGCCCGCGTATTGTCTTGTTGTCTTGGCGCTCGGTGCCCGGTGCCGGATCGGCCTCGGTGCGTTGATGGCAGGCAGCCGGAGGCGTGCATGTCCGAGACCAAACATCCGCAGATCACCCTGGTCCGCCACGGCGAGACCGCCTGGAGCCTGTCCGGCCAACATACCGGGCGCAGCGATATCCCGCTGACGCCGGTGGGCGAGGCGGCGGCCCGTGCCCTCGCGCCGCGCCTGGCGGCCGGATCCTATGCGGCGGTCTGGTCGAGCCCGTCGAGCCGGGCGGTCACCACCTGCGACCTGGCGGGATTCGGGGAAAACCGCATCATCGATCCGGACCTCGCCGAGTGGGATTACGGCGCCTACGAGGGCCGGACCACGAAAGAGATCCTGGCCGAGCGTCCGGGTTGGCGGTTGTTCCGCGACGGATGCCCCGGCGGCGAGAATGCGGCCGCTGTCGCCGCCCGGGCGGACCGGGTCATCGCGCGGATCCGCGCCGTGGATGCCGACCTGATCCTGTTCTCCAGCGCGCATGTTCTGCGCGTGCTCGCGGCCCGCTGGATCGGCCTGCCGCCGGAGGGCGGCGCGCTGCTGGTGCTCGGCACCGCAAGCGTCAGCGTCCTTGGCTATGAGCACGACCGGAGCGAGCCGGTGCTCCGCGCATGGAATATCTCATCATATAACGAAGGATCGCTTCGTCTTTGATTAATCCATTTCCAGCTTGTGAGCGTCCACGTAGTCGATCAGCCAATTGCTCGCTTGCATATGCCCAATGAAATGATCCGGCAAGGGAGCACAATAATTTTTAACATAGTAAGATAAATCCGCCGGCCAAGCGTATATTCCATCGGTAAATATTGCTAGAGGCCCAATTATTTTTCTCTGTTTGTCCAAAATATCGCGGGATGGTCCTGGAGAAACAATAAAAGGCACGCCGGCGTCCAAATAAAGAAGTACTTTATATTTATCTGAACATCTACCTATGCCGACATGGTCTTTGATTGCAATCTCAAAAGTGTCGCCATAAGCGAGATCTCTAAAAAATCCGACTTTCTTCAGTTCCATTGTGCTACTCGTAAAATATAAAGCGATTTGTTTGAAAATTTACACAACTAATATTTACGGCAATGGAAATCGATTTTTGTCTTATTTGCGTTTGATCGGCTCCAAATAATCTACCGCAGCCAGTACCCGTCCGGCGCCAGCGGGACCGGCATCGGTTCGTCGAGCGCGTGATGCACGATGCGGTCGACGGCGCGGACCATCGCGTCGAGGGGCAGGTCGTTCGGCTCGGTTCCGAAGGGCTCTTCCAATTCGTCGCCCAGGGCGTCGAGACCGAAGAAGGTGTAGCCGACGAGCGCCACCACGACCGGTGTCGCCCAGCCGAGCGAGCCCGTGAGACCCACCGGCAGCAGCAGGCAGTAGAGCCAGGCGGTGCGGTAGACGAGCAGCGTGTAGGCGAAGGGCAGCGGCGTGTTGGCGATCCGCTCGCAGGCGGTGTGCACCCCGGACAAGGCCTCGATTCGCGCTTCCAGGAGGCCGAACTGGATGTCGGTGAGGCGCCCGGCTCGCATCAGCCCGGCGAGGTCGCGGGTCAGGGCGGCC
Organism: Methylobacterium sp. E-066; assembly: GCF_022829635.1. Lineage (GTDB taxonomy): Bacteria > Pseudomonadota > Alphaproteobacteria > Rhizobiales > Beijerinckiaceae > Methylobacterium. The sequence continues at coordinate 95,859 of NZ_JAKSYO010000094.1, forward strand.
AGGACCGAATCGGTGGGGTTCGGGCCGCAGAGGTCCGACCCCGGCGCCCTCCCCTGCACCGCCATGGCCTCGTCGAGGCCGCGCAGGCGCGCGTGCAGGCCGTGCGCAAAGGCCGACAGGCGGCGCAGCTGCGGCACCGCCTCGGCGGCCGGCAGCAGGGCCGGCAGCAGGCGGGTGAGGTTGCGCGTCTCGCCGATCAAGCTGCCCCAGGCTTTGCGGGCCTCCCACCAGCGCTCATAGCAGGCGTTGTTGCGAAAACTCAGGAAGATCGACAGGGCGAGGCCGACCAGCGTGAACGGCGCGACCCCGGCGGTCACCGGAAAATAGGCCGGCCAGCGCGCCTCCGCCCAGACCACCAGGCAGGCGACCGCGACGATCCCGACGAGTTTCGGGGCCACCCGCGGCAGAATCGAGCCCTGCATCGTGAACAGCAGGGTGAACAGGTTGGGCCGGGTACGGACGATCATCGGGGCTTCGCGGCGAGGAGTTGGCCCTCCTGCCCTGCCCGTCCGGCCCCGGCAAGGGGCCTGCCGGACACGCTCCCGTGCAGCGTGCCGCCGCCTACGCCAGCAGGCCGCTAGAGTGGGCTCCCGGTGGCTCGGCCGCCTCCTAAAATGCCGCTCCCCGAACAACATCCGGCGACCCGTTCGTCTCGAGCCGTTTCAGCGCGGTCAGCATACGCACCGAGACCGGCGACCAGCAGGCGGGGCGCTTGTGGACGAAGGCGCTGCGGGCACGATGATACGGGGCGTCCGGCTGGTGGAAGTTCCGGTCCATCTGCGTCAGCTCGTGCCGGCGATAGGCATCGAGCGGCCGGCGATCCTCGTCCTCGGCGCGCTGCAGGCGCTTGCGGTCCGTGAGCGCGGCGTGCCGCTCCGCCTGCCCGGCGGCGAAGGCCTGGACGGCCCGGGCGAATTGCTCGGCGTCGCCGGAAATCGCCTCGTCGGCGAGCCCGATATCGGCGGCCCGCCGGCCGCTGATCGGCAGGCACGCTTCGGTCAGCTGGACGGCGCGCTCCCAGCCGACCCGGCGGGGCAGCAGATAGGTCCAGTATTCCGAGCCGTAGAGCCAGCCCATGTTGCGGTAATGCGGGTTGAGCACCACGCTGTCCCGGACCAGCACGAAATCGGCGGCCAGCGGCAGGATCGCGCCGCCCGCGCCGGCGTTACGGCCGAAAGCTGCGACGACGATCGTGTCGGTCGCGGTTATGATCTCGCGCACCAGATCGTCCATCGCAACGATGTTGGCCCAGGATTCCGCGGCCGAGTCGGCGCTCGCCTCGATCTCATTGAGATGGATGCCGTTCGAGAACAGGTCGTCACCGCCCGCCAGCACGATGACCTTGGCGGTTGTCTCCACCGCCTGGCGGAACGCCGCCTGGAGCCGACGGCACTGCACCGTGCTCATCGCGCCGTTGTGGAAATCGAAGTGCAGATGGACGATGTCGCCGGCGCGCTCGAGCCTCACTTCCTCGACCGGGTTGGGATGCACGAGCCCGACCGGAGCGGCGACGGGCAGGTCGGCCGGGATCCGATCGCCGAGGGTGTCCGCGGCGCTGCGCTTGATCCCGCCGCCGCCCTCCAGCTTCGGCTTCAGCCGGCCGATCCAGACCGCGCCGTCGACCGTCGCGCGGCAGATCGCGCCGCTATCGGACTGGGCAATCACCTGCCCCGGCGCGCCGCGCAGGTCCGGCTCCGCGCAGGCGGCATGGAGATAGACCGGCAGGCCGTAGATCTCGTCGAGCACGCCCGGCACGCCGTCGGCCGCGTGGATCCGGGCCAGGACGTCGGTCGTCTCGCACCGGCTCCAGTCGATCCGGCGATCCGCCTGCTTCATCGACGGCCGCAGGCGACCGAGGGCGGTCGGGGCGGCGTAATCGAGGGGCCGGGGCCGGAAGCCCGGCGTCTGGACATTGGCGAGGGCCTCCCACAGGCAGGATACGGCGGCGTCGATCGCCTCGCGCCGATAGATGCTGCTCTTGGGCGCCTGGCGCAGGGGGAAATTGCGCGTCGCCCAGATCGGGCCGGCATCCATCTCGGCTTCCGCCTGCAGCAGGGTCACGCCCCACTGGTCCCATTTCTCCTGGATCGCCCAGTCGAGGGCGGAGGCGCCGCGGTCACCCTCGATGCCCGGATGCACGATCAGCGTCAGATATTCGCGCCAGAGCCGCTCCGGGATCGCGCGGGTCAGGAACGGGGCGATGGTCAGGTCCGGCCGGAACGCGGCGAATGCCTCTTCCAGGCGCTGCTCGTCGCCGCCGAAGATCTCGACCGCGACCTCGTATCCGGCATCGGACAGCTCGACGAAGAACCGCTGCGTCATGCTGTTGAACGCAGACGAAACCAGGAGGACACGCATTACGGATATCCAAGACATCGAAGGCTGATTCGAGTCCCGTCTCGGATGTTCTTCCCTGTATCCGCCTCGATATCGGACGATTTGTCTTATAATTTTTTGTATTTGCGATCTTATTTCAGAGAAAATTGGCCCAAAATTGCGGACGTGGGTTCATAAAATTGGATTGATTCTCTGTCGCATGCCAGATCTATGCTTGGGATTGACTTGAGGCAAGCTGCAACGCGGGCGTCGGCCGCGCGTCGAATGCATGCGCGGTGCGTCGAGCGAAGGGCCGGATGGCCGATATCGGCTTACGGTTGTGCGGGTCGGATTTCGCGCCCGCGCGGGATGAGTTCCCGCAGCTCTCGCGCGATCGGGGCCGTGCCGCCCGTCAGGCGCTCAATCCGCGTCCCAGAGCCAAGCCGCGCCGCGCACGCCCGAGGCGTCGCCGTGCAGGCTCGCCCGCACCGGCGTGTCGAAGGCGTCGGAGAAGACGTGGGGGGCGATCGCTCCGGGCAGGCCGGCGATGAGCTCCGGGATCCGCGACAGGCCGCCGCCGATCACGATGACGTCCGGATCGAGCAGGTTGACCACCTGGGCGGCGGCGCGCCCGAGCCGGTCGAGATGCGTCGCGAGCGTGTCGCGGGCCTCCGCATCGCCGGCGCGTGCGGCCGCGACGATGGCCTCGGCGGTGAAGGTGCCGCCGTGCCGCCGGGCGTGGTCGGCCGCGAGCCCCGGGCCGGACAGCCAGGTCTCGACGCAGCCCCGGCGGCCGCAATAGCAATCCGGCCCGGGCTGCTCGTCCGCCTGGGCTCCGGCCAGGGGACCGTGGCCCCACTCACCCGCGATCGCGTTGCGGCCGGTGAGCACGCGGCCGTCGATGGCGATGCCCGATCCGACCCCGGTGCCGAGGATCACCGCCCAGACCACCCGGGCGCCGGCACCGGCGCCGTCGACCGCCTCCGAGACCGCCAGGCAATTGGCGTCGTTCTCGATCCGCACCGGCCGGTCGAGGCGGCGCGCGAGGTCGGCTCCGAACGGATGGCCGTTGAGCCAGTGGGAATTGGCGTTGCGCACGCGCCCTGTCGCCGGCGACAGGCTGCCCGGCATGCCGATGCCGACGCTGCACGGCGCGCCAGCCTCCGCCTCCAGCCGGGCCACGAGCGCGGCCAGGGCCTCGAGCGTGGCGCCGTAATTGCCCCGCGGCGCCGGTATCCGGGCCTCGGCCAGGGTCGCGCCGTTCGATTCGAGCACGATCCCGGCGATCTTGGTGCCGCCGAGATCTATGCCGAGGCGCGCCCGTCCGGTGGGCGCCGCCATCACTCCGCCGCGGCGACCTTGGTGACCTTGCTGTCGGTCCCCATCGGCTGCGGCGCGTGGTCGGAGATGTCGGTGCCGATCGAGACCGGGTGCGCCATGACCTCGTTGAGCTTGACCATGTCGAGCTCGCCCTCCCAGCGGCTGACCACCACGCAGGCGACGCCGTTGCCCACGAGGTTGGTGAGCGCGCGGCACTCGGACATGAACTTGTCGATGCCGAGCACCAGGGTCATGGCGGCCACCGGGACCGGGCTGTTGGGGATCGCCGAAAGGGTGGCCGCCAGGGTGATGAAGCCGGCGCCCGTGACGCCCGAAGCGCCCTTCGAGGTCAGCATCGCCACCAGGATGATCGTCGCGTATTGCGCGAAGGTCAGGTCCGCTCCCACCGCCTGCGCCAGGAACAGCGTGGCCAGCGTCATGTAGATGTTGGTGCCGTCAAGGTTGAACGAGTAGCCGGTCGGGACCACGAGGCCGACCACCGAATCGGAGGCGCCGAGCCGGCGCATCTTGGTCATCAGCTGCGGCAGCACCGTCTCCGACGAGGAGGTGCCGACCACGATCAGCAACTCGTCCTTGATGTAGGCGAGGAAGCGGAAGATCGAGAAGCCCGCGACCTTGGCGATGCTCCCCAGCACCACGATCACGAACAGGATCGCGGTGACGTAGAAGGTGCCGACCAGCCAGGCGAGGTCGTAGACCTTCTGGATGCCGTACTCGCCGATCGTGAACGCCATCGCCCCGAAGGCGCCGACGGGGGCGAGCTTCACCACGATGCCGATGATCTTGAAGAAGATCTGCCCGGCGGTGTCGATCGCGCTGTTCACCGCGGCGGCGCGCTCGCCGAGGCTCGTCACCACGACGCCGGTGAGGATCGAGATCAGCAGCACCTGCAGCAGGTCGCCGGTGGCGAAGGGATCGAAGAAGCTTTTCGGGATGATCCCCAGGATATGGGCGACGGTGGAATCGGCCGCCGCCTTGTTGGCGTAGGTCGCGACCTTGCTGGCGTCGAGCTTCGACGGGTCGGCGTTGAAGCCGGCGCCGGGCCGGATCACCTCGCCGACCAGCACGCCGATCAGCAGCGCCAGGGTGGAGACCACCTCGAAATAGACCAGCGCCTTCACGCCGACGCGGCCGACCTTCTTGAGGTCGCCGACCGACGCGATGCCGTGCACGATGGTGCAGAAGATGATTGGCGCGATCATCATCTTGATCAGGGCGATGAAGGCGTCGCCGAGCCACTTCATCGCCTTGCCGGTGGCCGGGTCGTACCAGCCGAGCAGAACGCCGAGCACGATGGCGATCAGGACCTGGATGTACAGGACCTTGTACCAGGGCTCGCGGGGGGCGCCGGGCGCAGTCGTCGCGTGGGTTGCGTTTGCCATATCCATCCCGTGCACGGTTGCCGTGCATCCTCCCGATCTGCCGGCACGCTAACGACAATCGTCCCTCGCCTCAACGGCGGCCCGGTCTTCCTCCGCGAACCAAGTGTGACAAAACCCGGTCGATCCCCGGCCGAATGCTTTTTTGTATCGGATATACAGCCCGATCCTGTTCGACGCAGTTGGTCTGGCGGGAAGCCGGATTTCACGCTCCGTCTCCGGCAACGCGTCATCGTCCCCACCCGCCTCAAGGCGCCGGGGGCATGGCCCAAGAAGACCCAGCACGAGGGACGCGGGACGCCGCGGGGACCCAGGTGTCGGCCAAGTACGCGCGGGATCCGATCCCCGCGGCGACCCGCGGCACC